>NZ_JACIAP010000003.1:0-553623 GCF_014194875.1 Sphingomonas sp. BK481 | reverse complement strand
GTGTGGTGTCGTTTCCGCGCTCGTCTCCTGCCCCCCCCCCCACCCCCCCCGCCCCCCCCCCCGCCGCCCCCCGCCCGCCCCCCCCCCCCCCCCCCCCCCGCCCGCCGCCCCCCGCGCCCCCCCCCCCCCCCCCCCCCCCCCCCCCCGGGCGGGGGGGGGGGGGGGGGGGGGGCCCCCCCCCGTCCGCATATCCGACGTCGCGCTCGCGGCGGAACCCCACCCCAACCCCTCCCCTGAAGGGGAGGGGCTCGCAGGCGCCCCATAGCCGTCACCGGAGGGGCTCGTGCGGATCATCGTATCGGTCATTCTGCGGCTTCCTCTTGCGGGCCCATATTATGGCCAAGGAGCTTCAACACGTCCTCGGCGGCCTGGATCAGGTTGGTGCCGGGTCCGAAGATCGCCTGGACCCCGGCATCACGCAGCGCCTGATAGTCCTGTGCGGGAATAACGCCACCCGCGATCACCTTGATATCCGCGCGCCCCGCCTCGCGCAGGTGGCCGATCAGCTCGGGGATCAGCGTCTTGTGCCCCGCCGCCAGACTCGACGCACCGACCACGTCGACGTCCTTGGCGAGCGCGAGCGCGGCGACCTCCGCCGGGGTCTGGAACAGCGCGCCCGGCACGATCTCGAACCCCAGATCGCCGAACATCGACGAGACGAGGTTGGCGCCGCGGTCATGCCCGTCCTGCCCCATCTTGGCGACCAGCATGCGGGGCTTGCGTCCCAGCCGCCGCTCGGTCGCTTCGACCCCGTCGGTCAGCCGCGTCCAGCGCGCATCATCCTCATACGCGCCGCCATAGACGCCCGACACCGGCGTCGGCTGCGTGCCATAGCGTCCGAACACATCCTCCATCGCCGACGAGATCTCGCCGAGCGTCGCCCGCGCCCGCGCACACTCGACCGCGAGCGCGAGCAGGTTCTCCGACCCCTTCGCGCCCTCGCGCAGCGCATCGAGCGCCGCGCGGCACGCCTCCTCGTCCCGCGTCGCCTTCACCCGCGCGATCCGCTCGACCTGGCCTGCGCGCACCGCGACATTGTCGACGTCGAGGATCTCGATCGCGTCCTGCTCGGCGAGCTTGTACTTGTTGACCCCGACGATCACGTCCTCGCCGCGATCGACGCGCGCCTGGCGTCCCGCGGCGGCCTCCTCGATCATCGCCTTGGGCCAGCCCGCCGCGACCGCCTTCGCCATCCCGCCCTCGGCCTGGATCCGCTCGATCAGCGTCCACGCGCCATCGACCAGGCTCTGCGTCAGGCTCTCGACATAGTAACTGCCGCCCAGCGGATCGACGACCTTGGTCATCCCCGTCTCTTCCTGCAGCACGATCTGCGTGTTGCGCGCGATCCGCGCGGAAAAGTCGGTCGGCAGCGCGATCGCCTCGTCGAGCGCGTTGGTGTGGAGCGACTGCGTGCCCCCCAGCATCGCCGCCATCGCCTCGATCGTCGTGCGCATGACGTTGTTGTACGGGTCCTGCTCGGTCAGCGACACGCCGCTCGTCTGGCAATGCGTGCGCAGCATCTTCGAGCGCTCGTCCTGCGCGCCCAGCTCGGTCATCGCGCGGTGCCACAGCACGCGCGCCGCACGCAGCTTGGCGATCTCCATGAAGAAGTTCATGCCGATCGCGAAGAAGAACGACAGCCGCCCGGCGAACTTGTCGATGTCGAGCCCGCTCGCGACGCCGTATTTCACATATTCCATGCCGTCGGCGATCGTGAAGGCGAGCTCGTGGAGCTGCGTCGCCCCCGCCTCCTGCATGTGATAGCCGCTGATCGAGATGCTGTTGAACTTGGGCATCTCGCGGCTGGTGTAGCCGAAGATGTCCGAGATGATCCGCATGCTCGGCTCGGGCGGGTAGATATAGGTGTTGCGGACCATGAACTCCTTGAGGATGTCGTTCTGGATGGTCCCGTCGAGCAAGTGCCGGGGCACGCCCTGCTCCTCGCCCGCGACGATGAAGAAGGCGAGGATCGGGATCACCGCGCCGTTCATCGTCATGCTGACCGACATCTTGTCGAGCGGGATGCCGTCGAACAGGATCTTCATGTCCTCGACGCTGTCGATCGCGACGCCGGCCTTGCCGACATCGCCCGTCACCCGCGGATGGTCGCTGTCATAGCCGCGATGCGTCGCCAGATCGAACGCGACCGAGAGCCCCTTCTGCCCCGCGGCAAGATTCCGCCTGTAGAACGCGTTCGACGCCTCCGCGGTCGAGAACCCCGCATATTGCCGGATCGTCCACGGCCGCCCCGCATACATCGACGCCCGCACCCCACGCGTGAACGGCGCGAACCCCGGGAGGCCGGGGTCGGCGGTCACGTCCGCCGCGGTATAGAGCGGCTTGACGTCGATCCCCTCGGGCGTCGCCCAGGTCAGGTCGGCGCCCTTCACCTCTTTCGCGGCGGCAGCCTCCCACTCGGCAAGCGTCGGATTCGGTTTATCAGTCATACTCTAGTTCCCCGGCGAAGGCCGGGGCCCAGCCCTAAAATAAATCGCGCGCGGCAGCGCGTGCGATGCTGCGCATCGAGCCTGGGCCCCGGCCTCCGCCGGGGAACGAGAAGCGCGCGTGGTCACGTCCCCGTGAACACCGGCTTGCGCTTCGTCAGGAACGCGATCCCGCCCTCCATCGAATCCGCAGACCCGCGCGCGGCCCGCTGGTTGACCGCCTCGGCCTCCATCGCACCCGCATAATCGCTCGCATACGCCGCGGTGATGGCACGCCGCATCAGCCCCAATGCCACCGTCGGCATCGCCGCGAGCCGCTCCGCCAGCGCGAACGCCTCGGCGTCGAGCGCGTCGTCTGCGACGACCTTGTGCACCATCCCCCAGTCGAGCGCCTTGGCCGCGGGCACCCGCTCACCCAGCATCATCATCTCGGTCGCACGCGCGCGGCCGATCAGCCGCGGCAGCATCCACGACGCGCCGCCATCGGGTACCAGCCCGATATTGACGAACGCCTGGAGGAAATACGCGCTCTCGCTCGCGACACAGAAATCCGCGGCAAGAGCGAGGCTGCACCCGATTCCCGCCGCCGGCCCGCGCACCGCGCTCACCACCGGCACGCCCAGATCGGCGATCGCCGCCATCGCCGGATTATAGCTGCCGGTCAGCGCCTGATAGGTCGCCGCACCCGGATCATCCGACCCCAGCGCCCCGCCGCCGACATCCGCGCCCGAACAGAACGCCCGCCCCGCACCCGCGATCAGCACCGCCCGCGCACCGTCGAGCGAGGCGACCGCGGCCGCGATCTCCTCGAACATCGCCGGCGGCGCCGCATTCAGCCGGTCGGGCCGGTTGAGCGTCAGCACCAGCACGTCGCCACGCCGCTCGCTCAGGATATGCTCATAGGCGGTCATGCCAGTCTCCCCCATCGATTACGCCCCAGTCGGCTAGCCACGCCCCTTCCGTTCGCCCCGAGCGAAGCCGAAGGGCAAGCCCCACCCCACCCGTTCGCCCTGAGCGAAGTCGAAGGGCATGCCCCACCCCCGCCGTTCGCCCTGAGCGAAGTCGAAGGGCATGCCCCACCCCCGCCGTTCGCCCTGAGCGAAGTCGAAGGGCCTGAGTCCCACGCACTCCGACCACGCCCAGCACCAACGGACAAAGGATGCAGGGTCAATGATCCTCCCCCGGCGTCTCCATCAACTCGACGAGCATCCCGCCAAAGTCCTTCGGGTGGACGAACACGATCGGCGTGCCATGCGCGCCGATCCGCGGTTCGCCGAGCACCGTCGCCCCCTTCGCCTTCAGCTCCGCGACCGCGGCCGCGATATCGGGCACCTCGAAACACACATGATGCTGCCCCCCCGCCGGGTTCTTGCGCAGGAACCCCGCGATCGGCGAACTCTCGTCATAGGGCTCGATCAGCTCGATCTGCGTATTCGGCGCATCGATGAAGCACACCTTCACGCCCTGCGCAGGCAGGTCGAACGGCTCCCCGATCACAGTCGCACCGAGCAGCACCCGGTACGTCTCGACCGACTTCGCGATCGACGGCGTCGCGACCCCGACATGGTTGAGGCGGCCCAAAGTCATTGCGCATCCTCCGCCGCGGGCGGCGCAGGCGGCGGCGGCGGCACGACGCCCAGCGTATAGCCGCACACCCCCAGCACCTGCCGCACCATCGCATCGCTCGCCGGCGCGGCGAAATTGGCCTGCACCGCAAAGCCTGCGCCATTGGTCGCCTCGACCCGCAACGTCTTCGATTTCACCAGGAACGTCGTCAGCCGCGTGATCGCCACGGGATCGGTGATGTACGTCCCCGTCCCCGGAAATTGCCAGTTATAGGTGAAGGCCGGCCCGCCATCGAAGCGCACCGCGACCGGCTTGTCCGCGCCCTGCCCCAGCGACTGCGGCTGGATGAACTGGATCGACACGATCGACTCGGTGCCGACGTCGCACTTCACGACGAACCGCGACAGCCCGTCATTGCCCGTGACCGAGGTGGAAATGCTGCGCACCCCCGCCGCATTGGTCCGGTCGGCGAGCTTCCACGCGGGCGTTGCTGTGCTTGTCGCAGCCGCGGCTTGGAGAAGCAGAAGCGCGATCATTGCTCGATCCTCGGGGTCGGCCGTATCCCGGACCGCATTTCCTCGAACGTTTCCAGGCGGATCAGGCGTCCGTTGATCTGGATGACCGAGTCGACCACGCGTCGCACCTGCCCGTTGGTCGCGGCAAGTTCCTCGTTCAATCGCTCGACCTTGCTGCGGAGCAGGATGACGGACTCGATCGTCCGCATCGCGTCGCCGATCATGCTCATGCGACACGCTCCGCGTCGAGCAGGCCGGCGTCACGCAGCCTGGCGTCGATATCGGCGCGCAGACGCTGCTGCCCCTCGATCGCCGCATCGAGCGCGGCGTGCATCGCCGGAAGCGCCTCGTCGAGTTCGTGGATCAACAGCTTGAAGCGGTCGTCCTCGGTCATGTCGCCCTCGACGACATAGCGCGAGGTTGCCTCGCGAACGACATGCCCCACGGACATGCCGTTGCTCGCCGCAAACGCGTCGAGCGCCGCCTTGTGATCGGGGGTGGTCAGAAACGTCACGCGTTCGGTCTGCATGTCACGACTCCTTCGCATGACATGATAATGTGCTTGGCATGACCCAACAAGCCGCCCCCTCAGAGCGGGATGTTGTCATGCTTCTTCCACGGATTCTCGACTTGCTTGCCGCGCAGCTTTCGCAGCCCCAGCGCGATCCGCCGCCGTGTCGAATGCGGCTGGATCACCTCGTCGATGAAGCCCTTGCTCGCCGCGACGAACGGGTTGGCGAAGCGCGCCTCATACTCCGCGGTCCGCTCCGCGATCTCCTCGGGCGTCTTGCCGCGGAAGATGATCTCGACCGCGCCCTTCGCGCCCATCACCGCGATCTCCGCGGTCGGCCATGCATAGTTGAGGTCGCCGCGCAGATGCTTCGACGCCATCACGTCATACGCGCCGCCATAGGCCTTGCGCGTGATCACGGTGATCTTCGGCACGGTCGCCTCGCCGTACGCGAACAGCAGTTTCGCGCCGTGCTTGATGATGCCGTTATGCTCCTGCGCGGTGCCGGGCAGAAAGCCGGGGACGTCGACGAAGGTCACGATCGGGATCTCGAACGCATCGCAGAAGCGCACGAACCGCGCCGCCTTTTTCGAGCTGTTGATGTCGAGCACGCCCGCGAGCACCATCGGCTGGTTCGCGACGAAACCGACGGTCCGCCCCTCGATCCGCCCGAAGCCGGTGATGATGTTGGCCGCATGCGCCGGCTGCGTCTCGAAGAAATCGCCCTCGTCGACAACCTTCCGGATCAGCTCGTGCATGTCATAGGGCTGGTTCGCCGACGCGGGGATCAGCGTGTCGAGGCTCTCCTCGACCCGGTCCCACGCGTCCGCGGTCGGCCGCTCGGGCACGCCCGCACGGTTTGATTCGGGCAGGAAGTCGAAGAAGTCGCGCGCCGCGAGCAACGCCTCGATGTCGTTCTCGAACGCATTGTCCGCGACCGACGTCTTGGTCGTGTGCGTCACCGCACCGCCCAGCGCCTCCTGCGTGACCACCTCGTTCGTCACCGTCTTGACCACGTCGGGCCCGGTCACGAACATGTAGCTCGAATCCTTCACCATGAAGATGAAGTCGGTCATTGCCGGGCTGTACACCGCGCCGCCCGCACACGGGCCCATGATCAGCGACAGCTGCGGCACGACGCCGCTCGCCAGCACATTGCGCTGGAACACCTCGGCATAGCCGCCAAGGCTGGCCACGCCCTCCTGGATCCGCGCGCCGCCGCTGTCGTTCAGCCCGATGATCGGCGCGCCGACCTTCATCGCGCTGTCCATCACCTTGCAGATCTTCTGCGCGTGGCGTTCGCTGAGCGACCCGCCGAATACCGTGAAATCCTGGCTGAACACGAAGACGAGGCGGCCGTTGATCGTGCCCGATCCCGTGACCACGCCGTCGCCGGGGATCACCTGGTCCTGCATGCCGAAATCGACGCAGTTATGCTCGACATACATGTCGAGCTCCTCGAACGATCCCTCGTCCAGCAGCACGTCAAGGCGCTCCCTTGCGGTCAGCTTTCCCTTGGCGTGCTGCGCTCCGATCCGCTTGATACCCCCGCCCACTCTTGCGGCTTCGCGGCGTCGTTCAAGCTCTTCGATCGTCGATGACATCGTCTCTCCGTCCTGCTGGGGGCTTTCACAGAGCGTGAGCTTTTGCGCAAATGCAATGTTGCAAACTTGTGCCACCCATGTTTGCAAACTACACCCGCCGCATGACCACACCCCCACGCCGCCTCTTCGTCGGACACCGGCTGCGCGACCTTCGCGGCACGCTCGGGATCAGCCAGGCGGCGATGTCGGTCCGGATCGGCATCTCGGTCAGCTATCTCTCGCAGATCGAGAATGGCGACCGCCCGGTCAGCGAGGCGGTGCTCGTCACACTGGCGCGCGAATTCCCCGCCGACTGGGGCAGCATCGACGCCGCCGACGACACCGCGCTGCTCGTCGCGACATTGGAAGCCGTCACCGACACCAGCGTCGCCGCCCCCACGCTCGACGAGAGCGCGATCCGCCGCGCGGTGAAGCACCAGCCCTTGCTCGCCCAGCGCCTCGTCGCGATGCACGACGCCTATCGCCGCGCGCAGGAGCAGTTGCGCGCGCTCGACGACCGGCTCGTGGCGGGGTCAGGCGCACCCGGGCGGCTCCCCTGGGAGGATGTCCGCGACTGGTTTCACGCCGCGGGCAATTATGTCGACACGCTCGATCGCCGCGCGGAGGAAATCGGCGAGACGCTCGGCAGCGACCGGATCACAGCACTTGAGGCGCGGCTCGCGGCGCGCGGCGTCTCGGTGACGATCTCGGGCGCGCTCGCAGCACCGTTACGCGACTATGACGGCGCGACGCTGCGGCTCGACGGATCGCAGCCGGGCGAGACCACGCTCTTCTCGCTCGCGCATCAGGTCGCGCGCGGCGAGTTCGCCGATCTGATCGCCGACATCGTCGCCGCCTCCGACATGGCATCGGAAACCGCGCGCGCGCTGCTGACCGCGGGGCTCACCAACTACGCCGCGGGCGCGATCGTCATGCCCTATGCCCGGTTCCGCGCAGAGGCGCGCAGCGTCCGCCACGACATCGACCGGCTGCGGCGGATCTTCGGCACCAGCTTCGAACAGACCTGCCACCGGCTCTCGACGCTCCAGCGCCCCGGCGCGCTCGGCATCCCGTTCTTCTTCTGCCGCGTCGACATGGCGGGCAACATCACCAAGCGCCACTCCGCCACCCGCCTCCAGTTCGCGCGCTTCGGCGGCGCCTGCCCTTTGTGGATCGTCCACGAAGCGGTCGCGATCCCCGACCGCATCCTCACGCAATTGCTCGAGACCAGCGACGGCATCCGCTACGTCTCGATGGCCAAGGGGCTGGTGAAACCGTCCGAGACCTATACCCGGCCTGCGCGCCGCTATGCGGTGGCGCTGGGCTGCGAAGAGGCGAACGCGTCCGAATTCATCTACGCCGACGCGCTCGGCACCGGCGGTATCGCCACCCCGATCGGCGCCTCCTGCCGCATCTGCCTGCGCCCCGACTGCGACCAGCGCGCGTTTCCGCCCGCCGCCAGCGAAATCCGCGTCGACCCCAACCGCCGCGGCGCGGTCCCGTATGAAGTGGTGTGAGCGGCTAGACCACCTCCCCGGCGAAGGCCGGGGCCCAGTTGGGGGCCGGAAATAACGTGAGGCGACGCGGAGTCACGAGTGCCTTCCCACCTGGACCCCGGCCTCCGCCGGGGAGGTGGTGCATATGGCTGACCGCTCGCCCCAATCGAGCGACCCCGGACCGACGACCGCACTCAGCCCACAAACCCGTCATCCCCGCGAAGGCGGGGATCCAGACCGGCAAACCAAGGTGGCACCCACAAAGGCCAGCCAGGCTAGCTTCCCGCCTCCGCGGGAATGACGGCACGGGTCACACGTGCCGGTCAAAAAACCCCGTTCCCCCGCGAAAGCGGGGGCCCAGGATCAAGCAGCGCAGCGCTTCATAATCCTGGACTCCCGCCTCCGCGGGAGAACGGCCAAGGCAAACGCCCCTCAATCCTTCGGAAAGAACCGCTCCACCACGTTACTCGCCAGTCGCGAAGGCCGAAGCGTCTCCGCATCCAGGCAACACCAGCTCGACTTCACCTCGGCCAGCACATCCTCGCCGCGCTTGATGATCGTCTCGTAGAACGCCCGCGCGCCCTGCACCTTCTCGAGCAGCACCGTCGCGATCACGTCGTCGTCCAGGAACGCCGGCTTGCGGTAGGTAATCTCGTGTTTCAGCGCGACCCACAAATGCCCCGCCACCGCCTCGGCCGGGGCGAGACGCTGCCAGTGATCGATCACCGCGGCCTGTACCCACTTCAGATAGTTCGCGTTGTTGACGTGACCCATGAAGTCGATGTCGGCCGGCTCGATGCCGATGGCGTAGATATGGGGAATGGCTGTTGACACCCCACCTATATAGCATGGGCGCGGGCTTATAGCGATGACGACGCTGCTTCGACACCGACAATAAACGCTATTCCGGCCCGCGGCGCTTGTCCCTAGCATGATGCAACGCCGCCCTCTTGTGTTGCCTAAATACAACACCATCTCTGGCCAAAGATCGTAGGGATACGCCCATGAACATCGACAAATTCACCGACCGCGCGAAAGGCTTCCTCCAGTCCGCGCAGACCGTCGCCATCCGCATAAACCATCAGCGGATCGCGCCCGAGCATCTGCTGAAGGCGCTGCTCGAGGACGAACAGGGCATGGCCGCGGGGCTGATCGCGGCCGCGGGCGGCGACGCGAAGCGCGCGACGGCCGAGACCGATCTCGCGCTCGCCAAGATCCCCGCCGTCTCGGGCTCGGGCGCGCAGACCACGCCCGGCATCGACAATGACGCGGTCCGCGTGCTCGACCAGGCCGAACAGATCGCGACCAAGGCGGGCGACAGCTTCGTTACCGTCGAACGGCTGCTCGTCGCGCTCGCGCTCTCGCTCAACACCGCCGCGGGCAAGGCGCTGAAGACCGGCGGCGTCACCCCCGAGGGGCTCAACACCGCGATCAACAGCGTCCGCCAGGGCCGCACCGCGGACACCGCGGGCGCCGAGGATCGCTATGACGCACTCAAGAAATTCGCGCGCGACCTGACGCAGGCGGCGCGCGACGGCAAGCTCGACCCCGTCATCGGCCGCGACGAGGAGATCCGCCGCACGATCCAGATCCTCGCGCGCCGCACCAAGAACAACCCCGCGCTGATCGGCGAACCCGGCGTCGGCAAGACCGCGATCGCCGAAGGCCTTGCCCTTCGCATCGCCAACGGCGACGTCCCCGACACGCTCAAGGACCGCCGCCTGATGTCGCTCGACATGGGCTCGCTGATCGCGGGCGCGAAATATCGCGGCGAGTTCGAGGAGCGGCTGAAGGGCGTACTCGACGAGGTGAAGGCCGCCGAGGGCGACGTCATCCTGTTCATCGACGAGATGCACCAGCTGATCGGCGCGGGCAAATCCGAAGGCGCGATGGACGCAGGCAACCTCCTCAAACCCGCACTCGCGCGCGGCGAACTCCACTGCGTCGGCGCGACCACGCTCGACGAATATCGCAAGTACGTCGAGAAGGATCCCGCGCTCCAGCGCCGGTTCCAGCCCGTCATGGTCGGCGAACCCACGGTCGAGGACACGATCTCGATCCTGCGTGGCCTGAAGGAGAAATACGAGCTCCACCACGGCGTCCGCATCACCGACGGCGCGATCGTCGCCGCCTCGACGCTGTCGAACCGCTACATCACCGACCGCTTCCTCCCCGACAAGGCGATCGACCTGATGGACGAGGCCGCGAGCCGGATCCGCATGGAGGTCGAATCCAAGCCCGAGGAGATCGAAAATCTCGACCGCCGCATCATCCAGCTCAAGATCGAACGCGAGGCGTTGAAGCGCGAGACCGACGAGGCG
Source organism: Sphingomonas sp. BK481 (assembly GCF_014194875.1). Taxonomy (NCBI): domain Bacteria; kingdom Pseudomonadati; phylum Pseudomonadota; class Alphaproteobacteria; order Sphingomonadales; family Sphingomonadaceae; genus Sphingomonas; species Sphingomonas sp. BK481. Next base: position 543,187 of record NZ_JACIAP010000003.1, on the reverse strand, counting down.
TCGATCGACCGGCTCGACACGCTCGAGGGCGACCTCGTCAATCTCGAGGAACAGTCCGCCGAGCTGACGACGCGCTGGAAGGGCGAGAAGGACAAGATCAACGCCGAGGCGCGGCTGAAGGAACAGCTCGACGCCGCGCGCCTCGAACTCGACCAGGCACAGCGCTCGGGCGATCTCGCGCGCGCGGGCGAGCTCTCCTACGGCACGATCCCCGGGCTGCAGCGCCAGCTCGACGAGGCGGCCGGCGCGACCAAGGGCGCGATGCTGCGCGAGGAGGTCAATGCCGACGACATCGCCGGCGTCGTCAGCCGCTGGACCGGCATCCCGGTCGAGCGGATGCTCCAGGGCGAGCGCGACAAGTTGCTCGCAATGGAGGCGACGATCGGCAAGCGCGTCATCGGCCAGCAACACGCGGTCAAGGCCGTCTCGACCGCGGTCCGCCGCGCACGCGCGGGGCTTCAGGATCCCAACCGGCCGCTCGGCAGCTTCCTGTTCCTCGGGCCAACGGGCGTCGGCAAGACCGAACTGACCAAGGCGCTCGCCGAATTCCTGTTCGACGATCCCTCGGCGATGGTCCGCATCGACATGAGCGAGTTCATGGAAAAGCACGCGGTCGCCCGGCTGATCGGCGCGCCTCCCGGCTATGTCGGCTATGAGGAGGGCGGCGTGCTGACCGAGGCGGTCCGCCGGCGGCCCTATCAGGTGATCCTGTTCGACGAGGTCGAGAAGGCGCATGGCGACGTGTTCAACGTGCTGCTCCAGGTGCTCGACGACGGCCGCCTGACCGACGGCCAGGGCCGCACGGTGGATTTCAGCAACACGCTGATCATCCTGACGAGCAATCTCGGCAGCCAGTATCTCGCCAACATGGCCGAGGGCGACGACGTCTCGTCGGTCGAACCCCAGGTGATGGAGATCGTCCGGTCGCACTTCCGCCCGGAATTCCTCAACCGCCTGGACGAGGTGATCCTGTTCCACCGTCTCGGCCAGGCGCACATGGCGCCAATCGTCGACATCCAGGTGTCGCGCGTCGACAAGCTGCTCGCCGACCGCAAGATCACGCTCGACCTCACCGAAGCCGCCCGCGCCTGGCTCGGCCGCGTCGGCTACGACCCCGTCTACGGCGCGCGCCCCCTCAAACGCGCGGTCCAGCGCTACCTCCAGGACCCCCTCGCCGACATGATCCTGCGCGGCGAGGTCAAGGACGGCGCCACCGTCCATATCGACGAGGGCGACGGGAAACTGGTGCTGGCGGTCGGGTGAGCCGCCGAACGGCAGGCACAAAAAAAGGGCGGCTCCCGAAGGAGCCGCCCCGATATGTCGCGTGGGTATCGGCTTAGAAGTTGAACTTCGCGCCTGCACGATACTGACGACCGAAGATGCCGTCGCCACCCTGGATCGCATTGTACAGATACGCGCCATAGGTGACGGTATCGACCGGCGGCAGGCGATCGAAGAGGTTCAGCGCGTTGACGTAGAAGCTGAACTTGTCGGTGACCTTGAAGTTCACGTTCGCATCGACCGTGATGTAGCTCTTCACGTGGCAGTCGTTGTACACGGCAGCCTGGCCGCAATCCTTGTATTCGTCGCCCTGATCGGTCGCCGACAGGTCATAGCCCGACGTGTAGTTGACCGTGGTGCTGACCGCGAAGTCGCCAAAGTCGAACGTGTTGAGCCAGTTGCCCTTCCACTCGAACGTCCCCGACCCTGCGGTCAGGTTGAAGTTGCCGAGCGTGCCCTCATAGCGCTGCTTCTCGCCGTCGATCGTCGTGCTGAGCTCGATGATGTAGCTCGCATTCAGGTTCGACGTCCACTTGACCGGACCGAAGTCATACGCGCCGTTGATCCCGAAATCGATGCCCGACGACTTGATCGTGTCGGCATTGATCAGCTGCGAGCGGACGAAGGCAATCTTCGGACGCGCGTTCGGGTTGTTGACGTCGGGTGCGTCGGCGATGACCTCGAACCCGGCAACCGGTGCGGCACCGGCATAATAGGCTGCGATCGCAGCCGAATTGTCCGGCGTCGTGATCGCGCCGGTCTTCTTGATGTTGTAGTAGTCGACGGTCAGCGACACGCTGCGGATCGGGTCGAACTTGAGCCCACCGGTGAAGCTGCGCGACTTTTCGGGCTTCAGCTCCGGCGATGCCAGCGTCGTCTGTCCGATCGAGTAGGACGTCAGATAGGCCGGGCACGCCGTCGGGTTCGCCTGCGAACAGCCTGCGCCATATTGGGCAAGGAACGCATCGGGGATCGCCGAGATCTGCTGCGTCACATAGCCCGTCGTCGGCAGTGCATTCGCCTCGCCGAAGCTCGGGATACGGAAACCGCGCGAATAGGTACCCCGCACCGTAACCTGCTGGAGCGGCGTGAAGATCGCGCCGACCTTCGGCGAGAAGTTGCTCTGCCCGGTCGAATAGTGATCGTAGCGACCCGAACCGTTAAGCGTCAGCACGTCGAGCACCGGTGCGTTGATTTCGGCGAAGGCCGAGCTCACCGTGCGGTTACCCTTGGTACCAAAGGCGTTCAGCGTGAAATACCGCTGTGTCGCGCCGTTATAGTCGTCGTTCGCGCTGGGCGCGTCGACCGCTTCGTAGAAGATCGAGCCACCGACCGCGACGCGCAGGTCGCCGCCGGGCAGCGTGGCAAGCGACTTCTGGACGGTCAGCTGCGCCTGATAGAGATCCGACGTCGTGTCGGTGATGTTCTCGGGCGTGAGATAATCGCGCACCGCCTGGGTGTTGAGGCCCGGGTTGACGAAGTTGTAGCTGCCGTCGGCAATGACGTTGAGCAGGTTCTGGATATAGACATACCCGTTGGTCTTCACCCGCAGGTCGGTGTGCATCGCCGTTGCGTTGAAGTCATAGTCGAAGCCGTTGAGGACGGTGCCCTTGAGGCCGAATGCGGCACGGTACACGCGGCTGCGGGTCTCGTTCTGCGTGACGGTGTCGGGCAGCGCGCCGACGAGGCGAGCGACCTGGCCCTGTGCCGCGAACGGGTTGTTCGGGTTCAGCGTGCCGTTCGTCGGACCGCAGTTCACGCGCGCGGCGCAGACATAGACCGGCAATGCCAGGACGCCCGAGCCCGCGGCCAGCGCGGCGGTCTGCGCCTGCGAGGTCGAGAACTGCGGCGATAGGATGCCGGCCGGTGCGTTACCGCGGATGACCGACGGACGACCGGTATAGTTGCTCGCCGACTGGGCGAAATTGACCAGCAGATATGCCTCGGAGTCGGCACCGACCTTTGCGCTGAAGCGGGCCGAGCCGCCGAACCGCTCGATGTTCGGCGTCACCATGTCGTACTTGTTGGTGTTGTCGACCTGGCAGACCGTAGTCGGCGTCGTCACGTTCGCTGGCGTGGCAAGCTGCGCCGCGGTCGGGTTGTAGGGGGTGCCGTTGAGGCAGCCCGCTGCCGGGTTCAGCAGCTGGTACCGGCCCGATGCGACCGTGTTCGCGGCGTTGGCCGGACGGACGTAGAAATTGCCCGTACCGATCGCGAAGCCGTTGAGGGCGCCGCTCGCGTCAAGGCCGTTCGACGTGTTGTTCGGGCCGCACTGCGTGGTGCCGGTGCGGTTCGAACAGATCCCGGTCAGGTTGTCCGAATTGAAGGGCGCCGGCAGGTCGCGCTGATACACGCCCTCGTTGCGGAAATAGAAGCCGCTGACATAGGCGTTGTAGCCCTTCTCGTCGAGGTCGCCGGTACCCGCGGTCAGCGTCAGCCGCTGGTTGGCGTTGTTGCCGTTCTCGGAGATGCCGGCCTCGGCGCGACCGCTGATGCCGTTGAACTTGCGCTTGGTGATCACGTTGACCACGCCTGCAATGGCATCGGCACCGTAGCTCGACGATGCGCCGTCGCGCAGCACGTCGATGCGCTCGACGATGTCGTCGGGGATGGTGTTCAGATCGACGAAGTTGCGCGATCCGTCATCCGACAGCGGGTAATAGGCGGCGCGCAGGCCGTCGAACAGCACGAGCGTCGAGTTGGTCGACAGGCCACGCAGCGACACCGAAGACGCGCCCGCGGCGAATGCGCCGTTGGCGGTGAACGAGTTGGTCAGCGCCGGGCCGTTGTTCGACGACAGCGCCTGGATGCCGGCCTGCACCGTGTTGATGCCGCGCGAATCCAGATTTTCGGTGGTCAGCGTGGTGACGGGCGAAATGCCGGTATCGGTACCGCGGATGATCGATCCGGTGACGACGATCTCGTCGCCGGCGGCGGGCTGGTTCTGCGCGGCGACGTCGCTCGACGGGACACCGTTCTGCTCGGGCGGCGTCGCCTGCTGCGCGAACGCCGGCGCCGCCATGGCGAACGCGAACGGCGTCGCAGCCGCGAGCAGGAGCGCCTTCTTGGTCAACGAAATGCTGGTCATCATGATCCCTCGCTTGAACCCGGTCGCCCGCATCGCGGTACGCCGGGCAATTTTCCGCCCCTTTCATCGCGCCGAAGCACGACCCCGAAGGACATGGCGATGGGATGGAGGTGCTGTCGCATCCTGTAAAGAATGCATCCGGGCGGCCGAATGCTTTGGCAATCTCGTGTAGCGAAAAAGACACAATCACTGGTACTTTTTCTTACAATCTGTTGCTTTTTCCGACAGCAGATCCTCGCTACGCATAATAATTAGGCAAAGGCATTTTCACGTCGCACCCGCGACAGGCGCTCGGCGAGGCCTTGGTCCGGGCTTCAGCGTCACTCCGGACCGGCCGCCCGAACCAAAAAAAAGGGGCGGCGGATCCATGATCCGCCGCCCCCCGATATCGCGTCCGAAAGGATCGCTTACATGTCGATCGTCAGGCCGACGAACAGGTACCGGCCGAGTGCATCATAGATGCCCGGATAGGTGTTGCCGTTGCCGAACGAGCCGATCGGCGACGCCGTCGCGCTGAGGATCGGCGGCGTCTTGTCGAGCACGTTGTTGACGCCGAGGCGGTAGGTGACCTTGTCCGCGACCCGGATGGTGGCGGCGAGATCGAAATAGTCCTGCGCCTTCACGCGGCCGTCATTGGCAAAGAACGGCCCGGCCAGGTCGGCATCGCTGCTGGTCCGCTCGAACTTGGTCGCCGACAGATGGCGCCAGTTGCCCGACAGGCCGATGCCACCCAGCGTGGTCAGCGACAGACGCGCCTGGTGACGCCACTTGGACATCGGATAGCCGCACTGTGCGCCGTACAGGCCCGCGCAATCGAACTTGGTGCCGACCTTGTCCGACGTGAACTTGTCGACATAGGTGCCGTTGAACGACAGCCCGATCGTGCCGATGCTGTCCGAGCGATAGGTATAGCCCGCCGAGGTCTCGATCCCCTGCGTGGTCAGCGACCCTGCATTGACATTGGTGTCGACGATGAAGCCCGCATTGCCCTGCCACAGCGTGCCGTTGGCATCGCGGTTGATCGCACTGCAGAACTGGTCGTCGGCGGTCTGGAGGCACTGCGCGATGATCGTGTCCGCGCCGACGACGCCGATCCGGTCCTTCAGCTTGATGCGGAAGCCGTCGACCGACAGGTTGAAGCCCGGCAGGAACGACGGCCGCAGGATCACGCCCGCGGTGAACGTGTCGGCCTTTTCGGGGCGCAGGTTCGGGTTGCCGCCGAGCAGGCCGTTATACTGCTCGGACGGGTTGGCGGCGATCAGGCCGAACCGGTTCGCGGGAACGCCGGTCAGCGCGCACTGCGCGGCCGTGTTGCCGTTGACCAGACCGTTGACCGCGGCGCCGGCGCAGGGATCGGTCGCACCGTCGAGCTGGACCGACTGCTGTGCGAACAGCTCCTGCGTGTTCGGCGCGCGGACCGCACGGTTGTAGCCGCCGCGGAAGCGGACGTCGGAGACCGGCGCCCAGACCAGCTCACCCTTGTACGAATGCGCCGAACCCGCGGTGCTGTAGCTCGAATAGCGATAGCCGCCATTGACCGTCAGCTCGTTGACGAACGGGCGGTCGCTGACCAGCGGCACCTGGATTTCGCCGAACACTTCCTTGACGGTGTAGCTGCCGCGGATCGGCAGCGTCGCGCCGCCCTGGCCGGCCAGATCGCCGCTCAGGAACGCGTTGTCGACTTCGAGGCTCAGCGATTCCTTGCGGTACTCGCCACCGACGTTCAGCGCGATGCCCTCGCTCGCGAACGGCGACTGCACGCCGTATTCGGCGCCCTTGAAGGTGAAGTTCGCGTTGAGGACGGTTTCCTTGTTCTCGCCCGACTGGAAGCCCGGGGTCTGGACATAGTTCAGCGCCTCGGGCGTGATCCCGGCCGCGCCGAAGATGTTGAGCGGGACGCAGTTCGGATCGGTGCCGTCGACGACCGAGCGGCAGACCGCCTGGCCGAGCGTCGCCGAGCCGGGACGCGTGTCGGTGATCGCGTCGAGCGCGCGCGTGGTGCGCGAGATCGAGAATTCATTGCGATACACCTGGCTGAACACGGTGCTACCGAACTGGCCATAGGCCTCGTACGAAATGCCCTTGTCGATATCGCCGGTCGCGCCCGCGACGAAGCGATACTGGGTGTGGCGAAGATCCGCCTGGCGCCCGCCGCCCTCGACGTTGCGACGGCCGATGCGGACTTTCGCCTGCTGATACTGCGAGCCGTCCGGGTTGGTCAGGTTGACCACCGCGCCATTGGCGTCGGTCACCAGGTTGGACGCACGGCAGAAGGTCGAGACCTGCGCCGCCGACAGCAGCGGGTTGTTGCAGTTCAGGACCGTCGTGTTGTTGAAATCACCTGACGGCGCGATCTGCGCGACCGAGCGATCGTCCATGAACATGAAGTCGGCATAGGGCTTGAACGCGTCGCTGACTTCATACTTGGCGAGGAAGCCCGCGGTGTAGCGCGTGTCCGGACGCTGGTAATAGTTCAGCGGGTTGGCGTTGTAGAGCGTCCGCCCCGCGACGAGCTGGCCTGCTGCGTTCAGCGTATAGCCCGTCGGCGGCCCGCCCTCGGTCGCATCGCCGAGCGTGAAGTTCGCCGGGAATGCGGTGGCCGATCCGCCGCACACATAATCGTTGCCGACATTGCCCGACGGCGCGTTCAGCCCGCACGAGCTATAGTCGCGCGACCCCTGCAGGATCGCGCCGATCTTGCGATAGCCGCCATAGCCGACGACATGGCCGCGGCCGTCGCTGGTGGCCGCGCCGACCTTGAAGTTGATGTCGAACTGCGTGCCGTCGAATGCCTGGCCGCTCGGCGCGGGATAGCCGCTTGCCGCCGACAGCGCCTGGAACCGCTCGCTGCGGTTGTTGTGGTTGTTGATGCCGCCCGACACGTCGACGCTGAAGCCTTCGTAATCGGTGTCGAGCACGAAGTTGACGACGCCCGCGATCGCGTCCGACCCATAAACCGAACCGGCGCCGCCGGTCAGCACGTCGACGCGTTTGATCAGCGAGGCGGGGATCATGTTGACGTCGGCGGCCGCACTCGCGGTGCTGCTCGACGAGGGGTTGCCCGGCATCAGGCGGCGGCCGTTGATCAGCACCAGCGTGCGCGATTCACCCAGGTTGCGCAGGTTGATCGTCGCCGTACCGGTCGAACCGTTCGACACCGACGAGGTCTGCGTCGCGAACGACGCCGGCAGGCTGTTGAGCACGTCCTCGATGCGCGTCGCGCCGCGCAGCTTGATGTCCGCCGCGTTGACCACGGTGATCGGGCTGGCAGAGGTCAGGTTGGGGTTCGAGATACGCGATCCGGTGACGACGATGTCGGTGCTCGCGGCGGTTCCGGCTGCAGCGGGATCCTCGCTCGGCGTGTTCGAGACCGCCGGGGTCGTCGCTGCCGCGCCGTCGTCGCTGGTCGTGCTCTGCGGTGCTGGAGCCGGCTCGGCTGCCGGTGCAGGAGCCGGTGCGGTCTGGGCCGCTGCCGGAAGCGCCACGACGGCGCCCGCGATCATCGTGGACGCGAGCAGGCAGTCCCGAAACATATGATTCCGCATGTATTCATTCCCCTTTCGCGTCGTCGATCCGTGATGACTGACGCGATGTGTTGAGGCGCGCTCCCGCGCACTGACCGGGGCCGGATACGCAAACGGCAGTGCTTTTGTCCAAAATTAAATTGCTAAATGGTAACGGACCATCGCATTGGCGTACCATTGTTACAAAATGGCAACATCACGATCCCGGCACCCGCACCGCGGTTTTTGCCGGATATCCGGGACGGATCAGGGGGATATTCGGGGGATCGCTTGTCCTGCGCGCACCCCCGCCCTATCGCCCACGGCCGACACGAGGATGGGGTGGACATGCACAGGATGACGCAATTTGCCGCCAGCGGACTGCTGATCGCGAGCCTGGTGTCCGCCGCGACCGCGGGGTCGCCCCGCGGCGGACGCGCGCCGGTGCTGGTCGCGCTCACCCAGTGCCGCACGCTGTCGGAGACCGCCGCGCGGCTCGCCTGTTTCGACCGCTCGGTCGCCGCGCTCGAACAGGCTGAAGCGAACCGGACGATCGTCATCATCGATCAGCAGCAGGTGCGCGAGACGCGGCGCGCAGTATTCGGCATCGCGCTTCCCGAGACGGGCCTGCTCGGCAAGGCCGAGGACCTGCCGCAGATCGAGGCGGTTCTCGCGGGTGCGTCGGTCGACGACTCCGGCCATTGGCGCTTCCAGCTCGGCGACGGCGCGCGCTGGATCCAGACCGACGACAATGTGATCGCCCGGCGCCCGCGCGCGAAGGATGCGGTCGTCATCAAGCGCGCCGCACTCGGCAGTTTCCGGATGAGCGTCGGCGGTCAGCCCGCGGTCAAGGTCCGCCGCCTCAACTGACCGTCGCGCGCCCCCTCTGGCGTCCGGCGCTTACTTCATCGCTCCGGCCACCAGCAACGGATCCAGCTTCGCATCCCCCCAGCGCAGGCTCCAGTGGAGATGCGGCCCCGTCGCGCGGCCGCTATTCCCGACCGCGCCGACCGGCTGGCCCTGCGTCACCCGGTCGCCCGGCTTCACGTCGATCCGCGACAGATGCAGGAACGCGCTGTTCAGCCCCATGCCGTGGTCGATCATCAGCAGATTGCCCTCGAGCGTGAAGGGGTGGTCCGCCGCCAGGATCACCACGCCGTCCGCGGGCGCGACCACGGTCGTCCCCGTCGGCCGCGCGATGTCGATCCCCGAATGATAGGATCCCGCCTCGCCATTGGCATAGACGCGCTGCGACCCGAACAGCGTCGAGATCCGCCCAGTCACCGGCCAGACGAACGCCTGCCGCCAGCCGCCCGACACCGCCGCGATCCGCCGCGCCGCGACGATCTGCGCCAGTTCGCCGGGACGCACGCGCGCGAATTCGGGCGCGGGGACCGGATATTTGGGCAGGCTCGACAGCCGCGAAATGTCCCAGCCGCGCGCCGCGATTCCCAGCGGCTGCTGGACGACGCGCCCGTCCGCGAGCGTCGCGACGAGCAGCGCCTGCGTCCCCGCATCACGGTCGAACCCCGCGACGAACCGGCCATCGGGCGCGACCGTCACCGCCCGCCCGTCGAGCGTCAGCGTGCGCGTCCCCGCAGGCGCAGTGCCGAGGATCAGCCCGCCCTGGCTCAGCGTCCCGGTCCAGACGAACCCCGTCGCCGCGGGGGCGACCGCGACAGGCGCCGGCACGGTCTGCGCGACGCCGCCCGACGCCAGCAGCGCCAACGGCAGCAGCAGCGGGCGGATCACCGCGGTTTCATCGCCTCGGCGGCGCCCGCTGCGGTCGCATAGGCCTCCTGCCGCTCGACGCTCCAGTAGCGCAGATCCTCGAGCAGGATGCGGTGGCCGGTGACCGCGCACACGACATGATCCCCCGGGCTCAGCACGCGAAAGCCGTTCGCCATGTAATGCAGCTTGGCGGCGCGGTCGGAATTGGACATCAGCATCGGATTTCTCTCGTCGTCACAGGGGGAAGGATCAGAACAGGGTCGGCTGGCGCGGCGCGGCACCGGAGGCAGCGGACGGGGCGGCAGACGGCGTCGGCCGGCTCGCCGGCTTCGGCCTGGCGGCGACCTCGCTGTCACCGCCTTCGACGGTGGCATCGACCATCCCGTCGCGGAAATGCAGCGTCAGCGCCCCCGCTGCGCGCGCCGCCGCCGCCGACGCGAGCGTCGTGCCCCCCGGAGCCCGCCCAGTCACCCGCGCATAGCCACGGTCGAGGATCGCATCCGGGTTGAGCGACTGGACCAGCCGCCAGGTCGCATCGAGCCGTGCGCGCGCGCCCTCCAGCTTGCGTTCGAGCGTCGCCGGCCGCAGCGCTGCGCCCGACCGGTCGAGGCTCCCGCGCGCCAGCGTCAGCCGCCGCTCGAGCCCGCGGTCGAGCCGCTGCCCGGCATCGTCCGCGCGCTGCCGCTGCGGCCCGAGCAGCTGGTCGCGCTTGGGCAGATGCCGCGCCAGCGCATCGAGCCGCTCGCGCCCGCGCTCGACATAGCGTCGCGCGCACCGCTCGGTCCGGTTGCGGTGGCTGTCGATCGTGAGGCGCAGGTCGGCGAGCACCGGCACCGCGATCTCGGCCGCCGCGGTCGGCGTCGGCGCGCGCAGGTCGGCGGCATAGTCGCACAAGGTCGTGTCGGTCTCATGCCCCACCGCGGAGATGATCGGGATCGAACAGGCGGCGACTGCGCGCACGACGACCTCCTCGTTGAACGACCAGAGATCCTCGACCGACCCGCCGCCGCGCGCGACGATCACCAGGTCGGGGCGCGGCACCGGGCCGCCGGGCGCGATCGCATCGAAGCCGCGCACCGCCGCGGCGATCTCGGCCGCCGATCCCTCGCCCTGCACCTTGACCGGCCAGACGATGACATGTGTCGGACAGCGATCCTCGAGCCTGTGGAGAATGTCGCGGATCACCGCGCCCGTCCCCGACGTCACCACGCCGATCACCTGCGGCATGAACGGCAGCGGCTTCTTACGGCCCGCGTCGAACAGCCCCTCGCCGCCGAGCTTCGCCTTCAGCTTCTCGAGCAGCGCCATCAGCGCGCCCGCGCCCGCCAGCTCCATCCGGTCGATCACGATCTGGTATTTCGACCGCCCGGGATAGGTCGTCAGCTTGCCCGTCGCGATCACCTCGACGCCGTCCTGCGGCACGAAGGCGAGCCGCGCCGCGCTCCCCTTCCAGATCACGCCGTCGATCACCGCCTGATCGTCCTTCAGCGCCATGTAGCAATGTCCCGACGCGACGCGCTTCCATCCCGAAATCTCGCCGCGCAGGCGGACATGGCCGAATTCGCCCTCGACCATCCGCTTCAGCTTGAACGCGAGTTCGCCGACCGACATGGCGAGTGCGTTGTCGCCGGCGACCGGCTCGGCTACCAGCCGCCCCATATCGCTCGCCAGCATGTCGCTGGACACGACGTCATCGGAAAAGGGATCGGGCATGAACGTCCTGCTGTTGGGCTCGGGGGGCCGCGAACATGCGCTCGCGTGGAAGCTGGTGCAATCTGCCAGCTTTTCTCCAGGCCTCGATACGCTCTATGCCGCGCCGGGCAACCCCGGCATTGCCAGCCTTGCGACGCTCGTGCGTCTCGATGCGACGGATCACGCGTCCGTCGTCGCCTTCGTCCGCGAAAAGGCCATCGGCCTCGTCGTGATCGGCCCCGAGGCACCGCTCGTCGACGGCCTCGCCGATACGCTGCGCGCCGCCGCCATCCCCGTCTTCGGTCCGTCGAAAGCGGCCGCCCAGCTCGAAGGGTCGAAGGGCTTCACCAAGGATCTGTGCGCGCGCGCAGGCATCCCGACCGCGGGCTATGTCCGCGTCGCGAGCCGCGCCGACGCCGACGTTGCGCTCACCCGGACCTTCTCGCTCCCCGTGGTCATCAAGGCCGACGGGCTCGCCGCGGGCAAGGGCGTCGTCATCGCCTTCACCCGCGCCGAAGCCGACGCTGCGCTCGACGCGCTGTTCGCGGACGGCGAGGCGGAGGCGGTGATCGAGGAATTCCTCGAAGGCGAGGAGGCGAGCCTCTTCGTCCTCACCGACGGCACCGCGCTGATGCCGTTCGGCTCGGCGCAGGATCACAAGCGCGTCGGCGAGGGCGATACCGGCCCCAATACCGGCGGCATGGGCGCCTACAGCCCCGCCCCCGTTCTCACCGCCGCGCTCGAACAGCGCGCGCTCGACGAGATCGTCGCCCCCACCGTCGCGGCAATGGCGGCGGACGGGATCCCGTTCAGCGGCGTCCTCTATGCCGGCCTCATGCTCACCGCGCAGGGCCCCAAGCTGATCGAATATAACGCCCGCTTCGGCGATCCCGAGACCCAGGTGCTGATGATGCGGTTCGAGGGCGACCTGATCGCGACGATGCTCGCGGTGGCAGAAGGTCGCCTCGCCGACTTCCCGCCTGCGCGCTTCAGCGCCGCCACCGCGCTGACCGTGGTGATGGCGGCGCAGGGCTATCCCGGCACGCCAAAGGCGGGCGGCGCGATCATCGGCCTCGATTCGGCGCGCGCGGCGGGCGGCACCGTCTTCCACGCCGGCACCCGCCTGGAGGATGGCGGCCTCGTCGCCGCCGGCGGCCGCGTCCTCGCGGTCACCGCCACCGGCGACGACCTCGCCTCCGCCCAGGCCAACGCCTACCGCGCGGTCGAGGCGATCGATTTCGCAGAAGGCTTCTACCGCCGCGACATAGGCTGGCGCGAACTCACCCGCTGACCCGAAGCAAAAAGCCCCTCCCCTTCAGGGGAGGGGTTGGGGGTGGGGCGCATCCCCAAACGCAACGCCACTGATACCGCCGCCAACGCGCATTAAGTCTCGCCCCCCCCGACCCACCCCGCTACTATAGGCAAATGAACGAAACTTCCGCGACGTCCGCCTCGGGCGACAGCCTGCTCCCCGACGGCATCACCACGCTGACGACGATCCATTTCGCGATCATCGCGGTGCTCGCGCTCTTCGTGATCGCCGGGCTGCTCTGGGGCATCAAGGCCAAGCGCAGCCGCAAAAAGGCGTCGCGCGACGTCATCGCCAACGCGCGCGAAGCCGGCGTCGAACCCGCACCCGAGCCGACCCCCGAGCTGCCCGCCGCGCCGACGCCCGCCGCCGCCCCAGCTCCCGAAACGCGCCCGGCCCCGAAACCGACCCCCGCACCCAGCCAGTCGCAGGTCCAGACCGCCCCGACCCCGATTCCGGTCGCGCGCCCGGTCGCGCCTGCACCGCAGCCAGTCGCCCCCGCGCCTGCGCCCGCGCCAGCCCCCGCACCGCTGTCCGACGAACCGATCGCCGCCGCCAGCTTCGACGCCAACCCCGCCGCCGAAGCCGCCACCCCGACCGAAGCGCCTGCCCCGATCCCGGCACCTGCCCCGGCACCCGCTCCGACCCCCGCGGTCGACCACGCAGCCGCCCCCGTCACCCAGCTCAAGGGCCTCGGCCCCAAGGTCGCCACCCGCCTCGCGGAGCTGGGCGTCACCACCGTCGGCGACATGGCCGCACTCTCCGAAACCGAAGCGCAGAACATCGACGCGCAGCTCGGCGCCTTCACCGGCCGCATGGGCCGCGACCGCTGGATCGAACAATCCCGCCTCCTCGCCGCCGGCGACAAACCCGGCTTCGAAGCGGTCTTCGGCAAACTCTGACGCGCAGGCCGCGCGTCAGCGGCCTGCTTCATCCCGACAGGCTATTTCCGACCGAGCGTCTTGATCGCCGCATTGCACCATGCGGGGTCCTTCGGATGCTGGCTGCCCTTGCCGATCCGGCTGATCAGATACGGCTCGTCGGCGGGATTGGCCTTGGCCACGGCAAGGAACGTGTCCATGTCGGCTGGTGCGATGAAGCGCGAACAGCGACCCGCGATTTCCATCGTGTCGCCCAGCCCACGAAGCGGGGCGGACACCGTCCGGTCATCCGCTGGCCGCACGATCACGGGTGGCGCCATCTGCCCCGAGGCAACTTGCAGCAATAAGACAAAGGCTATGGTGGTCATGGCCGACACTAGCACGAACATCCGCCACCGCCCGCGTTGACGCGGACGCTGCCTCACGCACCGTTAACGAATTTCATCCACGACAAGGAAAACCAATAAGGCGGCGGACAGGCTATGCAGCAACCACGATACGGGATGGCAAAGGGGCTGCTGATCCTTGCGTATCTGTGTCTGGGTCCAATCGTCTGCGCTGCTTTCGCCTTCGACAAGCCTGTCATTATCCTGGCGGTCGGTTTGGCCGTTGGCGTGTTCCTTGGTCCCGTCCTGCACCGTCTGGCAAACAGCGAGCATGCGGAAACCGTCGCACACGAGGAGGTCGACGCCGAAGCAAGGATCGCCATCCTCGTGTGCGCAATCCTGTTCGTCGCACTGTGCGTCTACGTCATCTATAGCTCGTGGTATGACTACCAATCACTTCGCGACGTCCCGATCTACGGGGTCGGAATGATCTATGCCCCGTCTCTTGTAGTCGGAATCGCGGTTTTTGCCTGCGTGCGGTACGTGTCGCGACGGCTTAAAATCTCGGGCAACCGCTAAACGTCGAAACAATGAGCGCACGGGTAAATCAACCGGGTCGGTGATCCGGCGCGTTCAAGCACCACCCCCCCCCAGCCTCAAACCTCGCTGACGAGCAGCTTGTCGATCCGTCGCCCGTCCAGATCGACGATCTCGAACTTCCACCCCTGTTCGACGAAGCTCTCGCCCTCGCCCGGCAGATGGCGGAACACCGCGAGCGCCAGCCCTGCGACGGTCGCATAGTCGCGGTCCTCGGGCAGGTCGATGCCCAGCCGGTCGGCCAGCGCATCCGCCGCCATCGTGCCGGCGACCAGCAGCGAGCCGTCGTCGCGCACCACCACCGACGGCGAATCGTCGGGGTCGGCATCCGACTTGAACTCGCCCGCGATCGCCGCGAGCAGGTCGGCGGGGGTCACGATCCCTTCGAAATGCCCGTATTCGTCATGGATCAGTGCCATCGGCACCTCGGCCTGGCGCAGCGCGATCAGCGCGTCCATCGCGTCGATCTGGTCGATCACCACCGGCGCCTTGCGCATCAGCACGTTGAGGTCGAGCGGCTCGCCGCGGAACAGCGCGGCGGCGATGTCGCGCGCCTGCACCACGCCGCGCACCCGGTCGATCGACCCATCGCCGACCGGCAGCCGCGTATGCTGCGACGCGAGCAGCGTGTCGCGGATCTCGTCGGCATCCCAGTTGCAGTCGAGCCAGTCGATATCGGTCCGCGGCGTCATCACCTCGCGCACCGGCCGGTCGGCCAGCCGCACCACGCCCGAGATGATCGAGCGCTCATGCTCCTCGATCACGCCCGACTTGGATGCCTCGGCGACGATCAGGTGGAGCTCCTCGGCGGTGACATGCTCCTCCGATTCGCGGTTGAGGCGCAGCGCCTTGAAGATCAGCGCGCTCGTCGAATCGAGCACCCACACGATCGGCGCCGTGATGATCGCCAGCCAGCGCATCGGCCGCGCCATGAACGCGGCGATCGTCTCGGGCGATCGCAGCGCGAATTGCTTGGGCACCAGCTCGCCGATGATCAGCGAGGCATAGGTGGTCAGGCCGATGACGATCGCGAAGCCGACCGTCTCCGCCGTGCTCGCGCTCAGCCCCAGCGCCTGCAGCCGCGCCGCGGTCGGCGTGCCGAGACTCGCACCCGAATAGGCGCCCGCGAGAATCCCGATCAGCGTGATGCCGATCTGCACGGTCGACAGGAACTTGCCGGGGTCGGCGGCGAGCAGCAGCGCGGCGCTCGCGCCCTTGCGCCCGGTCCGCGCCAGCGCGTCGAGCCGCGCACGCCTGGACGACACGATCGCAAGCTCGCTCATCGCGAACACGCCGTTCAACGCGACGAGCGCGAGGATGATCGCGACGTCGATCCAGGGGAAGGGGGGAAGCGGTGCCATTGGCTCGATCGTCTCTTGGCGCACATTCGCGCGCTTCACAACCGGTCTCGACACTTATCGTCATCGGGCGTTCAGTGCGCAGGTGGAACAATCGCCGAATATGCCGGGTTATCTGCGGCATGATCAAAAGGGACAGAGACATGAAGGCCAAGGGTATATTCATCGGCGCAGCGCTCGCCGCACTCGTCACGACGTCGGCCTGCACGACGGATCCGGAGACGGGCCAGCGCACGATCTCGAAGACCGCACTCGGCGGCATCGGCGGCGCGCTCGGCGGCTATCTGCTCGGCGACATCGTCGGCGGGCGCAACGACCGGACCGAGAAGCTGCTCGGCGCCGGCATCGGCGGCCTCGCGGGTGCGGGCGTCGGCGCCTATATGGACAAGCAGGAGCGCGATCTGCGCGCACGCACCGCAGGGACCGACGTCCAGGTGATCCGCCAGGGCGACGACCTCGTCCTCAACATCCCGTCGGGCATCACCTTCGCCTATGACAGCGCGACCGTGCAGCCGCAGTTCCAGCGTACGCTCGATCAGGTCGCGGACACACTGCGCCAGTATAACCAGACCTATATCGACGTGTACGGCCACACCGATTCGACCGGCAGCGACTCCTACAACCAGACCCTGTCGCAGCGCCGGGCGACCTCGGTCGCGGATTACCTGTCGAGCCACGGCGTCCAGTCCGCCCGCATCGGCACCCGCGGCTACGGCGAAAGCCAGCCGATCGCCTCGAACGACACCGACGCCGGCCGCGCCGCCAACCGCCGCGTCGAGGTGAAGATCGTCCCCATCACCCAGAACGACCTCCGCTAACTCCACCGTCCGCCCGCCCCTCCGTCATCCCGGCGAAAGCCGGGACCCAGGGTGCGGGCGGACCGGCAGTAGAAGACAGGGGTTCGCGCGGAGGCGCGGAGACGCAGAGAGGGTGTGCACGTCGCGAAGCGACCACCCAATCACCTCCGGCAGAGCTAAAGGTCAGGGTCTCCCGACCGAAAGGCCGGACGCACCCCCTCCGCGCCTCCGCGCCTCCGCGCCTCCGCGTGAACCCACTCTTCTTAATCACCCCGTCATCCCGGCGAAGGCCGGGACCCAGGGCCACAAGCGCAAACCCGCATTGCCCTGCACTCCGGCGTCAGCCGGAAGGACGAGTACGCGCTACAAGACAGAACAAGTTTGGTTCACGCGGAGACGCGGAGGCGCGGAGACGGTGTGGACGCCGCGAAGCGCCTACCCGATCATATCCGGCAGAGCTAAAGGTCAGGGTCTCCCGACCGAAGGGTCGGACGCACCCCCTCCGCGCCTCCGCGCGAAGCCATTCTTCTTCTACGAACGCCGCCCCCGGAAAAACCCCGTCAGCAACGCGCCAGCCTCCCGCTCGCCGATCCCCGCATACACCTCCGGCCGGTGATGGCACGTCGGCTGGCCGAAGAACCGCGCGCCATGTTCGACCGCGCCGCCCTTCGCATCCGCCGCCCCGTAATAGAGCCGCGCGATCCGCGCATGCGCGATCGCCCCCGCGCACATCGCGCACGGCTCGAGCGTCACCCACAGATCGCAGTCCTCCAGCCGGTCCCGCCCCAGCGCCCTGGCCGCCGCACGAATCGCGAGCATCTCGGCATGCGCGGTCGGATCGCACAGCGCGCGCGGCGCATTGGCCGCGGTCGCGATCACTTGCCCGGCACGCACCACGACAGCGCCGACCGGCACCTCGCCCGCCGCCGCGGCATCGCGCGCGGCGTCGAGCGCACGCCGCATCGGGTCGGGGATCGGAAACATGCCCCGCCCTGCCCTGCCTTCCCCATCAGGTAAAGCCGCAGGACAGGGCGGGCGCGGATCAGTTGGCGGGCACCTGGCCATTGTCCGCCGCGGTCCCCGGCTTGTCGACCGAGATCGTCGGCACCGCGACGGTCTTGGTCTCGGTCCCCAGCCGCACCTTGGCGACGTCCGCCTCGAATTTCGGCGTCTGGATCGCGCCGGCACGCGTCTGGTCGATGTTGATGATCCCGAAATACATCAGCGCGACGACGGCGAGCAGCGCGATCGCGACCAGAGACAAGAGCGTACGCATGGGATTCCCCTTATATAAGGCCACGACCCAATGCGGGCGTCGACCGGTTCGATGGCGTAACAACGTCGATCAACCCCACGCGGTTGCACGCCCCGCTCTGCCGCCCCGTTCGCCGCATCCGCGTGGGCACCGATCGGCAAAAACGGGTGAATCGGTTGACGCGGCCGCGCTTGCCGGGTATCTGCGCGCCTTTCCGGGGTTCCTCCCGACACTTGATAGGTAGACAGATGTCGCGCATTTGCGAACTGACCGGCAAAGGCCGGATGGTCGGGAACAACGTGTCCCACGCCAACAACAAGACCAAGCGTACGTTCCTGCCCAACCTGCAGAACGTCACGCTGATCTCCGACTCGCTCGAGCAGAGCGTTCGTCTCCGCGTCTCGACGCACGGCCTGCGTTCGGTCGAGCATAATGGCGGCCTCGACAACTGGCTCGTCAAGACCTCGGACGACAAGCTCTCGCTCAAGGCCCGCCGCCTGAAGCGCGACGTCGTCAAGAAGATCGCCGCCGCCGCCTAACCCGCGCGACTGCGACACGGCCCCGGCCCGCGCTCCCACCGGAGCGCGGGCCGTCGGCGTTTGTGCGCTTGCCACACCGTGGTGCGCTGCCGTCGAAGCTCACCGCCTAACCCGATTCGCCCCCCTTCCCGTTCGTGTCGAGCGCAGTCGAGACACCGCCCGCCCCGCTCGCCCCCCTCCCGTTCGTGTCGAGCGAAGTCGAGACACCGCCACCCCGCTCGCCCCCCGCTACCCCTCCAGCCGAAACTTCAGCAACAGCGTCCGCTCCAGCACGGTCTCGTTGTCGTCCGACACGATCCACACCACCGTGTCGTCCCCCTCGCGCGCCACCGCGATCCCCTCGAAATTGTCATGCACCAGCGGCGCCGCCAGCCGGGCGATCTCGCGCCCGCGCACCACCGCCCCCGCCCGAATCGCCCCCGATTCGATCACCGTCACGGTGTTGAAAAACGCGAACGGCGCGGCAAAGGCGCGATTGAGCACGATCAGCCGCCCGTCGGGCAGCTCGGCGACATCGACCGGACTGAACCCGACCGGCGGCACATAGGTAAAGCCGACGCCGCGCGCGTTGAGCGGATCACCCGCAAAGAACAGCCCCCGCCGCCCGGTCCCGCGCCCGACCCCGCCCGCGCTCGTCCGCACCCGCGGCCGCGCGGTCTCCGACAGCACGACAAATCGCCCGTCGCGCAGGCGCACCATGCTCTCGGGCCCGCCATTGTCGGGCCATTCGCGCATCGCCCGCGGCCGGACCATCCCCTCGAATCGCGCCAGCAGCGTGCCGTCCGCCCCTGCGGCATAGCGCCCGACCGCATTCCAATATTCGAACCCGACCCAGGCCATCCCCGTCGCCGCATCGATCGTCAGCGATTCGCTGTCCCGGTCGCGCTTCGACCAGCCCTGCCCGGGACCACCCGGCAGCGCGGCAAAGCCGATCCCCGCGGGCCGCCAGTCGTCGCCGATATGAAAGCGGACGATATTCCCGCCATCGCTCAGCAGCGTCACCTGTGTCCGCGAAGCCCTGCGACGGACCGCGATCGAGGAATATCCCCCGAACGCCGAATCGCGACTGCGCAGCACCACCCCGCCCAGATAGGTCAGCCCGCCAAGCCGCCGCCGCGACGGATCGGCCGGATCGATCCGCACCCGCGTCGCGGTCATGTCCGCCGCCGCACCCAGCAGCGGCAGCCGCGACGTGCCGCTCCATCCGGGCACCAGCAGGTGCACGCTCGCCAGCACGAACAACAGGGTCGGGATACGCCGCACGCCCGCCCCATAGCCGCTGTCGCGCCCGGGGGCACCCGCTTCCAGTCAGGCGCGCGCGATAGGGCGCGGGACCGGAGTCGCGCCTGAACCGTTGATAACGAACGCATTCAGGCTCGGCTCAATCCGACTCGACCATAAGGCTGTCATCAGGATCGAAGGGCCCGCCACCGGCGCACTCCCCCAGGTCCCAAATGGGAGACGTTTGATGTTCAAGACCTTCACCCTCGCCGTCAGCGCGCTCGCAATGGGCACCGCGACCCTGGTCCCCGTCGCCGCCGAGGCGCAGCGCTACGGCTACGAGCGCGGCTATGACCGCGGTTACGACGGGCGCGGCTATGATCGTGGCCGGGGCTATGACCGCGAATATCGCGGCAACGACCGCCGCTACAACTACCGCAACGACCGCAACAACCGTCGCGGCTGCGACAACACCGGCGGCACGATCGTCGGCGCCCTCGCCGGCGGCCTGCTCGGCCACACCGTCGCGGGCCGCGGCAACGGCACGATCGGCGCGCTGCTCGGCGCCGCCGGCGGCGGCCTCGCCGGCAACGCGATCGATAAGTCGGACAACCCGCGCTACTGCCGCCGCTAAGCGCGAAAGCGCGGGTGCTTGCACGGCGAGCACCTCCGGCACGGCCGGCGGGTGGCCCCAAGCCACCCGTCCGACGACGGCTTAGCCGGCGTCCGCTCCAGCCCCCAGTTCCCTCGCGTAGCGTATCGAGGGCAGAGGCCGGTCCCCTACAAGGGGCCGGCCTCGTGTTCGTCCGGAGCCGCGCACCGCGCGGAGCCGGACCGGCCGGCGGGTGGCGCCAGCGCCAACCCGGCCGACGGCTTTGCCGACGGCAGGCCCGGCCTGAGCCCTTACCCCTCCGTCATCCTCTCCCCGTCATCCCGACGAAAGTCGGGACCCAGAGCCCAGCAGCGACACCCCTCGTTACCCTGGATCCTGACTTTCGTCAGGATGACGGAGCTTTTGGTCGGGCCGGTCGACACCCCACTCCCGTCATCCTGACGAAAGTCAGGATCCAGGATACCACCCACCGTCCCCGGCCGCGCATCCCCGCTTCCGCCGCAACGCCGACCGCCCTACGCTGCGACATCCAGACCCCGGAGAGCCCCGTGATCCGCACCCTCGCGCTCGCCATGCTGACGACTCTTCCGCTGCTCGCCGGCTGTGCGGCCGGGCCGCACACCGAAAAGCCCGTCCTCACCGCACACGCGGTCGCGCAGATCGCCACCCGCTGCGGCGCGGTCCGCGGCAAATTCCGTCCCAGCCGGACCGAGCTCCCCAGCGCAGATTTCACCCTGCACGCCGACGATCAGGGCGACGCGCAGTCCTCCCCGACGGTCCGCTGCATCGGCACCGCGCTCGACGCGTACCGCCACGATTATTTCGGTTTCGCCCCCGAGACCGGAGCACTCCCGTCATCCTGACGAAAGCCAGGATCCAGAGCCCGGGCCACCGTCCGCCGCCAAACCCACGCCACCGGCAAAGCCGTCGGCCGGACCGGGTTGCACCCGTCCGCCGGCCGTGACGGTCTGGGCCCGGCTGCCGCGCAGCCGGGGCAAAACCGTCAATACATATGCTGCCCGCCATTGATGCTCAGCGTCGAGCCCGTCACGAACCCGCCCTCTTCCGAGCACAGGAACACCACCCCGCGCGCAATCTCGCTCGCCTGGCCCAGCCGCCCGACGGGGATCTTCGCGACGATCTTCTCGAGCACGTCAGCCGGCACCGCCGCGACCATGTCGGTATCGATATAGCCCGGCGCGATTGCGTTGACCGTCACGCCGGCCCGCGCGCCCTCCTGCGCCAGCGCCTTGGTAAAGCCGTGGATGCCCGATTTCGCCGCGGCGTAATTGACCTGGCCATATTGCCCGGCCTGCCCGTTGATCGAGCCGATATTGACGATCCGCCCCCATTTGCGCGTCCGCATGCCCGGGAACACCGCCTTGGCCATGTTGAAGCAGCCGCCCAGATTGGTGTCGATCACCGCCTTCCAGTCGTCATAGCTCAGCTTCAGGATCGTGCCGTCGCGCGTGATGCCCGCATTGTTCACGACGATGTCGACATCGCCCAGATCGGCCGCGACCTTCGCACAGCCCGCCTGGCACGCGTCGTAATCCGCGACATCCCACTGATAGACCGCGATTCCCGTCCGCGCGGCAAAAGCCTCGGCGCGCTCGGCATTGCCCGCATAGGTCGCCGCCACGGTCAGCCCGGTCTTCTGCAGCGCAAGGCTGATCGCCTCACCGATGCCACGCGTTCCCCCGGTTACGATCGCGACGCGTGCCATGCCTTCTCTCCCGCCATACGTGTTTTACCGGAGGCTAACCGCGGCGCGTCCAACCTTCAAGCTCGCGTGCGAGCAGCCGCTCGAGCATCGCGATCCCGGCGGGGCCGTCGTTCAGGCACGGCAGATAGGCAAAGTCCTTGCCGCCCGCCTCCTCGAAGCTCTCGCGCCCACGAATCGACAATTCCTCGAGCGTTTCCAGACAGTCCGCCGAAAAACCCGGCGCAAAGATCGCGACCTTGGTCTTCCCCGCCTTGGCCAGTTCGACCAGCGTCTCGTCGGTCGCGGGCCCCAGCCATTTCTGCGGCCCGAACCGCGACTGGAACGCGACCGTCAGCTCGCGCCCCATCGCCGCGCTCAGCAGCCGCGCGGTCTTCTGGCAGTGGCAATGGTACGGATCGCCCATCTCCAGCGTCCGCTTGGGCATGCCGTGAAAGCTCGCGACGATCGCATCGGGGACGAAATCGAGCGCGGCGAGCGACGTCTCGAGATCGGTCTTCAGCGCGTCGATATACAAGGGATCGTCATAATAAGGCGGCAGCGTGCGCAGCGCGGGCTGCCAGCGCAGCCCCGCCAGATGCGCGAACGCCTTGTCGTTCGCGGTCGCGGTCGTCGCCGCGCAATATTGCGGATAGAGCGGCGCGAGCAGGATCCGCTCGCAGCCCGCCGCCTGCATCGCGCTCAGCCGCTCGGCGATCGCCGGCCGGCCATAGCGCATCGCCCAGTCGACCAGCACCTCGGGACCGAACGAATCCTTCACCGCCGCCGCCTGCAACCGCGTGATCGCGGCGAGCGGCGAACCGTCCTCGCGCCACACCTGGCTGTACGCATGCGCCGATTTCTTCGGCCGCGTGTTCAGGATGATGCCGCGCAGGATCGGCTGCCACGCGATCGCCGGAATCTCGACGACGCGGCGATCCGACAGGAATTCGCCGAGATAGCGTTTGACCGATCGCACGTCGGGGCCGTCGGGCGTCCCCAGGTTCATCAGCAGGACGCCGATCCGGGGCTTCGGAATCGCGGGATGGTCGGGGGGCAGGGTCATGTCGAGGGTCTTAAAGGCAAATCGCGCAGACGAAAGCCCGTTGCGGAGAAGATTGCATTCGCGATCGCCGGCGCGACCGCGGGCACGCCCAGCTCGCCGACCCCGCCCGGCGCCTCGTCGCTGCGGATCAGCTCGACGGTGATGTCGGGCGTGTCCGCCAGCCGCGGCAGATGCAGGTCGCCAAAGCCGCGCGCATCGGCCAGGTTGCGCGTGAAGCCGGTCGCCGCGCCCAGCGCGGTCGCCAGTCCGAAGATCAGCCCGCCCTCGATCTGCTGGCGGACCAGATCGGGGTTGATCTGCACCCCGCAATCGACCGCCGCGACCAGCCGCTCGACCACCGGCCGCCGGTCCGCGCCCAGATGCGCCTCGGCCAGCACCGCGATGAAACTGCCGCGAAAGGCGTGGGCCGCGATCCCCTGGCCGCTGCCGGGCACGCCGCCATTCCACCCGCCCAGCGACGCCGCGGTCGACAGGCACCGCGCGAGTCTCGCGCCACCGCCCAGCATGCCGATCCGGTAGGACATCGGCTCGGTCGCGGCGATCCGCGCGAGCTCGTCGACGAACGTCTCGGTGAAGAACGCGGTATAGCCATGCGCGCCGCCGCGCAGCGCGCCCGTCGGCACGCCGATCTCGGCCGCATGATGCACGACCGCCACCGCCGGGATCGCATAGGCGGGCAGCGCACCGCCGACCGCATGCGGATCGCCCCGCGTCAGCGCGGTCGCCGCCCGGCTGGCGATGCCGGGCAGCACCCGCGCCGCGATCTCCGCGCCGGTCGCGGGCGCCGCGATCGCCGTGCGCCAGGCAAGGATCCGCCCGCGCGCATCGAGTCGCGCCGCCAGCCGCGCCGCCGCCGCGGGCCGATAGCGGTCGTGCATCAGGTCCTCGGCCCGCGACCAGACCAGGCTGACCGGACGCTTCAGCCGCACCGCCAGCACCGCCGCCTGCGCCGCCGCGTCATGCTCCAGCGCGGCACCGAACGACCCGCCGACCGGCATCGGATGGATCACCACCTGCGCCTCGTCGATCCCCGCCGCGGCCGCCGCCGCCGCACGCGCGGGCCCCGGCGCCTGAGTCTGCATCCACAGCTCGAGGATTCCGTCGCGGTATGCCGCGGTCGCGCTGCGCGTCTCGATCGCCGCATGCACCGCGGGCGCCACGCGGTAGGCGGCGGTCACCACCCCCGCCCCGTCGAGCAGCGTGCCGATCTCCCCGGTCTGCGCCATCGTCGCCCCCGGCGTCTCGAACGCGGCGTCGAGCGCGGCGGCGATCGTCCCGCTGTCGACCAGCGGCCCCCGCGTCGCAAACCGCGGCGCCATCGCGGACAGCGCCTGCTGCGCCGCCCAGCCGGTCGTCGCCACCGCCGCGACCCAGGCCGGCGTCTCGACGATCTGCAGCACGCCGCGCACCCGGTCCGCGGCGGCGCGGTCGACCCCGATCAGCCGGCTGTCGCCGACCGGTCCCTGCCGGATCGCGGCATGGACCATGTCGGGCAGGCGGACGTCGCCGGTGAAATTGGCGGATCCGTCGACCTTGGCAGGCGTGTCGATCCGCGGCACCGACCGCCCCGCGAGCGCGCCTGCGCCCGGCCCGCCGATGACCGGCTCGTCGGGCAAGGTCTCGCGCGCGGCGTCCTCGGCCAGCGCGGCGAAGCGGATCCGCCGCGCACCCTGGACGACGAACCCCGCCTCGGTCCGGCAGTCCGCCCAGTCCGCATCCCAGCGCCGCGCCGCCGCCTTGCACAACAGCACCCGCGCCGCCGCGCCCGCGCTCCGGCACGCCGCCTCGAACATCCGCACCGAACTCGATCCCGCGGTCAGCGTCGGCGCGGGGCCGGCGACCGCTGCGGGAACCACGCCCGGCATCCCCTCGAACAGCGCGTTCAGCCCGACCGGATTGGCATAGAGCGGGTTGAGCGGCGCGGGCTCGACCCCCACCGTCCGCCAGTCCGCGCCCAGCTCGTCCGCGACGATCTGCGCCAGCGCGGTATAGACGCCCTGCCCGTGTTCGGCCTGCGGCACCGCGACGGTCACATGCCCGTCGCTGCCGATCTTCAGCCACGCCCCGAACGCGCTTTCCCCCGGATCCGCGACCAGCGTCGGCGCATAGTCACGCGGCCACAGCCCCCAGGCGACGACCAGCCCGATCCCCACGCCGCCCCCCGCCAAAATCCCCCGCCGACTGATCATCCCGCGCCCCTACCCCTTCTCCCCCCGGGGGTGAAGGCGCCGCAAACCGCCGGATGCGGGGGACCGCGCCCCACCCCCACCCGTCTCCCCCCTTCCGTCATCCCCCCTTCCGTCATCCCGACGAAAGTCGGGACCCAGAGTAACAGGACGCAACGCTGCTTGGCTCTGGATCCCGACTTTCGTCAGGATGACGAGCAGACGTGAGGCACGCGCACGCCCACCCACTCCCGTCATCCTGACGAAAGTCAGGATCCAGAGTACCAAAACGCACCGCCGCTGGACCCTGGGTCCTGACGTTCGTCAGGATGACGCAAGAAGCGAGCTATCCCAACGACACCCCCCTCAGACCATCCCCCGATACCGCTCCCGGATCGTCACCTTGTCGATCTTCTCCGTCCCCAGCCGCGGCAGCGGCGCGTCGGCGATCCAGACCCGCTGCGGCACCTTGAACGCCGCGATATGCTGGTGGAGGAACGCGCACAGATCGTCCGGGGTCAGCGTCTCGCCCTCTTGCAGCACCACCACCGCGCCCGGCACCTCGCCGAACCGCTCGTCCGCCAGCCCGAACACCGCCGCCTCCGCCACCGCGGGGTTCTGGTACAGCGCCGCCTCGACCTCCTGGCACGAGATATTCTCGCCGCCGCGGATGATGATGTCCTTCTTGCGGTCGACGATGAACAGATAGCCGTCCTCGTCGAGAAACCCGATATCCCCCGTCCGGAAATAGCCGTCCGCGGTGAACGCCGCCGCGGTCGCCTCGGGCCGGTTCCAATATTCCTTGAAGTTGCACACGCTGCGGATGCCCACCTCGCCGCGCACCCCCGCGGGCTGCGCGCGCCCGTCATCGTCGAGGATCGCGAGATCGACCAGCGGCGCGCTCGCCCGCCCCGCCGAATTGGGCTTGGCGATATAATTGCTCCGCCAGTTGCCCGTCCCCACCGCATTCGTCTCGGTCAGCCCGTAGCCGATCAGCGGCGCGCTTCCGCCCATTTCCTCGCCCAGCCGCCGGACATGCTCGACCGGCCGCGGTGCGCCCCCCGCGGCGAAATCGGTCACCGTCGACAGGTCGTAATCGCCGCGATCGGGGTGGTTGAGGATCTCGAAGCTCATCAGCGGCACGCCGACGAAATAGGTCACGCCCTCCGCCTCGATCAGCCGCATCGCCTCGCGCGCATCCCATTTGGGCATCAGCACCAGCTTGCGCCCCATCGCGAAGCTCTGCAGGAACACCGGCACCTCGCCGGTGATGTGGAACAGCGGGATCGTCAGCAGCGTGACCGGCTGGCCGACCGGCGGATTGCCCTGCGCGGTGGCGATGCCGAGCATCATCATCGCCTGCCCCAGATAGTTGAAGATCGCCTGGATGATCGCGCGGTGATCGCACAGCGCGCCCTTCGACTGGCCGGTCGACCCGCTGGTGAACAGGATCGTCGCATGGTCGTCGGGCCCCAGCGGCGGCAGCGCGACGCCGACCGGGTCCTCCTTCAGCAGCACGTCGAGCGCGATTCGCAGCGGCAGCGTGTCGTCGATCCCGATCACCGGCGTCGCCAGCCCGGCGATCTGCGCCAGACGCTTCACGCGCGGCGGATCGGCGAACACCATGTTGCAGTCGACGTCGCGGATCGCCGCCTCCAGCTCGTCCGACTGCCACCAGCCGTTCAGCAGCGTCGCGACCCCGCCGGCCATGATGATGCCCATGTACAGCACGATCCACGACGGCGAATTGCGCATCGCGATGCCGATCCGGTCGCCGCGCTGGATGCCGTGCGCGGACACCAGCGCGCAGGCGACGCGCTCGGCGGCGTCCTCGACCTCGGCGAATGTCAGCCGCTCGTCACCTGCGACCAGGAACACCTGGTCGCGGTGCTCGCCGGCATAATGCGCGAAATAGGCGTTGAGCGCGGGCGGCGCGACCGCGATCGTCGGCAGCGTCACGCCGAACCGCTCGATCGATCCGAGCCCGAGCATTCCCCCGGGCGCGGTCAGCGCCGCCATCGTCGAATCCATCGCCGCGTCTAGCTCGGTCCGCATCTCACTCTCCCTCTGGACTTATGGCCCCGGTCTTATCGCCTTGGTCTTATCGTCACCGCTCATTATGCAGGCGCGAACGCGTGGGGAAAAGCCATTGATCCTGTCGACCTTAGCCGCCGTAGCCGGTGGCCTGCTTAGCCCCGCTACGGGCCAACATATCCGGTTCGAGGACCTGGGGCTCCACCCCGACGTCTTCTCGATCGGCTTCTTCACGCTGCGCTGGTACAGCCTTGCCTATATCGGCGGGATCCTGCTCGGCTGGTGGTATCTGCTGAAGCTGCTTGCCCAGCCCGGCGCACCGATGGCGCGGCGTCATGCCGACGACCTCGTCTTCTACGCGACGCTCGGCATCATCCTCGGCGGGCGGCTCGGCTATGTACTGTTCTACGCGCCCGAGATGATCCTGCGGCCGTTGCGCATTCTCCGGCTCTGGGACGGCGGCATGTCGTTCCACGGCGGCGTCATCGGCGTGTCGCTCGGGCTGATCCTGTTCGCGCGCAAGCACAAGCTCAACTGGCTGCGCGTCCACGACTATATCGCCTGCTGCGTGCCGTTCGGGCTGTTCTTCGGGCGGCTCGCCAACTTCGTCAACGGCGAGCTCTGGGGCAAGCCGACCGACGTCGCCTGGGGCATCGTCTTCGCGCGCACCGTCCCCTTCGGCATGATCGAACCCGCCCGCCACCCGAGCCAGCTCTACGAGGCGGGGCTCGAAGGCCTCGCGCTCTTCGCCCTCCTCTGGTTCGCCTTCTGGAAGACCAAGGCGCGCTATGACCCGGGCAAGCTCGTCGGGCTGTTCGTGCTCGGCTACGGCCTCGCGCGCTTCACCGTCGAATTCTTCCGCGAACCCGATTCGCAGCTGCGCGCCTTTGCCGAGAAGACCGGGCTCCACATGGGCCAGTGGCTCTGCGTCCCGATGATCCTCGGCGGCCTCTTCCTGATCCTCACCGCCGCCCGCCGCCGCATCCGCGTCGAATCCATCGCCGGCTCGCAGAGCGTCGCGTAACGGACACCACCCTCACCCTCATCCCCACCCCGGCGAAGGCCGGGGCCCAGTTGGGAAGGCCCAGGTGACGAGCGTGCTGCCCCCCGTCATCACCGTCCCCCGACTGGGCCCCGGCCTCCGCCGGGGAGGTAGAGAAGTACATGATGACTGACACCACCCCCGACACCGCCCTCCCCGAACGCCTCGCCCGCGCGATCACCCTCGCCGGCCCCGTCCCCGTCGCGCAGTACATGGCCGCCGCCAACGCGCATTATTACGCGACCCGCGACCCGCTCGGCACAGCGGGCGACTTCACCACCGCGCCCGAGATCAGCCAGATGTTCGGCGAGCTCATCGGCCTGTGGTGCGCCGACCTGTGGGACCGCGCCGGCCGCCCGGACATTGCCTGGGTCGAGCTCGGCCCCGGCCGCGGCACGCTCGCCGCCGATGCCTTGCGCGCGATGGCCAAGGCCGGCCTGACGCCCCCCGTCCATTTCGTCGAGACCAGCCCCGCGCTCCGCACCGCGCAGGCCGAGCGCGTCCCCGCCGCGACCTGGCACGACACGATCGATACGCTGCCGACCGAGCTTCCGCTGATCGTCGTCGCGAACGAATTCTTCGACGCGCTGCCGATCCGCCAGTTGCTGAAGCGCGAGGACGCCTGGCACGAACGCCTCGTCGCCGCGCAGGACCTGCTGTTCCTCCCGATCGCGGGCAAGCCGCTTCCCGACGCGGTCATCCCCGAGCCCTTCCGCGACGCGCCCGCCGGATCGATCATCGAGACCGCGCCCGCCGCGGTCGGCATCGTCCGCACGCTCGCCAAACGCCTCGTCGCACAGGGCGGCGCGCTGCTCGCGATCGATTACGGCTATGAAGGCCCCGCGCTCGGCGACACGCTCCAGGCGGTCCGCGCGCACGCCTTCGCCAACCCGTTCGAGGCACCGGGCGAGCACGACCTGACCGCGCATGTCGATTTCACCACGCTCGCCGCCGCCGCGCAGGCCGATGGCGCGGTCGCCTGGGGCCCCGTCGCACAGCGCGACCTGCTCGGCGGGCTCGGCATCGACACGCGCACGTCCGCACTCGCCAAGGCCTCACCCGACCGCGCCGAGGCGCTCGCCGCCGACCGCCGCCGGCTGATGGACGACATGGGGTCGCTGTTCAAAGCGCTCGCGATCACGTCGCCCGGCTGGCCCAACCCGGCCGCCTTCGCGTGATCACCTACCGCGACGCAGTCCCCGCCGACGGCCCCGCGCTCGCCGCGATGGCGCGCGCGTCGTTCACCGAGACGTTCGGCACGCTCTACCGCCCGCAGGATCTCGCCGCGTTCCTCGACCAGGCGTTCGGGCCGCAGGGCCTGCCGTCGCAGATCGGCGACCCTGCCTTCCGCATCCATATCGCGCTCGACGAGGGTGCGGTCGTCGGTTTCGCGAAGACCGGCCCGGTCGCCTTCCCCGGCGACTGGCCCGCCACCGCGGTCGAGCTCTACCAGCTCTATGTCCGCGCCGACCGGCACGGCGCCGGCGTCGGCCCCGCGCTGATGGACTGGGCGCTCGCCACCGCGCGCGCCGACGCCCGGACCGAGATGATCCTCAGCGTCTATGTCGACAACCACCGCGCCCACCGCTTCTACCAGCGCTACGGCTTCACCGAGATCGGCCGCTACGTCTTCATGGTCGGCGAGAAGGCGGACGACGACCGCATCATGCGCCTGGCGCTGTGACGCGGCGCGCCGCCCCCAAACCTCACCCCGGCGAAGGCCGGGGCCCAGTTGGAACGTCCCCGGTAATGAAGCACCACCCCCCGTCACCACCGTCCCCCAACTGGCCCCCGGCCTCCGCCGGGGTGGTGCAACACGCCAGCGCCCCGCTCCAGATTCCCAACCCAGCCCCCACCCCGGCGAAGGCCGGGGCCCAAGTGGAACGTCCCCGGTAATGAAGCGTCGCCCCCCGTTACAACCGTCCCCCAACTGGGCCCCGGCCTTCGCCGGGGTGGTGCTGGACTACAGACAGGACATCCGAGCATGACTCCCGCCCCCACCCCCATCCGCGCAAAATCCCTCGCCCTCATCCCCCACGGCTTCCTCACCCGCACCGGCGGAGTCTCGACCGGCGCCTATGCCAGCCTCAACGCCGGCACCGGCTCCGACGATTCCCCCGCCGCGATCGCCGAAAACCGCCGCCGCGCAACCGACGCCGTCAGCCCCGGTGCGCAGCTCGTCGGCCTCTACCAGATCCACTCCGCCGAGGCGGTGACGATCACCGCCCCCGTCGACGACACATTCCGCCCGCGCGCCGACGCGCTCGTCACCGACCGCCCCGGGCTCGCGCTCGGCATCCTCACCGCGGACTGCGCGCCCGTCCTCTTCGCCGACAGCGAGGCGGGGATCGTCGGCGCCGCGCATGCCGGCTGGCAGGGCGCGCTCGGCGGCGTCACCGACGCGACCCTGCTCGCGATGGAAGCGATCGGCGCGCGCCGCGACCGGATCGTCGCCGCGGTCGGCCCGTGCATCGCGCGCGCCAGCTACGAGGTCGACACCGGCTTCCTCCGCCGCTTCTGCGAGGCCGATCCCGAGAACGAACGCTTCTTCGCGGATGCCCGCACCGACCATTACCAGTTCGATCTCGAGGCCTATGTCGTCAACCGGCTCGCCGCCGCGGGGGTCGGCCGGGTCGAGGCGCTCGGCCGCGACACCTACACCGAAGACGACGCCTTCTTCAGCTATCGCCGTGCGACCCATCGCGGCGAACCCACTTATGGTCGCCAGATCAGTATCATCGGCCTCTGACGCCTCCCCAAACCGGCTGCGCATCGCTAGGCTCGCCGCATCGGCCCGCACCAGACGGGTCATGCAGGAGCCTAGAATGTCCGATACCCCGACCCCCACCGGCATGCCCGCCGAGACCGAAGCCGACCTCACCGGCGTCGCCGCGCGCGTCGCCCCCAAGCCCGAGGTCGAGAAGATCGGCGGCCGCAAGCTGAAGCCCTCGACGCTGATGATGGGCCATGGCTACGACCCGTCGCTGTCCGAAGGCTCGCTCAAGCCCCCGATCTTCCTCACCTCGACCTTCGTCTTCCCCAATGCCGCCGCGGGCAAGCGCCATTTCGAGGGCGTCACCGGCAAGCGTCCGGGCGGTGCCGAGGGCCTCGTCTATTCGCGCTTCAACGGCCCCAACCAGGAGATCCTCGAGGATCGCCTCGGCGTCTGGGAAGAGGCGGAGGACGCGCTCGCCTTCTCGTCCGGCATGTCCGCGATCGCCACCTTGTTCCTCGCGATGGTCAAGCCCGGCGACACCATCGTCCATTCGGGGCCGCTCTACGCCGCGACCGAGACGCTGATCGGCCGCGTGCTCGGCAAGTTCGGGGTCAAGTGGCTCGACTTCCCCGCCGGCGCCACGCGCGAGGAGATCGACGCGGTGATGACCGAGGCCGCGACCGGCAATGTCGCGCTCATCTATCTCGAAAGCCCCGCCAACCCGACCAACGCGCTGGTCGATGTCGAGGCGGTCGCCGCCAGCCGCGACGCGATCTTTGGTGACGAAAAGCCGCCGATCGCGATCGACAACACCTTCCTCGGACCGCTCTGGTTCCAGCCGCTCAAGCACGGTGCGGACATCGTCGTCTATTCGCTGACCAAATATGTCGGCGGCCATTCGGATCTCGTCGCCGGCGGCGTGCTCGGCACCAAGGCGCACATCAACACGATCCGGACGATGCGCAACACGATCGGCACGATCACCGATCCCAACACCGCGTGGATGCTGCTGCGCAGCCTCGAGACGCTCGAACTCCGCATGAGCCGCGCGGGCGAGAATGCGGCCAAGGTCTGCGCCTATCTGCGTCATCACCCCAAGGTCGAGCGCGTCGGCTATCTCGGCTTCCTCGCCGACGAACCCGGCGCCGAGCGTCAGGCCGACATCTATCGCCGCCACTGCACCGGCGGCGGCTCGACCTTCTCGCTCTACCTGAAGGGCGGCGAGCGCGAGAGCTTCGCCTTCCTCGACGCGCTCAAGATCGCAAAACTCGCGGTCTCGCTCGGCGGCACCGAAACGCTCGCCAGCCACCCCGCCGGCATGACGCACCTCTCGGTCCCCGACGCGCGCAAGCAGGCTTTGGGCATCACCGACAACCTGGTGCGCATCTCGATCGGCGTCGAGGATGCCGACGACCTGATCGCCGACTTCACGCAAGCCCTCGAAGCGATCTGACCAACCGGGCGCCCGCTAAAAACGGCGGGCGCCCCCCCTTCCCGTCATCCTGACGAAAGTCAGGACCCAGAGCCAAGCAAACCCGCCCTACCCGAACCCGATCCGAACACCGGCTGGCCCCAGCGCCCCCCACCCGTTAAAGCGCAACGGATGCCGATCTTCACCCCCATCCCGCAGGACGACTTCGTCGCCGCGATCCACACCCTCGCCGCACAGCTTCGCGCGGACGCCGACTGGACCCCCGATTTCATCATCGGCATCGGCCGCGGCGGCCTCGTCCCCGCGGTCTTCCTCAGCCACGCGATCGGCCTCCCGACGCTCTCGGTCGACTATTCGAGCCAGGTCGAGGATTTCGCCGACCAGCCGCTCGTCAAGCTCGCCGCGCGCACCCAGTCGGGCGAGCGCCTGCTGTTCCTCGACGACATCAACGATTCGGGCCGCACGATCACCCATCTGCGCACCGCCCTCGC
Organism: Sphingomonas sp. BK481; assembly: GCF_014194875.1. Classification (NCBI taxonomy): domain Bacteria; kingdom Pseudomonadati; phylum Pseudomonadota; class Alphaproteobacteria; order Sphingomonadales; family Sphingomonadaceae; genus Sphingomonas; species Sphingomonas sp. BK481. The sequence goes on along the minus strand of NZ_JACIAP010000003.1, from coordinate 510,348 downwards.
CGCCGCAGGCGCGACGCCCGGCGCGATCCGCTTCGCGACTTTGATCGACAATCTCAGCTCCGCCGAACGCATCGACTACACCGCGCGCACGATCGACCGCCGCGACACCAAGGACTGGTTCGTCTTCCCCTGGGAAGCCGTCGCCCCCGCCACCACGATCGAACACGACGCCGCCGAAGTCCCCGACCGCATCGCCTGACGCGCGGCACCCGCCACCCCTTCCCGTCATCCTGACGAAAGTCAGGATCCAGAGTTACAGACGCCGCGCTTAATGGCTCTGGATCCTGACTTTCGTCAGGATGACGGCGGAAAGAGCCTCACCCGTCGCTGGCCCGCTCGATATCCGCACCGACCGCGCTCAGCTTCTCCTCGAGCCGCTCATACCCCCGGTCGAGATGATACACCCGCCCGACCGACGTCTCCCCATCCGCCGCCAGCCCCGCCAAAATCAGGCTCATCGACGCGCGCAGGTCGGTCGCCATCACCGGCGCGCCGACCAGCTTGTCGACGCCGCGCACCACCGCGGTGCGGCCGCGCACCTGGATGTCCGCGCCCATCCGCGCCAGCTCGGGCACGTGCATGTAACGGTTCTCGAAGATCGTCTCGGTCAGCACGCTCGCGCCGTCCGCCTTGCACAGCATCGCCATGAACTGCGCCTGCATGTCGGTCGCGAACCCCGGATAGGGCGCGGTCGACAGCGTCAGCGGCTGGAGATGCCCGTCCGACGCGACGCGGATGCCGTCCTTGGTCGGGGTGACGCTCACCCCCGCCTCGACCAGCGCGTCGAGCGTCGCGCCCATGTCCGACGCGGTCACGCCGGTCAGCTCGAGGTCGCCGCCGGTGATCGCCGCGGCACAGGCATAGCTGCCCGCCTCGATCCGGTCGGGCATCACCGCATAGGTCGCGCCGTGCAGCCGGTCGCGGCCCTCGATCGTCAGCGTCTCGGTGCCGATCCCGTCGATCGACGCGCCCATCGCGACGAGGCAGCGGCACAGGTCGACGATCTCGGGCTCGCGCGCCGCATTCTCGATCACGCTGGTTCCGCGCGCGAGCACGGCGGCCATCACGACATTCTCGGTCGCGCCGACCGACACGATCGGGAAGCGGTAGCGTCCCCCCGTCAGCCGCCCGCCGGGCGCGGTCGCCTTCACATAGCCCGCCGCCATCTCAAGCTCGGCGCCGATCGCCTCGAGTGCGCGCAGATGCAGGTCGATCGGCCGGTTGCCGATCGCGCAGCCGCCGGGCAGCGACACCGTCGCCTCGCCGCCGCGCCCGAGCAGCGGCCCGAGCACGAGGATCGACGCGCGCATTTTCCGCACGATGTCGTAGGGCGCCTCGGTCGAGGTCAGGTTGCCCGCGCGGATCGTCATCACCCGCCCGAAATCCTCAGGGCGCGTCCCCTGGATCGCGGTCGACGCGCCCAGCTGGTTGAGCAGATGCCCGAACCCGTCGACGTCGGCCAGCCGCGGCAAATTGCGCAGCGTCAGCGGCTCCTCGGTCAGCAATGCGCAGGGCATCAGCGTGAGCGCGGCGTTCTTCGCGCCGGAAATGGGCAGGCGCCCGGTCAGGCGGTTGCCGCCGCGAATGAGAATACGGTCCATCCCCGGCTGTCTATCGCCCCGCACGATCCGCGCAAGCCCGGCCGCGTGGCGGGCCTGTGTCCGCAGGCGCGCATGGCGGTCAACCAAATGCGGCTCATACCGGCCCTATTGATCGACTTTAATGCGTAAAATCGGGGGGTTTGCTCTGTGGAGCAACGACGGGGAGCCGATCACAGTGCCGCACAGCTGCTTCGCCGAACGTCTCGGCGATTACATCACCTTGACCGAGAGCGAGACGACGGCACTGACGCGCCTCGAGGAGCGCCCGCGCGACCTGCGCCGCGGCACGATCCTGCTGCGCGAGCACGACCCGATGGCCGAGCTCTTCATCCTCCAGCGCGGCATGGCGATGAGCTATGTCCTGCTCGACGACGGCAGCCGCCAGATCCTGCGCTTCCTGTTTCCCGGCGACATGCTCGCGGTCTCGGCTTTGGTCTATCGCGACTCGCCCGAGACGATCGTCGCGATGACCGACCTGACCGTCTGCCCGTTCGACCGGACGCTGATGGCTGGGCTGCTGACCGAACATCCGCGGCTCGCCGCGGTCATCATGGTGATGAACCAGATGGAAAAGGTCGCGCTGACCGACCGGCTCGCCGCCCTCGGCCGGACCTCGGCCAAGGTCCGCGTCGCTGCGCTGCTGCTCGAGATCCGCAACCGCATCCGGCTGACCGGACAGGCCGCGACCACCGATTTCGCGCTACCGCTCACGCAGGAGGAGATCGGCGACGCGACCGGGCTGACCGCGGTCCATGTCAACCGCATGCTGCGCCAGCTTGAGGAGGACGGGCTGATCGCGCGTGGTGCTGGCCGCGTGTCGTTCACCGACGAGACCGCGCTGCTGCGCGCCGCCAATTACGTGAACCGGTTCGACGGTCTCGACCTGCGCTGGCTCCCGCCCGCGCGCTGACCACCCTGGCCCGGCGGGGGGCCCAGCGCCCGACGCGCGCTCAAAGCCGCGCGATCAGGCCTTTTCGAGCGTGCACTGCAACGGGTGCTGGTTCTGCTGCGCGAAATCCATCACCTGGCTGACCTTGGTCTCGGCGACTTCGTAGCTGAACGTCCCGCACACGCCGACGCCCTTCTGGTGGACGTGCAGCATCACCCGCGTTGCCGCCTCCATGTCCATGCGGAAGAAGCGCTGCAGGCACAGCACGACGAATTCCATCGGCGTGTAATCGTCGTTGAGCATCAGCACCCGGTACGGCGTCGGCTGCTTGGTGCGCGACCGCGTCTTGGTCGCGATGCCGACATTGCCCCGGTCATTGCCGCCGCAATCCCCGTTGCCATCCGAATTCCCGTCTTCGGCACGGATCCCATCTTCAACACGGCTATAGCGTCGCTCGGTCATCGTCATCGGAACCAGTATTTTCGGTGTCAGCGCCATGACGTGAAAATATGGCACCTGATGGTCGAAGAGCAAGCCCCGCCCGCTAAAAGGGCAACCTATGAGGCCCGGCAAAAGGGCCCGTCACAAGCGCCCGGAACAAGCGACACGCAAAAGGGGCAGGCAGGGGATCCCCTGCCCGCCCCTCCCGTCTCGCGTCCGGCCGGAGACGGCGCGCGTGGCGCCGACCCCGGTCACCGGCTCAGTTGGCGATCTTCAGCTTCTCGGTCGCCAGCGCGACCCGGTTGGACAAAGGCTGCGTGATCTCGCCCGCCATCTTCATCATCATCTCGGTCGAACGCGCGCTGTCCGCGATCAGCGTGTCGAACGCGGTGCGCATGTAATCGCCCTGCAGCTTCATGAACTCGGTCGGCGACTTGGCCGCGGCGAGCGTCTTCATCGCCTCGGTCGCGCCCTCGAACGATGCCTTGGCATAGGCCGAAACCTCATGCCCCAGCGTCTCGGCGCCCTTGGCGGCGATCTTCGACGATTCGACGATCGCCTCGATATTGCCCTTGGCGAACGCATTGGCGTCCTCGAACGCGGCCGCGCTCTTCTCCATCGCGCCCTTCGCGCGGGTCGAGAGGTCGGCGAACATTGCCTGGGTCTTTTCGATCGTGCCGGTGTCGAAATTCATCATGCCATCCTTTCCTGTACGCGCCGCTCCGACGGGAACGACGATGTCTGCTGGTGTCGAAACGGGTGTTGCAAGCGGCACTGCGACGCCGGTCACGGCGGGCGGCACCTCGTCGGTGCTCACGGGCTGCGCGTCGTCGGACGCGGCGGTCTGCGGCTCGTCGGGGCTTGCGGGCTGCGCGGCGATGTCCGCCGCAGCAATCCCCGCCGCCCCCTCGACCGCGGCGACAGCCATCTCGGGCACAGTCTCGGGAGGTGCCACGGGCGCGGTCTCGGGCGGTGCGATTTCGAGGGCTTGCACGGCTGCCGGAGCCGGCTCGACGATCGGGGTAGGCTCCGCGACCGGGGCCGTCTCAACCGCCGCGACCATCTCGGCCGGGGGCAACGCGACGGGCTTGGCGACTCGCTTGGCGCGTGCCGGCGCGACGGATTTGACCGTCCCGCGATCGCCCGACTTCGAACCAGACCCCCGCATCACATCTGCCCCCGCCTTATCGTGTTGCGTCGCAATATATCACAGTTGCAACACCCCGACAATCGTCATTGTGCAGTGCAATATATTCCCCGATTCAACGTGTTGGTTAACGGGCGCTGGATGCGGCCTTAGCTTACCGCATCCGCACATAGTCTCCCGGCGACTCGCCAAGCGCGGGCAGCGCCCCTTCGCCCGGGATCCGCGCCCCCGTCGCCGCGACCGTTTCGTCCCCCATCGCGCGCAGCCACGCGACCCAGTCGGGCCACCAGCTCCCCTTGGTCTCGACCGCCGCGGCGACGAACGCGTCGAGGCTCGCCGGCGCGTCGGTGCTGGCCGGATCGAGCGTCCAATATTGATATTTCCCCGCGGCGGGCGGGTTGACCACGCCCGCGATATGCCCCGACCCCGCCAGCACGAAGCGGACCGGCCCCGACAGCGCGGTCGTCAGCTTCCACACGCTCGCCGCCGGCGCGATATGATCCTCGCGCCCCGCCTGGACATAGGCCGGCGTCGTCACGCGGCCGAGGTCGACCGGCGTGCCGTCCACCACCATCGCGCCCGGCTCGACCAGCAAATTGTCGCGGTACAGGTCGGTCAGATAGGCCTTGTGCCATTTCGCCGGCAGGTTGGTCGTGTCGCCATTCCAGTGGAGCAGGTCGAACGGCACATAATCCTTGCCGAGCAGATAGTTGTTGGTGACGTAATTCCAGATCAGGTCGCGCCCGCGCAGCAGGTTGAACGTCGCCGCCATGTAGCGCCCGTCGAGAAACCCCTCGGGCGACAGCGTGCCGAGCAGCGCGATCTGCTCGTCGTCGATGAAATGCGCGAGCTCGCCCGCATCCGCGAAATCGACCTGGGCTGTGAAGAACGTCGCGCTCGCGACGCGGTCCGCCTGCCCCCGCGCGCTCAGCACCGCCAGCGTCGCGGCCAGCGTCGTCCCCGCCACGCAATAGCCGATCGTATGCACCGCGGGCACGTCGAGCAGGCCGCGCACCGTCTCGATCGCCTCGATCTGCGCGGCGACATAATCGTCCCAGATCACGTCCTTCATGCTCGCATCGGCGGACTTCCACGACACCATGAACACGCTCAAGCCCTGCTCGACCGCCCAGCGGATGAAGCTCTTCTCGGGGTTCAGGTCGAGGATGTAGAAGCGGTTGATCCACGGCGGAAAGATCACCAGCGGCGTCACCTGCACGCGCTCGGTGGTCGGCACATAGTGGATCAGCTCGTACAGCGGCGTGCGCAGCACGACCTTGCCCGGCGTCATCGCCAGGTTGCGGCCCAGCTCGAAACTGCCCTGCGCGGTGTGGCTGAGCTGCCCGCGGCCGATGTCCGCCATCATGTTCTGCAGCCCCTGCAACAGGTTGGCGCCGCGCGTCTCGATCGTCTTCTCGATCACCTCGGGATTAGTCAGCGCGAAATTGGTCGGGCTCATCGCATCGACGAAGCCGCGCGTCGCAAAGCGCAGCTGCTCCTTCTGCCGCGGCTCCAGCCCCTCGACCGCGTCGACGCTGCGCAGCATCTGGTCGCCGATCGTCTGGTAACTCTGCCGGATCAGGTCGAACACCGGCTCGCGCCACTGCGCCGCCTTGAACCTCTTGTCGGTCGCAGGCCCGGGCTCGGGCGGGGGCGCCGCGCCGCCCCCCGCGGGCACCAGCATCTGCTGCCACAGCGCAAACCCGTCGCGCCAGAAATCGCGCACCCGCGACAGCGTCGCCGGATCGTTGAACCCCGGCACCACCATAGCCTCCGGCACTGCCGCATCGAGCGGCGCGGTGATCGCATCGAGCCCCTGCGCCATCATCATCTGCTGCGCGCGCCCCATCACCCAGGTCCAGTGCTGCAGCTCGGCCAGCGTCGGTGCGGCAATCCCCGGCGTCTCGGACATGGGCAACCTCTCCTTTTGCCCAAGCCTAACCCACTCCCCCACCCGGCGAAAGCACCCAGCAACCCTCCCGCCCCCCCTTCCGTCATCCTGACGAAAGTCAGGACCCAGAGCCAAGCAGCGTACACGCCCGCCGCTCTGGATCCTGGATCAAGTCCAGGATGACGACGTGGAGAGCGACCGCCCGCCCCAAAAAACCCGTCATCCTGACGAAAGTCAGGATCCAGAGCCAAGCAGCGTACACGCCCGTCGCTCTGGGTCCCGGGTCGAGCCCGGAATGACGAAGAAGGGCAGGCACCCCCCACCTTTCCCACCAGAACCCAAACGCGGTGGATGACGCCCCCCGCGGCATACGGTACAGCACCCCTTCCTCCAGCTCGGGGCCGATCATGTCCGACGATTTCTACCGCATCAAACGCCTGCCACCCTATGTCATCGCCGAAGTGAACGCGATGCGGGCGGCGGCGCGGGCGGGCGGCGAGGACATCATCGATCTCGGCATGGGCAATCCCGACCTGCCGCCGCCCGAGCACGTCATCGCCAAGCTCGTCGAGGTCGCCAGCAAGCCCGGCGCGCACGGCTATTCGCAGTCGCGCGGCATTCCCGGTCTCCGCAAGGCACAGGCCAATTATTATGGCCGCCGCTTCGGCGTCGATGTCGATCCCGAGACCGAGGTCGTCGTGACGATGGGCTCGAAGGAAGGGCTCGCCAGCCTCGCCACCGCGATCACCGCGCCCGGCGACGTCGTGCTCGCGCCCAACCCCTCCTATCCGATCCACACCTTCGGCTTCATCATCGCCGGCGCGACGATCCGCGCGGTGCCGACCACCCCCGACGACGCCTATTTCGAGAGCCTCGAGCGCGCGATGGCGTTCACCGTGCCGCGCCCGTCGATCCTCGTCGTCAACTATCCGTCCAACCCGACCGCGGAAGCCGTCGACCTCGCCTTCTACGAACGGCTCGTCGCCTGGGCGAAGGAGAACAAGGTCTGGATCATCTCCGACCTCGCCTATTCCGAGCTCTATTACGACGGCAATCCGACCCCCTCGATCCTCCAGGTCAAGGGCGCCAAGGACATCGCGATCGAGTTCACCTCGCTTAGCAAGACCTATTCGATGGCGGGCTGGCGGATCGGCTTCGCGGTCGGCAACAAGACGCTGATCGCGGCGATGGCCCGGGTGAAGAGCTATCTCGACTACGGCGCCTTCACCCCGATCCAGGCCGCCGCCTGCGCCGCCCTGAACGGCCCGCAGGACATCGTCGCGCGCAACCGCGAGCTCTATCACAAGCGCCGCGACGTGCTGGTCGAAAGCTTCGGCCGCGCCGGCTGGGACATCCCCTCGCCGCGCGCCTCGATGTTCGCCTGGGCCCCCTTGCCGCCCGCGCTCGCGCATCTCGGCAGCCTCGAATTCACCAAGCAGCTCCTCACCCACGCGCACGTCGCGGTCGCGCCCGGCGTCGGCTATGGCGAGAATGGCGAGGGCTATGTCCGCATCGCGATGGTCGAAAACGAACAACGCCTCCGCCAGGCCGCACGCAACGTGAAGCGCTACCTCCAGAGCATGGGCGTCAACACCCCCGCCCAGGGCGCCGGCTGACCCGCACCCCCACCCGTCATCCTGACGAACGTCAGGACCCAGAGCCAAACAGCACCCCGCCCGCAGCTCTGGGTCCCGGGTCAAGCCCGGGATGACGGCGTGGAGAGCAGCACCCCCTCCCCAAACCGTCATCCCCGCGCAGGCGGGGATCCAGACCGGCGAACGCCCGCGAGTCCAGCCGCACCCGCATAGACTATGGATCCCCGCCTCCGCGGGGATGACGGAGCGGGTGGCCATACCTCCGCCCGCCCTGCTGACGGTTCGGACAAACATGCCCCCACCCCAAACCGTCATCCTGACGAAAGTCAGGATCCAGAGCCAAACAGCACCCCGCTGCGGCTCTGGATCCTGGATCAAGTCCAGGATGACGGCGGGAAGAGCAGCCCCCCCCGAAAGGTTGACGCCACCCCCCGCCCCAGCCATCCCCCAAAGCCATGACCCGCCCCGGCTTCGCCTTCTCCACCACCCTGCGCGTCCGCTACGCCGAGATCGACGGGCAGAAGATCGTCTTCAACTCGCGCTATCTCGAATATGCCGATGTCGCGATCACCGACTTCTGGGACTGGAGCGGGATCGCCGCCGCGGTGCCCGGCTGGGACGACACCGAATTCAACGTCCGCCGCACGGAGATCGACTATCTCGCGCCCTTCCGCCTCGGCGACACGATCGCGGCGCATGTCCGGATCGAGCGGGTCGGCACGTCGAGCCTCACCAAGCGGATCGAGCTGACGCATGCCGAAACCGGCGCGCTCCACACGGTGATCACGATGGTCAGCGTCCATGTCGATCTCGCGACCGGCCGCCCCGCACCCCTGCCGCCCGCGATCCGCGACCATATCGCGCGGCTCGCCACCCCCGCCTGACCGCTCAGTCCGTCGCGCCGATCTCCCCCGGCAGCGCCCAGATCAGATCGCCCCGGCCCAGCACGCGGCCGTCATGCGCGCGCACCGCGACCTGTTCGATCGGCTGCCGGTCGCGCGCATCGACCAGGATCGGGAAGGCCGGGATCCGCGTCTCCCACCGCTCGCCCCATTGCCTGAGCGCGATCATCGTCGGCAGCAGCGCAAAGCCCTTTTCGGTCAGGCCATAGGCGATCTTGCGGCGATCCTCGGGCAAGGGCCGCCGCGCGAGGATGCCGTGCTCGACCAGCCGTGCGAGCCGGTTCGCCAGGATGTTGCGCGCGATGCCGAGCTCGGCCTGGAATTCCTCGAAATGATGCAGCCCGTTGAACGCCGCGCGCAGGATCAGGAACGACCAGCGCTCCCCCATCGCCTCGAGCGCCGCCGGCAGGCTGCATTCGCACAGCGGCTCGCGCAAAATTCCCGGCGAAACTCCCCGCGAAATCCCCCCCGAAATCCCCATCGTCCCGGCTCCCCCCGACCCCGGTCTAGCCTATAGCATTCCGCCGCGCGATGCGCTCATCGAGTGCGTCTATCACGGTGACCAGACGCTTTTGGTTGCAAAGCAACACGCTGCGGCCCCATCTATGTTCCGTGTTGCGCCAATATGAACTCGTCGATCGAGTCCTCGATTACGATCCCGATGCCGACGAGGCCCTGCTGAACCGCGCCTATGTGTTTTCGATGCAGGCGCACGGGTCGCAGAAGCGTGCGAGCGGCGATCCCTATTTCAGCCATCCGATCGAGGTGGCGGGCATCCTCACCGACCTGCATCTCGATGACGAGACGATCGCCACCGCGATCCTCCACGACACGATCGAGGATACCGTCGCCACGCCCGAGGAGATCACGCGGCTGTTCGGCCCGTCGGTCGCGCGGCTGGTCGACGGCGTCACCAAGCTCAGCAAGATCGAGGCGCAGACCGAGAACGAGCGCGCCGCGGAGAACCTGCGCAAGTTCCTGCTGGCCATGTCCGACGACATCCGCGTGCTGCTGGTCAAGCTCGCCGACCGGCTGCACAACATGCGCACGCTGCATCACATCGCCAAACCCGAGAAGCGCCGTCGCATCGCCAAGGAGACGATGGACATCTACGCGCCGCTCGCCGAGCGGATCGGCATGTACGAGTTCATGCGCGAGATGCAGACGCTCGCCTTCGAACAGATCGAACCCGAAGCCTCCGAATCGATCAACCGCCGGCTCGAACAGCTGAAGGACGGCGACGGCAACCGCATCGCCAAGATCGCCTCGGGGCTCAAACTCGTGCTGTCGCGCGCCGGCATCGAGGCGGAGGTCGCGGGGCGCGAGAAGCATCCCTATTCGATCTTCCGCAAGATGTCCGAACGGCACATCAATTTCGAACAATTGTCCGACGTGATGGCGTTCCGCGCGATCGTCCCGACCGAGGCGGACTGCTACGCCGCGCTCGGCATCATCCACCAGCGCTGGCCGATGGTGCCCGGCCGGTTCAAGGATTACATCTCGACGCCCAAGCGCAACGGCTATCGCTCGCTCCACACCAGCGTGATCCATGCCGACAATGCGCGTATCGAGATCCAGATCCGGACCGAGGCGATGCACGCCCAGGCCGAATTCGGCCTCGCCGCGCACTGGGCCTACAAGCAGAAGAGCGGCGGCCAGACGATCGGCGGCGGCGAGCATCAGGTCAGCTGGATCCGCGACCTGGTCGAGATCCTCGACACCGCCGAAAGCCCCGAGGAGCTGCTCGAACACACGCGGATGGCGATGTACGCCGACCGCATCTTCGCCTTCACCCCCAAGGGCGAGCTGATCCAGCTGCCCAAGGGCGCGACGCCGATCGACTTCGCCTATGCGGTCCACACCGATCTCGGCGACCAGGCGGTCGGCGCGAAGATCGACGGCCGCGTCGTGCCGCTCTCGACCGTGATCGAAAACGGCAACCAGGTGCAGATCCTGCGCTCGAAGGGCCAGTCGCCGCAACCGCACTGGCTCAACGTCGCGACCACCGGCAAGGCGCTCGCCGCGATCCGCCGCCATCTGCGCCACAAGGAGCGCGTCGAGCAGGAGGCACTCGGCCGCACGCTGTTCGACGACATCGCCTCGCGCCTCCCCGCCCCGATCGGCCCCGACGCGACCGAGCCCGCGCTCAAGCGGCTGAAATTCGCCGACGAGGGCGCGCTGATGGTCGCGATCGCGCGCCGCACCGTGTCCGACGAACAGGTGATGGAGGCGCTGATGCCGGGCTCGACCGGTGCCGATCTCGGCCATGCGGTCGCCCCGCAGTCGAGCGCGATCTCGATCAAGGGGCTGACGCCGGGCGTCGCCTATGACCTCGCGACCTGCTGCCACCCGGTGCCGGGCGACCGCATCGTCGGGCTGCGCCGTCCCGATGCGGGGATCGAGGTCCATGCGATCGACTGCCGCGTGCTCGCCGAACTCGCCGAGCGGACCGAGAACGAGACCGACTGGGTCGACGTCGCCTGGGGCGAAAAGACCGAAGGCGCGGTCGCGCGCATCTCGGTGATGGTCAAGAACGAGCCCGGCTCGCTCGGCGTGGTCGCGTCGATCATCGGCACGCACATGGCCAACATCATCAACCTCCGCCTCGACACGCGCGACACCAGCTTCCACACCAACGAGATCGACGTCGAGGTCCACGACATCCAGCAACTCATGCGCCTCATGGCCGGCCTCCGCGCCGCCGACGCCGTCAACACCGTCGAACGCGTCTAACCGCCACTCCACGCCGTCCCCCGCGCCATCCCCTCTCCGTCATCCCGACGAAAGTCGGGACCCAGAGCCCAGCAACACCACCGCCCGCGGCTCTGGGTCCAGGGTAAAGCCCGGGATGACGAAGGGGAAAGCTCACCCCCCTCCCCACCGTCATCCTGACGAAAGTCAGGACCCAGAGCCAAACAGCACCACCGCCTGCAACCCTGGGTCCCGGGTCAAGCCCGGGATGACGAAGAAGCCCCCCGCGCTTGCCCCGCAAAAATCCCCGGCTACTATCCCCCCAACACCCCGGGGGACCCATCACATGAACCGTCGCGCCTTCCTCTCGTCCGCGAGCATGCTCGCCACCCTCGCCCTCGTCCCGCGCGCCGCCCTCGCCGCCGGCGCCACCCCCGGCGACGCGAAGCTCGACGCGCTCCTCACCTCGATCTTCGACGCGAACCTCAAATACGCCCCCGAATTCGCCACCCAGCTCGGGCTCGACAAGGGCGCGAATGCCGCGCTGAAAAGCCGGCTCGGCGATTACACCCCCGGCGCGGTCAGGGCGAACCTCGCGCGCACCACCCGCGCGATCGCGCAGATCGAGGCCGTCGCCCCCGCCACGCTCTCCGACGCCGGCCGCCTCAACCGCGAGGTCGTGCTCTATTCGCAAAACCAGCAGCGCACCGCCGCCGAAAAATTCGGGCTCGGCTCCCCCACCAACCCCTATGTCATCAGCCAGCAGGACGGCGCCTATTTCGACGTCCCCGATTTCCTCGACAGCGCGCACACGATCAAGACCGCCGCCGACGCGGACGCCTATTGCGCGCGCCTCGACGCGTTCGCGACCGCGCTCGACGGCGACACCGCGACGCAGGCCGAGCGTGCGAAACGCGGCCTCGTCGCCCCCGGTTTCTCGCTCGACCTCGCGCTCGGCCAGATGGCGGCGCTCCGCGCGCCCGCGCCCGCGCAGAGCGGTCTCGTCACCTCGGTCGCGACGCGCAGCAAGGCCGCCGGGCTGACCGGCGACTGGGACCGCCGCGCCACCGCGCTCGTGACAGACAAAGTCTATCCCGCGCTCGACCGCCAGATCGCGCTGGTCAAGCAGCTCCGGACCAAGGCCCGCGCCGAGGCCGGGCTCTGGGCGGTCCCCGGCGGCGACGCGATCTACGCCGCCGCGCTCGCGCAGGCGACCACCACCAACTTCACCCCCGACGAGGTCCACAAGCTCGGCCTCGACCAGGTCGCGCAGATCGGCGCCGAACTCGACACCATCCTCAAGGCGCAAGGCCTGACCAAGGGCAGCATCGGCGCACGCCTCGCCGCCTTCAACGCCACCCCGGCACAGCTCTATCCCGACACGCCCGCCGGCCGCACCGACCTCATCGCCGGGCTCAACACCGGGCTCGCCGCGATGCAGGCCAAGCTCCCCCAGGCGTTCATAAACCCGCCGTCCGCCCCGCTGCAGATCCGCGCGGTCCCGACCGATATCCAGGACGGCGCCTCGAACGGCTATTACCGGCTCGCCGCGCTCGACGGCTCGCGCCCCGCCATCTACTTCATCAACCTGAAAAGCGTCGCCGACTGGCCCAAATACACGCTCCCCTCGCTCACCTATCACGAGGGCGTGCCGGGCCATCACCTCCAGCTCAGCCTCGTTGCCGGGCTCGACACGCCGCTATTGCGCAAATTCTCGTTCTTCGGCGCCTATGTCGAGGGCTGGGCGCTCTACGCCGAACAGCTCGCCGACGAGCTTGGCGGCTATGCCGGCCCGATCGAACGCGCGGGCTATCTCCAGTCCTTCCTCTTCCGCGCCGCGCGCCTCGTCGCCGACACCGGCATCCACGCCAAGCGCTGGACGCGCGAACAGGCGACCGACTATTTCGTCGACACCGTCGGCTTCGCCCGCCCCCGTTCGCAGCGCGAGATCGAGCGTTACTGCACGATGCCGGGCCAGGCCTGCAGCTACAAACTCGGCCACATCAGCTGGCTCCGCGCCCGCGACACCGCGAAGAAGATCCTGGGCGACAGGTTCGACGTGAAGCAGTTCCACGAAGTCCTGCGCGACGGCGCCGTCCCCCTCACGATCCTCGAACGCCTCGTCGAAGCCCGCGCCACCGCGCTGGCCAAGGCCTGACGCTTAATCCTCCCCCAAGAACAAACGATGACGCCGCGCAACTGGGCGGCTAGAGAGCGGGGATGCACCGTCCCGCGCTCTCCGTCGTCGTCCCCTGCTATAACGAGGCCGCCTGCCTCGACCTCCTCCACGCGCGCATCTCCGGCGCGGCGCAGAGCGCGGTCGGCGACGATTACGAGATCGTCCTCATCAACGACGGCTCGCGCGACGACAGCTGGTCCGTCATGCAGCGTCTCGCCACCGCCGATCCGCGGCTCGTCGCGATCAACCTGTCGCGCAACCACGGGCATCAGCTCGCGCTCACCGCCGGACTCGACCTGTGCGCGGGCGAGCAGATCCTGATCATCGACGCCGATCTCCAGGATCCCCCCGAGCTCCTCCCCCAGATGCGCGCCGCGATGGCCGAGCAGCAGGCCGACGTCGTCTACGCGGTCCGCCGCCAGCGCGCGGGCGAGACCGTGTTCAAGAAGGCCACCGCCGCCGCCTTCTACCGGCTGCTGACCAAGATGACCGACACGCCGATCCCGGTCGACACCGGCGATTTCCGGCTGATGAGCCGGCGCGCGCTCGACGCGTTCCTGTCATTGCCCGAACAGGCGCGCTTCATCCGCGGCATGGTCGCCTGGATCGGCTTCCGCCAGGTGCCCTTCGCCTATGACCGCGCCGAGCGGCATGCGGGCGAGACCAACTATCCGCTCGCCAAGATGATGCGGCTCGCCTTCGACGCGGTCACCGGCTTCTCGACCGCCCCCCTGCGCTTCGCCAGCCATGCCGGCCTCGCGCTCACCGGCGTCTCGCTGCTGCTGTTCGTCTATATCGCGATCGGCTGGCTCTCGGGCAGCGCGGTGCAGGGCTGGACCTCGACGATGCTGGTGACGGTGTTTCTGGGCGCGGTGCAGATGTTCGTGCTCGGCATGATCGGCGAATATCTCGGCCGGCTGTACGTCGAATCCAAACGCCGCCCGCTCTACATCGTCGCCGACATCGCCGGCCCCATCCAGGGCAAGGCCACGCTGGGCTTCCGCGCCGAACCCACGGAAACCCCCCTCAACTAACCAAAAAGCCCCTCCCCTTCAGGGGAGGGGTTGGGGTGGGGCCCCACCCCGCAAGCACCGGCTCGCAAAGTCCCCGTTCGTGCTGAGCGAAGTCGAAGCACCCCCCGGCACGCACCCTACACCTGAGCCCCCACCCCGACGAAGGCCGGGGCCCAGGTGGGAAAGCCAGAGTAACGAAGCGCAACGCCCGTCAGCACCGTCCCCCAACTGGACCCCGGCCTACGCCGGGGAGGAATTGGCGAGACGTCACGGGCGAAACCCACCCAACTACAGCACCACCCCCCGTTCGTGCTGAGCGAAGTCGAAGCACCGCCCGGCACGCACCCTGCACCTGAGCCCCCACCCCGGCGAAGGCCGGGGCCCAAGTGGGAAAGCCAAAGTAACAAAGCGCAACGCCCGTCAGCACCGTCCCCCAACTGGACCCCGGCCTCCGCCGGGGAGGAATTAGCGAGACGTCACGGGCGAACCAAACCCAACCGCAGCACTGCCCCAAACCCCCGTTCGTGCTGAGCGAAGTCGAAGCACCCCCCCCACGGCACCCACCCTCCGACGCCGCTCAGGGCGAACGAACATGGGGCGGCGCCTGGCCCGATTGCGGGCATCAAACCATCGTGACATGTCTTCGCGCAGAGGAGATTGGGATGGCGACGGTAACAGCACGGTTGGCGAACAGGCTGCCCCCGCGGCTGCGTATGGCCATGACGCCATTTCTGTCGTTCGCGGTCGGTTGGCTCGCCCTGACCGGCCTGATCGAGACCGTGCAGAACGGCGACGCTTTCGACCTGGTGAAGCTCGGCGCGCTGATCGTCGGGTGCGTCCTGGCGGCGGTCATCCGTCCGATCCCGGACAAATATCGGCAATCACCCGACCAGCAAGAGTGAGGGAGAGCGCAGCCACAGTGTCGCGCTCGCCACCCCCTACCCCGGCACCGCCAGCGTCACGATCGAAACCCCCGGCGTCATCGGCACCCGCCCGACAAGATGCCGCTCCAGCCGGAAGATCCGCTCGAACAGCGCGTTGAGCGGCTTGGCGGGCGGGGAATCGTCGCTGTCGTCGCGGCCTGACAGCCGCCCGGCGATCCGCGCCGCCGCCGCCAGCGGGAACAGCAGCGAATTGAAATAGCCGAGCTTGTCGGGCTTCAGCCCCGCCGCCGCGATCGCGGTCTTCAGCGTCGCCTTCGAATAGCGCCGGTGGTGATGGTTGACCGTGTCGTGCGCGCTCCACAGCCACTGGTGCGCCGGCACCGCGATCAGGATCTTGCCGCCGGGCGCGAGGCACTGCGCCATCGCCTTCAACGCCGCGACGTCGTCCTCGATATGCTCGACCACGTCGAGCACCGCGATCAGGTCGTAATGCCCGCGCGGCACCCCCGGCAACTCGGGCAAGGGCGCCGCCCCGACCGGCTTGCCGAGCCGTGCGCTCGCGATCTCGCGCGCCGCCGGGTCGATCTCGATCGCGTCGATCTCGCCGAACCCCGCCAGCATCGGCAGGTTGTGCCCCGTCCCGCAGCCGATCTCGAGGATCTTCGCATCCGCCGGCAGGCCGCCATAGCGCGTCAGATAATCCGCCAGGATGTCGCGGCGCGCGCGGTACCACCAATGCGTGGAATCATGCGCGGCCATCCGGTCGTAAACGATGCGGTCCATCAGCAATCGGCCATAATCAAGAGAATACCCAGAAGCGGTTGAGCACGAACGTCACGATCGCGGCAAGGAACACCGCGGGGACCAGCGGCACCCAGGGATGCAGATGAAGGAACGCGGTGCCGATCCAGGTGATCAGCGCGTTGAGCGCGAGCCCGGTACCCTGCACCAGCACGAACTTGACGTGCTTCGCCCCGCCCGGCTCGGCGGCATGCCCCTTGAAGCTCCACCGGCTGTGCAGGAAATAGCCCGCGGTCACCGCCACCGCAAAGGCGAAGGGTACCGCCGCGACCGCCTGCTGCGGCGGAAACACGAACCTGGTCAGCGGCAGATAGACGAGCGAATAGATCACGCTCGACAGCCCGCCCGCAATCCCGAAGCGGAAGAGCTGGCCGAGCACGCCGCTCGCCCGCATCTGGTCCATCTGTCGCCTGATCGCCTGCATGCCCGCCTTGTTCTTTACACGCGCGTCGATACAGCGGCGCTCAACGTCACGCCCCGCGCATTAGTCCGCGCGCGGTCAGGAGGAAAGCGTTTTGGATCAGCCCCACCAGTCCCCATGGCAGCGGGGGCGCGACCTGCTCGATCGCCACTGGGTCGCGTTGACGCTGCTGGCATGGCTCGGCGTCGCCGCCTGGTCGCTGGCCGACCGCTGGGGTCAGGTCCGCTGGCTGTCGCTCGGCGATACCGACGACAATATGCGCCTGATGCAGGTCCGCGCGTGGCTGGACGGCCAGGGCTGGTACGATCTGCGCCAGTACCGGATGAACCCACCCGCGGGCTTCGACATCCACTGGAGCCGGATCGTCGACCTGCCGATCGCCGGCCTGATCCTCTTCTTCCGCCTGTTCACCAGCAACAGCTGGGCCGAACGGCTCGCCTGCGGGATCGCGCCGTTGCTGCCGCTGTCGATCGCGATGCTCGGCATCGGCGCGACCGTGCGGCGGCTGATCCACCCGCTCGCCTGGCCGCTCGCGATGCTGTTCCTCGTCGGCGCGACCGCGACGATGCTGATGTACATGCCCGAACGCATCGACCATCACGGCTGGCAGCTCGCGATGCTCAGCCTGACGCTCGCCGGGCTCTGCGACCCGCAGGCCCGCCGTGGCGGCGCGCTGGTCGGGATCGCGAGCGCGGTGTCGCTGTCGATCGGGCTCGAGCTTCTCCCCTATGCCGCGATGGCGGGCGCGATCATCGCCCTGCGCTGGGTCTGGGACCGCGCCGAGGCGCCGCGGCTCGCGGTCTATGCGCTGACCTTGGGCGGCGGCAGCACGCTCGGCTTCGCGCTGTTCGCCTCGAACGCGAACCAGGCGATGCGCTGCGACGCGCTGACGCCGGTCTGGCTCAGCGTGATGATCGCGGCGGGGATGCTCCTCTTCCTGCTCGCGCGCTTCGGCCCTGCATCACGCGGGGTGCGTCTCGCGCTCGCGGTCGCGGCGGGCGCGGCGATCGTGATCGGCTTCGCGCTGATGTTCCCGCAATGCCTCGCCCGGCCCGAGGGCGTCTCGCCCGAGCTTCAGCGCAACTGGCTGAACAATGTCCGCGAGGCCAAACCGATCTACAAGCACAGCTGGCGCACCGGCGTCGCGATCGCGACGCTGCCGGTGATCGGCCTGCTCGGCGCGCTGTTCGCCGCATGGCGCGCACGCCGCCGCCCGAGCGCGATCGGCTGGGTCGCGGTCGCGCTGTTCACGACCTTCGCGGTGCTGATGCTGTTGTGGCAGGTCCGCGCGGGTCCCGCAGCCCAGATGCTCGCGGTCCCCGGCGGCGTCGCGCTCGCCTGGGTGATCGTCCCCCGGCTGCTCGGCCACCGCTCGATGCTGGTGCGCGTGCTCGGCACCGCGGGCGCGCTGGTGATCGTCTCGGGCTTCTTCGTCGGCATCGCGCTGAAATACGTCCCCGTGGGCAAGCCCAAGGGCTATGAAAAGCGCGTCAACATGGCGACCGGCAACTGCCTGCGCACCACCGTGCTGCTCGCGCTCAACAAATATCCCGCTCAGACCATTTTCACCTTCGTCGACATGGGCCCGCGGCTGATCACGATCACGCACCACAACGCGATCGCCGGCCCCTATCACCGCAACGGCGCCGCGATCCTCGACGTCCAGCACGCCTTCGGCCGCACCCCCGACGAAGCGCACGCGATCATCAAACGCCACGGCGCGACGCTGCTGCTGCTCTGCCCCAACGCCGCCGAATCAACCAACTACAAGGCCCGCAGCCCCAACGGCTTCTACGCGCAGATGGCGAAGAACCAGGTCCCCACCTGGCTGACCCCGCTCCCCCTCCCGGCAAAATCCCCCCTCCGCCTCTTCAAGGTCGACTGAGGCGCAAGCCCCCACCGCGCACGACGGACGCGCACCATCATCCCCGCCCCCCAACCGTCATCCCCGCCACCAACCGTCATCCCCGCGAAGGCGGGGATCCAGACTGGCAACCGCTGCGAGTCATCAACAACCGCATAGACTATGGATCCCCGCCTCCGCGGGGATGACGAAGGGGGCTGCGACACCGTCACCCCTCCCCCGTCATCCTGACGAAAGTCAGGACCCAGAGCCAAACAGCACCACCGCCCGAAACCCTGGGTCCCGGGTCAAGCCCGGGATGACGAAGAAGGGCGGACGCGCACCTAACCTAGCCCGTCATCCCCGCGAAGGCGGGGATCCAGACTGGCAAAGGCTGCGAGTCATCAACAACTGCATAGACGATGGATCCCCGCCTCCGCGGGGATGACGTAGCAGGGGGTGGGCACACCGTCTCCTCACCTCCCCCCGTCATCCTGACGAAAGTCAGGATCCAGAGTTACGCGCGGTATCGGCTTTGGCCCTGGATCCTGACTTTCGTCAGGATGACGGCAATCGGCGGACGGCCCACACCTTCGCCCCAACCTACCGCAACACCACCGACAACCCATCCAGCACGAACTGCACCGCCAGCGCCGCCAGCAGCACGCCGAGCAGCCGCGTGATCACCGCCTCGATCTTCGCGCCCAGGATCCGCATGATCGGCCCCGCCGCGAGCAGCGCGACGAGTGTCAGCAACAGGATCGTCACCATCGCCGCCAGCACCACCGCCGAGCGCTCGATCCCGCTGTTGCGGCTCATCAGCAGCATCACCGACGCGATCGATCCCGGCCCCGCGATCATCGGCATCGCCATCGGGAAGATCGACACATCGTCGGCCTCGGGATCGCTCGCGACCTTGGCGGCGCGGTCCTCGCGGCGTTCGGTGCGCTTTTCGAACACCATCTCGAGCGCGATCAGGAACAGCATGATCCCGCCCGCGATCCGGAAGCTCGCCAGGCTGATCCCCAGCCCTTTGAGCAACGCCTCGCCGAACAGCGCGAACACGAACAGGATCGCCGCCGACACGCCGACCGCGCGGAACGCCATCGCGCGCTTCTGTGCCGCCGACGCGCTCGCCGACAGCCCGGCATAGATCGGCGCGCAGCCCGGCGGATCGATCACCACGAAGAAGGTGATCAGCGACGAGATATAAAGCTCGATCATGCGCCGGCCCGGTCGAGCGCCGCCTCGTCGATCGCAACACCTTCGCGCCGCCCGGCGGACACCAAAGTATTGCGCAACAGGCACGCGATCGTCATCGGCCCGACGCCGCCCGGCACCGGCGTGATCGCGCCCGCGACTGCGACCGCGCTCGCGAAATCGACATCGCCGACCAGCCCCGCCTCGGTGCGGTTGATGCCGACGTCGATCACGGTCGCCCCGGGCTTCAGCCAGTCGCCCTTGATCATCTCGGGAATCCCGACCGCGGCGACGACGATGTCCGCGGCGCCGACATGCGCGCGCACGTCGCGCGTCCGGCTGTGCACGACGGTCACCGTGCAGCTCTCGCGCAGCAGCAGCTGCGCCATCGGCTTGCCGACGATGTTCGACCGGCCGACGACCACCGCCTCCATCCCGCTCAGGTTCGGCACGACGCTTTTGAGCAGCATCACGCAGCCGAGCGGCGTGCACGGCACGAACCCCGCCGAGCCCGTCGCCAGCCGCCCCGCATTGATCGGGTGGAAGCCGTCGACATCCTTGTCGGGATCAATCGCCGCGATCACCGCCTGCTCGTCGATATGCTTTGGGAGCGGCAGCTGGACGAGGATCCCGTCAATCGTCGGATCGGCATTGAGGTCGGCGACCAGCGCGAGCAGCGCCTCGGCCCCGACATCGGCGGGCAGCCGGTGCTCGACGCTCACCATCCCCGCCTCGCGCGTCGCCTTGCCCTTCGACCGGACATAGACGTTGGACGCGGGGTCCTCGCCGACCAGTACGACCGCGAGCCCGGGCGCGCGGCCCGCCGCTGCGGCAAAGGCGGTGACGCCGGTGGCGATACGGGCCCGGAGGCCGGCGGCGAAGGCCTTGCCGTCGATGATGGTCGCACTCATGCCCGCCGTCCTAAAGCGCGGCGGCGATTTCCGCCAGCGCAGGCGTGTCGCCCGCGACATGCAGGCGTTTCAGCCGCGCGGTCTCGCCCGCGACGATCCTCACCGCGCGTTTGGGCACGCCGAAGCTTTTGGCGACCAGCGCGATCAGCGAGGCATTCGCGGCGCCATCGACCGGCGCCGCCGCGAGCCTTGCGGCCAGATGCTCCGGCGTCCCCGCCATCAGCGCATCCCGCCCGCCGCGCGGCGTCACGCGGACCACGATCGCCAGACCGCCATCCACCGCACGCCAGGCGGCCGGTTCGCTCACAGCCCGGGGGCGAGCAGGCTCTGCGCGATGTTGGGCACGACGATGTTGGTCAGGATGTACAGGATCAGCAGCACGACGAGCGGCGACAGGTCGAGCGTACCGAAATCGGGCAGGATCCGCCGGATCGGCCGATAGAGCGGCTCGGTGATCCGCTGCAGCGCCTCCCATACCGACCGGACGACATTGCTCTGCGTGTTGATGATGTTGAACGCGATGAGCCACGACATCACCGCCTGGATCATGATGACCCACCAGACGAGGTTGAGCAGCAACTGGACGATCTGAAGAAGGGCGAGCAAGGCAAGGGTCTCCGCTGGTGTATGCCTTATATAAGGCAGCGGACCGACAACGAGAACCCCGCCCCCTCCAAACAACCCCCTTCCGTCACCCTGACGAAAAAAGAGCATCCCCCCTGCCCCAACTCCGTCATCCTGACGAAAGTCAGGATCCAGAGCCAAACAGCACCACGACCCGCGACCCTGGATCCCGGGTCAAGCCCGGGACGACGGGAAGAAGAACCCCCTACCGCGCCCGCCCGTTCGCACTCACCAGCGTCCCCGCCCCCTGCCGCGTGAAAATCTCCAGCAGCATCGCATGCGGCACGCGCCCGTCGATGATCACCGCCGCGTCGACGCCCGACCCGACCGCCGCGACGCAGGTCTCGAGCTTGGGGATCATCCCCCCCGTGATCGTCCCGTCGGCGCGCAGCTCGGCGATCTTCGCGGGATCCAGATCGGTCAGCAATTCGCCCTGCTTGTCGAGCACGCCGACCACGTCGGTCAGCAGGAAGAACCGCGCCGCGCCCATCGCGGCGGCGATCGCGCCCGCCATCGTGTCGGCGTTGATGTTGTAGGTATGGCCGTCCGCACCGATCCCGATCGGCGCGATCACCGGGATGATGTCCGCGGCGATCAGCGTGTCGAGGATCGTCCGGTCGACCGCGATCGGCTCGCCGACGAACCCCAGGTCGACATGCCGCTCGATCCCCTGCAGCTTGTCGGGCTCGCGCCCGTGCCCGACCTTCTGCGCGAGGACGAGGCCGGCGTCCTTCCCCGAAATCCCGACCGCGCGGCCGCCCGCCTGGCCGATCCAGCCGACGATTTCCTTGTTGATCGATCCCGCCAGCACCATTTCGGCGATCTGCGCGGTCTCCTTGTCGGTCACGCGCAGCCCGTCGACGAACCGCGATTCGACCCCCAGCCGCTTCAGCATCGAGCCGATCTGCGGCCCGCCGCCATGCACCACGACCGGGTTGATCCCGACCGCCTTCAACAGCACCATGTCCTCGGCGAAATCGCGCTGCAGCTCGGGATCGCCCATCGCGTGCCCGCCATATTTCACGACGAAGGTCTTGCCGGCATAACGCTGCAGATAGGGCAGCGCCTCGGTCAGCGTCTCGGCCTTGGCGAGCAGGGCGGGATCGGGCGTATGATCGGTCATCCCGCCCCCTTAGCCAGTTGAGGGAGGGAGTGAAAGCCGCCGGGGGCCCGCCTGCCTCCCTGTTCTCCCGCGAAGGCGGGAGCCCAGTCTGGGTCCCCGCCTTCGCGGGGACACATCAGGTGGCCGGCCCGCTCAAACCCGGTCCAGCCGCCGCCCCAGCCGCACGAAGAAGGTGATCGCAAACGGCACCAGCACCACCGACAGCACCACCTTGGTCAGCATCTGCCCCGCCATCAGCTCGACGATCGGCCGCGCGCCAAGGAACGAGATGGTGATGAACAGCACCGTGTCGATCACCTGCGACACGATGCTCGCGATCATCCCGCGCAGCCACACCAGCCGCCCCTCGCCGCCGACCGGCCCCGCCAGCCGCGCGAAGATCAGCACGTTGAGCGTCTGCGAGATCCCGTAGGAGATCAGCCCCGCCATCATCATCCGCGCGCCCTGCCCGACGACGACCGGGAAGGCGTCGACCGCGGGCGGGTACATCCCCGAATCATGCGGCAGCGCGAGCACCAGCTGGATCAGCGCGGCGGACACCAGCAGGGGGATGAACCCCAGCCGCACCAGGAACGTCGCGGTCTTCTGCCCGTGCAGCTCCGAAATCGCGCTGCTGATCACCACCAGCAGCAGGAACGCGAAGATCCCCGCCTCGACCGCGAGCGGCCCGAGCGCGACCTGTTTCACCCCCAGCACGCCGGCGATGCACACCATGCCGCCATAGAGGACGGAGAAAATGAAGAGCGAACGCGGGAACGCGGGAAGGTCTGTGGTCATCGCGCCGGACGCTAGCGAAATGCCGCGCGCCGTCAAATGCCTAGCCCGTCTGAACGCGTGCAGGCGTCAAATGACTGGCGAGCACGGCGTACCCGTGTCATGTCGGCCGCTTGCGCAGCCGGGGGGCCGCGTGTGTCATCGTACCAAAACGCAGGGCGTCCATGGAAAGACTGATCATCGGCCTTGCAGGCATCGCCGTCATCCTCGGCATCGCGGTGCTGCTGTCGAGCGACCGCCGCGCGATCCGGCTGCGGATCGTCGGCGCCGCCTTCGCGCTCCAGGCGGGCATCGCGATCCTCGTGCTCTATTCGAGCTTCGGCAAGGTCGTGCTCGGCAGCATGTCGGGCGGCGTCGCCAATCTGCTCGGCTATTCGCAAAAGGGCACCGAATTCCTGTTCGGCAAGATGGCGACCCCCGAGATCGGCGGCCAGAGCTTCGCGATCGCCGCGCTTCCCGTCATCATCTTCTTCGCCAGCCTCGTCTCGATCCTCTATTATCTCGGCATCATGCAGTTCGTCGTGCGCTGGGTCGGCGGCGGCATCGAGAAGGTGATCGGCGTGTCGAAGGTCGAATCGCTCTGCGCGGCCGCGAACATCTTCGTCGGCCAGAGCGAATCGCCGCTCGTCATCCGCCCCTATCTCGCCGGCCTCACCCCCGCCCAGCTCTTCACCGTGATGACCAGCGGGATGGCCGGCGTCGCGGGCACGATCCTCGCGGCGTACGCGTCGATGGGGATCCGCATCGACTATCTGCTCGCCGCCAGCTTCATGGCCGCGCCCGGCGGAATCCTGATGGCGAAGATCATCATGCCCGACCGCGTCACGCCGCCCGAGGGCGAACTCGCGCTCGGCGACCTGCCCGGCGAATCCTCCGCGGGCGAACCCATGCCGCAGGCGACGCATGACGAGGAAAAGCCCGCCAACCTGATCATGGCCGCGGCGCAGGGCGCACAGACCGGCGTCCGCCTCGCGGTCGCGGTCGGCGCGATGGTGCTCGCCTTCGTCGCGCTGGTCGCGCTCGCCAACGGCCTGCTCGGCGGGCTCGGCAACATGATCGGGCTGCCGGGGCTGAGCTTCCAGGGTCTGCTCGGCTATGTCTTCGCGCCGATCATGTTCCTCTTGAACGTGCCGTGGAGCGAGGCGGGGATCGCCGGCGGGCTGTTCGGGCAGAAGATCGTGCTGAACGAATTCGTCGCCTATATCTCGCTCGGCACGCAACCCGGGCTCAGCCCGCGGACGATCGCGGTGATCACCTTCTCGCTGTGCGGCTTCGCCAATTTCTCGTCGATCGCGATCCAGATGGCGGTGACCGGCAGCCTCGCCCCCAACCAGCGCCCGATGATCGCCAAACTCGGCCTCCGCGCCCTCGCCGCCGGCAGCCTCGCCAACCTCATGTCCGCCGCCCTCGCCGGCCTCCTGATCAGCTAAACAAACCCCTCTCCCCCAGGGGGAGGGGGAGGGGCTCACGCGAAGCGTGGGAGGGTGAGGGCACGCGAGGCTCGAACCCTACCCCCTCACGGCAGCATCACCGTATCAATCACATGGATCAGCCCGTTCGACTGGCGCACATCGGCGATCGTGATCCGTCCCTTGTGCCCCTTGCCGTCCATGATGCCCCAGCCGCTGCCCGACTTCATGAACATCAGCGGCTCGCCCTGCACGGTGGTGTAGCTCGCAGTCCCGCCATCCGCCTTGGCCTTCGCCGCGATGTCGGCGGCCATGATCGTCCCCGGCACGACATGATAGGTCAGCACGCCCGCCAGCTGCGCCTTGTTCTCGGGCTTGAGCAGCGTGTCGACCGTCCCCGCGGGCAGCTTCGCGAACGCGGCATTGGTCGGCGCGAAGACCGTGAACGGCCCCGGCCCCGACAGCGTCTCGACCAGGTCGGCGGCCTTGACCGCGGCGACCAGCGTCGTGTGATCCTTCGAATTGACCGCATTCTCGACGATCGTCTTGGTCGGGTACATCGCGGCGCCGCCGACCATCGGGTTGGTCTGCGCGGCGACCAGCGCGGTGCCGCTGACGGCGACAGCGGCGGCAATGATCGTGGTACGAAACAGGGGGGTCATGACGGTCTCTCCTGATCGGCGCCGATGATCCGGCTGCCGCGGCGAAGATACGGCCACCCCGGCCGCAACGATGCACACGCTTTTTTACATTCCGGTGCGCAATGTTTCCCAGGCGGCAATCTCTTCGTCATGCCGCCGCGCGATCACCAGGTCGCGCGCACCCGGCTCGCCCGGATCCAGATCGACCGTCACCGACCCGGTCCATTCGACCGTCGCATTGCCCGACAGCGTCACCATGCCGTCCGCCCCCGCCTCGGCGCGGACCAGCCCGCCGCGGTTGAACACCGTCGTCGGCGTGTCGTACGCGATCCGCCCCGTCAGACACGCGGCAAAGGTCGACGCCGCCATCGCGCTGCCGCAACTGTCGGTCAGCCCGACCCCGCGCTCATGCGTGCGGACGAACAGGTCGGTCCCGCGCACCTCGACAAAGCTCACATTGGCGCGGTTGGGCAGCCAGTCGGGCGCCGCCTCGCAGGCCTCGCCGACGTGGACCAGTTCGGCATCGTCAACCGCCTCGACGAACGCCACCAGATGCGGATTGGGCATCGCCACCGCGGTGAACGCGCGTGTCGAGGGCAGCCCGGCCAGCGGCGCCTCGACGATCTGGTCCGCATCGACATGCATCGGCCACGCCGCGACGTCGAGCGACGCCGGCCCCGCGGTCTCGCGCACCGTGAACACGCCCGGCGCAATCTCCGCATCGCGCACGACCAGCGCGTCGCTCGTCTTCAGCCGAGCGGTCGCGCGCGTCAGCCCGGTCGCGGCGAACCCCGCGCGCGCGACACAGCGCAGCCCGTTGAGGCACGTCTCCGATTCGCTCCCGTCCGAATTGAACATCCGCATCCCGAACGCCCGCCCGTGCTCGTCACCCGCGGTCAGCAGCAGCAGCCCGTCACCCCCGACCGGCCCCGCGCGATCCGCCAGCGCGCGTGCGACGCGCGCCCAGTCCGCATCGCCCAGCGACAGCGCACGCGCGTCGATCAGCGGGAAATCGTTGCCGGAGCCATGACATTTGATCAGATCGAAGCGCATGCCGCGCCCTTACCCGCGTCGCTCCGCAAAGGCGAGCCGCCGCCCCCCTCGCGCCCTCTGACGTCCCCGCCCTCATAATGTGTCGCCAGCCGGTCGAGCGCGAGCGTCAGCACGAGCCGCCCCGCGCGCGCCGGCCAGGACAGCGCGCGCTCCGCCGCGGGCAGCCCCTCGCCCGCGCACACCACCCGCCACACGATATCCGCGAGCCCTGGCCCCGCCGCCGCGATCGCCGCGTCGAACCGCCGCTTCGCCGCGATCTGCGCGACGGTCGGGTCGAGCGTGTCCTGCCCGCCGCCATCGACCCGCGGCGTCCAGCGCATCGTCACGCTCGGCGCGATCGACGCGGTCTCGTAGGCCGCGCGCAACCGCTCGCCCGCCGCATATTGTCGCGCATCGATCAGCCCGCGCGACCGCAGCCAGGTCAGCGGCGACTCCGCCCGGTTGACCGTGACGCTCCGCCCGCCCCGCGCGACACCTTCCCTCTGCACTTCCCGGCCAGGGTCCCGCTCAACCACCCTGTCACCTTCCCTGTCAGGCTCCCGCCGCATGCCCCGCCCGTCGATCGCGACCTCGATCAGATCCTGCATGCGCCGCCCTTTCCATTTGCCGAGTCTCGTTTGTCTTGCCATATTCGACCAGAAATTGCAAGAGAAACTAACCTATCTGGTTTGTACAAGCGACGGAGCCTGTCGATGATCACTGCTATCCGTGCCGTCCGCCGCGCCAAGGGATTGACGCTCGACGACGTCGCAAGGCGTTGTGATCCCCCGACAACCGCGCAGACGATCGGCCGGCTCGAGACGGGGACGCGGACCGTGTCGGTCGGCTGGCTCAACCGGATCGCCGCCGCGCTCGACGTCGCCGCGGTCGATCTGGTGACGATGCCCGAACGCGCCGATCTGCCCGTCGTCGCGATCCTGGATTCGACCGGAATTCAAGCCCCTACCCGCCCCAACCTCGCCACCCCGCCGCATGTCGAGCCGGGTCAGGTCGCGGTCACGGTGGCCGCCGGCGTCGGCGACTACCGCACGGGCGACGTGCTCTGGTGCACCACGCTCGGCCCCGACGACTTCGAGAGCGCGCTCTACCGCGACGTGCTCGTCCCCCGCCCCGCCGGCCGCTTCGCCTTTGGCCGTCTGGTCGCGCTAACCGACGGCAGTCCCACGCTTATTCCGGTCGGCGACGATGCCGCGCCCCAGCAGATCGAGCGCCCCGTCTGGATCGCCCGCGCGGTCCGCCTGATCCGCACGCTCTGAGTCGCAGCCCAACGTTGACGGCCCCGAGGCGGCGGGCCATCGCTGACGCATGATCCGCGGTTTTTTCCTCTCGCTCGGCCAGCTCGGCGATCCGCCGGTGCTGCGCGTCTTCGCCAAGTCGATGGCGGTGACATTGCTCGTCTTCGCCGCGCTCGGCCTGCTCATGTGGCTGGGCGCAAAGGCGATTTTCGCCGCCTGGCTCGGCAGCGACCAGGCCGGGATCGCCGCCGCGGTCGCGCTGTTCCTGACCATCCTCGCGGTCTGGATCCTGTTTCGCGCGGTCGCGATCGCGGTCGTCGGGATCTTCGCCGACGATGTCGTCGCTGCGGTCGAGGCGCGGCATTATCCCGCCAGTCTCGCCACCGCGCGGCCCGTGCCCTTCGCGCGCAGCCTGGCGATGGGATTGCGCTCGGCGTTCCGCGTGCTGCTCGTCAACCTGTTGATGGTGCCCGTCTATATCGGCCTGCTCGTCACCGGGGTCGGGACCGCGGCGGCGTTTTTCCTGGTCAATGGCTGGCTGCTCGGGCGCGATCTCGGCGACATGGTGGCCGCGCGCCACATGGACGCCGCGGCGATGCGGGGCTGGCGTGCGACGACGCGGGCGTCACGCTTCGTGCTGGGTCTTGCGAACACCGCGCTGTTCGTGGTTCCGATCCTCAACATCGCCGCCCCCGTGCTGGGCGCGGCGATGGCGACGCATTTTTATCACGGGACGCGCGCAGCGGTGCGCGCCCGGGGGACCAGCTGATGACGAGATCACGTGTCAACGCGTTGAAAGCCTTCGCAATCTCGCGGTCCGCCCCGGGCCTGGCGATGGCCCTCGGCCTCGCGCTCGCGGGCTGCGCCGCGCCCGTCGCGACCGCCCCGGTCGGACGCCCCGCCATTCCCTATACCAGCGTCGGGCTCGAACGCGTGATCGGCCAGACCGCCGCCGGGCTGACCCGGCTGTTCGGCGATCCCGACGCCGATGTCCGCGAGGGCGTGGCGCGCAAGCTCCAGTTCCAGAGCGGAATTTGCGTGCTCGACGCCTATCTCTACCCCGCCGGATCGGGCGAGCCCAAGGTCACCTATATCGACGCGCGCGAGCTCGACGGCAGCACGATCGACCGCGCGAGCTGCGTCGCCGCGCTCACCCGCCGCGACGGCGGCCGCTAAGCCGCTCAGGGCCCGGGCGGCGGCACCGTTTCGGTTGCGCCCGCCGCGCCGACCGGGATCCGCGTCGCGGGCAGCGCCGCCTGGCATTCGGGCGGCGGTGCCGGGGGCCGGCGGTGGAGATGATCGATCTCCGCCTGTCGCCGGTGCAGGTAAAAGGCGCGCGACGATGCATAGGGATCGCCCACATCGTCATGCAAACACTTGAGAGTTTCGTCGAAATCGGCGCGGTGGTCGAGCGCGCCGAGCACGCCGGCCGGCACCGTGTAGCTCGCATCGGTGAACGGCGACCCGATCGCAGTGGGCAGCAGCAACCGGTCGAGCGTCCCGCCGATCAGGTCGCGCACCGTCGTCGGCCCGACCAGCGGCAGGAACAGGAACGGCCCGTTGCCGATCCCGTGATACCCCAATGTGTTGGCAAAGCCGTTCGACCGGCGCGGCAGCCGGAACGGCCGCTTCTTGGCAACGTCGATGACCCCCGCCGCGCCGACCGTCGAATTGATCACGAACCGCCCGACCGTCTCGGCCGCCTTGCCCGGCTTGAACTGCAGCAGGAAGTTCACGAACACGATCGGCTCGCGCAAGTTATAGAGAAAGTTGTGAATACCCTTGCGGATCGGGCTCGGCACCTTGCGCTTGTAGACCCGCGCCACCGGCCCCACGACCGCGCTGTCGACGGCCTGGGTCGCGCCGAACGCCTGGGCATTCACGCCACGCAACGGATCGCCGGGATCGCGCGTCTGCCCGACGACGACGATGTCCTTCTGCGCGTTCGGCTCGGCAGGCACGGGCGCAGGAACCGGGGCGGTCTGCGGCGCTGCATTCGGCGCTACGGGCACCACGGGCACCACGGGCGGCGATACCGGCACGACGGGCGATACCGGCACGACGGGCGATTCGGGCATGCGCTGCTCGTCCGCGACCACCGTCGACGGCGCAACCGGGACCGGTGCGACGGGCAGCGGGTCGACGGCCTGCACCGCCAGCGCGGCGACCATCGTAGCAGTGGAAAATGCCAACATATGCAATCATCGCCCCTTGGACCGCCACCGCTGTCCGCATTGCCCCCGCAAGGCAAGTCTCGAATGCGCGCCCCTACACCGGCGTTCGTGAATAATTTCCCCTGTCGCGCGTCACTTGGCCCGCGTCAGCTTAAGTTAGCCCGGTCCCATTCCGCGCGGACGCCGTCGTCATTTTCGCCGCCACGACGCTGCGCTTTCTCGGCCGCGAATCGCACCGCGTCGAGTCGCGACAATGCCCACACCGCCGTCCCGCGCACCACCGGCGCCGGATCGCCCAGCAACGCCGCGACGCCCTCCGACAAGGCCGGATCGCCGCTATTCCCCGCCGCGATCAATGCGTTGCGGACCATCTTGTCGCGCCCGATCCGCTTGATCGGCGATCCGGCAAAGACCTGGCGGAATCCCGCATCGTCGAGCGCGATCAGGTCGGCGATCTCGGGCGCGACCAGCTCGGCCCGCGGCGCAAAGGCGAGATTGGCATTCGCCGCGGCGGCGAACTTGTTCCACGGGCACACCGCCAGGCAATCGTCGCAGCCATAGATGCGGTTGCCGATACCCGCCCGGAATTCATGCGGAATTACGCCCGCATGCTCGATCGTCAGATACGAGATGCAACGCCGCGCATCGAGCCTGTAGGGCGCCGGAAACGCATCGGTCGGGCACGCGCGCTGACACGCGTCACAGCTGCCGCACAGATCCCGACCCGCGGCATCGCCCTTCAGTTCGAGCGTCGTGTAGATCGCACCGAGGAACAGCCAGCTGCCCTCTGTCCGGCTGACCAGATTGGTGTGCTTGCCCTGCCACCCCAGCCCCGCCGCCTCGGCGAGCGGCTTCTCCATCACCGGGGCGGTATCAACGAACACCTTGAGATCGAACGGATACTCGACACCGACCGCGTCGCTCGCCAGCCACCGGCCGAGCGCCTTCAGCTGCCGCTTGATGACGTCGTGATAGTCCGCGCCCTGCGCATAGACCGAGATCCGGCCGACCTCGCCCTGCTCCGCCAGCCGCAGCGGATCGTCCTTCGGCGCATAGCTCATGCCCAGCGCGATCACGCTGCGCACCGCGGGCCACAGCCCGGCGGGGCTCGCCCGCTGCGCGCGCCGCTCCTCCATCCAGATCATGTCGCCATGCCGCCCTTCGGCCAGCCACTCGTGCAGCCGTTCGCCCGCCAGCGGCGCCGCATCCGCGCGCGCAATCCCGCACGCCGCAAAGCCCAGTTCGGCCGCCTTGGCCTTCACGCGCGATTCGAGGTCGGATGGCTTGTCGTCGGGCACGTCCGCCCGCTACCACAGCCGCTCGGCTTGAAGGAAGTTTGCGCGTGGGCGAGGAATGGGCGGTCAAGGCCAGCGGGCTGGTCAAGCGCTTCGGCGACCGGCGGGTGGTCGACGGCGTCGACATCGCCGTGCCGACCGGCGCGATTTACGGCGTGCTCGGCCCGAACGGCGCGGGCAAGACCACGACGCTGCGCATGCTGCTCGGGATCATCGAACCCGATGAAGGCCATCGCACGCTGTTGGGCTTCGACAGCCCGCGCGACGCCTCGGATCATGTCGGCTATCTGCCGGAGGAACGGGGACTTTATCCCGCGATGAAGGCACGCGAGGCGATCGCGTTCATGGGCGCGCTGCGCGGTCTCGACTGGAAGACCGGGCGTGCGCGCGCGGTGACGCTGATGGAGGGGGCGGGGCTCGGCCATGCGGTCGACGAGAAGATCCGCAAATTGTCGAAGGGCATGGCGCAGCTCGTCCAGCTGCTCGGCTCGGTCGTCCATCAGCCCGATCTGCTCGTGCTCGACGAACCCTTTTCCGGGCTCGATCCGGTCAACCAGGAACGTCTTGAAAAGCTTATCCTTGTCGAGCGCGATCGCGGCGCGACGATCCTGTTCTCGACGCATATCATGAGCCATGCCGAACGGCTGTGCGACCGGCTGGCGATTATCGCCGGCGGCAAGCGCCGGTTCGAGGGGACCGTCGACGACGCGCGCGGCGTCCTGCCCCAGCGCGTTCACTACACCCCGCACCGTCCCGACCCCGCGATCCGCGGCGTGCTGCCCCCCGACGCGCTGCCCGATCGCGACGGCTGGCGGTTCGAACTGCCAGGCGGCGGGATCGAGACGCTGCTGGTGCGGCTGATCGACGCGGGATACGGCATTTCCGGGCTCTCGATCGAACGCCCCGGGCTGCACGAGGCGTTCGTGCGAATCGTCGGCCAGCAGGAGGCGCAGCCATGACCCGCTTCCGCCGCACGCTGCGCCAGACCTTCACCATCGCCCGCCGCGATTTCACCGCAACCGTCTTTACTCCGATCTTCCTGCTCTTCCTGTTCGCGCCGCTGATCATGGGCGCCTTCGGGGCGGTCGGCGGCCTTGGCGCGGCCAGCGTCACCGACGGCGCGCAGGACAAGGCGCAGATCATCGCGATCCTCCCCGCCGCCGAGTCGCGCATGATGGCCGAGGCGGATACGCGGCTGCGCGGCATCTTCCGGCCAGGCGAGGGACCACCCGACCTGACCACCCAGCCGGCCGCCGCCGATCCGGCGGCACAGGCGCGCAACGCCTTCGACCGCAACGATATCGACGCCGCCGCAGTGCTTTACGGCCCGCTCGCGGCGCCACAGATCCTCTATGGTCCACGCGGCGACCGCGCGGCTGGCTATCTCGCGACGCTCGCGCAGACGACGCTCGCGGCGCAACAGGCGGGCGGCACGCTGCCCCGGATCGACGTGACCAAGACCCGGATCACGCGGTCGCGCGGCTCGGTCGGTGGCCAGCATCAGTCCGCCTTCTTCGCGGTGTTCGGGATCTTCTTCCTGACGCTGTTCCTCTCCGGCCAGGTCGTCGGCACGATGGCCGAGGAGCGCAACAACAAGGTGATCGAGGTGCTCGCCGCCGCGGTCCCGCTCGAATCGGTATTCTTCGGCAAGCTGATCGGCATGTTCGGCGTCGCGGTGCTGTTCGTCGCCTTCTGGGGAACCGTCGTCGGACAGGTCACGACATTGCTTCCCGCAGGCGCGGCGGCGGCGATCGGCGATCTCCGTCCCGCAGTCGGCGGACCGATGTTCGCGCTGCTGTTCGCTGGCTATTTCACCATGGCCTATCTGCTTCTGGGATCAGTGTTTCTCGGCGTCGGCGCGCAGGCGTCGACGATGCGCGAGATCCAGATGCTGTCGCTGCCGATCACGATCCTTCAGGTCGCGATGTTCGGTCTCTCGTCCGCCGCGGTCTCGCGCCCCGGCAGCTGGATCGCGACGCTCGCCGAACTCTTCCCGCTCTCCTCGCCCTTCGCGATGGCCGGGCACGCGGCCAATTCCCCCGAGCTCTGGCCGCACGTCGCCGCCTTGGCCTGGCAGGCCCTGTGGGTGACGATCTTCATCGTCGTTGGCGCACGACTGTTCCGCCGTGGCGTGCTCCAGTCGGGCAGCGCCCGGCCCTTCTGGCGCCGCGCGAAGCCCCACTGACGCAGGTTGTTGACATCGCTGTCAGTACTTGGTCTCCTGCCCGAAAACAGGAGAGTGATGGGTGGCGACGCTTGCAGGCGAAATCACGACGGCTCCGATCAGCGAGCGCGTAACCAACGGGGCGGCAACCGGAAAACCGCCGATCGACCCGCTCGATGTCAGTCGCGCGGACCTCTACCGCGACGATGTCTGGCACGCGCCCTTCCGCCACCTTCGCGCGCATGCCCCGGTCCACCATGTCGCGAGCTCGGATTACGGCCCCTATTGGTCGGTCTCGAACTACCGGGGGATCGTCGAGGTCGAGTCGCTGCCCGACCTCTATTCCTCCGAAGCCGGCGGCATCACGCTCGCCGATTTCGATCGCGATCGCGACGTTCGCATGCCGATGTTCATCGCGCGCGATCGCCCGATCCACACCAGCCAGCGCCGCACGGTGGCGCCCGCCTTCACGCCGAGCGAGATGACCCGCATGGCGCCCGACATCCGCAGGCGCACCGCGGAGA
Organism: Sphingomonas sp. BK481; assembly: GCF_014194875.1. NCBI lineage: Bacteria > Pseudomonadati > Pseudomonadota > Alphaproteobacteria > Sphingomonadales > Sphingomonadaceae > Sphingomonas > Sphingomonas sp. BK481. The sequence continues at coordinate 476,923 of NZ_JACIAP010000003.1, read as the reverse complement.
TCCTTGACGGGCTCGACTGGAACACGCCGTTCGACTGGGTCGACCGCGTCGCAATCGAACTGACGACGCAGATGCTGGCGATCCTGTTCGATTTCCCCTGGGAGGATCGGCGCAAGCTGACGCTGTGGTCGGACTGGGCGGGCGACATCGAGCTCGTCAAGAACGAGGAAACGCGCAAGCAGCGGCTCGCGCATATGTTTGATTGCGGGGCCTATTTCCAGACGCTCTGGAACGCCAAGATCGGCCGGCCGCCGACCCCCGACCTGATCTCGATGATGATCCATTCGGATGCGATGGCGCATATGGAGCATCACGAATTCATCGGAAACCTGATCCTCCTGATCGTCGGGGGCAATGACACGACGCGCAATTCGATGTCGGCGCTAGCCTATGGCCTCGACGCATTTCCCGACGCCCGCGCCATGCTCGAAGCGGATCCGGCGCTCATTCCCAACGCCGTGAGCGAGATTCTCCGCTGGCAGACGCCGCTTGCGCACATGCGGCGCACCGCAACGCAGGATACCGAACTGCAGGGCCAGTCGATCAAGGCCGGCGACAAGCTGGCGCTGTGGTATCTGTCGGCGAATCGCGACGAAAGCGTGTTTGGCGACGATGCCGACGCGATCCGCGTCGACCGTCCCAATGCGCGGCGCCATCTCGCCTTCGGCCACGGCATCCACCGCTGTGTCGGGGCAAGGCTCGCCGAGATGCAGCTCGCGATCCTGCTCGAGGAAATGGCGAAGCGCCGCATGCGGATCAACGTGGTCGGCCCGCCGACCCGCGTCGCCGCGTGCTTCGTCCACGGCTATCGCACGCTCCCGGTCGAGATCAGCCGCTACTGACTTTCATCGCCCGCCTTCGCGCGCATCCTGTTCGCGGCAAGGTTCGTACTTATATCATGACCATGACACACACATCGCCCGATCGCCGCACGTTCCTCACGCTCGCCGGCGCAGGCGCGGCGGGCTTTGCCCTCTGGGGCTGCTCGTCGCAGTCCGCTCAGGCTGCCGAACGCTTCGAGGTCACATTGAGCGATGCACAGTGGCGCAAGAAGCTGTCGCCCGACGCGTATGACGTGCTGCGCAAGGAAGCGACCGAGCGGCCCTATTCGAGCCCGCTCAACGGCGAACATCGCGCGGGGATCTTTTCCTGTGCCGGCTGTGCACTGCCGGCGTTCTCGTCGAAGACCAAGTTCGAGAGCGGGACGGGATGGCCGAGCTTCTGGCAGCCCTTGCCCAATGCCGTGCGGACCCGGGTCGATTCGACGCTCGGGATGGCGCGGACCGAAGTGCATTGCCGACGCTGCGGCGGGCATCTCGGCCATGTGTTCGACGACGGCCCCAAGCCGACGGGAAAGCGCTATTGCATGAACGGCGATGCGCTGACGTTCCGGGCGATGGCGGCCCGGTAATCGCTTAACTGGTTCAGCCCGCGTCGTTTACGAGCGTGAAGATGCCGCGCGGGTCGGTCGGGCCATGCTGCACCGTGGCGAGCTGAGCGGCATTGGCACGCTGCGTTGCGCTGGGCGCGCTGACCATCTGAAGCGACGGCTGGGCGGGGGCGTCGAGCGTGTCGCCACGCGGTGCATGGCCTGAATAGATGAAGCCCTTGGTCGGATAGGCCGAGGTACCGAGATCGCCCTGCGGCCCGTACCAGACCTTGACCATGCTCCAGTCACCCGCGTCGGACACGTCGATCGCGCGGACATTGGTTTCGATCGCACCGCGACGCGACCAGTTGGCATGGGTCAGGAGCACTTCGCGGTCGCTGACGACCTTCGAGACCATCGCGACATGGCCGACGCGCATCCGCGAGGTCGGCGAGAAGGCGAGGACGGCACCGGCCTTTGGTGCATGGCCACGCTCGTAACGGCCCTCGGCCTGGCTCCACCAGGTGTTGGCATTGCCACGGATCTCGATGCCCGACACCGAGCGGGCAAAGGTCACGCACTGCCAGAACTGGGCCGCTGCCGGTGTGGCCGTCATCAGGCCGCACGATACCACCAGCGCAAAACGCGCTGCTAACGCCTTGAAATTCATCGAGACCCCCCGGTCAAAACCCGTTCGTCACAGTCTGGCTACGGGAGTGCGGATTTAATTGAAAGGCGTCGCGGAACCATATCCGACGAAGCGTGTTGCCGCGCCGACGAGCCCCTTTTTTAGCCGACCATGCCGCCCTTTTCCGATGTTCTGCCGCTGATGCAGCGGACACGCCCATGCGGGCCGGGATCGTTAGTCCCGCACCCATCAAGAGAGCGCAGGAGGGCCGGCTTTGCGCTAACAGTACGGCGCACCACCTCGTCAAACCACGGCGATTCGAAAAACGGGTTTGCTACGCGCGCCGCGCGGCGATACCAGTCGCAAAAATCTTTGGAGGATGCCGCATGGATACGACCACCCTGTTCCGTCTCGACGGCCGCGTCGCGCTGATCACCGGCGGCAGCCGCGGCATCGGCAAGATGATCGCGGCGGGCTTCATCGCGCAGGGCGCGAAGGTCTATATCTCGTCGCGTAAGGCGGATGTCTGCGAAGCCGCCGCGGCCGAACTCGGCCCCAACTGCATCGCGCTGCCCCAGGACGTCTCGACCGTCGCCGGCTGCAAGGCGCTCGCTGCCCAGTTCGCCGAGCATGAGAGCCGGCTCGACATCCTCGTCAACAATGCGGGTGCGGCCTGGGGCGTGCCGTTCGAGGAGTTTTCGGAAGTTGGCTGGGACAAGGTAATGGACCTCAACGTCAAATCGCCCTTCTTCCTGACCCAGGCGCTTCACGCGGCGCTCAAGGCCTCGGGCTCGCGCGACCGGCCGGCCAAGGTCATCAACATCACCTCGATCGACGGTCAGCGGCTTAACCCGTGGGAAACCTACAGCTATCACGCGTCGAAATCGGCGCTGATCTATCTGACCAAGCGCATGGCCGCGCGGCTCGTGACCGATTCGATCAACGTCACCTCGATCGCCCCCGGCGCGTTCGCCAGCGACATGAACAAGGCGGCCCGCGATCACGGCGACGCGGTCGCGCAGGGTATCCCCGCCAAGCGGGTCGGCGTCGACGAAGACATGGCCGGCGCCGCAATCTACCTCGCCAGTCGCGCCGGCGATTACGTGATCGGCGAGACCATTACCGTCGACGGCGGCCTCGTCCACGCCTCGCTAGGCACCAGCATCGACGCCTAACCACAACCCCTCTCCCCCCGGGGGAGAGGGAGGGGCCCGCCGCGAAGCGGTGGGAGGGTGAGGGCACGCGCCGCATTCCCGCCACTGCCCTTACCCTCGCACGCTCCGCGCGCTTTCCCTCTCCCCTAAGGGGAGAGGGAGAGTTCACCGAGCAATCCCACCCGCCGCGAGCACCGCCAGCGTCACCAGCTCGCTCGCCGTGCTCGTCATCGGCGCGACCTGCACCGGCTTCTCCATGCCGATCAGCATCGGCCCGATCACCGAATCACCACCAAGCTCGCGCAGCAGCTTGGCCGAGATATGCGCCGACTGAAGACCCGGCATAATCAGCACGTTCGCCGGCCCGGACAGTCGCGCGAAGGGATAGTTCGCCAGCTGCTTCGGGTTGAGCGCCACGTCCGGCGCCATCTCGCCCTCATATTCGAACCCGACCTGACGACCGTCGAGCACGGTCACCGCGTCGCGGATATTGTCGAGCCACTCGCCCTTCGGATTGCCGAAGTTCGAATAGCTCAGGAACGCGACGCGCGGCTCATGCCCCATGCGACGCGCGACCGCTGCGGTCTGCTCGGCGAAATCGGCGAGCTGTTCGGCGGTCGGACGTTCGTTGACCGTGGTGTCGGCGATGAACACCGTGTGGCTCTGCCCGACGAGCAGGTGGATGCCGAACGGCGTCTTGCCCGCTGCCGGATCGATCACGCGGTAGATCTGGCGCATCGTCTCGCCATAGGTACGCGTGATGCCGGTGATCATCGCATCGCCCTCGCCGAGCTGCAGCAGCAGCGCACCGAAGATGTTGCGATCCTGGTTCACCATCCGCTCGCAGTCGCGCCGCAGATAGCCGCGACGCTGGAGCCGGGCATAGAGCAGCTCGACCATCTTCGGCACCAGCGGCGAGACGCGGCTGTTGTGCAGCTCGAAGCTCTCGGGATCGGTGACGCCCAGCGCGCGCAACCGGTCGGGCACGTCGTCACGGCCGACCAGCACCGGCGTGCCATAGCCGCCCTCCTTGAACGCGATCGCCGCGCGCAGCACGACCTCTTCCTCGCCCTCGGCGAAGATCACGCGCTTGGGATGCGCCCGCGCGCCCTCATAGGCCATCGACAGCACCGAGGTGGTCGGGTTGAGACGCGCGCGCAGCGACTGGCGATACGCCTCGATGTCGAGGATCGGCTTGGTCGCGACGCCCGATGCCATCGCCGCCTTGGCGACCGCGACGGGAACGACCTCCATCAGCCGCGGATCGAACGGCGCAGGGATGATATAGGCGGGGCCGAAGCTGTGGCTGACACCATAGGCCAGCGCGACCTCCTCGGGCACACGCTCGCGCGCCAGCTCGGCAATCGCATTGGCCGCGGCGATCTTCATCGCGTCGTTGATCCCCGTCGCGCGGACGTCGAGCGCCCCGCGGAAGATGAACGGGAAGCACAGCACGTTGTTGACCTGGTTCGGATAATCCGACCGGCCCGTCGCGACGATCGCGTCGGGACGTGCGGCCATCGCCAGTTCGGGGCGGATTTCGGGTTCGGGATTGGCCATCGCGAAGATGATCGGCGCGGCCGCCATGTCCTTGACCATCTCGGGCTTGAGCGCGCCTGCCGCCGACAGGCCGAGGAACACGTCGGCGCCGACCAGCGCCTCGGTCAGCGTCCGCGCGCTGCTCGTCGTGGCATGCGCCGACTGCCACTGGTTCACATCGTCGCGACCCTGGTAGATCACGCCGGTACGGTCGCACATGATGACGTTGTCGGGCCGCACGCCCATCGCCTTCATCAGCTCGGTGCACGCGATCGCCGCCGCGCCCGCGCCGTTGACGACCAGCTTGATGTCGCCAAGCTTGCGCCCGGTCACGAGGCAGGCGTTGATCAGCCCGGCCGCACAGATGATCGCCGTGCCGTGCTGATCGTCATGAAATACGGGAATATTCATGCGCTCGCGCAGCGTCTGCTCGATGATGAAGCACTCGGGCGCCTTGATGTCCTCGAGGTTGATGCCGCCGAACGTCGGCTCCATCAGCTCGACCGCATCGATGAAGCGATCGACATCCTCGGTCTTCAGCTCGATGTCGATCGAATCGACGTCGGCGAAGCGCTTGAAGAGCACCGCCTTGCCCTCCATCACGGGCTTCGACGCGAGCGCGCCGAGATTGCCCATGCCGAGGATCGCGGTGCCGTTCGAGATCACCGCGACCAGATTGCCCTTGGCGGTATAGTCATAGGCGGTCGAGGGGTCATCGGCGATCGCCTGCACCGGAATCGCCACGCCGGGCGAATAGGCGAGCGCGAGGTCGCGCTGCGTCGCCATCGGTTTGGACGCAATGATCTCGAGCTTCCCGGGACGGCCTTCCGAATGGAAGAGCAGCGCTTCGCGTTCGGAGAACTGGAGATTATTGTCGTCGGACATAAGCGGAGCCTCGGGGGTATCTGCAGGGGGAGCCCCTGCCTTTACGGAACGCGTGGCTGTTCGTCACCCCTTGGGAACCCTTCGCAGCGCTATTGGACGTGCGGACGGTTTTCGCTACCCCGCGCCGATGTCCACTCCCGCCGCTACCCCGATGATGACGCAGTATCTCGGCCTCAAGGCCGAGGCGCAGGATTGCCTGCTGTTCTACCGCATGGGCGATTTTTTCGAGCTGTTCATGGATGATGCGCGCATCGCTGCGGCGGTGCTCGACATCGCGCTGACCGCGCGCGGCGAGCATGAGGGCAAGCCGATCCCGATGTGCGGCGTGCCGGTGCATGCGGCCACGGCCTATCTTCAGCGGCTGATCAAGGCCGGGCACCGCGTCGCGATCGCCGAACAGGTCGAGAGCCCGGCCGAGGCGAAGGCGCGTGGCGGATCGAAGGCGCTTGTCGCCCGCGCGATCGTCCGCGTCGTGACCGCGGGCACGCTGACCGAAGAAGCCTTGCTCGATGCGCGCAGCGACAATTGGTGCGTGGCGATCGGTGAAGCCGGGGGATCTGTCGCGATTGCCGCAGCCGACGTGTCGACCGGCCGGTTCGAGGTCATCGACGTCGCCGACGACGCGGTCGGGGCCGAACTCGCGCGCCTTGCCGCGGCCGAGATCGTCGTCGCCGAGGCGAGCGGTTTCGCAGAGGCCGCCACGACGCTGCGTCCCAGGAGCGATTTCGACAGTGGTGCGGGCGAAGCGCGACTCAAGCGGATCTACGGCGTCGCGACCCTCGACGGCTTCGGGCAGTTCGGGCGGGCCGCATTGGCCGCGGCCGGCGGTCTGGTCGCGTATCTCGAACATAATGCGAAGGGCGCGCTGCCCTTCCTGCGGCCGCCGCGAATCGGGCGGGCGGCACAGGTGATGGCGATCGACGCCGCGACGCGGGAAAGCCTCGAACTGACCTGCACCACCGGCGGCGTCCGCAAGGGGAGCCTGCTCGACGCGGTCGATCGTACCGTCACCGGTGCCGGTGCGCGGCTTCTCGGTGCCGATCTCGGCGCGCCGCTGATGGACAAGGCTGCGATTGACGCGCGGCTCGACCTCGTCCGGTTGTTCCATGACGACCAGGCGCTGCGCGAACGGTTGCGCGCGACGCTGCGCGCGCTGCCGGACATCGGCCGGGCGCTCGGCCGCCTCGCCGCGGGTCGAGGATCACCGCGCGATCTTGGGCAGTTGCGCGACGGCCTCGACGGCGCCTGGAACCTGGGCGAGCGGCTCGACGCGCTCACCGATCCGCCGCGCCTGCTCAGCGACGTTGCACCGCTGTTGCGCGGGCATGGCAGCCTGATCGACCTGCTCAAGCGTGCGCTCGTACCATCGCCACCGATAGAAGCGTCTGACGGGGGGTATATCGCGGCGGGATATGACGCCGGTCTCGACGATCTGCGCGATACCGGCGCGGGGGGACGCCGCGCGATAGCCGCACTGGAGGCCGAGTTCCGCACCTCGACCGGCGTGTACGCGCTCAAGATCCGCCACAATGGCGTGCTCGGCTATCATGTCGAAGTCCCTGCACGGGCTGCTGATTCGCTGATGAAGCCCGACAGCGGTTTCACACACCGCCAGACGCTCGCAGGTGTCGTACGCTTCAACACGCCCGCGCTGCACGATGTCGCAACGAAAGTGTCGCAGGCGGGTGCGCATGCCACGGCGGCGGAATCGGCGCATCTCGAGGATCTTACCGCGCGGGCGCTCGCCGGGCGCGAGGCGATCGCCGCGACCGCCGACGCGCTCGCCCGACTCGATGTCGCCGCCGGTCTCGCCGAGCGCGCAGCCGAGGGGCAGTGGTCGCGCCCGATCCTGGTCGACCATGCCTGTTTCGAGATCGAGGGAGGCCGGCACCCGGTCGTCGAGGCCGCCGTCGCCAAGTCGGGCGACCGGTTCGTCGCCAACGACTGCAACCTGTCGGAGTCCTCGCGACTGTGGCTCGTCACCGGCCCGAACATGGGCGGCAAATCGACCTTCCTGCGCCAGAATGCACTGATCGCGGTCCTGGCGCAGGCCGGAAGCTATGTGCCGGCGACCAAGGCCACGCTGGGTCTGGTCGATCGCCTGTTCAGTCGCGTCGGCGCGTCGGACAATCTTGCGCGCGGTCGGTCCACCTTCATGGTCGAAATGGTCGAAACCGCTGCGATCCTCGCGCAGGCGACGCCGCGGAGCTTCGTGATCCTCGACGAGGTCGGTCGTGGCACCTCCACCTATGACGGCCTCGCGATCGCCTGGGCCGTGGTCGAGGCTATCCATGAGGACAATCGGTGCCGCTGCCTGTTCGCGACGCATTATCATGAGCTGACCCGGCTCGCCGAACGCTGCGAGGCGCTGTCGCTGCATCATGTGCGCGCGCGCGAGTGGAAGGGCGAGCTCGTCCTGCTCCACGAACTCGCCGACGGGCCGGCGGATCGCAGCTACGGTCTGGCGGTCGCGCGCCTCGCCGGCATGCCGCCGCTCACCGTGCAGCGCGCCAAGGCGGTGCTAGCAAAGCTGGAAGCCGGGCGTGCCAAAACTGGCGGCCTGGCGGCGGGGCTTGATGATCTTCCGCTGTTCGCGGCCGCCGCGCAGATCGAGGAGGTGGCGTGCGACGTGCTGCGCGAAGACCTGGCGAAGCTCGACATCGATGCGATGAGCCCACGCGACGCGCTCGACGCGCTCTACCGGTTGAAGGCGCTCGCGACCGAGGGCTGAGCGCAAACCCGGCGAAAACCACTGTATTGCCGATACTTGCCCCCCGGCCTGCAATCCCATCGTGCGGCGTCCTAGTATCACATGCAAGACGGATGCTACGCGCCGGCCGAATCATTGGAGCATGGGCTTTGAGCGGACACGGGCACGGGCATGCACACGGGCATGCGGGACATGGGCACGGACATGCACACAGCCATGCTCCGGCATCGTTCGACCGCGCGTTTGCGATCGGGATCGGGCTCAACGTGGCGTTTGTCGCGGTCGAGGCCTTGGTGGGATTGCGGATCAACTCGGTTTCGCTGCTCGCGGACGCCGGGCATAATCTCTCCGATGTACTTGGCTTGGTCGTCGCCTGGGGGGGAACGATGCTCGCGCGAACCGAGCCGACCAAGCGCTTTACCTATGGGCTGAAAGGGTCGACGATCCTTGCCGCGTTGACCAATGCGCTGCTGTTGCTCGTCGCGCTCGGGGCGATCCTGCTCGAGGCGACACAGCGTTTCGCAGACCCAACGCCCACGGCGGGCCTGACCGTATCGATGGTGGCCGGGATCGGCATCGCGGTGAATGCGATCACCGCCTGGATGTTCGCGCGCGGTCGCAAGGGGGACGTCAACATCCGTGGCGCCTATCTGCACATGGCCGCGGACGCGCTGGTATCGGCGGGGGTCGTGATCGCGGGTGTGCTGATCTGGCAGACCGGGATCTCCTGGATCGACCCGGCGGTCTCCATCGTCATCGCGGTCCTGATCTTCTGGCAAACCTGGGGATTGCTGCGTGAGACCGTCGAAATGGCGCTGTCCGCGGTGCCGCGCGGGATCGAATTCGACCAGGTCGACGAGGCGCTATGCACCCTGCCCGGCGTGACGGCGATCCATGATCTGCACATCTGGCCGATGAGCACGACGGAGCCCGTCCTGACCGCGCACCTGGTCATGCCGGGCGGCCATCCCGGCGATCCGTTCCTCACCGCGACCCGCACGATGCTGCAAGAGCGTTTCGGGATCGGCCATGCCACGTTGCAGGTCGAGACGGGCGACGGTCAGCCATGCTCGATGACGCGCCACGCGGTGATATGAACCTTTGGGGCGTTGCGGGGGTTATCCTAGTATAGTTCTGGAGTAATACCCGATGAAGAAGCATTTTATCGCTGCGCTCATGTCCGTTGCCGTCGTCGCCCCCGCAATGGTGCCTGTCGAAGCCGCCGCTCAGCGTCATGACGACCGCCGGGGCCATGACGACCGCCGGAACAACGACTCGCGCCGCGGTAACGACCGCAACTGGCGCGGTGACGATCGCAACTGGGATCCTTCGCGCAGCTATCAGAACGGCAATTACCGCGAGCGTCGTCTCGGCCGCAATGATCGCATCTATCGCGGCAACGATGGCCGGGCCTATTGCAAGCGCAACGATGGCACGACCGGGCTTGTGATCGGCGCACTCGGTGGCGGCGTTCTTGCCAATCTGATCGGCGGCGGCACGCTTGGAACGCTGGCGGGTGCCGGTGGCGGTGCACTGCTCGGACGGTCGGTCGACCGCGGTAACGTCAAGTGCCGCTGAGCTTTTTTGCTCGGTAAACGAAGATGCGGCGGCCGAGCGATCGGCCGCCGTTATTGTGTCTGCCTCAGCAGGTTGAACTTAATAAGCGCGAGCCACCGCAAACTCGACCGCTTCGATCATCGCGTCCTTCGCCTCGCCATTGGCAAAGCCCGCAATCGAATCGATCGCCCGCTGACCATAATGCCGCGCCCGCGCAAACGTGTCGTCGATCGCGCGGGTTGCCCGGATCAGACGCACGGCATGCTGCAGGTCGGCATCGGTGTCACGACGCCCCTCGACCGCATCCTTCCAGAATTGACGATCCTCGGCCGATCCGCGCGCATAAGCGAGTATCACCGGCAGGGTCATCTTGCCTTCGCGGAAATCGTCGCCCGCATCCTTGCCCATCGTATCCGCATCCGAGACATAGTCGATCGCGTCGTCGACAAGCTGGAAGGCGATCCCGAGGTTGCGGCCATAGGCGTCGAGTGCCGCCTCTTCATTCTCGGGCCGATCGGCCACCACGGCAGCGATTCGGCAGGCGGCAGCGAACAGCGCTGCGGTCTTTGCGCCGATGATGTCGAGATAGCGCTCCTCTCCCAGATCGACGCGGCGGGCCGCCGTCAGCTGGTTGACCTCGCCCTCGGCGATGACCGCGCTGGTCGATGAGAGGATCTTGAGCGCCTTCAGGCTGCCCGCCTCGACCATGAGTTCGAAGCTGCGGCTGAACAGGAAGTCGCCGACCAGCACGCTGGCAGGATTGCCCCAGATGATGTTCGCGGTGCGGTTACCACGCCGCAGGTCGGAGCCATCGACGACGTCGTCATGCAGCAACGTCGCGGTGTGGATGAATTCCACGGCCGCCGCGAGCAGGTGATGCTGCGTCCCGGCATAGTCCAGCAGCTGTGCACTCGCGAGCGTCAGCATCGGGCGCATCCGCTTGCCCCCGCCCGCGATCAGATGACCCGCCAGTTCGGGGATCAACGGAATATCGGAGGTCATGCGCGCGACGATCACCGCATTGACCTGGTCCATGTCGGTGGTGACGAGCTTGACCATCGGGTCCAGCGAAGGCTGTGGCCCGGGATTCGAACGAGGGGAGTCGAGGCGGTGGACGGTGGCGCTCATCTGCCCGTGCCTCTGACGGCTACCGCCTCGCAAAGCAACCCTTGCCGGCTCGGCAAACCCTCACCAAAAGGCAGGCGACGGCAATAGGTGGAGGTTACACGATGCCCGACGACCTGCTGAGCGGCTATCGCCAGAGCATCGACAACATCGATGCGGCGCTGATTCATATGCTTGCCGAACGGTTTAAGGTGACGCAGGCGGTTGGCCGGCACAAGGCGGAGCACGGTCTGCCGGCTGCCGATCCCGGACGTGAGGAGCGTCAGATCGCGCGGTTGCGTCGGCTCGCCGAGGAAGCTCAACTCGATCCGGAATTCTCCGAAAAGTTTTTGCGGTTCATCATCGACGAGGTGATCCGCCACCACCAGAAACTTTGCCAATGACGCGCTGGGCGGTGGTGGCCGATTGAAAGGTTCACGGCATCGCCAAGGGCGGCCGACATCTCCGCCAGGCCGCACTTCCCGTATATTCGCTTCAGCACAGCTTTATCGACCTGCACGCGCCGGTCGTTTAGGGGAGCGCGATGAGCTTCCTCCTCGCTATCGAAGGCGCCGACGGCGCCGGTAAGGCCACGGCCTCCGCATTGGTCGTCGAGCACTTGCAGGCCGCCGGGCGCAGCGCCGCGGTCATCTCGTTCCCGCGCTATACGGACACGGTCGGCGGCTGGGCGCTAGGGGCGATGCTCGCGGGCACGCTGCCACGCGGCACGTCGCCAAAGGCCGCCGCCGTGCTCTACGCGCTCGACCGGATGGAATCGCGCGATCACCTGATGGCGACGATGGCGGCGAACGACGTCGTCGTGTTTGACCGCTATATCGCGTCGAACATGGCGTATCAGGCGGCGCAGGTGCCCGTCGACGAAGCGGATACGATGATGGCTTGGATCGCGGATCTCGAAACGGGCAGCTTTGCCCTGCCGACGCCTGATCTATCCGTCTACCTCGATACGCCGGCAGACATTGCACGCGGGCTGATCCGCCAGAAGCGCAAGCGCTCCTATACCGACGATGCGTTCGACGCTTACGAAGCGGATACCGGGCTCCAGGACCGCGTCCGCGTCAACTATGCCGCGATGGCGGCGGCAGGGCTGCTCGGCCGCTGGGCGACCGTATCGACGGTCGAGGCCGGCGCTTCGCGACTGCCAGCGGACATTGCACGCGATATCGTTGCATTGCTGCGCTGAACGCCCCGGAAGGAGATCGGCATGGCCGTCACCGATATTGCCACGCGTACCTATGACCACGGCTTCCGGCTCGATCCGATCGTCCGCAGCCTGCTCGATACCGATTTCTACAAGCTGCTGATGTTGCAGATGATCCGTCACCTGCATCCCAAGGTGCAGACGACCTTTACCCTGATCAACCGCACGACGAGCGTGCGGCTGGCGGACATCATCGACGAAGGCGAACTGCGCGCGCAACTCGATCATGCGCGCACGGTGCGGTTCGGGAAGAAGGAGCTGATCTGGCTCGCTGGCAACAGCTTCTATGGCCAGGATCGCATGTTTGCGCCCGAATTCCTGCAGTGGCTTGCCGCCTTCCGGCTGCCCGAATACGAGCTGCGGACCGTCGACGGACAGTTCGAGCTGCGCTTCGAGGGCTGCTGGGCGGAAACGACGATGTGGGAAATCCCCGCGCTCGCGATCATCAATGAATTGCGCGCGCGCGTGGCGGTCCGCGATCGCGGACGTTTCGCGCTCGACGTGATCTATGCGCGCGCGAAGGCCAAATTATGGGACAAGGTCGAACGACTTAGGAATCTGCCCGATCTGGTCCTGTCCGACTTCGGCACGCGCTGCCGCCATGGCTTCCTGTGGCAACGCTGGTGCGTCGAGGCGCTCAAGGAAGGGCTTGGCAGCCGTTTCATCGGCACGTCGAACGTCTTGCTGGCGATGGATAACGATCTGGAAGCCATCGGCACCAACGCGCATGAATTGCCGATGGTCTATGCCGCATTGGCCGACGACGACCGGGGGATAGCGGATGCGCCCTACCGGGTGCTCGATGACTGGCGACGCCATTATGGCGGCAATCTGCTGATCGCGTTGCCCGACGCGTTCGGAACGAGCGCCTTCCTCGCCAACGCGCCCGACTGGGTCGCCGATTGGACGGGCTTCCGCCCCGACAGTGCGCCGCCGATCGCCGGTGGCGAAGCGATCATTGCCTGGTGGAAGGCACAGGGTCGCGACCCTAAAACGAGACTGCTGATCTTTTCGGACGGCATGGATGTCGACACGATCGAAGAGACCTATCGGCATTTCCACGGCCGGGTGCGGATGAGCTTTGGCTGGGGGACCAATCTGACCAACGACTTCCGAGGGTGCGACCCCGATGGCATGGCCGGACTCGAGCCGATCTCGCTGGTCGCTAAGGTGACGCAGGCCAACGGACGCCCGGCAGTGAAGCTGTCGGACAATCCGGCCAAGGCGACCGGCGATCCGGGCGAGATTGCCCGGTACCTGCGAATCTTCGGCGACGAGGGCCGCACGAACGCGAAGGTCGCGGTCTAGACCCTGCGCCACCGCCCTAAAATGGCCATGCCCTGCCGCCACGGGTAGCGCCTATGGCTGTTTCGCGATTCCCCCTCGGCGCGTCGATTACCCGGTCGGGACGCATCGCGCTGCTCTTCGCCGCGCTGCTGCCGCTCACCCCGGCACAGGCCGACCCCGCAGCCTTCGACCTGTCCGGTCCGGCGCTGAACGTCACGGTGACACACGGCGCAACGACGTTGCCGATCGGGCAGGTGCCCAATCTCAGCGAAGGCGACCGGATCGCGGTGAGTGCGGATTTACCCCGTGATCAGGGTGTCCATTACCTGCTGGTGGCCGCATTCCTGCGCGGCGCGACCAATCCGCCCCCCAAAAACTGGTTCACGCAGGCCAAGACGTGGGAGCGGAAGAAGAACACGCTCGACCTGACCGTGCCCGCGGGCGCACGCCAGCTGATCCTCTTCCTCGCGCCGGAAACCGGCGGGGGTTATGACTCGATCGTCGACGCCGTCCGCAAACAGCCCGGCGCGTTCGTCCGCGCCTCGCAGGAACTCAACCAGGCGTCGCTCGACCGCGCGCGGCTCGACACGTTTCTGGACTCCATCCACCGCCTTGAGCGCACGCATCCTGAACGCATCGAGGCCGTATCACCCGTTCTGACCCGCAGCCTGTCAATCACGCTTAAGGCCGAATGCCTCGAGCAGGCGATTGATCTCCAGGCGGCCTGCCTGACGCAGAGCCGAAGTTCACTGCTGCTGGCCGACAGCCACAGCGCATCGCTGACCGAAACCCTCGTCGGCGCTCCCACCGATCTGGCCTTGCAACTCGCCGCAACACCCGAGGCCGGATACGGCTATTACAGCTCCTATATCGGTGTCGTTCGCGATCTTGCCCGGATTTTCGGCGCATTCCAGTCGACCCAGTTCCAGTATATTCCCGCCCTCGGCCGTGCGGCAGAGGCGCGCCTGTCGCTGTTGCTGAACGCCGCCCCCTCCTTTGCAAAGCCCAAGTCGGTCATGGTCGCGGCGCTTCCGGCGATCGAGGCGCCCGAGCCGCCGCCGCTGCGGACGATCGCGCCCGGTCGCGCGCTGTGTCGAGCACGAGAGGGTGTGCTGCTTCCGGTCGAAGGCGCGCCGCTGATCTATGCCACGCGCTATGCGCATGCCATGGCGGTCCGCGTGACGCGGGCCGACGGCAGCACGCTCGATCTGCCGGTCAGCGCCGATGTCGAACGCGGGGGGTTCCTTCTCGCCGGCCCGGGCAGCTACGGCGGCGATCTGCGAGCCAGCTTTGACGCCACGCTTCACGGCGTATGGGGCTTTACCCCGTTCGACGGTCCACGCTTTCGCATCCAGCGTCCGCGCGCGAACAGCTGGCGCGCGATCGAGGGCACCACGGTGATCGCCGGACGCGATAACAGCCTGACGATCGAGGGCGGAGCAGCCGCCTGTGTCGAGGACATCGCACTCGCCCGCACCTCCGGCACGACAGAGCCGCTCAAATGGGCCGCATTGCCGGATGGCCGGATCACCACAACGATCCCGAAGGCGCAGATTGCGGCGGGGCAAATCAGCCTGCTCATTCGTCAGCAGGGAACCGCCGATGTCGATACGATCACCGTGACGGCCTTGACGGAGACGGGGCGGATCGACGCGTTCACGCTGCACGCCGGCGATCTTCATGGTGTCCTGACGGGCACGCGGCTCGACACCGTCGCCTCGCTGAGCGTCGATGGCGCAGTATTCAGCCCTGGCGCGGTGGTACGGACAGGCAAGGCCGATGAACGCGTCATGACGGTCGACACGGCTGCTCCGGTCGCCGCCTGGACCGTAGGCCAGGATCGATCGGGGCGGGTGACGTTGAAGGACGGGCGCGTGCTGCCGGTCGCCGTGCATGTCGCTCTAGCGCGGCCTTCGGTCACACTCATCGACAAGACCATCGCCCCGGCGGCGCATGCAGCGTCGCTGCCGATCACATTGCCGTCGAGCACCGTCATGCCGCCCGATGCCAGCCTGACCTTTTCGATCCGCGGCGCGGGGGCGACCCGGTTCAGCGGACGCGAACAGGTCGAGATCGCCACGGTCGACGGACGCGCGTCGACGGTCATCGCCGCAGCGAACGGCTACCGCGTCCAGAGTGCGCAAGTCGCGATTGCGACGATCGAACCGGCCAGGGCGCTGGGCGTATCGGCCTATGGCCCGCTGCGCTACCGCCTCCTGCAGGACGGTGTGGAAAGCGATTGGGCGCCGCTCGTCACCCTCGTCCGCCTGCCCACACTGACGGGCGTGACTTGCGACAAGGGCGCGCCGCGGTGCCTGCTGACCGGTGACGCGCTGTATCTGCTCGCCGCGGTTGGCGGAGACGCGCAGTTCACCGGCGTTGCGGCAATTCCGGACGGCTATACCGCCAGTACGGTCGCAATTCCGCGCCCGACCGACACGCTGTTCCTCAAGCTGCGCGACGACGATTCAGTCGTTGCGACCGCCAAGCCGAACGTCGTCGACCGCTAGCCCAGCGAGGCGTCGAGCCTTCACCGATCCTTTGGCTCGCGTGAGAGGCGGGCCATCAGGATCGCGGCGCGCTTGGCCTGACGGCGAATGCTCGCAAGGTCGACCGTCTCCCCCGGTGCGTGATCCCCGCTGCTTGCGGTCCCGAGCCCGATCAACCCGTCGACATCGCCCGCAACGAATGCAATGTCGCCCGCGCCGCGCTTGAGCGGATCGAGCGCCGCCATCTCGGCAAGCCCCATGTCGCGGTTGACTGCGTTCAGCCGGTCGAGCAGCTCGCGGTTCCCGGTCGTCGGCGGCATGGCGGGATACCCGCTTTCGAACTTGATCGTCGCATTCGTACCGGGTGCATGCGCCGCGACGATCCGCTCCATCTTCGCACGGACCCGCATGGTCTGATCTTCGCTCAGGGTTCGGAAGTCGCCACGGGCCACCGCGGTTGCAGGGATGATATTGCCCTTGCCCGTTGCGCTCGCCCGGACGCCGTCGCTGTCGAGCGCCGCCGTCGCACCGCCCGCGACCACGCCCGTATTGAAGGTCAGGTTGGGTTCGGGCAGATCCTTGCGAAATGCCGCCAGGATCCGGGCCATCTCGTTGATGGCGCCGTCACCATAGGCGTCCGAGAAGATCAGCGACGAGTGCCCGGTCTTGCCCGACGTGGTGAGCACCCATCCGTTCGACGACCGTCGCGCGATCGATCCCATGTCGCGACCCTCGACGACCGACAGGCCTTCGAAGTCGAGCGCGACATCGGCGCGCTTGCCCGCTGCGATCAGATCGCCCCGCGCGATCGCCACCGGGTCGCCCGCATCTTCCTCATCGCCAGTCAGCACGATCTCGATATCGGCGGCGTCCAGCAGGCCCGCGGCCTTCATCGCCCGCAGCGCCGAAAGCATCACGACGATCCCGCCCTTGTCGTCGCCCGCGCCTGGCCCCGTCGCGCTCTCGCCTTTGCGCTCGAACCGTTGAAACGGTGAATCCTGCTCGAAGACGGTGTCGAGATGACCGATGAGCAACAAGCGTTTGGCGCCAGGCTTGCCCGGGTGCCGCGCTATCAGATGTCCCGCCCGCTGCGTCTGTGGCATCGGTTTCCAGGTCACCGCAAAGCCGAGTGGTTCGAGCTGCGCCCGGACCATCGCACCGACCTTGGCGACCCCTTCGAGATTCATCGTGCCGCTATTCTGGTCGACGAGCGTCTTGAGCAGCCCGATAGAGCGCTCATGCTCGGCGTCGACGGTCGCGACCGCCCGCATCTCCGCCGGCGTGAGGCGCGCCTGCGCTGCCCCTGCGAGAAGGATACCCCCGACCACCGTCGCGACCCACCCGAATTTCTGTCGTGCCATAAGCGTCTCAACTCCCTTGGCAGCATGAAAGCGGGGTTCGGCCGCCGCGTCCAGTGTCGGGAGATATGGTGGGCGCTGACGGGTTCGAACCGCCGACCTACTCGGTGTAAACGCTTCCCACCCTATGATTTCCGCCAATCCTACGCTCAAATGTATGCGTTTTGGTGGCTAAGAATGGCGGTTTCGCGTCCTGCGCGCGGACGCGTGGTGCAAATGGAACCAGCGACACACTCGGGCGACGCGCACACCTGTGCATCCCATATCAGGGGAATGCCCCGACCGCTCCAACTGGCGTAAGATCCCATTGTACGCCGCGTTCATGCCCCGCTCTCGACCGATGACGTGATCTTGTCCGGCCGACTCCCAGAACATCGTTAGCGGCCAGCGCTCCGGGCAATGTGGGAGTAGAGCGTGAAGAGCGAGCCGGACCTCGTTAGTATCGCCAGCCACGTTTCCCGCGCGATCCGGTGCCTCGCGGAGAACGTCGACGGCGAGTATGACTAGCCGTTTCTGTCGACGATCTAGCGCCATTCAGCTCCTCACCAAGCCAACGGGAAGGGAGCGCCAGCATATAAAGTAGGGCACGGGAAAACCCTAACATTCCTAACATTGGCGGATTTCTGCGGTTTTTGACCTAACTTTTACTCTAATATTTCTATAATCAGATTATAACATTTAACCCTCACTATCGACGTTAGAAAAGCCGTGTGTTTTCAATGGGGTTAGGTTTTTCGGGTAAAAAGGTTAGGCCAGATTAGGGTTCAACTCTAATTGGAAAGTTGTAGCTTTTCAGGGACTTAGTCGGGCCTTTCCGGCAAGGTTAGGCATATTAGGGTTTTCCCGTGTGGTAGGCTGGCCATCCGCGGCTGTTTAGCGGCGTGATGCGCAATTTGGCTGCGCCGAGCCCCCCGCATTCCAAGCCGAAATGGAGGAGGAATGGCCCGTGACGCGGGCTTGCGGGAAGTGATCGATAAGACCCTGCCAGGTGCATCAATCCGCATCAGCAGACGGACGTGAAAAGGGCCCAGAAACCCACGGTTTTCCTAGGGCTCGCATCAAATCTGGGTTTGCATCAAAAGAGACCCAAAAAGCCCGCGGGCGAGGCGGGGGTTCTTGCGCAGCTTCAGGGGTTCCGGAAGGACGCGCGGGCGCCTGCGTGAGGCAATTTGATCTCGGGCAAAATTTCGCGCAGCATTCCTGTAATCCAGCAAGTGATAATGAGCCCGGGGAACCAAGTGCACGTCGATCCAAGCAGTCGTCTCTATCGTTCAGTCGCGCTTGCCGCTGCACTCGCTTTGGCGGGATGCGGAGGAACCGATGGCGGATCGAATGGCCCGATTGCCGCAGTGCCTGCGCCGACGCCGACGCCGACGCCATCACCGACGCCTCCGACGACGACGACCACGATCGCGTTCACTACGCCGTCAGTTGCCAGGGAGATTGATAGCGGGGGCGGGCGGCGGGTGTCGGATGCGCTCCTCGACAACGGCGTACGTCTCCTCCTCACAGAGCCTGATACTATCAGCGCTGCAGTGATCGAAAATGCCACGTTTAACGGCAACGAGACTTACGAGGTCACGCAGCCCAATACGCCCGGCAGTTATCTTCAGCGATTTCCCAGCTCAAGTTTCACCGGGCGTGGCTCGAATTCGTTTGCCGGATCCGGTTCGGAACGGCTCGTTCCTCAACTCACGTTCCAAAATGGCGGCACCGCTATTCTTGTCCTTCCTCAACTAGAGGAAGCCCGAAAGACAGCCGCTACGGCCGTCAGCGGCGGAAATGTAACCGATCATGTCCGGCTGGCTGACGTGCGGATATAGCCCCGAGCCTCCCTTCAATGGCTATGGCTCGGTCATCGCCGTCAAGGCGCAGACCGACGACATCACGATCGCCGGCACGGTGGAGAAGCGCCGCGCGCTGTATTGCCAGGTCGACGCGAACGACCAGCTTGTCGCGCTCGTCGCCGCCAACCAGAAGCCCTATCCCTCGGTCGAGCTAACGCCGAGCTACGCCGGCACCGACAAGATCGGCCTCATCGGCTTGGCGTTCACTGACAAGCCGGCGTCGATCGCAACTGAATCGCTGCAGTTTTCGCGCAGCTCGCCTGGCACGCTTTTCGCCGCGGCATCCGAGAGCGTCCCGCTCGAATTCGAGGCAGCGCCTGCAGACGCGGAAAAGGTCGAAGGTGCCATTGCCGGCTTCTTCTCCGCGCTGGCGGCAACGCTGCGCGGCGGAAAGGCTGCGCCAGCCGCCCCCGCCGCTGAGACGCCTCCGGTCGCTGCAAACGACAATTTCGACGCTGCTGCATTCACCACGCAGCTGGGCACGGCTGTCGCCTCGTCGATCGCCGCGGCGGTGAAGCCGATGGCCGAAGGCTATGCCGAGCTGCAGGGTCAGTTCGCAACGCTGCAGGCCAAGCTCGAGGCGACGCCGGCCACCGACTTTAGCCGCACCCCCGCCAATGGCGGCGACGGCGAGCCCATCACCGACTGCTGACGCGCAGCTACCCCTCGACCCGACAAGAATACGCCCAGGAGCCGCCCCAATGCGCAATGCAACCCGCCAGAAGTACAACGCCTACACCGCCCAGATTGGCAAGCTGAACGCCGTTGAGGATCCAAGCCGTTCGTTCACCGTGGCGCCTGCGGTCGCGCAGACCCTGCGCGGCAAGATCCAGCAGTCGAGCGCGTTCCTCACCAGCATCAACATCATTCCCGTAACCGCCACGTCCACCGCGCACGATCACCGTAAATCGCCCCCTGATGAGCTTCATGACCAATTCTAAAACCAACACGAAAGGAGGTGATCCCATGCGTTATTGGCCCGCTGGCAAACCCATCCGTTGATCGACGCGCCCGGGTCGCAAGAGCCGGGCGACATCGTCTCGCAATGCATTACACCCTGAGACGAAGGACGTTCGTTGAAGAAGCCGGAAAGCCTGCGGCAGACGCTGCAGATGTTCGTGCCCGCTCTTGCGGCGGATCCGTCCAGATTGTCGATCTTCGTCGACAAGGGGCGGATCGCGGCAACCGCGGGGTCGCTCAGCCTTGAATATCGCTACACCGCCAATATCGTCGTGCAGGATTACGCGGGCGACGTTGACGATCTCATGGTGCCGATCCTGGCATGGATCGCCCAGCACCAACCCCAGCTATTGCAGCGCACCGACCAGGAGCCGTTCCGCTTCGAGTCCGAGCTGCTCGACGCGGAGACCGCCGATGTGTCGATCTTCATCGACCTTGACGAAGCCGTGCGCGTTTCGGCCAAAGAGGGCGGCGGTTTTACAGCAGAGCGCGCAGATCCTGCGGGCGATGCCGACAGCTTCGGGATCGGGTGCGTGCCCCTGTGGCAGCTCCTCATGGGTCTCGATGTCGTGGCACAGACCAATGATCCGCGCTTCGTGGATGACCAGTGAGCGACTTCGCGGACATGGAGGCGCTAGCCGGCGCACTGCTGCGACGTGTCGATGCCGGCGAACGCAGCAAGATCCTGCGCGTCATGGCGCGCACGCTCCGCAGCAGCCAGTTGGCACGCATTGCCCGTCAGCAGGATCCGGACGGCCAGCCTTTCGCCGCGCGCAAGGCGCAGCCCTCGGGTCGGCTGCGGCGAGGCGGGACGATCAAGCGCAAGGCGATGTTCCGCAAGCTGCGCAACACGTCCAATCTGAAAGCGGGATCGACAGACACCGAGGCGTGGGTCGGATTTAGCGGGCGTGCTGCCCGGATCGCACGCGTACACCAGGAGGGGCTCGAGGATGCGCCCGCGAAGGGTGCGAAGCCGGTCCGATACGCGCGACGCGTGCTGCTCGGCGACACGGAAGCGGACCGCCAGGTGCTGCTAGACATTCTGTTTGCGCACGTAACGGACTAGGTCGTGGACCGACAAAAGCGAATGACCGTTTTCGCCCATAACCGGACATTCCCTTCACGAGCATTCAACCTTCGGCGTGCTACGCGAAGATGCAGAATCATGAAGGCACGATAAATGGCATCACCATCTGAGCAATCGGCTGCATGGGGATGCTTGAAAGTAGGAGCTTCCTTCGCGCTTATAGCTCTCGCGTTGTTGGCTGCTGTGATATTCGAGTTAGGGGATTGCTGGACGCCTCCAAATAGCGCGGAAAGAGTCCGACTCATGAGGTTGACTTTTTACCCTCTATTGATTTCGGCTATTGCGATACCAATGGTATCGCGCATCTGGTGGATATCACCTGTCAGTCTCATTATTGCCTTCTCTATAATTAAGTTTATTTCCGAGTTTACAGATGTAAGTCATATTTGGGTCGGCCTTGTGCCGTGGTTTGGCATATGCGCGGGCCTAATCAGCGTGAGAACGCCTTCGAAACTTTAAAAGCCGGCTTCCTACCAAGTCCCGACGCTCGCGCTGCTGATCGGCATTAATTCGAAGCGGCCAGTCTGCTTTCGCCCATTAACAGACATTTCCATATCGACTACACAGAAGGAGATGGCCAAGACGCCCGACCCAAATCGTTTTCACCGAATTGTAGGCTGGGTCTTCGCTACTGGCTTTCTGATGCTTATCGGTCTGCCAGTGCTGCTAACCAGCACGATGGGCGAGTGTCTGCCTCACGACCATCTAGAGGTGTCCGACTGCCTTGCTAACAAGCGGATTGAGTTCTTCGCATTGATATTTGGCCTTCCGGTTCTGGCCACCGTGGTTGGCTGGCTGACGTACCGATGGAGCAGATTTCTTGGCTGACTATGATGTCCTGATCCGATCGACCAGAGTAGGAAGACGAGGATCGCGAACGGCAGCTTTCACCAATGTCGGCCATTCCGCTTCCGCCCAATAGCGGACATTGTTGGCTCAGCCATCCAGAGGCATTTCGTCCTCCTACACAACCACAGAATGGCCATTGCGAAGGGCATCATTTGCAGCCGATCCTAAGTCTTGATCACGATTTCTACGCGGTCGGGAGTGACGTCGAACAGCGTGGCTATCTGCCGTCGAAACTGTGTCAGGCGGTCATTGCGGCTTACTTCCGGTTGCGCCCCAGTCGACGGGGCCTCGGACGCCTCGTTGGCCTCGCCCGCGTGTCCCTTGATCTGCAGCCAGCTTACCTCCAGCACCTTCTCGAGTTTCAGCATGATCTGCATCCTGGGTATCACGCCGTTCTCTTCCCAGTTGTTCACGGCGGTCGGGCTGACGCCAACCCTCCGTGCCAATTCAGATTTGCTCAGTTCAGCCAGTTCGCGAAAGCGCTTGATGTTGGTGCCCACACACGCTCCTGAGTCCACGTTCGCTACTCCTCTATTGCCCTCAACTTCACTCATCATCTCAAAGATAAGTTTAAAAGTATAGTGAGGCTTTGTGGAATCTTGATCCGGACGGGCGGGGGCCTAGCCTCCTAGCGAGTTACAGGCTTGAATTGAATGATCGAGGATTCCCGAAAGCAGCCAGTCCGCTTTCCACCAAAAAGCGACATTCGGCCCGGCGATCGACCAAACTACTGCTGACGCCGTCGGGCTGCGAAATGGCGGACGGTCCGATATCTCCTCCTAACCCGGCTGCTCCGCGTAAAGTGTCAATTCGCCCTCAGCCTAAGCCGACCCCTTGCTGCTTCCGTCACCCTCTTCCTTGCATCGCTGAGATCACGTCCAAGGCTTGGCCACCGTCTTGCGACCATGACAGCCAATCCGACCGTATGGATCATTACAGTCCAGCTGCCCCGCGTGTCAGAATCCGCGGTTGAAGCGTACCGCCAAACCGTAATCGGTCGGAATATTCGCAAAATTGCCGGGGTCGCGGCGCAGGAACAGGTTGGATTCAAGTCCGCCGCCAAACGCTGGCAGGCTGTATCGGGCCTCGATATCAAGCTCGCGGCCACTTGGCGTAAGGTTCAGGCGCTGCGTGGTCCAGCCGGTTACCTGGCTGGTCGCATAGTCATAGTCGGTCGGCAGCGCGAGATCGATCCCGCCCCGTGCGACCCGCAGAGGCTGGGCGATGCGCAGGCCGATGCTGTCGGTGCCGAACAGGCCCGCCTTGCCGATATCGGCTGCGAATGCTCGGGTATGGAGCATGCCGCCGCCGTTGAGACCGCCGCGGATATGCATGCTGGACCAGCCTTGGCGAAACGAGCCGCCGATCGACCAGCCATCGCCGCCGTCGAGCCGCGCCTTGGCATCAGCAAACCAGCTTGCTGCACGCGCAGCACCTAGCCCGGCATCGAGTCTCGCACCTAGAAACGTATTCTGCTCGCTCATCCGGGTAGCCGAGACATACGTCGACACCGCGCCGAATTGCCGATCGACACCGATAGCGACGTGCTCATAGCCTGACCGCCGCCAGCCGGTACGCGCAAATCCATCTGCCTCGCGGCGCGACAGCACATCGCCGGTTTCAATCCCCGCAGTCACGCCGAACCCACCAAAACGCTGCCGCACCGCGCTCGACGCCCGCGCGCTGCTGTCGAAGCCGAGGCCCGACATGGTAGCAACGAGAAACGCCGGTTCATACTGGTCCGTCAGCTGCGCGGTTATTGCAGTCGATCCCTGCGCAACGCCGAGCCCGAACGACAGCGTCTCGCCAAGCCGTTGGGTCATCGTTGCGGCAATCGCGCGCGATTGCCCGGCGTCGAACCCGCTATTCGGACCAGCGTTTGGATAAACGTCGGCCCTGGTCAGGATCGACCGCGTATCATCATTGTCTGTGCTACCGGATCCGAAACCACGGGACTTCGGCACCAACGTCATCGACGCAGTCATGCCGCCACGCGCCACGGCAACCGCCCGGGTCCTTGATTGGAGCATGCCGCCCAACGTTGACGACGGTGCACTGCGCCCGATCGTCGGGGCAAGATCGGTCGCGAAGGCACGGGAGTAGCCGTCGAGGACGACCGCGCCCAACGACCCCTGCGCGGCATCGCCCATCGGTGCCGACAGCATGCCGTTGCTGACGAACGAGATCGCAGATCTCGACCCCGCGACCGACGTCGTCCCGAGCGGCTGGAATGCACGCGTCAGGTCGAGCACGCCATTGCCATAGATCGCGTCGACTCCTGCGGCGCCGGCATCGCGCGCACTCTTGAACAGGATGTCGACGATCTGCGCGCCATTAAGATTCGGGAACGCCTGCGCGAGCAAAGCAACGGCGCCGGAGATTTGCGGGGCGGCGAACGACGTTCCCGACCAGAGGAAATTAGCCCCGTTATTGTCCGGTGCGGGGACCCGCTCGCCGACTGCGGTGAGAAAATGTGCAGCGCCAGTGCCAGCCTTGTCACTGAACGTGGACAGCGTGTCGCCTGTACCGACCGAACCCGCGATAATCACCATGTTGCGAGCGATGCTGTCATTGGCGACATTGGTGAAGGGGTCGGGATTGTCGGTACCGTCGTTGCCTGCCGCGATCACCACGATGATCCCGGCCAGCGTCGCCCGGCCGACGGCATCCTTCAGGCTTTGCGGCATCGCCGATCCGCCAAGCGAGATATTGATGACCTTCGCACCTGCTGTCCGCGCGGTATCGACGCCGCGGGTGATCGCATCGGTGAAGAACTTGCAGCCCGATTCGGCGTCGTCCGTGGTGCCGCCGACGCAGGTGCCGGGGCGATCCGCGCGCAACACGATCAGCGTTGAGTCAAACGCGACGCCGTGCGTTCCGGTGCCATTGCGCCTTCCGGCGAGGGTGAAGGCAACGGCGGTGCCGTGCCCTCCCTCGTCGTCGATCGATGTGTTGCCGGCGACCCCGGTCGAGGCGGTGGAGATACGGCTACCGAACTCCTCGCTTTGCAGGTCGATGCCGCTGTCGATGACGCCGACGCCGATGCCCAGGCCGGTCGCACCCCTATTATAAGCTGCGAGCGCATTCATCGACACCGCACCCACCGTCGCGCGGTATTCGCGTGTGTCGGAATTCGTCGCTGTCGGAGCGGGTGTTGGTGTCGGTGTCGGTGTCGGTGTCGGAGTGGGCGTTGGTGTAGGAACAGGCGCTGGCGTGGTTGGCGGGACGGATGCGTCAGGCGGCGTCGGTGTCGAATTGATGCCACCACCGCCGCTGCCGCATGCACCGAGAAATAACCCGCAGCTCAATGCTGCCAATCGCAGGTGGCCCGCCTTCGTGCCGCGCATGACATCCGCCCTGTTTTATCACTCGTGATTTACTGGACTGAAAAGGGTTGCACTATGGTTACTGTCAGGAATTAATCGCAGATCTTCACCAGAGCGCTTTTCAGCCGAGCTGGATCATCAGGGATTCACGGCGATCGTTTGTGATTCGCGATCCGTGCTGGCGGAGGAGGCTGGTATGGTTGGGCCGAGCATTATCGCGTGATTTGCGGGACCGTGGCGTTGCTACTGTTAAAGGCAGGCTATCGTGCCGACGACTGGAACGGTTCGGCGCCAGCGCGGTGCGCTTTCCCAATCAACCATCCCGATCAGGAAAGGCAGCCGCGCCGCGGGAGGTCGGCTATCTTAGTCCGCCTTCCCATAACCGGACCGTCCGTTTTCCACCACAAAGCGACCTTCGGTCCGGTGATCGACCGGATGACCCCTAACGCCCACTTGCGGCCGTTCCTGAGCCATGGCTTAGTGCCCAAATGGCTGCTGATCCCGATACGAGTTCAAAAAGCAAGACGTGCTTTGAGGGGCGGCTAAGCAAGATCGTCAAGCATAAGCCGGCGGAGACACTGGAGTGATTTGGGTCTGGACGGCCATAGGCGTGGCAGTAGCAGCCTACTGCATTGTAACCGGCGTTATGTTTCTGCGACAAAAGCGCCATGTGTGGGGCGTCGCCGGAATTGTTCTAGGTGTGGCTGTCCTGTTCATGCCCGTGCCGGGAGTGACAGGCCCGGTGAAGATTGATCTACCCACCCGATAGGCAGCCATGTTGGTCGCACAACGATTGCATCCGAGCCACACTGTGTCCCTCCGCCCATTAAGCGACGTCTTTTGTCCAATCGCGGAAGGCTTCTAACAGCGAGCGAAGGTGAAGCGGCCCGCCAGCGCCATGAAACGCGTTGTCGTCCGTCCAGCACGTCCACCAATCCGTCTCGTGTTCATAGTTGTGAGTGACGCGCTCCAGCACACGACCGTCGCAGTCGGTTCCCGCCAGTTCCACTTTCAACGACCAACCGGGGTTGTCGATGGTGCCGATGCGGGGACCAAAGCCATGCTCCCAATCGCCATCGCACTGCGCTGCATACCAGCGCGCTAACCAGTCCAGCACGTCCATCTCCCAACGCTAATCGACCGACAGCGACATGGGAAGGAACGTCCGCTTCCCACCAATAATGGACATTCTGACTGGGTGTGAAATCCCATCCCACACCCAAGCATGATGGCGCTTGCCTGACCTGACCGACGACATGGCCCAATGGCTGAGCCGTCCACCTTCACCGCTGTCGATCTGTCGCGCCTGCCGGCGCCGACGATCGTCGAGACCCTCGATTACGACACGATCTACGGCCAGATGCTTGCTGCTCTGCAGGCGCTTGTGCCGACGTTCGATGCCACGGTCGAATCCGATCCCGCCATCAAGCTGCTCGAGGTCGCCGCGTACCGTGAGATGCTGCTGCGCGCCCGCGTGAATGATGCCGCGCGTGCGGTCATGCCCGCCTATGCGATCGGCGCGGATCTCGACAACCTCGCCGCTCTGATGGGCGTCGTGCGCCTGCTCATCACCCCCGCGAACGCCCAGACCAACGCCCCCGCGGTCTACGAAAGCGACGAGGACTTCCGGCGTCGCTTGGTGCTCGCGCCCGAGGGCTATTCCGTCGCCGGCCCTGAGGGCGCCTACATCTTCCACGCGCTGTCCGCCGCGTCGGACGTGCTCGACGCCAGCGCTACGAGCCCGACGACCGGGGAGGTACGCATCACCGTCCTGTCGCGCGTTGGCAACGGCGCGGCATCGCCCGCGTTGCTGGACACAGTGCTCAGCTACGTGTCGGCCGAGACACGGCGGCCGCTCACTGATTACGTCACGATCCAGTCGGCGCAGATCGTCGAATATGCGGTCACGGCATCAATCACGACATTTGCCGGTCCCGACGGCTCGATCGTCATCGCCGATGCCCGCGCGCGGCTCGCCGCCTACGTCGCCAACTCGCACCGCCTCGGCCGCGACATCACCCGCTCGGGGATCTTCGGGGCGCTCCATACCGAAGGCGTTCAGAACGTCGTGCTGACCAGCCCGGTTGCGGACATCGTGCTCGATCGTACGCAGGCGAGCTGGTGCACGGGCGTTACCGTCAATCATGCAGGTCTCGGCGAATGACGCTGTTGCCCCGCAACGCAAGCGAGCTCGAGCGCGCGCTCGAAGCCAGCATGGCGCGGCTCGCGGATGTTCCCGTGCCGCTACGCGACCTGTGGAACCCCGACACCTGCCCGGTCGACCTGCTGCCCTATCTGGCGTGGGCGCTGTCGATCGACAGCTGGTCGAGCGCCTGGTCGGAAACGGTGAAGCGCGCGCGCGTGCGCCAGGCGCTAGCGATCCAGCGCCGCAAGGGGACGTCCTCGTCGGTGCGCGACGTCATAGAGTCCTTCGGGGGCATCGTCGCGATCCGCGAATGGTGGCAGATGGAGCCGCCCGGCGAGCCGCACACCTTCAGCCTCGTCCTCAACGTCACCAACGAACAGGGCGCGCCGGCAGACGCCGGCTACGTCGATGCCGTGATCGCCGAGGTCTACCGGACCAAACCCGTCCGCTCGCACTTCACCTTCAGCCAGGCGCTCAACGCAAGCGCTCAGGTCGGTGTGATCGGCGCAGCCCGCCCCGCGGCATTTGTCCGCCTTTCCCTTAGCGCCTGACGGAGTCGATATGGCCCTCACCCTTACGATCACCGATGCCGGCCGCGCGGCGCTCGTCAACGCCGCGCACAGCGGCACTAACGCGGTTCAGATCGCCGCGGTCGGCGTGTCAGGCGCGGGCGTGGCACCGCTGCCGACCAGCACGACGCTGCCCGGGGAATACAAGCGCATCGCGACGATCTCGGGGGCGGCAGTTGCCTCGGACATCATCCACCTCGTGGTGCGTGACGAGTCCGCCGACGCCTATCCGCTGCGCTCCTTCGCGCTGTACCTCGAAGACGGCACGATGTTCGCGATCTACGGCCAGGCCGATACGATCGTCGAGAAGTCGGCCGCGTCGCTGCTACTGCTCGCGATCGATATCGCGCTGGTCGGCGTGCCCGCCGACCGGATTACCTTCGGTAACGCCAACTTCCTCAATCCGCCTGCCACCACCGAGACGGCCGGCGTGATCGAGCTGGCAACCGACGCCGAGGCGGCAGCGATGGCCGATGCGGTGCGGGCGCTGACGCCGAAGAGCATGGCGGTGATCATGACGGCCGCGAACATCATTGCCCGCATGCTGACGGTCGACGGTTCGGGCTCAGGTCTCGATGCAGACATGCTCGATGGGCGGCACGCATCCGAGTTCGCGTTGCTGACCGGCGCGGCATTCGCAGGCGCGCTGTCGTCGTCGACCTTCGCCGCTGCAACCAACATCACCGCCGGCGCGACGGTCGCGGCAAACTCGGTGCTGATTGGCGGGCTCCCTGCCTGGCATCCGGGCAATGACGGTGCCGGATCCGGGCTCGACGCGGATCTACTGCGCGGCCAGACGCCGTCGTCGGGCGAAGGCGCAAACACCGTCATGACCCGCGACGGCAACGGCGACACGTCGGTGCGCAATCTCAACCTGTTCGCCCCGGTCGAGGCGATCAACGTCATCAACGTCGTCGTCACCGCAGCCGATGGGCGGACGCTGAAGAAGGTCACCGCCGAGACCTTCCTAAAGTCGCTCGATCTCGTCACCGCAGGCAACGGCGCGTCGTTTGCCAAGGCGCTCAGCGCGCCCTCGCTGACGATCCAGACCAACATCACCGCCGGCGCGACGGTCAGCGCCAATTCCTTCGTGGTAGGTGGGAGCCCTGTCTGGCACCCGTCGAATGACGGGGCAGGCTCGGGCCTCGACGCCGATCTGCTCGATGGGCAGCAGGGCGCTTGGTACGCCGATATCGCCGGACGGCTCGGCTATACACCCGCCCGGCGTAGCGGCGACACGTTCACCGGCCCATTCGGCCGCGATGCGCAGTTCTTCCTCGATCTGGCGGGTGGCAATGCCACGCTCACCATGGGCGACGGCGCGTCCGTCGTGTTCGACCGCGCCAACAATGCGTTCCGCTTCAACGTAGGCGGCGCCGAGCGGCTCGTCCTGACGCCTAACGGCATGTACGCGATCACGCCGATCATCAAAGGCAATGCGGGCATCCGCTACCGTTGTGAGAACGACACGTGCGGCCACGTCTTTGTTGCCGAGCTGCAGGTCATTCGCACGATCGTGCCGAGCGCTTGCCCGAACCCGGAGGTCCGCCTCCCTTTTGCCAATCCGAACATCTGCAGGACCCGGCCGTTGCCGGCGAATGACGACAACCGGACGCCAGCCAATGATGACGTCGTGACCTCGCCGGCCGCGACGACTCCCGCCCCCAGCTAAGCCAACGCGGCACCTCGCCGCAAACGACCCTGCACTGCCCTGATCCACCCGGCGCGACCCCCGTCGCCGGGAACGCCCTCCGCTTGCCCGAAAGACGTGCCCCCTCCCATGCGTTCAGATCTGCACAGAGACCTGCTGTCCCGCCTGAAGACCGACTTCGGCCTTCAGATGAAGGGCACCTATCTGCGGGGCGGCAAATGCCCGCCCGAGCATGGTGGTTGCGGCAAGAAGGAACTGTGGGCGAACGCCGAGAAGCCATGGGTCCTGCGCTGCGGCCGAGAGGACAAATGCGGCGAAACCTTCAGCGTCAAGCAGCTCTACCCCGAGATTTTCGACGACTGGTCGAAGCGTCACGTCAAGACGGCCGAGGCACCGAACGCCGCGGCTGACGCCTACCTGTCGCATGCGCGCGGCTTCGATCTGCTCGGTCTGCGCGGACTCTATACCCAGGAAGCCTATTTCGATCAGAAGCTGAATATCGGCTCAGCGACCGTCCGCTTCCCCTTGCCGGGCAGCACCTATTGGGAACGCCTGATCGACCAGCCCGGCCGGTTCGGGAAGAAGAAGGCGAACTTCGGGTACGGCGGATCGTACCGCGGCGAATGGTGGTCGATGCTGCCGATCGAGCAGCTCGCCGCGGCCGATACGATCTGGTGCGTCGAGGGCATCTTCGACTCGATCGCCATGATCCAGTCGGGCGGTCAGCCTGCCGTCAGCCTGATGAGCTGCAACAATTACCCCGAGAAGGCGCTCGGCGCGTTGCGCCGCGCTGCGGCGGATCTCGGCAAGGCGCCCCCAAAAATCATCTTCGCCTTTGACGTCGGCAAGGCAGGCGTCAGCTTCACCCGCAAGTTCGTCAAACAGGCGCGCGAGGACGGCTGGGAAGTCGGCGCCGCGCAGGTCCGTCCCGATGGCGAGGGTGAGAAGCGCGACTGGAACGACCTCGCGCTGGTCGACGAGCTGACAGCCGAACATCGCGCCGACTATCTCTACAACGGCGAGATCACCATCGCGACCGATGCGTCAGCAAAGGCGCTGCTGATCTACAAGCGCGATCGGTATCAGTCCTTCCCGCTCGTCTTCGGACGTCGCCAATTATGGGCCAATTTCTCGGTTGAGCGCATCAACCAGATCCAGCAGCAGTGGATGGAGAGCGACGACCCCGAGTTCGCCGCCTTCAAGGACATGTCACCGCTTGAGCGGGTCGACCGGGCCGCGGCCGAAGCGATCGACATCACCGAACTCGCCAATTGCGTGTTCCGCACCCTGTATTTCCAGAAGGACGCTGCGCTCGAGGAGGGCGCATACTTCCTTCGCGTCGACTTCCCGTCCGACCGCGCGACCGTCAAGGCGACGTTCTCGGGCTCGGCCGTCACGACCAGCGGTGAGTTCACCAAGCGGCTCGCATCAGTTGCGCCTGGCGCCCTCTGGACCGGGTCGCAGGCCCAGATCGCTCGTCTCATGCAGATGCAGTGGAGCGACATCCGCACCGTCGAGGCAATCCAGCACACCGGCTATTCGATCGAGCACAGCGCATGGATCTTCGGTGACATCGCCGTGCACAACGGCCGGGTCTTCGACCCCAACGAGGACGATTATTTCGTTCTCGGCAAACGCTCGGTTAAATTGCGCACGACCGATCGCCTGCTGCGCATCGCCTATGATGCCGACAAGCTCGACACGGCATGGGTCAACGATCTCGTCACTGCCTACCGCGGCAAGGGCGTCGTCGTTCTCGCCTTCTGGGTTCTGGCGCTTTTCGCCGAGCAGATCCGCAACATGCAGGACTCGCTCGCTTTCCTCGAGGCGACCGGCCTGCCCGGCACCGGCAAGTCGACGCTGCTCGAATTCCTGTGGAAGCTGTACGGGCGCGCCAACTATGAGGGCTTCGACCCGACCAAGGCCACCGGCGCTGGCATCGCACGCAGCATGGGGCAAGTTGGCAATCTCCCCGTCGTCCTGATCGAGGCCGATCGCGGCAAGGATAACCCGCACGCCAAGCGCTTCGAATGGGACGAGCTGAAGACCGCGTATAACGGTCGTGCCGTCCGGACGCGCGCTATCGCCAATGCCGGCATGGAGACCTTCGAGCCGCCCTTCCGCGGCGCGATCGTCATCGCCCAGAACGACGTCGTCGAGGGCTCGCCAGCCATCACCGAGCGAATCCTCGGCATCCATTTCGACAAGTCGCATTTCAGCGCGGCCGGCAAGCTCGCGGCCGAACGCCTCTCGGCCATGCCGATGGAGGACATCAGCGGCTTTCCAGTCCACGTCGCCCGACGCGAGGAGGATATCCTCGAGCGCTACCGCGCCGCCTTCGCCCACCATGAAACGGCGATGCTCAAGCATCCGGGGATCCGCAACGGGCGCCTGGCCAAGAATCACGCCCAGCTCGCCGCGATGCTCGACGCCATGCTCCTGGTCGTAAACATCGATCCCGCCGACGTCACAGACGCGCACCGCATGATCGTGACGATGCTCGAGCAGCGGCAGAAGGCGGTCGAGACGGATCACCCGCATGTCGAATGGTTCTGGGAGCGCGTCGATCACATGCGGGCGCTCGACGGCCCCGCTTGCGAACGGCCGATCAACCACAGTCGCACGCCGGACCTGCTCGCCGTCAGCCTCGTCCAATTCGAGCAGCGCTGCGGCGAACTGAACCAGCGCATGCCCTGTGCCGCCAACGAGCTGAAGCGCCTGCTGAAGTCGTCAAAGGCCCGCAAGTTCGAGGCCATCAAGACGGTCAACTCGATCACCGACAAGTCGGTGAACTGCTGGGTCTTCCGCAACCCTGACCACTCCACATCCCCCGCAAATTGAAGGATCGCCTGATGTTGCACGTCTCCATCCATGACCCCCGCCCCGGGAACACCATTGCCGCGCGAATCATGACGCCGGCCAACTACCTCCGCCTGCGGCGTAACGCAGCCGACCTGACGATCGCACAGATCGCGGAACAGCTGATGCCTCGCATCGCGTATCGGTCGATGACCGCAGCCTTCCTGCGCGCGCTCGAAACGGACGGATATACGGCCAAAAACCGCAGCCATATCGAGCGCCTGGCAAAGGTCTTCCCGCTCGATCCGGACGTCTATTTCCAGCTCGTCGAATCCCCCGCCGACGACATCCGGATCTGCTCGGGTTGCGGCTGCTCGGCCTATGACTCGTGCACCGTTGCTGATGGCCCCTGCCAGTGGCGCGCGCCCGACGCGTGCGGCGCCTGCCTCGATCGCGCAGCGCAGGACGCGGCGTGATGGCAAGCCTCCCGCCCCGCCCGGCCGACGACGATGACGGCTTTCAGACCTTCGTGATGATCGTCAGCGGCATAGCCACCGGCGCCGTCGTCACCGGCCTGATTGAAGCCGTCCGCACCCTCTCCCCCTTCATCGCGGAGCTGATCCGATGACCATGATGACCATGCGCACGGTGCGCGATGCTGGCGGAATGGTCCGTCACATGCCGACCCCGTTCCAGCCCACCGCCGCAACCACGAAGGGCCGCAAAAAGCGCGTCGTGCCCGATCCAATCCAGACGAACGGCGAGACCGCCGCGGAGGAGCTGCGGCTGCTCGTCGAGCGCGCCGAGCGAATCGTCGAGGAGATCAAGGGCGCGCAGGACGATCTGAAGGACGTCATCGCCGAGGCGAAGAGCCGCGGATACGACGGCAAGGCGCTGCGCAAGATCATGGCAATCCGCCTGAAGGCGAAGGAAGAGTTCCAGGAAGAGGAAGCCATCCTCGAGACCTACCTCCAAGCGCTGGGGATGATCTGATGCCTGCCCCACGCTGGCAGCATGATCACGAGCTGCTCGCCTGCGTTGCCTCGCAGCTGCACGCGCTTCGGATCACCGGCTATCCCGAACTGGTCGACGCCGGCCGAATGACCCCGCTCGCGGCAGCGGATGGCATCCGCATCATGGGCACGATCGCGTGCACCTGGTGGGCGATCGTCGACGGCCAGCCCGAGGCGGCGTGGACGCAGGATCCCGAGTTGGGTGGCGCATGGCCTTACGAGAGGCTTCACGCCCTCACGGTCGCAGCGCGCCGCCCCCGTGCCGCGGCTATCGAGTTGCCGAACGATTACGAGATCGTCGGCTTCGCGGACGCGATCGACACGCTGATCTGGTGGGAGACCGCGCAGCCAAGCGCCCGCCTGATCGCCGATTGCAATCGCGCCCTGCGCCAGCCGGCGCCGACGCCGGCGCCGATCGCCGCGATCGTCGCGCCCTCGGCCACCAAATCGACGGCGCCGATCGCGCCAGCCGCGCCCCGCGCCGGCATGCCTTTTCAATTCGGAGTAGCAGCATGACGACTGACACTGCCCCAAACCGCTGGCGCAAGGCCAAGATGGCACTCGCCACTGTCCTGGCCATCGTCCTCGCAATCATCTGTGCCCCCTTTGTGTTGCTCACGCTGCTCGCGAGTCTCTCGGACGGGCGCCGGTGATGGCGAGCTTCAGCCCATATCTTGAGCAGGAAGGCGAGCTTGCCCGCCTCGAGCGCGCCGCACGTATCCGCGTCCTGAGCGACATGGAAGCCGATCGCTACGCCGAGCTGATGTTCGCCGCCCAGAACCGGGGTTTCCGCCTCTACAATCGCCGCGCCGGCAGCAATGCTTTCGCCAAACGAAAGGCCGCATAGTGGGTATCGCACGTCCCTTTTCGCCCGAAACGCTCGCCGAGCGGTGGGGCTGTAGCTCAGATAAGGTTCGCCGGATGTATAGAGCCGGCGAGATTGAGGGCTTCAAACTCGGGAAGCTGATTCGCATCCCCGCTGCCGCTGTCGAAAGGTTCGAATGTCAGACTACCGAATTGCTCCCTATCGAGGATCTCTCGCCCTCGTCTTCAAAGACGCAGAGCGGGGACGCGTTCGGATCGCGCTTGGCACGGATGACCGAGGCCTCGCCGAGGCTCGCGCTCGTGACATCTGGGCCCACCGACATCGACCCGCGTCCGAAAGGATAGAGGATCTCTGGGCGGCGTATGTTGCCGACCGAAAAAAGGTGGTCACACGGACCGAGCGGTTTGACGGCCTATGGAAAGTCCTCGGTCCTCACTTTGGTCATCGTCTCGGTCGCGCCGTAAATCGGGACGACTGCCGCGCCTATCACAAAGCCCGACGTGCGGCCGGACGGACCGATAGCACCGCAAAAACAGAGCTTGAGTTTTTGCGGGCATGCCTCCGGCACCGTTATGGCGATGAAGCACCACAGCTTTGGATCCCGCCTGAAAGCGCTCCCCGCGACCGCTACCTGACAAAGGCGGAGGTCACGAAGCTGCTGGCGGCGATCGAGACCCCGCATGTTCGGCTTTATGCAATCCTCGCGATAACGACCGGCGCCCGCATGTCGGCGTTGCTAGATCTCACTTGGGACCGCGTCGACCTGGTCAGGGGAATAGCGAACTTCAACCCGGCCGGCCGGCACGTAAATAACAAGCGACGCACGGTCGTGCCGCTCAACACACGAGCACGTTTGGCACTTGGAGAGGCGCAACCCGCCGCACTTTCCGAGTTCGTAATTGAATATGCCGGCGCCCAAATCAAAAGCATCCGGCGCGCTATAACCGCTGCTGCCCGACGTGCCGGCGTTCCATGCTCGCCCCACGTTTTTCGTCACACGGCTGGCGTGTGGATGGCCGAGGCTGACGTGCCGATGCAAAAGATCGCGCAATATCTCGGGCATACGTCAACCCGCGTAACGGAGCGAACCTATGCGCGATACAGCCCCAGCTTCATGCAAGATGCCAGTGCAGCCCTCGATTTCTAAGCCGCGTGGTTCATATGAACCACGCGAACCACTCGGGAAAATGCTGGAGAACCGCTAAAAACGGCGGAAAACTATGGTGGGCGCTGACGGGTTCGAACCGCCGACCTACTCGGTGTAAACGAGCCGCTCTACCAGCTGAGCTAAGCGCCCTCTCGGGATGAGACCCTGAGGTGGGGGTCCGATGCCAAAGCTGCGGCGTCGGGGCAAGCCCCAAAGCACATGCGTTCAGGCGATCCGCAGTTCGTTGCGCAGGACCGCGCCGAAATAGCCACGCATTGCGTCGCGCGCGGGCGGCGACAGCGCCATATAGGCGCGGCGGCGATCATGCGGATCCGGCTGGCGTTCGAACAGCCCGCTATCGGTCATGCGCGCGATCCAGCGCAACGCCGTCGTCGGCGCGACGGCTGCGGCGATGCACAGGCTCGATACCGAGACACGGCGCCGCTCGAGATCGGCGGCGTAGAGATCGAGCAGCATGTCCCAACCCGGATCCTCGAACAGCGTGCCGCCAAAAAACTGGTCGCGAAGCCGCCGCGCGCGGATCGCGCGTCGAATGTCGGTCGCGTCGTGCTGCGTCGCCCCGGGCGCTGCCTGATAGGCGACCGATCGATCGCCGACGATCGCCGGGGGATCGGACGGTCGATCATGATCTGCCTGTGTCAGCCGGGCAAGCGCCTCGGCAATGCGCCCGACCTCCGCGCTCAGGCGCTCGAGCCGTGCCCCGTCGCTTTCGCGGGTGACGTCGAAGACCCCAGCAGGCTGGCGCGATCGTTCGATCGCGATCGCCACTGCGGCCACGCACTCGCCGATCCCGGGATCGACGAGCAGCGATGTCGCACCGCCCAGCGTCAGCGCGGTAATTGCGTCGATCTGGTCGGGCCGCAGCGCGACCACCAGCGCAGCATCGGTATCGGCGGCCCAGGCCACGATCTGTGCCATCCGTTCGGCGAGCAGCGGTGCGTTGATCCCCACCGTATCGACCAGAATGATACGCGGTGTCGCGGACCGATCGAGCAAGATGTGCCAGTCGATCCGGGCAATCAGGCGCCCGCCCAGCGCACCCAGCGCGGTCGCGAGCCGATCCCCTGCCCCCGCACCGCCAAAGTCCGCAATCAGAACCGCAGCGGCACCGCCATCATAGCGTATGTCCGCCGATAGCGTGTCGATCGCCGTCATTGCCGCATCCCCCGCCAGACGCAATTAGGCCATGGATCGTACCGGATTCACACGCCAAATGGGTCGGTTCTCGGCGGATCCGGCGGACAGGCGGACGCCGTCAGTCGAGCGCCTTGACGATGTCTTCGACCATCTTCTTCGCATCCGCCAGAAGCATCATCGTATTGTCGCGGTAGAACAAGTCGTTGTCGACACCGGCATAGCCGACCCCGCCCATCGACCGCTTGATGAACAGCACGGTCTTCGCCTTCTCGACGTCGAGCACCGGCATTCCATAGATTGGCGATGATTTGTCGGTCTTGGCCGCCGGATTGGTGACGTCGTTCGCGCCGATCACGAAAGCCACGTCGGTCTGCGCGAATTCGCTGTTGATGTCCTCGAGCTCGAACACGTCGTCATAGGGCACGTTCGCCTCCGCGAGCAGCACGTTCATGTGCCCCGGCATGCGCCCGGCGACGGGGTGGATCGCGTATTTCACGCGCACCCCTTCCGCCTTCAGCTTGTCGCCCATCTCGCGCAGGACGTGCTGCGCCTGGGCGACCGCCATGCCGTAGCCGGGCACGATGACGACCTGTTCGGCCTGGCTCATCAGGAAGGCGGCGTCCTCCGCCGAACCGCGCTTCCACGGGCGGTCGGTGGCGGTCGCGGGGCCGCCGGCATCGGCGGACTGTCCGAACCCGCCGGCGATCACGCTGATGAAGCTGCGGTTCATCGCCCGGCACATGATGTAGCTGAGGATCGCGCCCGACGAGCCGACCAGCGCGCCGGTGATGATCATCGCGGTGTTGTGGAGCGTGAAGCCCATCGCCGCCGCCGCCCAGCCCGAATAGGAATTGAGCATGCTGACGACCACCGGCATGTCGGCGCCGCCGATCGGTACGATCAGCAGGAAGCCGATCACGAAGCTCAAGGCCGTGATCGTCCAGAAGATCCACGGCTCCTGATTGGTGACGAAATAGGCGATCAGCCCGAGGATCGCGGCAAGCAGCGCGATGTTGATGACGTGGCGCCCGGGCAGCATGATCGGCTTGCCGCCCATGTTGCCGTTGAGTTTCAGGAAGGCGATGACCGAGCCCGAGAAGGTGATCGCGCCGATCGCGACGCCCAGCCCCAGTTCGATCCGACTGACCGGCCGAATGATCGCGACCGGATCGCCAAGCAGCGGGATCATCAGGTCCGAGATGCCGAATGCCTGCGGGTTGAGATAGGCCGCAACCCCGACCAGCACCGCGGCAAGCCCGACCAGCGAATGGAACGCGGCGACGAGCTGCGGCATCGCGGTCATCGCGATCCGCCGGGCGGTGACGAGCCCGATCGCGGCACCGATGCCGATCGCGACGACGATCTCCCAAATGCCGACATTGAGATGCGTGACCAGCGTCGTGACGACCGCGATCGTCATGCCGATCATGCCAAACCGGTTGCCGCGCTGGCTCGTCGCCGGGCTGGACAGACCACGCAGCGCGAGGATGAAGCACATGCCGGCGACGAGATAGGCCAGCGCGACCCAGGGGTTCACGGCTACGTCATGCATCACTCAGTTCCCCTCGGATCCGTAACGGTCACTTGGCGACCGGCCGTTCCTTTTTCTTGTACATCGCCAGCATCCGCGCGGTGACCGCAAAGCCGCCGAAGATGTTGACGCTCGCCAGCACGACCGCGAGCAGCCCGAGATATTTCGCGACCGGCGATCCCGCCGCGGCGGACGCGATCAGCGCGCCGACGATGATCACGCTGGAAATCGCGTTGGTCACCGCCATCAGCGGCGTGTGGAGCGCAGGCGTCACCGACCAGACGACATAATAGCCGACGAAGCAGGCCATGACGAAGATCGACAGGATCGCGATAAAGTCCATCTCAGCCCTCCTGAGCCCCGCGAATGTTGCGAATGTTGAGACGCAAACGGGGTTTTGTATCGTGCCGGGTCATGGCTGCAAACGCGGATTGACGATCGCGCCGTCGCGGGTCAGGCGAATCGCGTCGCCGATTTCCGCATCGAGCACCGGCCGCCCCGTCTCCTTGTCCCAGAAGGCACTGAGAAAATTGAACAAATTGCGGCTGAACAATGCGCTGGCGTCGGCACCGAGCCGGCTGGGGACGTTGCGGTGGCCGACGATCCTGACGCCGTTCACCTCGACGATCTCGCCCGCGACCGCACCCTCGACATTGCCGCCCTGTTCGACCGCGAGATCGACGATCACCGAGCCGGGCTTCATGCTCGCGACCTGCGTGGCCGAGATCAGCCGCGGCGCGGGGCGGCCGGGGATCAGCGCGGTGGTGATGACGATGTCCTGCCTGGCGATGTGCCCGGAGACGAGTTCGGCCTGCGCGGCCTGATATTCGGGGCTCATCTCGCCCGCATAGCCGCCCGTCCCCTCGCCCTCGATCCCGGCGACGCTTTCGACGAAGATCGGTTTCGCGCCGAGCGACTGGATCTGCTCACGCGTCGCGGCGCGGACGTCGGTGGCGGAGACCTGCGCACCGAGCCGGCGCGCGGTCGCGATTGCCTGAAGCCCGGCGACGCCGACCCCCATCACGAACACGCGCGCGGCGCTGATCGTCCCCGCCGCGGTCATCATCATCGGAAATGCCCGGCCATATTCGGCCGCCGCGTCGAGCACCGCCTTGTAGCCCGACAGGTTCGACTGCGAGGACAGGATGTCCATCGACTGCGCGCGGGTGATGCGCGGCATGAACTCCATCGCCAGCGCCTCGAGGCCCGTGGCGGCATAGGCATCGACCCGGGCGCGCTCGCCAAAGGGATTGAAGCTCGCGACGACCCATGCGCCGGGCGCGGCGCCTGCCAGCGTTGCCGGATCGGGCGCCTGCACGCCGAGCACGATGTCCGCACCCGAAACCGCCGCCGCCCGGTCGGTGACGCTCGCCCCCGCATCGGCATAGGCGGCGTCGGCGATCGACGCGGACTGGCCGGCCCCCGCCTCCACCGCGAGCGTCGCGCCCAGCGCGACGAACTTGCGGACGGTTTCGGGCGTCGCGGCAACCCGCCGCTCGCCGTCCACCTGCTCCTTGAGGACGGCGATCTTCATCGGATCAGGAAATCAGCCAGATGACGATCGCGACGATCACCGCACAGGCGATCGCGCCGATCTTCATCACACCGATGACGCTGTCATAGGTCGCAGCATGACCCTTGATGTTTGCATCGTCCGCCATGATCCGTCCCTCGCCATTCTGTTATCGGTGCGACCTTATCGGGCCGGTGCCCCAGCCTCAACCCCCGCGCTTCCAAACCCCGGCTTCACGCCGTCGTGCAGCCGCGGCGACATGGTCGGAGCGCATCGCAACCGCCCCAAAGCGATATTTAAGTCGCCCTTTACCTGAAAACGCTAAAGACTGTCCGCAAACGGGACAGGATTCGCCATGACGCGCAACGGGCAGCGCCTGCTACTATTGATCGACAACGAGCCTGCACAACGGCGGCTGGTGTCCGCACTGGCGTCGCGTGGCGGCTGGCGGACCGTGTTCGCGAGCGACGGCGAGATGGCGATCGCCACGCTCGGCACGCAGGACGGGATGCAGCTCGACGCGATCATCCTCGACCATTCCGCACCGCATGAGGACGCAACGGCGGTGATCGCCGAGCTGCGCAATCGTCGCCCGGCGCTGCCGATCCTGATGCTGACCGCGAACGGTTCGGTCGAGCATGCGGTGAACGCGATGCGCGCGGGCGCGACCGATTTCCTGGTCAAGCCGCTCGCGCCCGACCGGCTGCTCGCCTCGCTCGATGCGGTGGTCGCCGGCACGACCGCGGGCGAATTGCGCCCGCTGACCGAGAAGATCCCCGCACTGCTCGCGTTCGACGAGATCGTCGGCTCGTCGCCCGATTTCCGCGCCGCGCTGGCGATCGCCGCCAAGGCCGCGCGCGGCCGCGTCGCGATCCTGCTCGAAGGCGAAAGCGGAGTCGGCAAGGAGGTCGTCGCCGAGGCGATCCATGCGGCGTCGCCGCGCGCCAAACGCCCGATGATCAGCGTCAATTGCGGCGCGATCCCCGCCAATCTGGTCGAGAGCGAGCTGTTCGGGCACGAGGAAGGCGCCTTTACCGGCGCATTCGAGCGCAAGATCGGCCGGTTTCGCGAGGCGGACGGCGGCACGCTGTTCCTCGACGAGATCGGGGCGATGCCGATCGACGCGCAGATCAAGCTG
The DNA here is from genome assembly GCF_014194875.1 of Sphingomonas sp. BK481. Taxonomy (NCBI): domain Bacteria; kingdom Pseudomonadati; phylum Pseudomonadota; class Alphaproteobacteria; order Sphingomonadales; family Sphingomonadaceae; genus Sphingomonas; species Sphingomonas sp. BK481. Next base: position 436,061 of record NZ_JACIAP010000003.1, on the reverse strand, counting down.
CTCCATCTGCTCGATACGGGCGACGTGCATGCACTCGGTGCGCGGCATCCGCAGCAGGTCGACGTCCGGGTGATCGCCGCGAGCAACACGACGCTGATCGACGAGGTCGAGGCGGACCGGTTTCGCGAGGACCTCTATTACCGGCTGAACGCGGTGCAGGTGACGATCCCGCCGCTGCGCGAGCGAACCGGTGACATCCCGGCGCTTGCCCGCCATCTGCTCGCGCGGATCGCGCAGCAGCCGGGGCTGCGTCCGTTGGGCATCACCGACGATGCGCTGGCGCTGCTGGTCCAATATGACTGGCCGGGCAATGTCCGGCAGATGCAGAATGCGCTCTTCCGCGCCGCGGTGCTGTGCGAAAGTGACGCGCTGACGCGCGCCGATTTCCCGCAGATCGCGGCGCTGGGCAGCCGTCGCCGGCCCGAGCCCGCGACCGCAGCCGGCGGCGGTGGTGGTGTGACGCTGTTCAGTGCCGACGGGCATCTGCGCACGCTGGAGGAGATCGAATCGGACCTCATCCGGCTGGCCATCGGCCATTATCGCGGACGGATGACCGAGGTCGCGCGGCGGCTCGGGATCGGGCGGTCGACGCTGTACCGCAAGCTCGCCGAGCTCGGGATCGACAACGTCGCCTGACCCCGGGCGACGTTACCTTAAAATCGGATCAGGGGCGGCGACCTACCAGAGCACGCCCTTGACCGGCTTCAGCGGCTCGGGGGCCTCGTCACCGATCGCCTGGAGCAGGTCGATCTCGATCGTGCGGCACATCGCGTTGAGCGGCACGTCGTGGATCGTGTCGGCGAACGGATCGACGAGATCGTCGCCGATCTGAAGCACCGCGAGGAACATCAACCCTGCAATCGTCGACCCGATCGGGGTTGCGAAGCCGAGCGTCTCGACCAGCCCGATCGGCAGCAGGATGCAGAACAGCCGGGTGAAGAGCGTCGGGAAGAAGCGGTACTGGTTGGGCAGCGGGGTGTTCTTGATCCGCTCCATCCCGCCCTGCGCATTGGCGATATCGACCAGCAGCCGTTCGAACGACGCCTGCTGGATCGTGTCGATCCAGCCGTTGCGGCGGGCGATGTCGATCCGCCGTCCGGTGCCGTCGAGCAGGCCGTTGGCGGGATTGGTCCGCGCGAGGGCGAACGACGCCTCGTCCTCCGACAGGAACCGCAGGACATCGGGCGCGACCGGCTGGCGACGGAGCTGACAGCGCAGCGCGTTCACATAGGCGATCTGGCGCAGGACGATCGTCCGCTTGAGATCATGGCCTTCGGGTTCGGGCAGCAGGTTGCGCGTCATGCGGGCGAGACTGCGCGAGGCGTTGGTCATCAGCCCCCAGAGGCCGCGGCTTTCCCACCAGCGCTGATAGGCGGAATTGTCGCGAAAGCCGAGGAACAGCGCGAGCGCGGTGCCGAACAGCGTCAGCGGCAGCGACGGCGCATGAAAGGGCAGGACATAATAGGTGATGGTCACCACGACGTCCCAGACAAAGAGCCCGAGCAACGGGCGCCAGACTTCGCTGAGGATCTGGCTGAGGCGCGGTGTTGCGGTAACGATCAAACGAAAGGCTCCTTGCTGACGCCTTGTCTAATGCGCGATCGCGCATTTCGCTGCAATGCGGCGATATTCCGCCCCGAACATGTGACCAGAAGATCGGCGCCGGGTCAGCCGCCGACCAGCGCGAGGTCGCGCATCCCGCGCCAGACGCGCAGCGCCTGAACGGTCTCGGCGACGTCGTGGACGCGCAGGATCTGGACCCCCGCCTCGACGCCCTTGAGCGCGAGCGCGAGCGATCCGGCGAGCCGGTCGCCGACCGGGGCCTCGTTCGACAGTGCGCCGATCAGCCGCTTGCGGCTCGCCCCGAGCAGGATCGGGCAGCCAAGCCCGTGAAACATCGCCAGGTCGTTGAGCAGCGCGAGATTGTCGGCGAGCGTCTTGCCGAAGCCGATGCCGGGATCGACAATGATCCGCGTGCGATCGACGCCGCCCGCGACGACCGCGGCGATCCGCGCCTCGAGCCAGTCGAACACGTCGGTGACGACGTTTCCGTAGCCGGTCCGCCCGTGGCCGCCCTCGCGGGGGTCGGGCGAGTGCATCAGCACGACCGGACAACCGCTGGCGGCGACGACCTCGAGCGCGCGATCGTCCCACAGCAGGGCGGCGACGTCGTTGACGATATGCGCGCCGGCGGCGAGCGTCGCCGCCATCACGCCGGCCTTGCGCGTGTCGACCGAGACGATCGCGCCGGTGCGGGCGAGCCGCTCGACGACGGGGACGAGCCGGGCGATCTCGTCGCCTTCCCAGACCGCCGCCGCGCCGGGGCGGGTCGATTCGCCGCCGACGTCGATCATCGTCGCGCCCGCCGCGGCCATGTCGATCCCGGCGGCCGCGGCGGCGGCGGGGTCGTCGACATGCTTGCCGCCATCGGAGAAGCTGTCCGGGGTGACGTTGAGAATAGCGGCGACGAGCGGCTGGTCGAAGCGCAGCATGCGCTCGCCGAGCGCGAGCGGCGCGCGCGGCGCGGTGATCAGCGCGTGAAGATGCGCCGCGCGCTCGCCCTGCGTGGCGACGTCGGCGACGGGGATCGTGCGACGGGTCCCGCGCTCGATCACCTCATAGGCGGCGAACCACTGCATCCCGCCCGCAAGCCGCGCGACGCTGCCATCGGGATGGCCGATCGGGGTGTCGACGAACTGGACGGGGCGGAGGTGGAGGCTGGTCATGCCCCCCTTTTCCCCAAATCCGCATGCCGTTCAAACGGCTAATCCCGTTCGTCCCGTATAGGCATCGAGCACGTCGCGATGCCGTATCGAGGGACATGTACCTCGATACGAGCCCTCGACTACGCTCGGTCTCTACTCGGCACGAACGGCAATTCGCTAGACCGTCGTCGCCAGCAAATAGGTCTGGCGGAGGTCGTCGATCGGTTTCAGCCCCTTGTCGCTCTCATAATGCCAGAAGCTCCAGCCATTGCAGGCGGGCGCGTTCTGGAGCGTCGAGCCGAGCTTGTGGATCGAGCCGATCGTGCCGCAATCGCTGAGCAGCGAGCCGTCCGCGCGGATCGTCGCGCGCCAGCGGCGCTTGCCGTCGGTCAGCACCGTGCCAGGCGCGAGATACGCATTCTCGACGAGCACGCCGAACGCGACCTTGGGCTGTGCGCGCGGGCTCATCATCGTCGCGAGTGCGGATTCGTCGAGCGGCAGCGCGGCCTCGATCCGCTCCTGCGCCGCCTCGATATACTCGCCCTCGCGGTCGATCCCGATCCAGTTACGGCCGAGCCGCTTGGCGACCGCGCCGGTGGTGCCGGTGCCGAAGAACGGGTCGAGCACGACGTCGCCGGGCTTGGTGCAGGCGAGCAGGATCCGGTAGAGCAGCGCCTCGGGCTTCTGCGTCGGATGGACCTTGGTGCCGTTCTTCTTCAACCGCTCGGGGCCGCCGCAGATCGGGAATTCCCAGTCGCTGCGCATCTGCAGCTCGTCGTTGAGCGTCTTCATCGCGCGGTAGTTGAAGGTGTATTTCGCCTTCTCGCCCTTCGACGCCCAGATCAGCGTCTCGTGCGCGTTGGTGAAGCGGGTGCCGCGGAAATTGGGCATCGGGTTGGTCTTGCGCCAGACGATGTCGTTGAGGATCCAGTAGCCGAGATCCTGCACCGCCGCGCCGACGCGGAAGATGTTGTGATAGCTGCCGATGACCCAGATGCTGCCATCGTCCTTGAGGATCCGGCGCGCTTCCTTCAGCCAGGCGCGGGTGAAGCGGTCATAGGCGGCGAAGGTGTCGAACTTGTCCCACTCGTCGGTGACCGCGTCGACATGGCTGCCATCGGGGCGATAGAGTTCGCCGCCGAGCTGGAGATTGTAGGGCGGATCGGCGAAGATCATGTCGATCGAGTTCGACGGCAGCGCCTTCATGCGCTCGATACAGTCGCCGCGCAGGATCTGGTCGAGCGGCAGCGCGGGCTGCACCGCCGGCGCCGCTACCTTCTTTACCGCGCGCGGCCGCGCGATCGTGTCGATCAAACCCATGTTTTTGCGCCCCTTGTCGACCCCCATAGCTGCGGAATTGTCCGACTCCGTCAAGCAGAGTTTCATGAACGGCGCGCGCGCGCGAATCCGTCGGTGCGACCAAACGAGTCGCCGTCGCCCAGATGTTGAGTCGTGACAGACTCGCGCCTCAAGCCCTTGGGGTGTGGCGCGAAAGACTCAGCTCGTCGTTTCCTTCGCGAAAAGGCCCTCGCGCGCCAGATAGGCCGCCGCGACGGGGGCGAAACTGCGGCGATGAATCGGTGTGGGGCCATGATCGCGCAGCGCCTTCATGTGGTGCGCGCAGCCGTAACCCTTGTTCGAATGCCAGTTATATTCGGGATGAATGTCGGCGGCGGCGATCATGATCAGGTCGCGCGTGTGCTTGGCGACGATCGAGGCGGCGGCGATCGACAGCGATTTCGCATCGCCGCCGACCAGCGGGGTGGCGGGGTAGCTCCAGCGCGGCAGGCGGTTGCCGTCGACCAGCACATGGCCGGGCGCGTGGCCGAGCTCGGTGGCGAGCGCGTCGACCGCGAGCGTCATCGCCTTCATCGTCGCCCAGTAGATGTTGAGCGTGTCGATCTCGTCGGGCTCGACGATGCCGATACCGACGATCGCACAGCCCTTGAGCCGCGCGCAGAGCCGTTCGCGCTCGGAGGCGGAGAGCTTCTTCGAATCGTCGATGCCGCGGGGCACGCCCTTGGACGGCAGGATCACCGCGGCGGCGACGACCGGACCGGCGAGCGGACCGCGACCGGCCTCGTCGACGCCGGCGACGGGGCCGACGCAGAGCTTTTCATGTTTCATGCCGGGCATGTGCGGTCTCTCAGCTGGTCGAACGGGCTGACGCCGAGCGCGTGCCCCATCGGCCCGTGCCCTGCGCCAAGCCCCGGCGGCTGCGCAAGCGCGGCGCGGACGAACGCGATCGCGCGCGCGATGGCTGCGTCGAGCGACATGCCCTGCGCGAGGCCGGTGGCGATGCCGCTGGCGAGCGTGCAGCCGGTGCCGTGCGCGTGACGGGTTTCGATGCGGGGGTTGGTCCACAGCGTTTCGCCGGCGTCGGTGACGAGGCGGTCGGTGACGCGCGGGCCTTCGGCGTGGCCGCCCTTGATGAGCACGGCGGGCCCGAGTGCGCGTACCGCCGCCTCGCCGCTCAGCGCTGCGAGTTCGGGGAGGTTGGGGGTGACGAGCGTGGCGATCCGCATGAGGCGGGCGAAGGCGGCGATCGTGTCGGGGTCGGCGAGCACCGAGCCGCTGCTGGCGATCATGACCGGGTCGAAGATGATCGGTATCGGTTCGCGGGAGAACATTGACGTCAGGCGGTCGGCGACGGCGTTGGCGGTCTGGGCCGAGCCGATCATGCCGATCTTCACCGCGTCGACGCCGATGTCGGACACGACCGAGTCGATCTGCGCGAGGACGATGTCGGTGGGCACCGGGTGGACCGCCTGCACGCCGAGCGTGTTCTGCGCGGTGATCGCGGTGATGGCGGTCATCGCGTGGCCACCGAGCATCGTGACGGTCTTGATGTCCGCCTGGATGCCGGCGCCGCCGCCTGAATCGGAGCCGGCGATGATGAGGATTCTGGCGGTCATTGGCGGTGCCGGGCGGGGTTGGAGGTCATGGGTCGGGCTATGGCATAATCGGTGCGGTGCGGGACAGGGAAGCGCGACATATGCGGGCATCCTCCCCGGCGGAGGCCGGGGGCCAGTTGGGAAACGTTGCTGGGTGAGCGCAGCGCTTCGTTACTGCGACCTTGCCAGCTGGAACCCGGCCTTCGCCGGGGTGGTAGAGGTTTCGAGAGGGTCTAGTGCCGCCGGCCCGAGGCCGGTCTCTGTGGCGGGGCGTCGCCGAACCGGGTCGGACGGTCGAGGAGTTCGCCGCCGCAATTGGGACAGCGCTCGTCGAGCGCGTCCGCGCAGGACGCGCAGAAGGTGCATTCGTACGAGCAGATGAACGCGCCGGGCGCGTCGGCGGGAAGCTCGGCGGCGCAGCGTTCGCAGGCGGGGCGCATCTCGAGCATCAGGCGGCAACCTTGCGGACGGCGTCGCAGATCCGGTCGACGACGCGCCCGACCTGACCCGGATCGTCGCCCTCGGCCATCACGCGGATCACGGGTTCGGTGCCCGACGGGCGGATGACCAGCCGCCCCTTGCCGGCGAGTTCGGCCTCGGCCTGCGCGATCACCGCTTTCACCGCCTCGTCGTCGAGCGGCTTGCCGCCGCCGAATCGGACGTTCTTCAACAGTTGCGGCAAGGGTTCGAACCGGTGGAGCACCTCGCCCGCGCGCGCGCCCGAGCGCTTGACCTCGGCGAGGATCTGGAGCGCGGCGACCAGGCCGTCGCCGGTCGTGGCATAGTCGCTGAGGATGATGTGCCCCGATTGCTCGCCGCCGACATTATAGCCGCTCGACCGCATCTTCTCGAGCACGTGGCGATCGCCGACCTGGGTGCGGACCAGCCCGAGCCCCTGCGCGGCGAGATGGCGTTCGAGGCCGAGATTGGACATCACCGTGGCGACGAGACCGCCGCCCTTGAGCCGCCCCTGCCGCGCCCAGCTTGCCGCGATCGTCGCCATCAGCTGATCGCCGTCGACGATCGTGCCGGTCTCGTCGACGACGATCAGCCGGTCGGCGTCACCGTCGAGCGCGATGCCGATATCCGCGCCGCTCGCGACCACCGTCTCGGCGAGTGCCTGCGGTGCGGTCGAGCCGACGCCGTCGTTGATGTTGGTGCCGTCGGGCGTGACGCCGATCGCGACGACGTCCGCGCCGAGTTCCCACAGCGCCGAGGGGGCGACCTTGTAGGCGGCGCCGTTCGCGCAATCGAGCACGATCCGCATCCCGTCGAGCCGCAGATTTTCCGGAAAGGTCGACTTGGCGAAATGGATGTAGCGCCCCTGCGCATCGTCGATCCGGCGCGCGCGGCCGATCTTGCTCGACGCGACCAGCGGCACGTCGCCGTCGATCAGCGCCTCGATCGCGGTCTCGGCCTCGTCGGACAGCTTGAAGCCGTCGGGGCCGAACAGCTTGATCCCGTTATCGGCATAGGGGTTGTGGCTGGCGGAGATCATCACGCCGATATCCGCGCGCATCGACTGGGTCAGCATCGCGACCGCGGGTGTCGGCATCGGCCCGACCATCACCACGTCCATGCCAACGCTGGTAAAGCCCGCGACCAGCGCGGATTCGAGCATATAGCCCGACAGCCGCGTGTCCTTGCCGATCACGACGCGGTGCCGGTGATCGCCGCGCAGGAAATAGGCGCCCGCCGCCATGCCGACCTTCATAGCCATCTCCGCGGTCATCGGCGATGCGTTGGTGGCACCGCGAATGCCGTCGGTGCCGAAATATTTCCTTGCCATCGTCAATGCTTTCCGTCCGGTATCGCTCTCTGGCATCGCTGATAGCGCGGTGGAACACGAAGGGCGAGCATGTCGCAGACTACACGGATACTCGCAGCGCTGTTCGGCGGCATCGGGATCGGCATCGCCGCGGCCGCCTGGTCGCCGGCCCACGCGCTCGCGGCGACGGCGGTGACCCAGCCGATCGGCGCGGCGTGGCTGCACGGGTTGCAGATGGTGATCGTGCCGCTCGTCGTCGGGCTGCTCGTCACCGGGATCGGCGCGACGACCGAGGCGGCACGCGCCGGGCGGATCACGATGCGGGCGATGGTGATGATCGTCGTCATCCTGTGGAGTTCAACGATCATGTCCGCGCTGGTCATGCCGTTGATCCTCGATGCCTTCCCGCTGCCGCGCGGGCTCGGCGCCGCTCTGCGCGCCGCGCTGACCGGTGCCGCCCCGGTCGGGCCGGTGCCGGGGATCGGCGCGTTCTTCGACACGATCGTGCCGACCAACATCGTCGCCGCGGCATCGAGCGATTCGTTCCTGCCGCTCACCGTCTTCGCGCTGACGTTCGCGTTCGCCGTGACGAAACTGCCCGACGATCGCCGCCGCGTGCTGACCGGCTTCTTCCAGGCGGTCGTCGACGCGTTGCTGATCATCATCAAATGGGTGCTGAAACTCGCGCCGATCGGCATCTTCGCGCTCGCCTACGGGGTCGGTGCGCGCACCGGGACGGCGGCGTTCGGCGCGCTGCTGCACTATATCGTCTGCGTCTCGGCGATCGGCTTCATCGTCCTGCTGAGCGCCTATCCGATCGGCATGATCGGCGGCCGGGTCAGCCTGGGCCGGTTCGCGCGCGCGGTCGCGCCGGCGCAGGCGGTGGCGATCAGCACCCAGTCGTCACTCGCCTCGTTGCCGGCGATGCTGAAGGCCTCGACCGAGCTCGGCGCGTCGCCCGCCACCGCCGGGATCGTCCTGCCGCTGTCGGTCGCGGTGTTCCGCGCGACCAGCCCGGCGATGAACCTCGCGGTCGCGCTCTATGTCGCGCACTGGCTGGGGCTGCCGATCGGGCCGGGACAGATGGCCGCGGGCGTCGCGACCGCGGCGATCACGACGATGGGATCGATCTCGCTGCCCGGCACGATCAGCTTCGTCGCCTCGGTCGCGCCGGTCGCGCTGGCGATGGGCATCCCGCTCGAGGTGCTCGGCCTGCTCATCGCGGTGGAGACCATTCCCGACCTGTTTCGCACGGTCGGGAACGTGACGATGGACACCGCCGTCACTATCTCCGTCGCGGCGCGGTCCGATCACGGCGGCGGCGCCGAGGAGATTCCGCATGAAGTATCGCACGCTCGGCCCTGATTTCGAGGTTTCCGCGCTCGGCCTCGGTTGCATGCCGATGGCCGGGGTCGGCAAGGACATGTACGGCAGCGCCCCCGCCGACGAGAGCATCGCGACGATCCACCGCGCGATCGAACTGGGCGTGACGCTGTTCGACACCGCCGAAATCTATGGTCCGCTGATCAACGAGGAGCTGCTTGGCAAGGCGATCCGGGGCAAGCGCGACGGCGTCGTGATCGCGACCAAGTTCGGCTTCCGCTATGACGAGAACGGCATGACCGGGGTCGACAGCACGCCCGCCAATGTGCGGCGTGCGTGCGAGGGATCGCTCAAGCGGCTCGGCGTCGAGACGATCGACCTGCTCTATCAGCACCGCGTCGATCCGGGCGTGCCGATCGAGGAGACGGTGGGCGCGATGGCCGAGCTCGTCCGCGAGGGCAAGGTGCGGCATCTGGGGCTGTCGGAGGCCGGGCTCGACACAATCCGGCGCGCCGCGGCGACGCATCCGATCGCCGCGCTGCAGAGCGAATATTCACTGTGGGAGCGCGGGGTCGAGGACGCAATCCTGCCTTTGTGCCGTGAGCTGGGGATCGGGTTCGTGCCCTATTCGCCGCTGGGGCGCGGGTTCCTGACCGGGCAGATCACTGCGCGATCGGACCTGCCCGAGGGCGATTACCGCCGCAACGACCCGCGCTATTCGGACGCAAACTTCGCCAAGAACATGGAGATGGTCGCGGTGGTGACGGCGATCGCCGACACGCATGGGGCGAGCCCGGCGCAGGTCGCGCTGGCGTGGCTGCTGGCGCAGGGCGACGACATCGTGCCGATCCCGGGGTCGAAGCGCCGCGTCACGCTGGAGGACAGCATGAAGGCGGCCGACGTCACGCTGTCGGCGGACGATCTGGCGAAGCTTGATGCGGCGGCGCCGAGGGGCGGCACCGCGGGGCCGCGCTACGGTGAGAAGGCACTGTCGATGACGCGGATCTGACCGGGTCATACCCTCTCATAACCGTCATCCCCGCGCAGGCGGGGATCCAGACTGGCAGGCCGTGGTCTATCACGAACTGCAGAGTGTCTGGATCCCCGCCTCCGCGGGGATGACGGATTATTGGGGATGATGCGTCGGCAGGTCCAGCGGCCTTACTGGACCCCGTGCATCCACTTCTTGATCAGCGGCGAGATCAGCAGCAGCAGCACGCCGATCCCCGCCGAGACCAGCCCGATCGTCCAGAACACGCCGGCATAGGTGTCGAGGCTGACCTTGAGATTGGTCACCTGCCCGCCGACCGTCTCGACGCTGGCGACCTGTGCGACGATGCCCGCGACATATTGCGCGACCGAGATCGACAGGAACCACACGCCCATCATCAGCCCGACGACGCGCGCGATCGACAACTTGGTGATCATGCTGAGCCCGACCGGCGAGATGCAGAGCTCGGCGAACGAGTGGATGAAGTAGAGCCCGGCCAGCCACCAGATCGCGACCTTGAACGTCGGGCCGACCATGCTCGCGCCCCAGACGAGGAACAGGAAGCCGACGCCGACGCCGATCAGGGCGATGCCGAACTTGACCGGGATCGACGGCTCGATGCCCCTGGCCGCAAGCTTGGTCCACAGGATCGACATCACCGGCGCCAGCGCGACGATGAAGAACGCGTTGAAGAACTGCGTCTGCCCGGCGGAGATGCTGAACAGGCCGAACACGCTGAGATCGGTGTTGCGGTCAGCAAACAGCGTGAGACTCGAGCCTGCCTGCTCGAACAAAGTCCAGAACACGACGTTGAAGACGATCAGCACCATTGCCGCGAGCATCATCTGGAACTCGCGCCGCTCGCCATTGACGAACGACCAGATCAGGATGCCCGGCACCGCGACCAGGAACGTGCCGAACAGCAATTTGCCCATCAGCGACAGCGAGACGATGTAGCCGATGATCCCGGAACCCGGCACCGGCGGCTCGGCGTTCATCAGGTTGACGAACAGCAGGTAGAAGATCGGGATGCCGAGCAGCGCGAGCGCATAGATGCCGAGCGCGCGATCGGGGCCGCTGCGCACCGGCGGCTCGCCGTAGCCGTTGAGTTTGCCGCCATCGAACTGGATCAGCGTCCACGAGAACAGCATGCCGATCGCCGCCAGCCCGAAGCCGGCCCACCAGCCGAACGCGACCGCGAGGAACGGGCAGAGCAGCTGCGAGAAGAGCGAACCGAGGTTGATCCCCATGTAGAAGATCGTGAACCCGGCATCGCGGCGCTTGTCGCCCTGCGCATAGAGTTCGCCGACCATCGTCGAGATGTTGGGCTTGAAGAAGCCGTTGCCGACCGAGATCATGCAGAGTGCGAGCAGCATGATCGTGACGTAGAAGCTGCTGCGTTCCGCGCCCGATTCAAAGCCGCCCTTCTCGACCGTGCGCGCGACCGCGCCGTCGGCGGCGAGCAGCGAGACGGTACCGTCGTCATTGCCCTTGATCTTCAGCTTGTTCGCGCCGTCGACGAGGTAGCGGACCTCGCTGTCGGCCTGTTCGACGACCTGGATTTCGTAACGCTGGTTGGCGATCGTCGCATAGGGCTTGGCGGTCTCGCCGCCGAAGCAGAGCAGCAGATAGCCCATCGCCATGATGATCGCGCCGAACTTCACCGCGCGCTTCGAGCCGAGATACTGGTCGGCGAGATAGCCGCCGACCAGCGGCGTCAGATACACCAAAGCGGTATAGCCGCCGTACAGCCCGGTCGCCTCGCGATCGCCGAACACGAAATGCTTGGTGAGGTACAGCGTGAGCAGCGCGCGCATGCCGTAATAGCCGAAACGCTCCCACATCTCGGTGGTGAACAGTCGCGCGAGCTGGCGGGGATGGCCGAACCACGTCTCCCCGCTGGCGGGGTTCACATGGGTGATATCCGGCTCTCGCGGCGTATCCGCGGTCGGGGTGTCCACCATCTTTTACGCTCCCTGAAACGCTGGGCCGCCGTCGAACGCGGCGGCTTCATTGCGGCCTTACCTAGCGGCAAAGCCGGGACTGTAAATATCGGTGGCCGCGGGACCGCCTGCTAAATCGCGGATGCGGCTGTAAATTGCCGCGCCCCGTGCCTATCTGCGGAGCGATGTTCAACGACACTTCCAGCCCGCTTTCGCTGCTCGCGACCCGCCGTTCGGGCAAGCCGCGCGACCTTGTCGCACCCGGTCCCGATGCCGACCAGCTCGCGCAGATCCTGGCGATCGCGGCGCGCACCCCCGATCATGGCAAGCTGGCGCCGTGGCGGTTCGTGGTGGTCGGCCAGGACCAGCGCACCGCGCTCGCCGCGCTGATCATTGATGCGTACCGCGTCGAGCGGCCGACCGCGTCGCGGACCGAGATCGAGGCGCTCGACCAGTTCGCGCACCAGGCCCCGGCGCTGGTCGTCGTGCTGTCGTCACCCAAGCCGAGCCACATTCCCGTGTTCGAACAGGAATTGTCGACCGGGGCGGCGTGCATGAACCTGCTCCACGCGGTGCATGCGCTGGGCTTTGCGGGCGGCTGGCTGACCGGCTGGCCGAGCTATTCGGACACGGTGCGCGATGCGTTCGGCGAGGGCCATGAGCGGATCGCCGGGTTCCTGTTCGTCGGCACGCCATCCCGGCCGCTCGACGAACGGCCCCGCCCCGATATGGAACGTGTCGTCTCGCGCTGGCGGCCCTAGGACTCGACGAAATGGCCAATTGCTGTATTAAGGCAGCATGACAGCGCTCAGCAGCGAAGACAGCCCCGTATATCTCCGCCTCCGCGCCACGATCGCCGCCGGGATATTACGCGGCGACTATCGCGCGGGTGATCAGCTGCCCTCGGTCCGTGCCTTTGCCGCCGAGCATGGCGCCAACCCGCTGACCGTCGCCAAGGCCTATCAGACGTTCCAGGACGATGGCTATGTCGAGGTCCGGCGCGGCGTCGGCATGTTCGTCCTGCCGGGGGCCGCGGAGGCGTTGCGTGTGGCGGAACGCGAGACGTTCGTCACCACGCACTGGCCGCGCATCCTTGGGCATATCGACCTGCTCGGCCTCGACGCGCGCGACCTGCTGGCGCACGAACGGGCCTGAGCCACCCCGCGGGGTGATCCCGCGCGGCGGGTGGCTCAGAACAGATTCAGCGCGGCGATGTCCTCGACGCTCAGGTCGATCCCGAACAACAGGCTCATGCGGATCCGGTAGACGCGCGGGTCGGTGATCTCGCCTGCCGCCGTGTCGGTGCCGGACCGCCGGCGATAGGTACGCCCCATCAGCGAGGCGAAACCATTGGGCAGGACGATGCTGGCGATCGCGGTCTGCGTGAAGCGGCTCGCGGGGGCGGTCGACGTCCAGTGATTGCCGAGCAGCAGATCGGCGTCGAACACCTCGGCGAGCGTGAAGCTGTATTGCGGCTGGAACCCGCCGCTCGCGCCGCGTCCGTCGGTGGTCATCGGATCCCCGTTGCGCAGCAGCATCCAGCCCTGTTCGCCGTGATCGCGGCTGGTCGCCTCGAGCCGGAAGCGCGCGCCATCGGGTGCGGTCGCCTCGGCGCCGTCGGCGAGCGGGAGCACGGGGGTGTAGCTGCCGCCGAAGCCGGTGTCGGCGATCCAGGCCTGCCCGTCGATCGTCACGAGCGCGAAAGTGTGCGTGAGCGGCGGCACTTCGGTCGCGGCGATCCAGACGCGGGCGAGCACCGGGCGGGCGGCAAAGCCCAGTTCGGCGAGCGCATCGAGGAACAGCCGGTTATGCTCGAAGCAATACCCACCGCGGCGCGCGGTCACGAGCTTTGCGAACACCGAGGCGCTGTCGATCGCGATGCCGCGGCCGAGCACGACGTCGAGATCCTCGAACGGGATGGCGAGCCGGTGCGCCAGCTGCAACCGGCCGAGGCCGATCGAATCAAGCGTGGGCCGCGCGGGCATGGCGACACGGGTCAGATAGGCGTCGAGATCGAACATCGGTCGGGGGGTCCTCGTTTGGGTTTGCCCTTACCGTGCGTGTGGCGCGGCCGTCGAGTGTTGAAGGGCGGGTGGGGGTTGTTGGGGGGCATGGCCGCGGTTCTGGGGCGGGCGTGCACCACATGCACGTACGTCCCCCGCCGTCGCGTGCATACGTCCCCCGCCACCGCCCCTAGCCCCCGCCGTTCGTGCTGAGCGAAGTCGAAGCACCTGGGTTGGGGCGGCCCTTCGACTGCGCTCAGGGCGAACGGGGGTGGGGTGTTTGGGAATGGGGCGAATGAAAGCGGGCGAACGGGGTGGGTGTGCGCACCAGCCCCCTCCGTCATCCTGGGCTCGACCCAGGATCCAGAGCCACGGACGCCCGCATGCGTGGCTCTGGATCCTGACTTTCGTCAGGATGACGGGAGGGGGACTTACGCCGCGAACAGCGCCGGTTCGATCGCGTAGAGCACCGCGGCGCTGGCGCTGGCGGCGGCGACGAGGCCCATGGCTTCGGGGACGATCTGGTCGAGGTAGAAGCGGACCGAGGCCGCCTTCATCCGTCCGAAATCGTCGGTGCCGGCGACCGCGCCCTGGCGCTCCATCAGCCAGCCGCAGGTCGCGACCGACAGCATCGTCAGGAAGGGATAGCTCGCGGCGAGCTTGTCGTCGGCGTCCGCGGTGGCGAGGCGGCGGCCGATCGCGTCGCAGGCGTCGACGAGCGCGAGCAGCCGTTCGTCCCTGGCTTCCGCGCGGATGTCGGCGATCAGCGTGGCGAACGCGCCGCCATTGTCGAGCGCGAGCTTGCGGCCGACCAGATCGGCGGCCTGGATGCCGTTGGTGCCTTCGTAGATCGGCGTGATGCGCGCATCGCGGAAATACTGCGCGGCACCGGTTTCCTCGACATAGCCCATGCCGCCATGCACCTGGATGCCGAGCGAGGCGACCTCGTTGCCGATGTCGGTGCCGTGCGCCTTGGCCAGCGGGGTGACGAGTTCGAGGCGGTTGCGCGCCGCGGCGTCGCCCATGTTGGCGCGGTCGACCTGCCCGGCGGCATAATAGACGAGCGCGCGCGCCGCCTGGGTCTGCGCCTTCATCCGCAGCAGCATGCGGCGGACGTCGGGATGCTCGACGATCTTGACCGACTCCTTGTTCGGCGAGCCCGCGCGCGCCGACTGGACGCGGTCGAGCGCATAGGCGACCGCGCCCTGGGTGGCGCCCTCGGCGACCTGCACGCCCTGAAGCCCGACATTGAGCCGCGCATTGTTCATCATCGTGAACATCGCGCGGATGCCGCCGAGTTCCGCACCGATCAGCTCGCCGACGCAGTCGTCATTATCGCCGAAGCTCAGCACGCAGGTCGGCGAGGCGTGAAGCCCCATCTTGTGCTCGATCGAGACGACGCGGACGTCGTTGAAGTCGCCGGGCGTGCCGTCGTCGTTCAGACGGTATTTCGGCACGAGGAAGAGCGAGATGCCCTTGGTACCCGCGGGCGCGCCGGGCGTCCGCGCGAGGACGAGGTGGACGATGTTCGGCGCCATGTCGTGATCGCCGAACGAGATGTAGATCTTGGTGCCCTTGATCGACCATTTGCCGTCACCCAGCGGCGTGGCGGTCGCGCGGAGCGCGCCGACGTCGGAGCCGGCCTGCGGCTCGGTCAGGTTCATCGTGCCGGTCCATTCGCCGGTCGCAAGATGCGGGAGGTAGAGCGCCTGCTGCTCCGGGCTGCCGTGATGCGCGAGCGCCTCGATCGCGCCGACGGTCAGCGTCGGGCAGAGCGCGAAGCCCATGTTCGCCGAGCCCAGCGTGTCGAGCACCGCGGTCTGGATCGCAAAGGGCAGGCCCTGCCCGCCCCATTCCTCCTCGACGCCGATCGTGCCCCAGCCGCCCTCGACATAGTCCTTGTACGCCTGGGCAAACCCGTCGGGCATGACGACGCCGTCGGGGGTCCATTTCGCGCCGACAGTGTCCCCTGCGCGGTTGAGCGGCGCCCATTCGCCCGCGGCGAACTGTCCCACGCCTTCGAGCACCGCGTCGACGACGTCGTCGCTGGCGGCGGAAAACCGGTCGGTGGCGGCGAGTTCGCCGATCCGCACGACGTGATCGAGCACGAAACGCTGTTCGGTGGTTGCTGGGGTGAAGGCCATGGCATCCTCTTATCGCTATGCTTTGCGCCCGCTATAGGCCTTCAGAATGACGCGTCCACACCCCCTGATTTTACCCTACGGCACCGCGGCGGTCGCGCAGGCGGCGGCGATGATTCGCGCCGGCGGGCTCGTCGCGGTGCCGACCGAGACGGTCTACGGACTCGCCGCGGACGCGACCGACGCACAGGCGGTGGCGGGAATCTACACCGCCAAGGGGCGGCCGAGCTTCAACCCGCTGATCGTGCATGTCGCGGATCTCGCCGCGGCCGAACGGATCGCGGTGTTCGATGCGGACGCGCGCGCGCTGGCCGCGGCGTTCTGGCCGGGTCCGCTGACGCTGGTGCTGCCGGTGCGCAGCGATTCGGGGATCGCGGCGCTGGTGACCGCGGGGCTCGACACGATCGCGATCCGGGTGCCGCGGCACCGCGCGATGCAGGCGCTGATCGCGGCATCGGGGCGGCCGCTCGCGGCGCCGTCGGCCAATGCGAGCGGGGGGATCTCGCCGACGACGGCGGCGCATGTCGCGGCGAGTCTGGGGGGGAACGTGCCGCTGATCCTCGACGATGGCGCGACCGAGGCGGGGCTCGAGTCGACGATCGTGGCGGGGCGGACGGTGTTGCGGCCGGGGCCGGTGACCGCGGACGCGCTTCTAGAACACCTCCCCGGCGAAGGCCGGGGCCCAGGTGGAAAGGTCGCTGCAACGGAGGGCGACGGGCCTCACGGTCGTCCCCCAACTGGGCCCCGGCCTTCGCCGGGGGGGCGTGCGGTTACGGCGCCCGGGCAGCTTGAAAGCCATTATGCGCCGAGCAAGTTGCTTCGGTTGAACGCGGTCGCAGCCGAGCCCGATGAATGGCTGATCGGGTTCGGGGCGGTTGCAGGGGATGTCTCGCTGTCGACGTCACGCAGCCTCGTCGAAGCGGCGGCGAAGCTGTTCGACCTGCTCCACGCGGCCGATGCGAACGACCGTCCGAGGATCGCCGTCGCACCCATTCCGTCCGAAGGCATCGGCGAGGCGATCAACGACCGCCTCCGCCGCGCCGCGCATCGCTGACCTGTTCCCCCGCGCAGGCGGGGGTCCAGGAATTGCGTTGGCATCCGGTATTTAGCTGGACCCCCGCGTCCGCGGGGGAACAGCGTCGTTACGCGCTGACCGCGGCCTTCGACCGTGCGGCAAAGCTCTTGCGGAGCTTCTGCAGCTTGGGGGGGATCACCGCCATGCAATAGGGGTTGGAGCGCCCCGAGGTTTCCCAATAATCCTGGTGATAGCCTTCGGCCTCGTACCAGGTCGTCATCGGCTCGATCGTCGTGACGATCGGCTTGGCGCTGTCCGCCTGTGCACGCTCGAGCGCGGCCTGCATCTCGGCCTTCTGCGCGTCGTCGGCGGGGAACATTGCCGAACGATATTGCGTGCCGACGTCGTTGCCCTGCCGGTTGAGCGTCGTCGCGTCATGCGTCGCGAAGAAGATGTCGAGCAGGTCGCCGAGCTTCAGCTGTTCGGGATCGAAGCCGATCCGGATCGCCTCGGCATGGCCGGTATCGCCGCCGCATACCTGTTTGTAGGTCGGATCAGGCACATGCCCGCCGATATAGCCGCTCTCGGCGCTCTCGACGCCAATCACGTCCTTGAACACGGCCTCGGTGCACCAGAAGCACCCGCCCGCCAGCGTTACATAATCCGTCATCACGATCTCCTTTCCGCCAAGATAGGAAGCCGCTACCCCGCAACAAAGAGGAGACGCATGTGATCGACGGTCCAAGGCTTGATGGCAGGGTGATGGTAACGGGCGGCGCCGGCTATATCGGCAGCCATGCGGTCCTGGCGCTGCTCGACGCGGGGCATGAGGTGGTCGTGGTCGACAATCTGGTCACCGGCTTCGACTGGGCGGTCGATCCTCGCGCAACCCTGGTCGAGGCGAACGTCGCCGACGATGCGAAGGTCCGCGCTGCGATCCGCGATCACAAGGTCCGCGCGATCATGCATTTCGCCGGCTCGGTCGTGGTGCCCGAATCGGTCAGCGACCCGCTCAAATATTACCGCAACAACACCGCCGCCAGCCGGTCGCTGATCGAGAGCGCGGTGGCGGAAGGCGTGCCGCACTTCATCTTCTCGTCGACCGCGGCGACCTATGGCACGCCCGAGAAGGTGCCGGTCGCCGAGAGCGATCCGACCGTGCCGATCAATCCCTACGGCATGTCGAAGCTGATGACCGAGGCGATGCTGCGCGACGTCGCGGCGGCGCACCCGATCAACTATGCCGCGCTGCGCTATTTCAACGTCGCGGGCGCGGATCCGCAGGGGCGCAGCGGCCAGTCGACGGTCGGCGCGACTCACCTGATCAAGATCGCGGTCGAGGCGGCGACGGGCAAGCGCAGCCATGTCGGCGTCTATGGCACCGATTTCGCCACCCCCGACGGCACCGGCGTGCGCGACTATATCCATGTCAGCGACCTTGCCGCCGCGCATGTCGCCGCACTCGACCTGCTGGTCGCCGAGCCGGCGAAGAGCCACACGCTGAACGCTGGCTATGGCACCGGCTTCTCGGTACTCGAGGTGCTCGATGCGGTCGACAAGGTCACCAACATGACGATCGACCGCCGTCTCGAGGGGCGTCGCGCGGGCGATCCGGCGATGCTGATCTCGGACAACAGCGCGATCCTTTCGACGCTCGACTGGACGCCGCGCCATGCCGATCTCGACGGGATCGTCCGCGATGCGCTGGCCTGGGAACGCACGCTCGCCGAGCGCCAGCGCTAGGAACGGGCCCGATCAGGCGTCGGCGGGCGGGCGGCCAAAGGCGTGGCGCTCGCCGCCGATCGCCGCCCGGGCGCGCGCGGTGGCGAGCCACCAGCCAAGCGCCCACAGCGTTCCGAAGCTCCAGCCGGCGAGCACGTCGCTCGGCCAGTGGACGCCGAGATAGACGCGGCTGCATCCGATCGCCCCGACCATCAGGATCGCCATGACGAGGATGTAGCGCCGCGCTGCATTCGACACGGTGACCTGCGACGCGAGCCCGGCGAGCGTGAGATAGACGATCGCGCTGTTCGCCGAATGCCCGCTCGGAAAACTCATGTTTGAGACCTGGACCAGATGGTCGACGATGTCGGGTCGCGGCCGCGCGACCTCGGTCTTGACCAGCGCGACGACCATCCCGCCGCTGATACTGGCGGCGAGCGTCGCCGCCGCGCTGAGCCAGAGCCGCTGGACCGCGAGCAGCCCCGCCGCCAGCACCACGATGATCGTCAGCACGACGCCGCCGCCGAGCGCGGTGACGTCGGCGGCGACCTTGGGCAGCCAGGACGGCCCGCCCCAGGCGCGCAGGTTGAGGATGATCGCGCGGTCGAAATCGAACGGCCAGTGGCCGACCGCGAGACCGATCAGCAGGACGAGCGCGATCGCGACCGCGCCGACCGATGCACCCGCAAGCACCACCGGCAGGCGACGGCGATGCGCCTCGCCCGGGGTGGCGACGCCGGGCGTCACGCTGCGATCACCGTCGCCACGGCCGGCCGACGCGGTCATGCGGAATTATTCCAGATCGCCCTCGTCGATGACGATGAGCGATGCGGACGGCTTCTTCATCGCGGCTTCGGCGCAGACGTCGACGATCTCGTCGCTGAAGCGCTCGAACAGCTCGAGCGCGTCGTCCTCGGGCTCGTCGCCGCTGAGCTCCTTCAGCACGGCATATTTCACCGCGAAATCACGGTCGTCGCCGTCGATCTCGGCGGTGAACTCGACCTGCCGCTCGCGGTCATTGTCGGTAAGGCTGTTCTGGTCGATTACGAGGCTGCTGGCCATGTCTTGAACTCCCGGGGTTACGCGATCGTCCCTGCCCGCGCCCCTCGTGCAGGGCAAGCCGGTAAAACGCGTTTTGCGCTTCGCCGATACAGGGTTGGTCAGGCAGCGATAACCCGTGAGCCCGGCCTTCGATCCGGGAAACGCCCACGCAGCGGCGTTTCGCCACCCCGAGCGATCAGGCGCCCCATTCGGGTCCGTCCTCGTCGCGGTAGAAGCCGTCGTCACGGTCGGGTTCGGGCGGGGGTGGCGGCGGGCCGGGATCCGCGATCGGCGGCGGCAGCGCAGGATCGCCTCCGCCAAAGCGGATGCGGATATAGGCGCTACCCTGATGCATCGCCTGGAACAGCGCGCTCGTCTCCTCGGCCTGCAGCCGCCGGCCGATCATCGGCGCGCGTTCGGCGCTGATATAACCGAGCTGGATGTCGCGTTCGCTCCACACGCCGACCGCATTCGAATCATGCGGATTCTTCGGTTCGCGGCGCAGGGTCACGCGGTCGCCCGGCGCACAGAGCAGGATTTCCATCCGCCGGTTGCTCCGGGTCTTGTCCGCATTGGGGAAGTCGATGCCGACGATCGAGGTGGTGAATTCGTCCATCGCGCGACGATGCGCGCGCCGGCGCGGCCGATCAAGCAGTGCGGATCGGGGGGCGAATCGGGGGCTTGCGAGAGGAGGAGGTGCCGATGGTGGGTCCGCCGGGGCTCGAACCCGGGACCTCTCGATTAAAAGTCGCTTGCTCTACCAACTGAGCTACGGACCCGACATCGGCTGCGAGCCACTAGGGGCGCAGCCGCGGTCGGTCAACCTTGTGCGCGAGATGGCGGACGCTTTGCCCGGTCAGCGGGTCGCGCCAGCGCGGCGCGATGCGTGCGAGCGGTGCCAGCACGAAGCCGCGGTCCCGGTAGGCGACGTGCGGCACGTTCAGCCCCCGCCCCCTCCACGCGCCCCCCGACCACAGGATGATGTCGAGATCGATCACCCGCGATCCCCAGCGACGCCCGCGCCGCCGCCCGAACGCGGCCTCGATTCGCTTCAGCCGCGCGAGCAGCACGGGCGGCGAGTCGCGCGTCTCGATCAGCGCGACCGCATTGGCATAGCGGCGGATCGACGGCCCGAGCGGCGCGCTCGCGATGATCGGCGACACGGCGACGACGCCGCCGACCGCGGCCAGCGCGGCGCGGATCGTCGCAGCCGGCGCGCCGTGGATCCCGCGCCGATTCGATCCGAGCGCGATCGCATAGGTTGTCCGCTCCATCCGACCCGCCTAACGCACCGCGATGAACTTCGCACCCTCCCCGCTGCCCGAAACCGAGCCGCCGCACGACTGTCCCAATTGCCCGCGCCTCGTCGCCTTCCGCAACGAACTGCGCGCCGAATTCCCGACCTGGTGGAACGCACCCGTCCCCGCGTTCGGCGATCCCGACGCGTGGCTCGGCATCATCGGCCTCGCGCCCGGCAAGCACGGCGCCAACCGCACCGGCCGCCCGTTCACCGGGGATTTCGCGGGGCAGCTGCTCTACGACACGCTCGGCAAGTTCGGGCTGGCAGACGGCGTCTTCGCGGCGAAACCCGATGACGGGCTGAAACTCAACGGCGCGATCATCATCAACGCGGTCAAGTGCCTGCCGCCACAGAACAAGCCGACCCCGGAGGAAATCCGCACCTGCCGGCCGTTCGTCGAATCGCAGCTTGCCGAGCTGCCCAAGGCGCGGATCTTCATCGCACTCGGCCAGATCGCGCACCAGACCAGCGTCAAGCTGCTCGGCGGGCGCCTGCCCAAGGCGAAGTTCGGCCATCTCGCCGAGCATGTCATGCCCGACGGCCGCATCCTGATCGATAGCTATCACTGCTCACGCTACAACCAGAACACCCGCGTCCTGACCCCAGAGATGTTCGAGGAGGTCTTCGCACGGGCGCTGGAGTTGCGGCGCAGCATCGCCGCAGCATAAGCTGCGTCAGACGTCCGCGACGAGCCGTCCGTAAAGATCAGGTCGCCGGTCGCGGAAGAAGCCGAAGGCGGCGCGGTGGCGCTTGACGATGTCGAGGTCGATCGTTGCGGTGATCACGCCCTCGTCGTCACGGCCGAGTTCGGCGAGGATATCGCCGCGCTCGTCAGCGATGAAGCTGGTGCCGTAGAAGGTCTGGCCATGCTCGACGCCGACGCGGTTGGCGGCGACGATCGGGACGACGTTGCTGACCGCATGACCGACCATCGCACGCCGCCACAGCCGCGCGGTGTCGAGGCTGGTGTCGTGCGGCTCGCTGCCGATCGCGGTCGGGTAGAACAGGACCTCGGCGCCCATCAGCATCATCGCGCGCGCGGTCTCGGGATACCATTGGTCCCAGCAGACACCGACGCCGAGCGTCGAACGGCCCTGCGCTGAAGTGTGCGGCCAGACCTTGAAGCCGGTATTGCCGGGGCGGAAATAGAATTTTTCCTCATAGCCCGGGCCGTCGGGGATGTGGCTCTTGCGATAGACGCCCTGCACCTCGCCATCGGGGCCGATCATCGCGAGGCTGTTATAGTGATGCGGGCCATCGGCTTCGAAGAAGCTGGTCGGGATCGTGACCTTGAGCGCCTCGGCGAGCGCCTGCATCGCGAGCACCGCCTTGTGCTCGCCGACGGGGGCGGCGTTGGCGAACAGGCCCTCGTCCTCGACGCGGCAGAAATATTCGCCCTCGAACAATTCGGGCGGCAGGATCACCTGCGCGCCACGCGCCGCGGCCTCGCGGACCAGCCGCGAGACATTGGCGATGTTCTTGTCGATATCGGCGGTGAAACCGAGCTGGAGCGCGGCGACGGTGATCTCGGTCATGCGAATTCCTATAGCGTCACGCCGAAGCGCGCCGCGATTGCGACGACCGCGAGATAGAGAAGGATCGTCAGGACGCAACCGGCAGCGAGCGAAACCCAGAAGCCGACACCGTGCCGCAACAGCACCGGGATCAGCAGGAACATCGGCAGCGACGGCAGCACGTACCAGAAGGTCGCCTCGGCATGCACCGCCAGCCGGACGCGGTCGCCGGTGTCGTGCCACAGCCAGATCATGCCGAGCACCGACAGCAGCGGCAGCGACGCGACCAGCGCCCCTGCCGCCGGACTCCGCCGGGCGATGACCGCGATCAGCGCGACGATGATCCCGGACAGGACCGCGCGGACCGCGAAGGCGAGCATCAGCCGGGGATTTGCTGGCTGATGCAGTGGAAGCTGCCGCCGCCGGTCAGGATATGATCCGCACGCTGCCCGACGACCTGACGGTCGGGGAAGATCGCCTGGATCGCCGCGACCGCGGCATCGTCATTCTCCGCGCCGTAGAGCGGCACGACGACGGCGGCATTGCCGATGTAGAAGTTCATGTAGCTGGCCGGGACGATTTCCTCGTCGCGCAGCACGCGGCCGGGCGACGGGATGCCGACCACCGTCAGGCCGGCGCGCTCCGCAGCGCGCTTCGCCAGCTGATAGACCTGCCAGTTGGGGTCGTTCTCGGCTGCCTCGGGAATCGCGACGCGGCCCTCGCCGACGAAGCGCGCGAGATTGTCGACATGTCCGTCGGTATGATCGTTGACGAGGCCGTCGCCGAGCCACACCACCTGGCTGAAGCCGAGATCGGACTTCAGGCGCGCCTCGATCCCCGCCTTGTCGAGGTCGGGGTTGCGGTTGCGGTTGAGCAGGCACTGCTCGGTCGTGACGACCACGCCGGTGCCGTCGCCATCGACCGCGCCGCCTTCGAGCACCCAGTCGAACGCCGCGAGCGTCTTGCCGCGGCCCTCGGCCAGACGGCGGCCGATCGTGTCGTCGCCGGGCAGGTCGTATTTGCCGCCCCAGCCGTTGAACACGAATTGGTGCGCGGTGCCGTCGCCGACGATGATCGGCGCGGTGTCGCGCAGCCAGATGTCGCCGAACGGCTCGACCACGACCTCGGCGAACGGCGCGAGCCGGCGTGCGGTCCGCGCCGAGCCCTCGTCCGCGGCGACCAGGATCACCGTCTCGCCGCGGCCGTCGGCATGGACTGCGGACGCAAACGCGACGACCTCGTCGCGCGCGGGTTCGAGATCGTCGAGCCACAGATCGGCATGGCTCGGAAAGCCGATCCACACGGCCTTGTGATAGGCCCATTCGGCGGGCGGGGGGAGTGTCGTCACTTACTTGGCTCCTGCGCGATCTTTGTCGCGGATGTTGCGGAATTCGGCGGTCTTGTACCAGTTCGGCCACAGCGCGGTGTCGTCGGCGAGCTTGCGGCCGAGCCCGTAATAGATCGTCAGATCCTCGACTGCACCCGACCAGTCCCATTTGGCGTCATATTCGTCCGCGGGCTTGTGATAGCGGTTCGCGACATAGTCCTCGCGCGCGGCATGGCCCGCCGCGGTGCCGCCGACCACCAGATCCTCGCCGCTGCCGCCGTCGAGCATCGGCACGCCGAGCTTGGCGAAGCTGAAATGGTCCGAGCGGTAATAGCCGCCGCGTTCGGGGTTCGCCTCGACGCCAATCACGCGGCTCTGCGCGGCGACGAACGGCTTGACCAGATCCTCGATCTCCGACTTGCCCGCCCCCGTCAGCACGAAGTCCTTCACGCGGCCGTCGACGTTCAGCACGTCCATGTTCACGCCGCCGACCGTCCGCGCGAGCGGATAGACGGGATGTTCGGCATAATAGCGCGAGCCGAGCAGCCCCGATTCCTCCGCGGTCACCGCGAGGAACGCGATCGAGCGCTTCGCCGGGCCGGCCTTCACATGCGCCTGTGCGAGCGCGATCAGCCCCGCGGTGCCCGTCGCATTGTCCGCCGCGCCGTTGCAGATGTCGTCGCCACCCACCGCATCGCAGCGGCCGAGATGATCCCAATGCCCCGAATACAGCACGTAATCGTCCGGTGCGGTCGTGCCCGGCAGCACGCCGATGACGTTCTTCGACGCCTGGCGCCGGATCGTGTTGGCAAAGCCCGTCGACAGCTTGAGGCCGAGCGGTACCGCCTTGAAGCCCTTCACCTTGGCCGCCGCGGCGAGCGCCGCATAGTCCTTGCCCGCACTCGCAAAGACGCGTTCGGCGGCAGGCTTCTGCATCCAGCCGATCACCTGCGACTGGTCGAGATGATCGCCCGTCTCGTCGAGCTCGAGCTGCGGCCCGGTCCAGGACGACTGCACCACCGCCCAGGGATAGGCTGCGGGTTCGGTGTCGTGGACGATGATCGCCGCCGCCGCGCCGTGCTTCGCCGCATTCTCGAACTTGTACGGCCAGCGGCCATACCAGGTCATCGCGCGGCCCTCGAACGGCCCTTCGCGGCCCATCGTCTGCCAGTCGGCGTCGTTGATGAGGATGACGACGGTCTTCCCCTTCACGTCGACGCCCGCATAATCGTCCCAGCCCTTTTCGGGCGCGGTGATCCCGTAGCCGACGAACACGACGTCGCTGTTCGTCACGGTCGCGGTCGGCGCGACGCGGTAGGTGCCGGCGACCATGTCGGTGCGATAGGCGAGGCTGACGGGAGCGGTGCCGCCGGTGAAGACGAACGGCCGGACGTCCTTGGCGGTGATCTCGACCATCGGCACGTCCTGCGTCCAGCTGCCCTTGTTGCCGGGTTTCAGCCCCGCGGCCTTCATCTGCGCGACGAGATAGGCGACGGTCTTCGCTTCGCCCGGCGTGGTCGGCGCGCGGCCTTCATAGGCGTCGGACGACAATGTCTGGGTGACGGTCTTGAGCGTTTCGACCGAGATCGCGGGCGCGGTCTGCGCCGAGGCGGCGGTGCCGAGAAGGAGCAAGGGCAGAAGGGCAGCGCGCATAGGGATCTCCCGAGTAAGTGCCGCGCGTTCTGGCAGCGTGCCCCCCGCCGCGCAAGGCATGCGCCACCCCCGCGGTGGTCGCCTCGGTCCCCGCCCCCGGTCTGGTGCAAATTGGACGAAAATGCACGGCTGGCGTCGTCCGCGGCGTTGTAGGGTGCGCAGCGGGGCTTGGTGCGGGGGATAAGAATGCGGTTGCGATCAATGATGCGCGTGCGCGTGGGCATGGCGCTGTGCGTGGGGATTTCGACGACGGCGGGCGCCGCGGACCCGGCCGGGCCGATGGCGGCAGCGTTCGGCGCGCGCGAGGCGGTCCAGCAGATGAGCCTGTCGCCCGACGGGACGCATGTCGCGATGATCGTACCCGTTCGCGGGCACGGTGCCGCGCTGCGGATCGCGAACATGACCACGGGCGAGGTGGCACAGCCGATCCTGTCCGCGGCGGGGGATCCCGAAACGCTGACCTCCTGTCGATGGGCCACCGACATCCGCGTGATCTGCCAGATCCGGACCGCGTCGAAGAGCAGTTTCGGGCTGATCGGCTTCAGCCGGACGGTCGCGATCAATCGCGACGGCAGCGCGATGAAGATGCTCAGCGCCCGCACCAACGACCGTTCGCTCGGCATGATGCAGGACGGCGGCAGCGTGATCGACTGGACCGCCGACGGCGTCGCCGGCGCGGTGCTGATGACGCGCAGCTTCGTGCCCGAGATGACGACCGGGATGCAGACCGCGAGCAGCGGCGAGGGCCTGGGAGTCGAACGAATCGACAGCGTCACGCTCGCACGGCGGACGATCGAGGCGCCGCGCGGGACGGCGGACGAGTATATCAGCGACGGTCGCGGCATGGTGCGGATCATGGGGCTGCGCAGCCGAAGCAACGCCGGCTACGAAACCGGGCGGACCGACTATCTGTACCGGAAGCCCGGCGATCGCGCCTGGTTGCCGCTGAGCCGGCTGGAGGGCGGTCAGAACGGTACCGGGTTCAATCCCTATGCCGTCGATCCGGCGCTCAACATCGCCTATGGCTTTGACGACAAGGATGGCCGCCAGGCGCTGTTCAAGGTTGCGCTGGACGGCACGCTCACGCGCGAGCTCGTGCTGGCCCACCCCGATGTCGATGTCGACGGCCTGATCCGCATCGGCCGGCAGAGCCGCGTGGTCGGCGCCACCTATGCGACCGATCGGCGCGAGGTGGCGTTCTTCGACCCTGCGCTGCGCGCGCTGGCGGCGTCGCTCAACGCGGCGCTGCCGGGGAAGCCGATCGTGACGTTCATCGATGCCAGTGCGGATGAGAACACGCTGCTGCTGTTCGCGGGCAGCGACGTCGATCCCGGCCGCTATTACCTGCTCGACCGCAAGACCCGGAAAATGGGCGAGGTGATGCCGGCGCGCGCGCAGCTCGCCGGCATCCCGCTCGGCAGCGTCAAGCCGATCAGCTTTCGCGCGGCCGACGGGACAATGATCCCGGGCTATCTGACGCTTCCCGCCGGCAGCAGCGGCAAGGGGTTGCCCGCGATCGTGATGCCGCATGGCGGGCCGGGTGCGCGCGACGAATGGGGGTTCGACTGGCTCCCGCAATTCTTCGCCGCGCGCGGCTTTGCCGTGCTTCAGCCCAATTTCCGCGGCTCGACCGGCTATGGCTCGGCCTGGTTCCAGAAAAACGGCTTCCAGTCGTGGCGCACCGCGATCGGCGATGTCGACGATGCCGGCCGCTGGCTGGTCGCCCAGGGAATTGCCGCGCCCGCCACGCTGGCGATCGTCGGCTGGTCCTATGGCGGCTATGCCGCGCTCCAATCGGCGGTCACCGAACCCGGGCTGTTCAAGGCAATCGTCGCGGTCGCGCCGGTGACCGATCTCGATGCATTTCGCGAGGAAGCGCGCGGGTTTACCAGTTACACGGTGGTCGACGCCTTTATCGGTCGCGGTCTGCACGTCCAGGCGGGATCGCCCGCGCGCCATGCCGACCGGATCACCGCGCCCGTCCTGATGTTCCACGGCGACCGCGACCGAAATGTCGGCATCGACGAATCGCGGCTGATGGCATCGAGGCTGAAGGGGGCGGGCGGCAAGGTCGAGCTCGTCGAATTCCCCGGTCTCGATCACCAGCTGGACGACGATGGTGCGCGTACCCTGATGCTTGCCAAGGCGGATGCATTTCTCCGCAACGCGATGGGGATGTAGCGCAACGAAAAAGGGCGGCCCCGGAGGACCGCCCTTTTCCTTTTTCGAACCGCGCCGTGGCGGGGCCACGTCGTCGGACGTCGCCTGCGCGACGCCGGCCGGTCTCGCGTTGCTCGACTTAGCGCGAATAGAACTCGACGACCAGGTTCGGTTCCATCTTCACCGGGTAGGGCACTTCGTCGAGCGTCGGCACGCGCGTGAAGGTGACCTTGGCGGCGCCGTCGGTGGCGACATAGTCGGGGATCTCGCGCTCGGCGAGGGTCTGTGCTTCCATCACCAGCGCCATCTCCTGCGCCTTGGTGCCCAGCGTGATCTCGTCACCGACGAAGCAGCGACGCGATGCGACGTTGCACTTCACGCCGTTGACGCGGATGTGGCCGTGCGAAACGATCTGGCGGGCCGCGAAGATCGTCGGCGCGAACTTGGCGCGGTAGACGATCATGTCGAGACGCTGCTCGAGCAGGCCGATCAGGTTCTGGCTGGTATCGCCCTTCATGCGTGCGGCTTCGAAATAGCAGGCGCGGAACTGCTTCTCGGTCACGTCGCCGTAATAGCCCTTGAGCTTCTGCTTGGCGCGCAGCTGGATGCCGAAGTCGCTGACCTTGCCCTTGCGGCGCTGGCCGTGCTGGCCGGGGCCGTATTCACGCTTGTTGACCGGCGACTTGGGGCGACCCCAGATGTTCTCGCCCATACGGCGATCGAGTTTGTACTTTGCGCTCTGACGCTTCGACATAGTATAACCTTTGCAAATGCAAACAACGTTGGTCCCGGTATCGCTCTGCTGGTCGTCATAGGACCCAAGGGTCCGGACAAGGCAGGGCCACCGCTTCACCGGGGTGCAGGGCCATTGCGAAGGCGGGCGCCTAGACGCCGCGCCTGCCAGAGTCAAGCTGGACAGCGTGCGGGCCGCTCGGCAAGAGGCGGCATGACCATCCTATCCGGCCCCGACTGTACCACCATGACCGAGGTCCGCGCGGGCGTCGACGCGCTCGACCGCGAGCTCGTCGCGCTGCTGGCCAGACGCTTTGCCTATATGGACGCCGCCGCGCGCATCAAGCCCGAGCGGGGGCATGTGCGCGACGAGGCGCGCAAGACTCAGGTGATCGAGAATGCGCGGGCCGAGGCCGCGCGGCTGGGGTTGCCCGACGCGGCGATCGCGGATCTGTGGGAGGGGCTGGTCGAGGCGTCGATCGCGTATGAGCTGGCGGCGTTCGACCGGCGTTGAGGCTCCCCACGTACGCCCCCCTGCCCCGTTCGTGCTGAGCGAAGTCGAAGCACCTTCGCTTGGGGCATGCCCTTCGACTTCGCTCAGGGCGAACGGGGGTAGGGGGACGCGACGGGGCCGAGGGCAATGCAACCGCCCCCTCCCCTCCCCATCCCGTTCGTGCTGAGCGAAGTCGAAGCACCTTCGCTTGGGGCACACCCTTCGACTTCGCTCAGGGCGAACGGGGGGGGGTAGGAGAACGGGCCAGAACGAACCTATCGCCGCCGATTACCCCCGCGGCTTCTTCCCCGCCAGCGACGACAGCACGCCGCGCATCGTCCGGATTTCCTGGCTCGACCAGCCGGGCTTGGTCAGCAGCGTGCGCAGTGTCCGCCGGGTCGTCTGGATCTTGTCGGGCGGATAGAAGAAGCCTGCGCCCATCAGCATCGTGTCGAGCTGGCCGATCATTCCGTCGAGCTCCTCCTGCGGCGCGGGCGGCATGATCGGGTTGATCGAGGGCTGGCTGAGCTCGCGCTCCGCGGTCAGCCCCTTGGACCATTCATAGGCGACCAGGATCACCGCCTGGGCGAGGTTGAGCGAGCCGAATTCGGGGTTGATCGGCACCGTGATGATCGTCCGCGCGACCGCGACGTCATCGGTTTCGAGGCCCGAGCGCTCGGGTCCGAACAGGATCGCGGAGCGGCCGGGGGCGGCGTGGATCTCGGTCGCGGCTTGTTCGGGGGTCATGACGGGCTTGGTGACGCCGCGTTTGCGGACCGTTGTCGCGAAGACCTGTGCGCAGTCGGCGGTGGCGGCGGCGACGCTGTCATAGACCTTGGCGTTTTGCAGGACTATGTCGGCGCCGCTCGCGGCGGGACCGGCAGAGGGGTTGGGCCAGCCGTCGCGCGGGGAGACGAGGCGCATCTCGACGAGGCCGAAGTTCAGCATCGCGCGCGCGGCCTTGCCGATGTTTTCGCCGAGTTGGGGGCGGACGAGGATTATGACGGGGGGTGGGGTTGCGGCTCCCCCATCCCGTTCGTCCCGAGTAGAGGTCGAGCCTGTCGAGACCTCGTATCGAGGGACAGATTCGGAGCGCTCCGGCTTGCGCGCCGCGGCCGACACCGCTGCCCAGTCGTCGCGGAACAGCGCCTCCTTCTTATTGCGCGACCAGTCCTTGATCTGGAACTCGGCCGCGAGTGCCTCCTGTCGCGAGGGGAACTCCTGGCTCCACATCAGCGTCACGGGGCGGCGCGTCTGTGTGTAGCCCTCGATCTCGCCAAGGTTGTGTTGACCGATCCTTCGCTCGAGGTCGTCGGTGTGTCCGGTGTAATAACTGTCGTCGGCGCAGCGCACCACATAGGCCCAAAATGTCATCCGCGGGGCTTATCCCTCGATACGCCGTCTCGACAAGCTCGACGTCTACTCGGGACGAACGGGGGTGGGGGAGATTGCGGGGAGTCGTGCCGCAATGCAGCCGTTCGTCCCGAGTAGTGATCGAGCTTGTCGAGAGCGCGTGACGAGGGACAGGCCGGGATCACTCCGCCCGCCCGACCTCCTCGACACTCCCGGCAAACGCCTCGAAGTCCTTCGCCTCGCTGAAGTCCCGGTACACGCTGGCAAACCGGATATACGCGACCGAATCGAGCCCCTTGAGCCCGTCCATCACCATCTCGCCGATCCGCTTCGACGTGACGTCGTTCTCGCCCAGCGTCTCGAGCCGGCGCTGGATGCCGCTGACGAGCTTGTCGATCCGTCCCGGCTCGATCGCGCGTTTGCGCGTGGCGATCGAGAGCGAGCGGAGCAGCTTCTCGCGGTCGAACGGCTCCCTGCGCCCCTCGCTCTTCAGCACGAACAGTTCGCGCAGCTGGATGCGCTCGAACGTCGTGAAACGCGCGGCGCAGCCTTCGCATTGGCGCCGGCGCCGGATTGCCGCCCCGTCTTCGGTGGGGCGGCTGTCCTTGACCTGGCTGTCTTCATGTCCGCAAAAGGGGCAGCGCATTCAGACCTTCTTCTTGCCCTTGTAATAGGCATAGCCCGCGCCCGCGAGCGCGCCGAAGATCGGGCCGATCACCGGCACCGGAATCGCGACGACCGCGCCGAGCGCGCTCCACTTGGCCATGCTCTTGCCGAGGCCCGGGGTCGCCTTGATGTCGTTCTGGATTTCGTCGATCTTCGACATGCTCGTTATCCTTGATAGATGGGGAAGCGCGCGCACAGCGTGCGAACACGTGCCCGAACGTCCGCCTCGACCTGCGGGTCCCCATGCTCGCCCTTTTTCGCGAGCCCGTCCAGCACATCGGCGACCATGTTGCCGATCTCGCGGAATTCGGCCGGACCGAAGCCGCGCGTCGTGCCGGCAGGGGTGCCGACGCGGATGCCGCTGGTCTTCATCGGCGGGAGCGGATCGTTGGGGATGCCGTTCTTGTTGCAGGTGATCCCCGCGCGCTCGAGCGCCTCGTCCGCATCGCGGCCGGTGATGCCGAGCGGGGTGAGGTCGATCAGCGCGAGATGCGTGTCGGTGCCGCCCGAGACGACGTCCGAGCCGCGCTCCTTGAGCGTCGCCGCCAGCACCTTCGCATTCTCGACGACGGCGGCGATATAGCTCTTGAAGTCGGGCTGGAGCGCCTCGCCGAACGCGACCGCCTTGGCTGCGATCACGTGCATCAGCGGCCCGCCCTGGAGCCCCGGGAACACCGCCGAGTTGATCTTCTTCGCGATGGCCTCGTCGTTGGTCATGATCATGCCGCCGCGCGGACCGCGCAGCGTCTTGTGCGTGGTCGTGGTCACGACATGCGCGTGACCGAACGGTGTCGGGTGAAGCCCCGCCGCGACGATCCCGGCGAAATGCGCCATGTCGACCATGAAATAGGCGCCGACCTTGTCCGCGATCGCGCGGAAGCGGGCGAAGTCGATGACGCGCGGATAGGCCGAGCCGCCCGCGATGATCAGCTTCGGCTGATGCTCGACCGCCAGCGCCTCGACCTGGTCGTAATCGATCAAGTGCGTTGTCGCGTCGACGCCGTACTGGATCGCGTTGAACCACTTGCCCGACTGGGCGGGCTTGGCGCCGTGCGTCAGATGGCCGCCGGCATCGAGGCTCATGCCGAGGATCGTGTCGCCGGGCTTGACCAAAGCGAGCATCACCGCGCCGTTCGCCTGCGCGCCCGAATGCGGCTGGACGTTGACGAAGCCGCAGCCGAAGATCTGCTTGGCGCGCTCGATCGCGAGCGTCTCGACCGTGTCCGACGGCGCGCAGCCCTGGTAATAGCGCTTGCCGGGATAGCCTTCGGCATATTTGTTGGTGAAGACCGAGCCCTGCGCCTCGAGCACCGCCTTCGAGACGATGTTCTCGGATGCGATCAGCTCGATCTGGGTCTGCTCGCGCTCGAGCTCCGCCTCGACGCCGGCGAAGACGGCGGCATCGGCATCGGCGAGGCCGCGGGTGAAGAAGCCGTCCGGCTGGACGTCATGGAGCGTGTTGGGCTGGGTGCTCATGCGGGGACCTTTGCGGAAGTCCGGTCGACTGCGGAGAGCTTGTCGACACGGTGTTGATGACGGCCGCCGGCGAAATCGGCGGACAGGAAGGCTTCGACACACGCCTTTGCCATTTCCTCGCCGATCAGGCGGGCGCCCATCGCGATGGCATTGGCGTCGTTGTGGATCCGCGCGAGGCTCGCCGACAGCGGCTCGGAGACGAGCGCGCAGCGGCAGGCGGGATTGCGGTTGGCAGCGATCGAGATGCCGATGCCCGAGCCGCACAGCGCGATGCCGCGCTCGGCGCGACCGTCCTCGATCGCGGCGGCGAGCGCATAGCCGTAATCGGGATAATCGACGCTCGCGGTACTCTCGGGGCCGAGATCGAGCACGTCGTGCCCGGCCTCGCGCAGCCACGCGGTCAGCACCGCTTTCAACGAAACGGCGGCGTGGTCGGACGCGATGGCGATGCGCACCTGGCGTATTCCTGTGATCGGGATCGGGTGCCCAGCCCTTTACCGAGCCGAGCCGGGATTTGCCACACCTGTTCGCGAAGGCGGCGCATAGAGCCTGACGATCCCCCGCCGCCAGGGGGAGGATTGCAATGACCGCCCTGCCGCCTGCAAAGAGATCCCCATGAAAGCTCTCGCCCTAACCGCCGCCCTCGTCCTCGCCGCCTGTTCCGGGCCGGCACCCGAGACGCGCGGTGACGCGAGCATGACGTCGGCAGGGGCGACCGAGACGACGCGCCCCGAAAAGGTCGTCGCAGAGCCGACGCGCGACCTGTCCGGGCGGTGGATCGGCGTCGAGGGCATGGTCCTCGACGTGACGCCGGCGGGCGGACCGGGCCAGTTCCGGCTCGCGATGCAGTGGGATCTCGACCACAAGGGAGTGTTCGACGCGCGCGCGGTCGGCGACACGATCGTCTTCACGCGCGACGGCGTGCGCGAGATCCTGCGGCCGACGAACGGCGACGCGACGGGTCTGAAATATCTGGCCGGCAAGACCGACTGCCTGACGGTCAAGACGGGCGAAGGCTATTGTCGCCGCGGATCAACGCGCTAGTGTCGGCCGCGTGACCCTGTCCAAGCCCCAGGCGGATGCCGCCCGCGCCCATCTCTCGAGTGTCCTGATCCGGACCGGCGAGGAAGACCGTGACGCCTTTCGTGAGCTCTATGCGCTGACCCAGGCGAAGCTTTTCGGGATCACCCTGCGTATCTGTGGCAATGCTCAAGCCGCGGAGGATGTGCTGCACGACGTCTATCTCACGATCTGGAAGCGCGCCGGCGGCTGGGAACCCGGTCGTGCGAGCCCGATCACCTGGCTCGCGACGATCGCGCGCAACCGTGCGATCGACTGGCAGCGCGCACAGGGCGTGCGCCGCGCCTCGCCGATCGACGATGCGCCGGACATTGCCGACCCGCAGCCGAGCGCCGAGGCCTTGCTGCTCGACGACGAGGCAACGCGCCGGTTGCACGCCTGCCTCGAGGGTCTGGAGCAGCAGCAGCGCGACGTGATCCGGACCGCGTTCTTCGATGGCGTGACCTATGCCGAGCTCGCGCTGCGTCGCGCGGTGCCGCTCGGGACGATGAAGAGCTGGGTGCGGCGCGGGCTGGCCCGATTGAAGGATTGCCTCGGTGGCTGATCGTGATCCGCTTGCGGGCGAATTCGCCCTGGGCCTGCTCGAGGGCGACGAGCGGGCCGCGGCGGTGCGCCGCCTGCTCGCCGAACCCGGTTTCGCCGCCGATGTCGAATGGTGGCGCACGCAGTTCGCGGCGCTGTTCGACCTGTGGCCCGAGCATGACGCGCCACCGCAGCTCGCGGCGCGGGTCGAGACGAGTCTCGACGCCCTCACCCGGCAATCGGGTCGTGCGGCCGACGGCGTGACCACGCTCCGCAGCGGGGCGCGGTCGCCCTGGCCGTGGCTGGCGGCGGCGAGCAGCGCGGTCGCCGCCTGCCTGCTGCTGTTCATCGCGGTCGAGCCGCGGTCGGCGCCACCGGTGTCGCAGCCGATCCCGGCGGCGCGGCCAAGCAGCGTGCTGGTCGCGATGCTGGGCGACGCCAAGTCGCCCGTTGCTGCGGTGTACGACCCCGCGACCGGGGCGCTGCGCGTCGCGGCCGGGCCGGGCGTGCCCGATGCGCGCGTCGCGCAGCTCTGGGTGATCGGCGGCGACGGCGTGCCGCATTCGCTCGGGCTGCTTGCCGCGCGGCCGACGGTGCTGGCGCCACAGGGCGCGGATCGCGGCCGGATCGCGCCGGGCGCGACGCTGGCGATCTCGATCGAACCGCTGGGCGGCTCGCCGACCGGGCTGCCGACCGGTCCGGTCGTCGCGACCGGCGTGGTCGCGCGCGTCTGATGGCGCCCGCGCCTGCGCCCTCCGGTGGCATTCCGCCGATCGCGCGGCTGCTCGGGCTGTCGGGGCTGTTGCCGCAGATCGGCGCGGTCGCGCTGCTGCTCGGCAACGACCCTGCGAGCCGGTTTTCCGCGCTGGCGGTCGCCTATGCCTATGCCGCGCTGATCCTCAGCTTCCTCGGCGGGCTGTGGTGGGGGCTGGCCGCGCGCACCGAGGGCGCGCCGCGCTGGCTGTGGTTCGCGAGCGTCGCGCCGTCGCTGATCGCGCTGGTGACCGCCTGGCCGTGGATGGTCGGGCTGCGCTGGCCGGGGCCGTCGCTGGTGGTGCTCGGGATCAGCCTGATCGGCGCGCTGCTCGTCGACCGCGCGCTGGTCCGCGCGGGGATAGCGCCACCGGGGTGGATGGCGCTGCGCGTGCCGCTGTCGCTGGGGCTCGGTGTCCTGACCCTCGGGGCGGCGGCACTATAGGCTGGTCCGGCTCAGGCGGCCTTGCGCAGGTCCAGACGGCTCCAGATCTCGACCAGCGCGTCGGTCAGTTCGCGCATCATCGCCTCGGTATGCGCGGGGCCGGGCGTGAAGCGCAGCCGCTCGGTACCGCGCGGCACGGTCGGATAGTTGATCGGCTGGACGTACACGCCGTATTCGGCGAGCAGCACGTCGCTAATCTTCTTCGCCTTGACCGGATCGCCGACCATCAAGGGCACGATATGCGTGTCGCCGATCATCACCGGCAGCCCGGCATCCTTCAGCATCGCCTTCAGCATCGCGGCCGACGCCTGCTGTCCGTCGCGCTCGACGCTCGACGCCTTGAGGTGCCGCACGCTGGCGAGCACGCCCGCGACGAGCACCGGCGACAGCGAGGTCGTGAAGATGAACCCCGGCGCATAGCTGCGGATCACGTCGACGATCGTGCGATCGGCCGCGATATAGCCCCCCATCACGCCGAACGCCTTGCCGAGCGTCCCCTCGAGGATCGTGATCCGGTGCGCGACCTGATCACGTTCGGAAATGCCGCCGCCGCGCGCGCCGTACATCCCGACCGCATGGACTTCGTCGCAATAGGTCAGCGCATTGTAGCGATCGGCGAGATCGCAGATCGCCGAGATCGGCGCGATGTCGCCTTCCATCGAATAGACGCTCTCGAACGCGATCAGCTTCGGTGCGCTCGGATCCTCGGCGGCGAGCAGCTCCTCGAGATGCGCGAGGTCGTTGTGCCGGAACACGCGCTTCTCGCAGCCTGAATTGCGGATGCCCGCGATCATCGACGCGTGGTTCAGCTCGTCCGAAAAGATGATGCAGCCCGGCAGGACCTTGGCGAGCGTCGCCAGCGTCGCCTCGTTCGAGACATAGCCGCTGGTGAACAGCAACGCCGCTTCCTTGCCGTGCAGGTCGGCGAGTTCGCCCTCGAGGTCGACATGGTAATGCGTGTTGCCGCCGATGTTGCGCGTGCCGCCCGAGCCCGCACCGACATCGTGCAGCGCCTCTTCCATCGCCGCGATCACCTTGGGGTGCTGACCCATGGCGAGATAATCGTTCGAGCACCAGACGGTGATCGGCTTGGGGCCGTTATGCCCGGCAAAACAGCGTGCGTTCGGAAACGCGCCCTTGTTGCGCAGGATATCGATGAAGACGCGGTAGCGGCCCTCGGCATGGAGGCGGTCGATCGCCTGCGTGAAGACGCGCGAATAATCGACTCGTGGGCCCGCAATGCCGTCGGCCGTCGTGGAGACATCCGTAATCATGACCTGGGGCACTACGCCTCGCTTTCCGTCTAATCCAGCGCAATACCGTTGTTACGGTGATCGCTTTCCTCGTCCTTGTAGAACATTGCCATGCTGCGCGCATGACGCAAGCGGGCATATTGTCCCAAGCCTTGCGTCAGAGCTGCTCCATCCGGGTGAACCCGTGCCGGGCGAGCGCGGGGGCGAGCGCCTGTTCGTCGGGGCCGAGTCGCGTGAAGACCGCGACCCCTTCGCCGGCGCCGGCCCAGGACTGACCCTGCATCAGGTGGACGATCCGGCGCGCGATGCCGGGGCCGCCATCGACGAAGCGGATGTCCCGCGTCCCGGCCGCGGCGGCCAGCTCGGGGGCGACCAGCGGAAAATGCGTGCAGGCGTTGACGATCACGTCGATCGCCTCGCCGCCCACTTGCGAGAACAGGCCGTCGAGGACGGCGGCATAGCGATCGGGCGCGACCGCGCGGCCGTGGAGCTTGGCCTCCGCCATCTCGACCAGCGCCGCCGAGCCGTGGCGCAGGACGGTGCAGTCGGCCGCGAACCGCGCCGCAAGATCGTCGACATAGGCCTGGCGCACGGTCGCCTCGGTCCCCAGCACGCCGATCGTCCGCGTCACCGAGAGCGCGGCGGCGGGCTTGATCGCTGGGACCGTTCCGACCACCGGCAGATCAAGCGCCGCGCGCACCACCGGCAGCGCGATCGTCGACGCGGTGTTGCACGCGATCACGATCAGCCGCGGCCGGTAGCGCTCCGCCAGCCGCCCGAGCAGCACCGGCACGCGCGCGGCGATCTCCGCCTCGCTCTTGGTGCCATAGGGAAAGCCGGCCGAGTCGGCGGCATAGACGAACGGCGCGTCCGGCAAGGCAGCGCGCGCGGGGCCGACGATCGACAAGCCGCCGACGCCGGAATCGAAGAACAGGATGGGGCGAACGTCCATCACCGCGCCTTAGGCGGTATCGGTGGCGGGTGACAGCCTGGCGGGAGGGCCGAAGGTTGGCAGGGGTGTCGCCCGTCGCCCGCACGGCGCTTCCGCCGCCCGCGCCTTACGGTATCCGCCCCCCCTTCTTCCGTCATCCTGACGAAAGTCAGGATCCAGAGTTGCGAGCGTCGTCCTACCTGGCCCTGGATCCTGACTTTCGTCAGGATGACGGGGTGGAGGTGTCCGGGCGCGCGCCCCAACGCCCACGGACGCGGGATTTGCCGTCCGCCGCGGGTCGTTTATAGCGGGGCGGAACGGGGGAGCTTTCTTGCAGACGGACATATTCTGGGTCGCGCCGACGCTGTCGCTGGCGCTCAGCTACCTGCTGGGGTCGATCCCGTTCGGCGTCATCCTGACGCGGCTGGGCGGCGCAGGCGATCTGCGAACGATCGGATCGGGCAATATCGGCGCGACCAACGTGCTGCGGACCGGGCGCAAGGGCCTTGCCGCCGCGACGCTGCTGCTCGACATGGCCAAGGGGCTGGTCGCGGTGCTGCTGGTCGCGCATCTGTTTCCCGGCAACGCGCTGCTCGCGGCGGCCGGCGCCTTTATCGGCCATTGCTACCCGGTGTGGCTGCGGTTCCGCGGCGGCAAGGGCGTCGCGACGCTGATGGGAATCGTCGTCGCGCTCCACTGGCCGCTCGGGCTGGTCTATGCGGTGGTGTGGCTCGGCCTGCTCGGCACGCTGCGGATCTCGTCGGTCGCGGGCATCGCCGCGGCGTTCAGCGCACCGCTCGCCGCCGCGCTGTTCGGGCGCACGGATCTGGTCCTGCTGCTCCTCGCGCTTGCGCTGATCGTCGGGTGGAAACACCGCGAGAACGTCCAGCGGCTGCTCGCCGGGACCGAGCCGCGGATCGGTGGCACCAGCCGGCCGCGTGGTGGCTGACACCGCGGTCGCCAGACTTCGGCTCATCCGTACGACCGGGATCGGACCGGTCACCTATCGCCAGCTGATCGCCCGTTTCGGCAGCGCGCAGGCCGCGATCGACGCGCTGCCGACGCTGGCCGCACGCGGCGGCGGGCGCGTCCCGCGGGTTGCGGACCGGACGCTGGTCGACCGCGAGATGGCGGCGACGGCGCGGCTGGGCGCCCGCTACCTCTTTGTCGACGACCCCGATTACCCCCGCCTGCTGGCCGAGACCGAGACCGCGCCGCCGGTGCTGATCCTGCGCGGCGACATCGCGCATGCGACCCAGCCATGCATCGCGATGGTCGGCGCGCGCAACGCCTCTGCCGCCGCCTGCCGCTTCGCGCGCGAACTCGCGCATGCGCTCGCCGAGGCGGGCACGACGGTGGTGTCGGGCGTCGCGCGCGGGATCGACACCGCCGCGCATGTCGGTGCGCTCGGGAAGAACGGCACGGGAACCGGATCCGGCGGCACGATCGGCGTGATCGCGAGCGGTATCGACATCGCCTATCCGCCCGACAACGCCGCGCTGCAGGACGCGATCGCCATGCACGGGCTGTTGCTCGCCGAACAGCCGCCCGGGACCGAACCCAAGGCGCGCAACTTTCCGTCGCGCAACCGCATCATCGCAGGCCTCTCGATCGGGACGGTGGTGGTCGAGGCGGTGCCCAAATCGGGCTCGCTGATCACCGCGCGGCTCGCCGCCGAGCAGGGACGCGAGGTGATGGCGGTGCCCGGCAGCCCGCTCGATCCGCGCGCGCAGGGGTGCAACCTGCTGATCCGCGAGGGTGCGACGCTGGTCCAGTCGGCGGCGGACATTCTCGAACAGATCCGCCCGTTCGACAGCCGCTCGGTCCGCTCCCCCGTCGACGCCTATACCGGGCAGGACGCCGGCGACGGGTATCAGGACGACGCGAGCGAGGCCGACCGGCGCGCGGTCGCCGACCTGCTCGGCCCCGTCCCCGTCGGGATCGACGAGCTCGTCCGCCAGTCGCACCGGGCGCCGGCGATCGTCCAGCTGATCCTGCTCGAACTCGAACTGGCCGGCCGGCTGGAACGGCATGCGGGCGGGCGCGTCAGCCTGATCTGGGCCGCATCCGCCGGTTAGGCGCGCCGCCGGTCGTCGCCAGCGCCAGCGCGATCGCCGCACGCTGTTTCCGAGCGAGCGCGTCCGCATCGTCGCAGGCCCGCTCGATCGTCGCGATCAATCCGTCGAGCTCGCGCTGGTCGTCCTCGATCAGCAGCGGGGTGGTCGTGCGCAGCGCGGCCCGGCGCAGCGTCGCGATCCGTCGCGCCAGCACCGCGCATTTGCGTTGCGCGAGGACGAGTGCCGCGGGGGTCATGCGTCGCCCGCCGGATCCACCCGGACAGTGATCGACGCCGTGGCGCGGCAGGACGCGCTTTCCCGGTCGGGGGCGGCGCAGCGTGGCAGAGGGCCCTGATATGTCATGCAATCCGCCGAAATGAGCGCCGATCGATGCGATCTTACACCAACAATTAACCTGATTTGGATCAACTATCCAGCATATGCTCTATCGACATCACTTCGACCAGTCCCGGGCGGGGACGCCATCCGGTCTGCACGATGCGCGCCCGCGATCGCGCACCGCGATGCCGCCACCGCGCCCCCCCCTGCCTCTGACAAACGGGCGCCGGCGCCCTATCTGGCGCATTCATGCCGACCAAGCGCCTGCTTGACGGCACCACCCGAACGCCGTCACCCTCGTACGCGTACACGTAAGGATCCCGGTTTCCCCATGCAGCTTGTCATCGTCGAATCGCCTGCCAAGGCCAAAACCATCGAGAAGTATCTCGGCAGCGACTATCGCGTGCTGGCCAGCTACGGCCATGTCCGCGACCTGCCGCCCAAGGACGGCTCGGTGGATCCCGACGACCAGTTCGCGATGACGTGGGAGAATTACGCCGACAAGTCGAAGCAGCTGAAAGCGATCACCGACCTCGCCAAGACGGCCGACCGCCTGATCCTCGCGACCGATCCGGATCGCGAGGGCGAGGCGATTTCGTGGCACGTCCGCGAGGTACTGCGCGCGCGCAAGGCACTGCCGAAGGAGGTCGAACGCGTCACCTTCAACGCGATCACCAAGGCGACCGTGACCGAGGCGATGAAGAACCCGCGCGAGCTCGACGACGATCTGATCGACGCCTACCGCGCCCGCCGTGCGCTCGACTACCTCGTCGGCTTCACGCTCTCGCCGGTGCTGTGGCGCAAGCTGCCCGGCGCCAAGTCCGCCGGCCGCGTTCAGTCGGTCTCGCTGCGCCTGATCGTCCAGCGCGAGCGTGAGATCGACGTGTTCAAGCCGCAGGAATACTGGTCCGTCACCGCCGAGATGGAGCATGACGGCACCGCGTTCCAGGCGCGCCTGACGCAGTTCGAGGGCAACAAGCTCGACCGGCTGTCGATCGGCAACGAAGGCGACGCGCTGCGCGCCAAGCAGGCGGTGCTCGACGGCAATTTCTCGGTCCAGACGGTCGAGACCAAGCCCGCCACGCGCAACCCGCCGCCGCCGTTCACGACCTCGACGCTGCAGCAGGAGGCGTCGCGCAAGCTCGGTTTCTCCGCCGACCATACGATGCGGATCGCGCAGGGCCTCTACGAGGATGGCGCGATCACCTATATGCGTACCGACGGCGTGCAGATGGACGGCAGCGCGATTTCAGCCGCACGCCTCGCGGTCGCGAACCGCTTCGACGCGAGCTACGTCCCCGACAAGCCGCGCCAGTACCAGTCGAAGGCGAAGAACGCGCAGGAAGCGCATGAGGCGATCCGTCCGACCGATTTTTCGAAGGACAAGGCCGGCGGCGGCGATCATGCGCGGCTGTACGACCT
The DNA here is from genome assembly GCF_014194875.1 of Sphingomonas sp. BK481. Classification (NCBI taxonomy): domain Bacteria; kingdom Pseudomonadati; phylum Pseudomonadota; class Alphaproteobacteria; order Sphingomonadales; family Sphingomonadaceae; genus Sphingomonas; species Sphingomonas sp. BK481. Next base: position 395,039 of record NZ_JACIAP010000003.1, on the reverse strand, counting down.
GATCTTCAAGCGTGCGCTTGCCAGCCAGATGGCGTCGGCACGGATGGAGCGCACCACGGTCGAGATGGCCGACGGGACGGGGCGCAACATCCTGCGCGCAACCGGTCAGGTCGTGCTCTTCCCCGGCTATCTCGCCTTGTACGAGGAAGGCGCCGACGACACGCAGGACGAGGACGCACGCCGCCTGCCGCGGATGAAGGAGGGCGATGCGCCGGCCAAGAAGAAGGTCGACGCCGAGCAGCACTTCACGCAGCCGCCGCCGCGCTTCTCGGAAGCGAGCCTCGTCAAGCGGATGGAGGAGCTCGGCATCGGCCGTCCGTCCACCTACGCCTCGATCATCAAGACGCTGAAAGACCGCGCCTATGTGCGGATCGAGAAGAACCGCTTCTTCGCCGAGGAGAGCGGGCGGCTCGTGACGGCGTTCCTCGAGCGCTTCTTCGAGAAGTACGTCGGCTATGATTACACCGCGGAGCTCGAGGAAGAGCTCGACGACGTCTCGGGCGGCCGCGCGCAGTGGCAGTCGGTGCTCGACGCGTTCTGGCGCGATTTCAAGCCGCGCACGTCCGAGGTGATGGAGCAGCAGCCCAGCGCGATCACCGCCGAGCTCGACACCTTCCTCGCGCCCTACCTGTTCCCCGCCAAGGCGGACGGCGGCGATCCGCGGCTCTGCCCCAATTGCGGCGAGGGGCAGCTTGCGCTGCGCGGCGGCAAGTTCGGCGCGTTCATCGCCTGCTCCAACTATCCCGAGTGCAAATATACGCGCCGCTTCGCGCAGCCCGGCGGTGACGCCGAGGCGGATGCGGGTCCGTCGACGCTCGGCACGCATCCCGACACCGGCCAGCCGATCGAGCGCAAGTCGGGACGCTTCGGCCCGTATCTGCAGATCGGCGAGGGCGAGGATCGCAAGATGGCGTCGATCCCGAAGGATATCGGCGAGCTCAACCTCGAATGGGCGGTCAAGCTGCTCTCGCTCCCGCGGACGGTCGGCAACCACCCCGAGACCGGCGAGCCGATCATCGCGACGATCGGCAAGTTCGGGCCGTATCTGAAGCATCAGGGCAAATATGCACGTCTCACCACGACCGCGGACGTGTTCGAGACGGGGATGAACGCGGCGGTCGTGAAGCTCGCCGAAGCGGCGGCCGGCGGCGGTCGCACCGCGCGCGGGGCGCAGGCGCCGCTGAAGGTTCTGGGCAACCATCCGCGTACCGAGGCGGAGATCAAGCTGATGGAGGGGCGTTACGGCCCCTATGTCACTGACGGAACGACCAATGCGACCCTGCCCAAGTCGATCGAGAAGGACCAGCTGACGCTGGAGGAAGCGGCCTCGCTGATCGATGCGCGGGCCGCGGCGGCACCTGCGACGAAGAAGAAGAAGGCGCCCGCCAAGAAGCCCGCGGCGAAGAAGGCAACGGCCAAGGCTGCGGCGGCCAAGGACGGGGAGGCGAAGGCAGCGCCGGTGAAGAAGGCGCCGGCCAAGAAGGCGCCTGCGAAAAAGGCCGCGCCCAAGAAGAAGGCCGCAGCCGAATAACGCCCTGATCCTCCCGCGTCAGGGGGAGGATACAGACAGAAGGCTTACGCCGCGCGGCGTTGCGTCAACTGCATCCAGTCGCGCGCGGCGCGCTGCGCCACCGCGATTTCGCGAGGGCTCATGTCCTCGGCGATCTGCGCGCGGCATTCCTGCGCCGCGTGATTGCCCGACACCGCGGCCAGGTTGAACCATTTATGCGCCTCGATCAGGTCGAGCACGACGCCCGCGGTGCCGGTCGAATACACCATCCCGAGTTCGTAACACGCCCGCTCGTCGCCGCGTGCGGCATCGGCGAGGCGCCGTTCGATCAGGAAATTCTTGGTCTTGAGCCTGCCAGCCATTGTCGGTCCCCGCTGTTCCTGCCGACAGACTGGACCGACTCGGCCTGCACAATGGTTAACGGGGCATTCCGTAGGATTGCCTAGTCGACCGCGATATTGTCGATCAGCCGGGTCGTGCCCATCCGCGCCGCCGCCAGCAGCCGCCGCGGGCGACCCGCGCCGGGCTGTTCCGCCCCCGTCTGCTCGACGAGAGTCTCGGCATCCGCGAGTGCGACATAGTCGATTGCGAAGCCCGCGCCGACCAGCGCGGTCCGGGCGTCGTCGAGCACGGCGGCGACATCCTCGCCGCGGGCGATCGCACGCGCGGCGACGCCGAGCGCACGCGGCAGCGCGACCGCCTGCCGGCGCTGGTCGTCGTCGAGATAGATGTTGCGCGACGACATGGCGAGGCCGTCATCGTCGCGTTGCGTCGGGACGCCGACGATCTCGATCGCGAAGTCGAGATCGGTGACCATCCGGCGGATGACGGCGAGCTGCTGGAAATCCTTTTCACCAAAATAGGCGGCATCCGCGCCGACCTGGTTGAACAGCTTGGCGACGACGGTCGCGACACCATCGAAATGGCCGGGACGCGCGGCCCCGTCAAAGCCCTCGCTCACCCCGGCGACGCTGACATTGGTGGCAAAGCCGTCGGGATACATGACCTCGACGCCCGGCGCCCAGAGCAGGTCGCAACCGACCTCGTTCAGCAGCCTGATGTCCGCCATCTCGCGCCGCGGATAGCGCGCGAGATCCTCGTTCGGGCCGAACTGTTTGGGGTTCACGAAGATCGACGCGACGACCTTCGTTCCCGGGCGTTTCGCCGCCTCGATCAGCGCGACATGGCCGGCGTGGAGCGCCCCCATCGTCGGGACGAGCGCGACGCGCTGGCCGGCCGCGCGGAACGCGGCGACGCTTTCGCGCAGCATATTCAGGTCCCTGACGGTGTCCACGTGAAACTCCCACTCGATAAGTACGGTCGCGGCTTCTATGAAGGGCGTCACTCACGATCAATAAGGAAACGCGCGTTGGCCACGGGCCCGGATTCCCCTCACGCTTCGACGCACGTCATCGTGTTCGCCAACGAGAAGGGCGGCACGGGAAAATCGACGACCGCGGTCCATGTCGCGATCGCGCTGGCCGCCAGGGGCGCGCGCGTCGCCTGTCTCGACCTGGACCACCGCCAGCGCACCGTCGGCCGCTATCTCGACAACCGCGCCGAGACGATCAAGCGCACCGGCTCCGCGCTGCCGATGCCGCGTCACGCGACGCTGTCGGCGCAGACCGAGGACCAGTTCGAGGATCTGTGGCATTCGCTGTGCGCGGACTCGGATTTCCTCGTCGTCGACACGCCCGGCCGCGACGATCCGTTTGCGCGCACCGCCGCCGCGCTGTCGAACACGCTGGTCACGCCGATGAACGACAGCTTCGTCGATTTCGACCTGATCGGGCAGGTCGATCCCGAAACCTTCCAGGTGACGCGGCCGAGCTTCTATTCCGAGCTGATCTGGGACGCGCGCAAGCAGCGCGCCCGCGCGGACGGGACGACGATCGACTGGGTCGTGCTACGCAACCGCCTCCAGCATATCGAGGCGCGCAACATGCGCCGCGTCTCGGATGCGCTGGTCCAGCTGTCGAAGCGGGTCGGATTCCGGATCATCCCGGGGCTCGGCGAGCGCGTCATCTACCGCGAGATGTTCCCCGCCGGGCTGACGATGATCGATGCGAAGGAATTCGGTGGCATGGGGCTGGCGCACGTCGCCGCGCGCCAGGAACTGCGCGAGATGATGGCGGCGCTGCAACTGCCCGAGCTGGTTGCCGAAACCGCGCCGCGCGCCGCTACGCCGTCGTCGCCCGGCCCCGTGTCGGATGTCGCTGCATGACGGACCGCACCACGGTCCGCCGCAGGGCCGCGGCGTGACGTGGATCGCCACCGCGCTGCTGATCTGGCTGGCCTGGCGGTATCTGCGCCCCAAGCCGAAACAGCGCGTGGTGACCGACGAGGCGGAAGCGCGCGCGATCCTGGGGATCGACGCGCTTGCGGACGCCGACGCGGTCCGCAGCGCGCACCGGCGGCTGATCGCCTCGGTCCATCCCGACCGCGGCGGCTCAACCGACCTGACGCGGCGGGTGAACGCCGCGCGCGACCTGCTGCTCAAACGCACACGATAAGCCGACACAGAGACGTATGACGCACCAGTTCGACCCCAGCGCGCTGCGCGAATATGACGTTCGCGGGATCGTCGGCAAAAGCCTTGGCCCCGCGGACGCCACCGCGATCGGCCGGGGGTTCGCGACGCGCGTGCGCGGCATCGGCGGCACCCGCGTGGCGGTCGGCTATGACGGTCGCCTGTCCTCCCCCGCACTCGAGGCGGCGCTCGTCGCGGGGCTGGTCGCGGGCGGGGTCGACGTCGTCCGGATCGGTCTCGGCCCGTCGCCGATGCTCTATTATGCCGAGGCGACGCTAGAAGTGGATGGCGGCATCCACGTAACCGGCAGCCATAATCCCGCCGAGTATAACGGCTTCAAGATGGTATTGCGTCACGCCCCATTTTTCGGTGACGACATCCAGGATCTTGCCGCGCTTGCCGCGTCGGGCGCGTGGAGCGAAGGCGCCGGCGTGGTTACCACCGCCGACCTGCGCGACGCCTATGTCGGCCGGCTGATGGCGGGATATGCCGGCGGCGCGTACCGGATCGGCTGGGATACGGGCAACGGCGCCGCGGGCCCGGTGATCGAGGCGCTGGTCAAGCTCCTCCCGGGTGAGCATCATGTGATCTTCGCCGAAGTCGACGGCAATTTTCCCAATCATCATCCAGATCCTACCGAAGAATCGAACCTTGCCGATCTGAAGCGGCTCGTCACGAAAAACAACCTCGACTTCGGACTGGCCTTTGACGGCGATGGCGACCGGATCGGTGCGGTCGACGCGCTGGGACGGGTGATCTGGGGGGATCAGATCCTGTCCATATTGGTCGAGCCCGCGCTGCGCGAGCATCCCGGCGCAGCGATCGTCGCGGACGTGAAGTCGTCCCAGGCGCTGTTCGACCGGATCACCACGCTTGGCGGCGAGGCGGTGATGGCGCCAACCGGGCACAGCCTGATGAAGACCGCGATGACGCGCACCGGTGCCCCGCTCGGCGGCGAACTGAGCGGGCACCTGTTCTTCGCCGGCGACTATTACGGGTTCGACGACGCCGCCTATGCCGCGGTCCGCCTCATTCGCGCGGTGCATCTGTCGGGACAGTCGCTGACCGCGCTGCACGATGCGATGCCGGCGCTGGTCGCGACGCCCGATCTGCGCTTCCCGGTCGACGACGGGGAGAAGTTCGCGGTGGTGGACGCGGTCGTCGCACGGCTGGCGCGCGATGGCGCGGTGGTCGACCTGACCGATGGCGCGCGTGTCACCACGCCCGAGGGCTGGTGGCTGCTGCGCGCGTCGAACACGCAGGCGATGCTGACGGTGCGCGCCGAAGCACGCACCGACGACGCGCTGGCCAGCCTGCTCGCCACCGTCGATGCGCACCTCGCGGCCTGCGGGGTGACGCGGGCCTGATCCGCGTGCCGCCCCGCGCGCGGCGATTGACTCGGGGCGGCGCTACCCTACCCTCCGCCATCATCCCAAGGAGTGCCGCGTGGAGCGACCCATCGACGAATTCCGGTCCAGCACGCGCCGCTGGCTGCTCGGCAGCTTTGCCGGCTGGGGAACGCTGCTGGCCTGCCTGGTCGGCGTGGGCTTCGTGCTGATCGGGCTGCGGTGGCTCCGGAACCGGAGCACGACCTTCGAGATCACCGACCAGCGGCTGATCGTGAAGCGCGGCATCCTGTTCAAGACGATCGACGAGATCGAGCTCTACCGGATCAAGGACGTCCGGCTCGGCTATTCGCTGCTCAACCAGATGACCGACATCGGCACGATCGTGCTGACGTCGACCGATCGCACGACCGGCGGCGGCGAATTCGTCCTGCGCGACGTGCCGATGGCGCGCGACCGGCGCGAAGGGCTGCGCACGCTCGTCGACCGTGCGCGCCAGCGGCGCGGCGTGCGCGAGGTCGATATCGACCGGGATGGTGCATACGCGCTGGATTAGCCGCGCTTTTGTCCCCACATGGCAGTCATGGCGCCATCTTATGCAAAGCCCAAGCCCCAGCCGCAGATGATCCGGGTCATCGACCTCGAGACCACCGGATCGGCTCCCCCCGCGCACGGCGTGTGCGAGATCGGCTGGCAGGATGTCGCGCTGGGCGAGGACGGGCGTTGGGAAATCTACGGCGAAGGCGGCAGCCTGCTCGTCAATCCCGGCCGGCTGATCCCGCCGGTGACGCAGGCGATCCACCATATTCTCGACGAGCATGTCGCCGATGCGCCCTGGTGGCATGATTGTGCGCGCCAGGTGCTCGATCCCTGGCCGCGACGGCTCGCGCTGGCGGCGCACCGTGCCGATTTCGAACAGAAATTCTGCACCCCCGCGCTGACGCGCGACGCCGAATGGATCTGTACGTGGAAATGCGCGCTGCGGCTGTGGCCCGATTCGCCGAGCTTCTCGAATCAGGTGCTGCGCTATTGGCGCAAGCCCGCGGGGATGGAGCATGAGCGCGGCCTGCCGGCGCACCGCGCCTTTCCCGACGCCTATGTCACCGCCTTCCATCTGCGCGACATGCTCAACGAGGCGAGCCTGGCGCAGCTGATCGAATGGTCGCGCGATCCCGGCCTGATCCCGCGCGTGCGCTATGGTCCCGACCGCGGCAAGGAATGGTCCGAACTGGATCACGAGACCCTGATGGCATTCCTGACCGATCGCGATCCCGATATCCGCTTCACCGCCAATCACGAGATGGATCGGCGCAGTGGCGGCGGCCGCGTCGGCAAGGCGAGCGCGCAGGAACTGTTGCTTTAGAGCGACTTCGCGGCGGATACATATAGTCCGTACCAAAACATGACGCGCGTTTATATTATTCGTGAATTGAACTATGATCGTGTCTCCTTCGGTGAAGTGGAGACCCTTCATGCGAAAGTTCATCATCACTGCCGCAGCATTTGCAATCTCTACGATGCCGGCCACCGCGAATGCAGCCACCAACGCAGCGGCGCCATTGTCTGTCGCCAAGTCGGTGCGTGTATCGACGCAGACCGTCAGGAAGACCAAGCTTGCCGGTCCGAGCCTGATCGTCCCCCTGCTGGCAACGGTTGTCATCGTGGGCGGCGCCATTCTGCTTGCCTCGAGCGACGACGATGATTCGGACAGCAACTGAGCAAACGAACGGCGTAGCGATGTCATAGGCTAACGGCAGCGGTCCCGCCTTGTCGGGCGGGTTAGAGGGCCTGCCAAAGTCGAACCATGACGACGATATCACCGGGTCATGATGATCCGTGATCTTGATGGCCGTCCCGATCGATCGCGATTGCGATCTCCGGGTCTCGGCTAATCCCGCGATCGATGCGGCACAGTGGCGACCGCCGCGTTGGCAAGGCCAGCGCCCGAAAACTGTTGCCCCAGGGGCACGGTCGGCGACCGATAATTGCCCCCGATCGGTTTAGACGTTGCTTCATTTTTAATACAAACGCCTATACTGTGCGCTCTTCTCATAAAGTTACGGAGTTGTTCTCATGCGTAAGATCCTTCTCACGGCTGCTGCCGTTGCCGTCTCGGCCATGCCCGTCGCGGCGAATGCTGCTGCAAATTCCGCAGCGTCGCTGTCGGTCGCCAAGTCGGTGCGCGCTGCATCGCCGACTGCCAAGAAGAACAAAGTTGCCGGTGCCGGTCTGGTCATCGTCGCCGTCGCTGCCGTCGCCGTGGGCGGCGCGCTGTATCTCGCGATCGACGACGACAACAACTCCGACAGCAACTAAGACATAACGGGGTCGGCGCTGGCGCCGGCCCCACCCTGGCGGGCCGGTGTCGATGCCCATCCGGCGCGGCCAGACGCCCCGATCTCCGCAATCGCCGTCGCGCAGCCGCCGGTATCCACCCTCTCCGGCCGCCGTCCGTCAGTATCGCTGGCGTAACGATAGGCGGTATCCTAGACGGGTCGCATATGGCGCGTATCAGCTTGAAACTTCCCCAGTCGGAAGGGCGCATCGCCCGCTGGCTGGTCGCGTTCATGACGCTCGGCTTCGTCGCGCTGGCCGCTGCCGCGGTCGCGATCGGCTGGATCACGGTGCGTAACGCGCGCTACACCGCCGATATTCTTCATACGCAGGACGTCCGCCAGGCGATCGCCACGTTGCAGGTCGAGATGGAGCAGTCGGAGACCGCGCGGCGCGGCTATCTTCTGACTGGCCTGCCCCTGTTCTCGACGGCCTATGAGACGACGGCCCAGCGGCTCGCGCCGGCGCTGACGGCGCTGCGCTCCTCGACCCACGACAATCCACGCCAGACCGCGCGGCTCGACCTGATCGAACCGCGGGTGGGCCAGTTGCGCAGCCTGCGAACGCAGTCGATCGCGCTGGTCGACGCGGGCCGGATCGGCGAGGCGCAACGCCGGTTCGCGGTCGATGCGAGCGTCCCGCTGATGCGCAGCATCCGCTACCGGCTGCGGGCGATGGCTGCCGAGGAAGTTCGCCTGCTCGAGATCCGCAGTGACCGCCAGCAGCGGTCGAACATGCTGTTCCTGTCGATGGCGGGCCTCGCGGCGCTGCTCCTCCTCGTCGTGGCGATCCTCGCGATCCTGGTGATCCGGCGCTACACCGCCGATCTCGGCGCGTCGCGCGACCGGTTGCACCTGCTCAACGAGACGCTCGAGGATCAGGTGGTCGAACGGACCGCGGATCTCAGCCGGGCGAATGACGAGATCCAGCGTTTCGCCTATATCGTCAGCCACGACCTGCGCTCGCCGCTCGTCAACGTGATGGGCTTCACCGCGGAGCTGGCCGAGGCCGCCGCGCCGCTGGCGGCGCTGATCGACCGGGCGGAGGCGATCGCCCCGGAGATCGTCACCCCCGAGGCGCGGATCGCCGCGCGCGAGGACCTGCCCGAGGCGATCGGCTTCATCCGCGCCTCGACGCAGAAGATGGACCGGCTGATCAACGCGATCCTGAAGCTGTCGCGCGAGGGGCGGCGGTCGATCACCCCCGAACCGGTCGACCCGGCCGCCGTCGGCGACGCGATCGTCGCGTCGATCCAGCATCTGATCGACGATCGCGGCGCGACCGTCACGATCGACCGCCCCCTGCCCGCACTCGTCACCGACCGGCTCGCGCTCGAGCAGATTCTGTCGAACCTGATCGAGAATGCGACCAAATATCTCCAGCCCGGGCGGCCGGGCGCGATCCGGCTTGCCGGCACGCGCGAGCGCAACCGCGTGATCCTGTCGGTCATCGACAATGGCCGCGGGATCGCGCCGGGCGATCACCAGCGCGTCTTCGACCTGTTCCGGCGCGCAGGGCCGCAGGACCAGCCCGGCGAGGGCATCGGCCTCGCGCATGTCCGCGCGCTGGCCTATCGGCTCGGCGGGACGATCGACGTGGTCTCGACGCTCGGCGAAGGCGCGACCTTCCGGCTCAACCTTCCCTTCGACCTCAGGTTACAGGATCCCGTGGCATGAACGATCACAAATCCGTCGGCATCGTGATGATCGAGGACGACGAGGGCCATGCGCGCCTTATCGAGAAGAACATCCGTCGTGCGGGCATCCTCAATGACATCCGCCATTTCACCGATGGCACGACCGCGCTCGCCTTCCTGTTCGATGCGGCCGACGGTCCGGCGAAGAGCGGCCCTGCGCTGATCCTGCTCGACCTCAACCTGCCCGACATGAGCGGCACCGACATCCTCGCGCGGATCAAGGCGGAGGGCAGCCCCCTGCGACGCGCGCCCGTCGTCGTGCTGACGACCACCGACGACAAGGTCGAGATCCAGCGCTGCTATGATCTCGGCTGCAACGTCTATATCACCAAGCCGGTGAATTATGAGAGCTTTGCCCAGGCGATCCGCCAGCTCGGCCTGTTCCTGTCGGTGATCCAGGTCCCCTCGGCCGAGAGTTGAATGACCGGCAAACGCGTTCTCTATATCGATGACGATGCGGGTATCCGGCGGCTGGTCGGGCGCGCGATGGAGCGTCGCGGGTATCATATGACGCTGGCCGAGTCGGGCGCGGACGGCGTCGCGATGGCGCGCGCCGAACCGTATGACCTGATCGCGGTCGATCATTACATGCCCGGGATGGACGGGCTCGAGACGCTGAACGTGCTGCGCGCGCTGCCCGATGCGCCGCCCGTCGTCTATGTCACCGGGTCAGACGAGGGACGGATCGCGGTCGCCGCGCTGAAGGCGGGCGCGGCCGACTATGTCGTGAAGACCGTCGGCGAGGAGTTTTTCGAGCTGCTCGATGCGGCGTTCGAACAGGTTGGCGCGCGATCGGTGCTGCAACAGGCCAAGGCCGTCGCCGAGGCCGATCTGCGCGCGACCAATGCGCGGCTCGAGGCGCTGCTCGGCGAGGTGAACCACCGCGTCGCCAATTCGCTGCAGCTGGTCTCGGCGATGGTCAGCCTGCAGGCCGGCGCGCTGACCGACCCGGCCGCGCGCGAAGCGCTCGAGGATACGCAGCGGCGGATCCAGGCGATCGCGCAGGTCCATCGCCGCCTGTATACGAGCAACGATGTCGAGAGCGTCGACATGCGCGAATATCTCGGCGCGCTGGTCGACGAACTGGCGGAGACCTGGTCGAGCGAGGCGCTGCCACGCGCGTTGCGGCTGGTCGCCGAACCGATCCGGCTGGCGACCGACCGCGCGGTGTCGCTGGGCGTGATCGTCACCGAACTCGTCACCAATGCCTGCAAATACGCCTATCCCGCGGGATCGGGCGAAGTCCGCGTGACGCTGTCGCAGACCGATGACGGCCAGTTCCTGCTGGCGGTGGAGGATGATGGCTGCGGCATGCCCGCCGATGCCACCCCGCGCGGTACGGGGCTCGGCACCAAGCTGATCCGCGCGATGGCGCAGAGCCTGCATTCGATCGTCGAATATGACCGCGCGCATCGCGGCGTCCGCGCGACGCTCCGCGCCGAGGTGCGCTGACCTTCGTCAGTCACGAGCAGGATTGTCGATGCTGGTCAAAACGCGCGGCTCTGGACAGCACCGACCCGCGCTCCTATTTAATTATCGCGATAAACAGATAGGAGATTCAGCATGTCGGTCGATGTGAAATACAGCACCACGGCAACCGCCACTGGCGGTCGTGACGGTGAGGCACGGTCGGAGGACGGCCGGTTCGCGGTGGCCCTGTCGACGCCCAAGGAGCTTGGTGGCGCCGGTGGTGACGGAAGCAACCCGGAACAGCTATTCGCGGCGGGCTATTCGGCCTGCTTCATCGGCGCGCTGAAGGTCGCCGGACAGCAGCTGAAGGTGAAGCTGCCCGACGATGTGTCGGTGACCGCCAAGGTCGGCATCGGTCCGCGCAGTGCGGGCGGGTTCGGCATCACCACCGATCTGACCGTCGCGCTGCCGGGTCTCGACCGCGAGCAGGCGCAGAAGCTGGTCGATACCGCGCACCAGATCTGCCCCTATTCGAACGCCACGCGCGGCAATGTCGATGTCGGCCTGACGCTCGCCTGACCCACGGGGTGGCCGGCCGCGCGAGCGGCCGGCCGTTCCGTCACGCGCCTGCGGCGTCGACCTGATCGAGATAGTCCGCATACCCCTCGGCTTCCATCGCGTCGCGCGGGACGAAGCGAAGTGCGGCCGAGTTGATGCAGTAGCGCAGCCCGCCGCGGTCACGCGGCCCGTCCTCGAAGACATGCCCCAGATGGCTGTCCGCGCCTGCCGAGCGGACCTCGGTGCGGACCATGCCGTGGCTGCGGTCATGCAGCTCGGCGACATGCGCGGGGGTGATCGGCTTGGTGAAACTCGGCCAGCCGCAGTGCGAGTCGAACTTGTCGGCCGACGCGAACAGTGGCTCGCCCGACACGATGTCGACATAGAGACCGGGTTCGCGGGTGTTGAGATAGGATCCCGTCCCGGGCCGCTCGGTGCCGCTTTCCTGCGTGACGTGATATTGCTCGGGCGTCAGCTTGGCGAGCGCGGCGTCGGTCTTCTTATACTCTGTCATGCTGTCCTCTCACGCGGCGATCCGCGTCGGTTGGCCGGCCGGGATGCGCGGAAGCTGCGTCCGGTCAGCAGGGTGCTGACGGGATATAGGGGGCGTTGGCGCTATAGGAATGGCCGCGCGACGGTGATGGCCAGCCTGATGGGCCGGTGCCCGGGCCGCGATCGTCGCAATCCCGAGGCATGTGGCGCCCCTGCGCACTGCACGCCTTGCCAGCATTCAGTCTTTCATCTAGTATTAACCATCGAAACTCATTCCGTTTACCATGATGCGTCATGATGTACGGCAATGACCGACGATTATCCCAAGGCAAGACCATGCATGTCCACGTAGATCTACGTGGGAAATATTGTACATTTGTTCAGGTCTTCGCAATGCCATTGGCGTAGAACTGCATCGATGAGGCGGCATGTTTTCAAGAAGCCTCTTGATGACAGATACGGCTCGACATGAGTGGCGCAAGGTATGTCCTGCTGCGCCCAGTCCTGGGAATTACCAATGGCTATCAACAACATGCGCGTCCAATTCGCGCTGGCGTCCGCGCTCGGCCTGACCGCTTTCGTCGGCCTTCCGGCATCGGCGCAGACCACCGGCACGACGATCGCCGCCAACGCCGAAGTCACCGAGAGCTGCGTGGTCACCTCGACCGCTCTGCAGTTCGGCGGCGCCGATGTGACCGATGGCGCCGCGCATGCGGGCACCGGTGGTCTGGACGTCATGTGCACCAGTGGCACGGCCTGGACCGCGACGGCCGATGTCGGCACGGGCACCGGCGCAACGATGGCCTTGCGCGGGATGACCTCGACCGCCGGGGGCGGCCTGCCGCTGAACTACGTCCTGTACAACGACAACACCGCGACCAGCCCATGGGGTGATGGCACGGGCGGCACCTCGCCGATCATCGGCACCGGTACCGGCGTCGTTGTGCCGATCGTGCTGGCCGGCAGCATCCCGCTTGGCCAGACGGGCATACCAGCAGGAACCTATGCGGATCTCGTCCAGGTCACGGTTAACTACTAAGCTCTTCAAGCAATGCGCTTTATGAGCCTCTTGCAGACCGGTCGCCTCACGGCGGCCGGTCTTTGCATGGCCGCCGCCATCGCCCTGCCCGGCGATGCGGTCGCGAGCAACTTTCGCGTCAGCCCGGTCACGCTCACCCTGCCCGCCAACCGCCCGATCGGATCGCTGACCATCACCAATGGCGAGGATGTACCGGTATCGATCCGGGTGTCCGCCTTTCGCTGGACGCAGGTCGACGGCAAGGACGTCTATACGCCGACCGACGACCTGATCGCGTCGCCACCCATCTTCACCGCCGCGACGCGGGCACCGCAGCTTGTCCGCATCGGCGTGCGGCACCGCGTGCCCAATGCCGCCTATCGCGTGATGCTGCAGGAGATCCCCGGGCCGGCGACGGCGAACGGCGTGCGCATCGCGGTCAAGCTGAACCTGCCGCTCTATATCGTCGCCGATCCGGCCGCCAAGGCTGACGTCGCCTGGACCGCCTGGCGGCGTCCGGCCGGCGACATCGTGCTCGAGGCGCGCAACACCGGCGGCGCGATCGCGCAGGTCACCGGCATCGCACATCGGGCGGGTACGGGGATGGGCACGGGCCCGGGCGGCACGTCGAGCGTGCTGAGCAACGCGATGGGCGTCGTCCTGCCGCAGAGCATGCGCCAATGGGAGATCGGCAAGCACCCCGAACTCACGACCGGGACGCCGCTGACGCTCGCGATCCGCACCGCCGATGGCGAGCACGAAGTCACGGCGAATCTGGCCGCGCGCTAGTCTGGCAATCGTGCTTCTGGCCGCGGGTTCGCCCGGCATCGCTGCCGACCCCGCGCCCATCCCGGCTGCGGGACAGGCTGCGGCGCCGGCGGACCTGCGTCTGGCGTTGCTCGCGATCCGGATCAACGGCATCGATCAGCCCGATCCGGTCTGGGTGCTGTACGATGCGGACGCGCTGTACGTCACCGGAGACGCGGCGCGCGCCTGGCGACTGGTGCTGAAAGAGGACGACACGCGGCTGTTCGAGGGCGAGACCTATCTTCGGCTCGACACGGCGGAAGGACTCGTCGCCGGCCTCGACGATGCGACGCAGACGCTGTCGATCACCGCGCCGGCCGCATTGTTCATGCCGTCGAGCGCGCTGCTGTCGGGCCGGACCGACGGGCCGATGACGCGCAGCGGGATCGGCGGCTTCCTCAATTACGACCTGTCCGCACAGACCGCGTCAGGCGCGTCCTCGCTCGACGGCCTGTTCGAGCTGGGCGCGTTCAGCGGCGCGGGGACGATGGGGACGGGCTTCATCGCCGGCACGGGGAATAGTGGCGACGGGCGACGCAGCCTCGTCAGGCTGGATACCAACTGGACGATCGACGACCCGGCGCGGCTGCGATCGCTGCGGATTGGCGACGGCGTGACGCGCGGCAGCACCGGGACCGGTGCGCTGCGGTTCGCGGGCCTTCAGCTCGCGACCAATTTCGCGACGCAGCCGGGCTATCTGACGATGGCGCTGCCGACGCTGAACGGCAGCGCCGCCGTCCCCTCGGTCGTCGACCTCTATGTCAACAACATCCTCCAGAACCGCCAGACGGTCGCGTCCGGACCGTTCGCGCTGACCGACGTCCCGGTGGTCAATGGCAGCGGCGATATCCAGCTGGTGGTGCGCGACGCGCTGGGTCGCGAGACGCGGGTGACGCAATCCTATTATGCCGCGCCGCAGATCCTGCGCCGGGGCCTGCATGATTTCTCGTACGAGATCGGCGTGTTAGGCGCAATTTCACGCGGGCGAGCTTCGACTATGGCACGCCGATCCTGTCGGCGACGCATCGCTATGGCGTGACTGAGCGGCTGACGGTGGAGGCGCATGGCGAAACCACCCGCAGGATGCAGGCGACCAGCATGCAGGTCAGCGCCTTGTGGCCCGCGGTCGGGATCTTCTCGCTCTCGGCCGCGGGCAGCCATTCGGACCGGGGCGGCGGCGGCCTGTTCGGGATCGGGTTCGAACGCCAGACGCGCGGCCTGTCGCTGGGCGGCAATGGCGAGATCACCACCGCGGACTATGCGACGGTCGGCGATTCGATTGCCTATCGGCGCGCGCGCAGCACGGTGACCGGCTTTATCGGCACGCCCACGCCCTATGGATCGGTCACCGCTTCTCTCCTGTGGCGACGCAGCCGCGACCAGCGCGGCGATATCCTGTCGGGCAATGCCAATGCGTCAATGCGGCTCCGTCGGATCGGCGCGCTCAGCCTCAATGCGAGCCGGAGCTTTGCCGGCGCGCGCGACACGACGGTGCAGTTCCGCCTCACCGTCCCGTTCGGCCAGCGGACGAGCGCCACCGCCGGCGTGCAGCTGCGCGACGGCGAGCTCGGCGCGACGACGACGCTGCAACGCAACCTCCCTTATGGAGACGGCGTCGGATACCGGCTGCAGGCGGAAACCGGGGCGATCGAGCGGCTTGATGCAGAGGTCAATGCCCAGAGCGGCATCGGCCGTATCGATGCGCAGGTGACCCGGCTGAACGGTGCGTCGGGCGGGCGGCTGCAGCTGGTCGGATCGGTCGCGACGGTCGATGGCGCGGTGTTCGCCGCGCGTCGGATCGAGCAGAGCTTCGGGACCGTGCGCGTCGGCCCCTACGCCAATGTCCGCGTCTATTCGCACAACCAGCTGGTCGGCCGGACGAACGCGGCGGGCGTGCTGGTCATCCCGCGGCTGCTGCCGTTTCAGGACAATCATATCCGGATCGAGGCCGAGGACCTGCCGCTCGACGCGATCATCGACGAGACCAAGCGTACGGTGCGGCCCTATGATCGCAGCGGCGTCGCGGTACGGTTCGGCGCACGCGCGGCAAGCGATGCGCGGCTTCGGGTGGTCGGTGCGGACGGCAGCCCGCTTCCCGCCGGCACCGTGCTTCACCTGAACGGCGCGGGCGAAGCCTTTCTGCTGGCGCCCGGCGGCGACGCCTATCTGACCGGGCTGGCCACGCGCAATCGCGTGTCTGCCACCTTTGCCGGCGGCGGGTGCGCTTTCGCCTTCGACTTCGTCCCCGCCGGACAGACCCAACCCGATCTCGGAACCTTCACATGCACCTCATGATCGGTCGCAGCGCGATCACCGCCGCGTTTGTCTTCGCGCTGCTCGCGACCGCGGCGCCGGCAGCGGCTGCCAGTTGCAGCGTAAGCCCGCAGGCGCTGACGCTCGGCTCCTATGATCCGTTCGCGACCGCACCCCAGGATGCCGTCACCAGCATCGCGATCAGCTGCGACGTCGAGACCAGCGTCGTCATCGCGATCGGCCCGGGCAATGGCGATTATGGCGCGCGGACCATGACCGGCGGCGCCCAGGCGCTGCTCTACAATCTCTATATCGATCCTGCGCACTCACGGGTCTGGGGCGACGGCACCAATGGCAGCAGCACCGTCAGCAGCACCGCGGTCGCGACCAGCACCGCGATTCCCGTCTATGCGCGCGCACCGGCCCGCCAGACGCAGCTGAAGCCGGGATCCTACAGCGACATCCTCTGGGTCAGCATCACCTATTGAACGCCCGCGACAGCCCCCTCGAACTCTTAAACTTTACCGTGTAACGCCGAATTTCATCGTCCCGGCCGCGGCACCATTTTCGGGCCCCTGGCACCGCCACCGACCGGAGCAGCCATGATCCTATACGTCATCGACGACGACAGCGGCACGCGGCGGCATCTGCAGGCCTGTCTGAAGCCGTCGGGCATCACGGTCTGGCCCTTTGCCCATGCCGACCTGTTCCTCGAGCAATTGCCCACGCTCAAGCCTGCGCCGATCCTGATCGAGCTGCGGACGCCGCCGGCGCACGGCCTGGGGCTGCTCTCCGCGCTGGCACAACGCGACATCCGCTGGCCGGCGATCGCGATCACGGCGCGGACCGATGCGACGGTCACCGTCGAGGCGATGAAACTGGGCGCGACCGAGGTGCTCGACATGCCACTCGAGCCCGAAACGCTGGCGGCCGCGCTGGACCGCGCGTTCGAACGGGTCGCGACGCTGGTGAACTGGACGGCGCAGCGCGGCGCGGCGCGCGCGCGTCTCAACCTGCTGACCGAGCGCGAGCGCAATGTCGTGCGCGCGATGATCGTCGGCCAGACGAACAAGGCGATCGCGCAGGCGATGGCGATCAGCCCGCGCACGGTCGAGGGGCACCGCGCGCAGGCGCTGCGCAAGCTGAACGTCAGCAGCGTGGCGGAGATGGTCTATGTCGCGGTCGATGGCGGGCTCGCGCCCCGCGAACGCTGGCTCGACACGCCCGAACTCGCGCGCAGCCTGCGTGAGGGGTCGCCGCTGGCGAACCACGTGCCGCAGCTGCCCGACCCGGGCCGGTCCCGCTTCGACAATTTCGCCGCGACCTCTCCCGATGGCATTCTATGTGCGGATCATGACGGCCGGATCATCGTCTGGAACGCGGCGTGCGAGACGCTGTTCGGTTTCAGCACCGACCAGGCTCTGGGGCAGACGATCGCGATCATCGATCCGCGAGAACGGGGTAACGCCCTGAGCCTTCAGCAACTCGCGGCCCGCGGCGCGGCGCATCTGGTCGGGACGACCGTCACCCTCGAGGCGACGCACCGCGGCGGGTCGAAACTGGCCGTCACCCTGTCGCTGTCGATGTGGCGCGAGGACGGCCAGACGCATTTCGGCGCGATCATCCGCAAGACCGACGCGCCACGCAGGGCCGAACCGGACTGACGCACACGGATCGGACGATCCCTGTGCGTCGGTCCGGGGAAGCGAAACGCGCCCTAGACGTCGAGATTGGCGACGTTGAGCGCGTTGTCCTGGATGAACTCACGCCGCGGTTCGACGACTTCGCCCATCAGCTGCGTGAAGATCTCGTTCGCGCTCTCGGCATTGACCGCGGTGACGCGCAGCATCGAGCGGACCGACGGATCGAGCGTGGTTTCCCACAGCTGTTCCGCGTTCATCTCGCCCAGCCCCTTGTAGCGCTGGATCGCGAGACCCTTGCGGCCCGCGGCGAGGATCGCGTCGAGCAGATGGCTCGGGCGCGACACCTGCGTCGAGCCGCGCGTCGCGACCGCGGTGGCGGACCCGATCACGCCGGCACCGGTCTCTGCGGCGTCTTCCGCCTCGGGCTCGTCGGCGTGCGCCGCCTTGCTCGCGGGGACGAGGTTCGAGGTGCGCGCATAGCTGTCGGACTGCTCGGCCGACAAGGCGTGCAGCTTGCGCGCCTCGGCCGAGACGAGGAAGCTCGCCTCGATGATGTGGTGATCGGTCACCCCGCGCCACGCACGCTGGAAATGGATGCCGCCATCCTGCGTCAACTCGGCGGTCCAGCGCGCATCGCCGTCGTCGAGTTCGAGGCGACGCGTGACGATCTCGAGCCGCGACGTGCGGTCCGCGACCGACGCCTCGGGATCGAACACGCCGCCCAGCGCCAGCGCTTCGATCATGCCCGCGTCATAGCGCTTGGGGACGTAGCGCATCAGCGTGCGCATGCGGCGCGCGTGGTCGACCAGATCCTTCAGGTCGCGCCCCGACCGGGCGCCGCCGGGCCCTTCAAGGACCATCGACCCGACGCCTGCATCGACCAGATATTCGTCGAGCGCGGCATCGTCCTTCAGGTACATCTCGGAGCGGCCCTTGGTCGCCTTGTAGAGCGGCGGCTGCGCGATGTAGAGATAGCCGCCCTCGATGATCTTGGGCATGTGACGGTAGAACAGCGTCAGCAACAGCGTGCGGATGTGCGCGCCGTCGACGTCTGCGTCGGTCATGATGACGATCTTGTGGTAGCGCAGCTTGTCCGCGTTGAAGTCGTCGCGGATGCCGGTGCCCATCGCGGTGATGAGCGTGCCGATCTCGCGGCTCGACAACATGCGGTCCTCGCGCGCACGCTCGGTGTTCAGGATCTTGCCGCGCAGGGGGAGGATCGCCTGGAAATGGCGATCGCGGCCCTGCTTGGCCGAGCCGCCTGCCGAGTCACCCTCGACCAGGAACAGTTCGGACTTGGCGGGATCGCGCTCCTGGCAGTCGGCGAGCTTGCCGGGCAGCGAGGCGATGTCCATCACGCCCTTGCGGCGAGTCAGTTCGCGGGCGCGCTTGGCGGCTTCGCGGGCGGCGGCGGCGTCGATGATCTTGGCGACGATCGCCTTGCCGTGCGCAGGGTTCTCCTCGAGCCATTCGGCCATCTTGTCGGCCATCAGGCTTTCCAAGGGCTGGCGGACTTCGGACGAAACGAGCTTGTCCTTGGTCTGGCTGCTGAACTTCGGGTCGGGCAGCTTGACCGAGACGATCGCGGTGAGCCCCTCGCGCATGTCCTCGCCGGTGAGCTGGACCTTTTCCTTCTTCAACAGGCCCGACTTCTCGGCATAATTGTTGAGCGTGCGGGTCAGCGCGGCGCGGAACGCGGCCATGTGCGTGCCGCCGTCGCGCTGCGGGATGTTGTTCGTGAAGGCGAGGACGTTCTCGTAATAGGAGTCGTTCCACTGCAGCGCGACGTCCATCGTGACGTCGTCGCGCGTACCCGAAATCGCGACCGGCTCGGGCATCAGCGGCAGCTTGGCGCGATCGAGATACTTCACGAACGCGGCAATCCCGCCCTCGTAATAGAGCTCGACGGTCTTCAGCTCCTCATGCCGTGCGTCGGTCAGGAACAGGCGCACGCCCGAATTGAGGAAGGCGAGCTCGCGGTAGCGGTGCTCGAGCTTGTCGAAGTCGAAATCGGTGATCTTGAAGGTCGCGGGCGACGGGAAGAAGGTGACTCGTGTCCCCTTCTGGCCCTCGGCCGCGTCGCCGACGATCTTGAGCGGGAGCACCGCGTCGCCGAACGCGAAGCGCATGTAATGCTCCTTGTCGTCCCGCCAGATCGTCAGGTCGAGCCATTCGCTGAGCGCGTTGACGACCGAGACGCCGACGCCGTGCAGGCCGCCCGAGACCTTGTAGGCGTTCTCGTCGCTGGTGTTCTCGAACTTACCGCCGGCGTGGAGCTGGGTCATGATGACCTCGGCTGCGGACACGCCTTCCTCGGTGTGGATGCCGGTCGGGATGCCGCGGCCATTGTCGGTGACGCTGACCGATCCGTCGGCGTTCAGGACGATGTCGATCCGGTCGCAATGCCCGGCAAGCGCCTCGTCGATCGCGTTGTCGCTGACCTCGAACACCATGTGGTGAAGGCCCGACCCGTCGTCGGTGTCGCCGATATACATGCCGGGGCGCTTGCGCACTGCGTCGAGGCCCTTGAGGACCTTGATCGAGTCGGCGCCATAGTCGCCCTGGTTGGGCAGGTTGGGATTGTTGGATTCAGGGTTGGATGCCATGCCCAGCATATAGGCATCGCACGCCCGAAACGGAAGCGAAATGGCCTGTGGTGCCGGGGGTCGGGTCGTGAGGCGTAGGACAGCGTTCGCTCTGTACTTCGTCCAAACACGCCGCCTCCCCGGTGGAGGCCGGGGCCCAGTTGGAAAGGTGGTCGTAACGCAGCGCCACCTTCCGTCAGAGACGTCCCCCACCTGGGCCCCGGCCTTCGCCGGGGAGGAGCCTGGCCCTTCCCTCTCCCCCGGGGGAGAGGGAGCTTGCACTCAGAAGCGGTCGACGCGCTGGCCGAGCAGGGTCACTTCGACGCGGCGGTTGAGGCGCATGCCCGCCGCGGTCGCGTTGGTCGCAACCGGCTGGCGCTCGCCATGGCCGACGACGCTGAAGCGGGCGCGGACGACGTCCATGTCGTCGAACGCCTGGCGGACGCTCGCCGCGCGGCGCTCGGACAGGTCCTGGTTATGCGCATCGGACCCGCGCGAATCGGTGAATCCGTCGATTGCGACGCGGACCCCCGGATTGCCGCGCAGATAGCGCGCGAGCGGGCGCAGCTTCTCGATCGCGCCGGGGCGCAGCACCGCGCTGTCGGTGCGGAACAGCACGTCCTCCTGCAGGGTCAGCGTCGCGCCGCGTGGCGTCTGGCGGAAGCCATAGTTGCGCATCGCGCCGCGGTCCCACGTCGTGGTGGTCTCGACCACAGTGGTGCCGCCGCCGCGGTCGCCGCGATAGCCTCCCGGGTCGCGGCCATAGGCGGCCCAGTCGAACCGGTCGCGACGCGGCCCGGCGATGCGGGCGAATTCGCGGTTGGCGTCACCGGCTTCCTGCCGGTTGATCCGACCATCGCCGTTTGCATCGAAATTGGGCATCACGAACGTGCGACCGCGCGGCGTATTGCGTAGTTCGGGGAACAGGATCGGCACGCCGGCACCCGCTAGCCTGTAACCGGGGCGCGACCAGGGCGGGTTGCTCATGTCATAGCGCGCCTGCGCGAATGCCGGTGCGGTGGTTGCCGCGATCATGACCAGTCCGAATGCGGCGCGTGCGATAGTCGTCTTCATCATGTCTCTCCGTCGCCCGCGATGGACCGGGGCGCGATGGACCGGGATTTGCCCGCGCCCGCTTGAACCCCTCGTGACGCGCATCGACAGCGCGCGTTCAGCCAGGCCCGACCGCGATCCGCGTCGCCTGCGCGTCGATCGCATCGAACAGCGCATCCTCGGTGCCGGTCATCCACACCTGCCCGCGCCCCGCCAGCCGATCGAACAGCGCCGCGCGGCGGGCCGGATCGAGATGCGCGGCAACCTCGTCGAGCAGCAGGACCGGGGGCTGGCCGGTCCGCTCGGCGACCAGCTCGGCATGCGCGAGGACGATGCCGAGCAGCAGCGCCTTCTGCTCGCCGGTCGAGGCGAGCGACGCGGCGCGCGCCTTGTCGTGGTGCGTGACGATCAGGTCGACACGGTGCGGCCCGACCAGGGTCCGCCCGGCAGCGGCATCGCGCGCGCGACCCTGCGCCAGCGTGACCGCGAGCGGCGCGGCATCGCCGGCCCAGCCGTCGAGCGCGAGGCCCGCACGCGGAAATGCGCCGTCCGTCTCGCCCGCCAGCCGCGCGCCGAGCAGGTCGACCGTTTCGCGGCGCGCGGCATCGAGCGCGTCGCCATGCTCCGCCATCTGCGCCTCCAGCGCGGACAGCCAGTCGCCATCGGGACGGCCTTCGTCGCCGAGCAGCCGGTTGCGCGCGCGCATCGCCGCCTCGTAGCGCGCGGCATGATGCGCATGACCGGGTGCGAGCGCGAGCGTCAGCCGGTCGAGAAAGCCGCGGCGTTCGCCCGCGGGGGTGACGAACAGCCGGTCCATCGCGGGGGTGAGCCACAACACCGTCAGCCACTCGGCGAGCGTATTGGCGGTGGTGGTCGCACCCTGGACGCGGACGATGCGGCGCTCAGGCGCCGAGGTCAGCGCGCCGGTCGCGATATCGACATCGCCGATGTGGCTACCAGCGTCGGCATGCTGGTCGCGTTCGGCCCCAGCTACGGACGTCTCACCTCGCGCGGAGGGGCAGAGCGTTGCCGCGACGCCGAAACCGCCCGCACCGCCCTGCCGCGCCATCTCGCCGAGCGCCGCCCGGCGCAGCCCCCGGCCGGGGGCGAGCAGCGAAACCGCCTCGAGGATATTGGTCTTGCCCGCGCCGTTCGCGCCGGTCAGCACCACGAATCCCGCCCCCGGCTGGAGCGTCAGGTCGGCATGATTGCGGAAATCGGTAAGGACGAGGCGCGACAGCATCGCACCGGCCTTAAAGGAGTTTTGCAGCCGAGTGCATCGCCCTTTTCCGTTCGCCCTGAGCGGAGTCGGCGATCGGTCTGGTCAGGACCGCCCGCGACAGACCCGGTGC
The DNA here is from genome assembly GCF_014194875.1 of Sphingomonas sp. BK481. NCBI lineage: Bacteria > Pseudomonadati > Pseudomonadota > Alphaproteobacteria > Sphingomonadales > Sphingomonadaceae > Sphingomonas > Sphingomonas sp. BK481. The sequence goes on along the minus strand of NZ_JACIAP010000003.1, from coordinate 372,452 downwards.
GCTGTCAGCCTTCGCGTCAGGCGGCGATCCGCTCGGGTCCGGTGCCCGCTCCCGCCTTCCGCGCACTCAGATAGGAGGCGAGCGCGGGACCGAGTTCGCGCTGCGCGTGCAGATAGGCGACCGGCGTCGCGATCCCGAGCCGCGCGCGTGCCGCATCGAGCGGCTCGTGCAGCAGGGTCAGATAATCCTCGCCCGAAATCCATTCTGCCTTGCGGCCATTGCGATAGCCTTCCCAGACCGCCTTGGCGAACAGGCCATTGCCGGTGACGCGGAGGCTCTTGAGCGCCGCCGCCGACCCGATCAGCGCCCAGCCGAGGCCGCCGACCTGCGCATAGCTGAACGCGACGAGCGCCGCCTCGCCCAGACTCTCGTCCGCCTTGTAGCCGGTCAGCACGTGCCAGATGTCATGCGTGTCGCGCACCCGCCGGCCGAACCACGCATAGGGATGCGCCAGATCGTCCTCGCTCGGCACCAGCCGCGACACCTCGACCAGTCCGTCCGCCGAATAGCCCGTCGTCTCTAGGAAATGGCGATAGGCCGCGCCGACCGTGCCGGGCGCAAAGCTCGCGACGAACGCCGGATCGGAGAAGCGCCGCGCCAGCTCGACCTGATCATAGGCGATCCGCCCGCCCCGCTCGGTCGCGATCAGCCGCGCATAGTTCATCGGCGCGTTGCCGACGTTCAGCGCGCGCATGATCCGGAACACCTGAGTCGTGTCGTCGCCATTGGCGAGGAGCTTCCGGATCGCATCCATCGCGGTCCGCCAGTCGCGACGACCGGTCGTACCGGGAAAGGGAGGAAGCTTCGCCATCGAGTCGACTCCTTACTAACAGTGATGTCAGTATCAGATCCGCTCGAGCCTTCAAACGAAAAAGGCCACCCCGCAGGATGGCCTTTCACGCGATCGCCAGCGTGCGACGGTCAGACGCGCATCGGCATCAGCACGTAGAGCGCGGGCGACTTGTCGTTCTCGCGGATCAGCGTCGGGGCGGCGGCGTCGGCGAGGTGGACCTCGACCATGTCGCCGTCGATCTGTGCGAGGATGTCCATCAGATAGCGGCTGTTGAAGCCGATCTCGAACGGGAGCGCGACATAATCGCCGGGGACTTCCTCCGCGGCGGTGCCGTTTTCGGGCGAGGTCACCGACAGCGTGATCTTGTCGCGATCGAGCGCCATCTTCACGGCGCGGGTCTTCTCGGTGGCGATCGTCGACACGCGGTCGACGCCTTCCATGAAGCTCTTGGGGTCGATCTTGAGGATCTTGTCGTTGCCGGTCGGGATCACGCGGCTGTAATCGGGGAAGGTACCGTCGATCAGCTTCGAGGTCAGGATCGCCTGGCCGAGGTCGAAGCGGATCTTGGTCGGCGACAGCGAGACGCCGACCGAGCCGTCGACCTCGTCGAGCAATTTGCGGAGCTCGGCGATGCATTTGCGCGGCACGATCACGTCGGGCATCGATTCGGCGCCCTCGGGCCGCGGCAGCGTAACGCGCGCGAGGCGGTGGCCGTCGGTCGCGGCGGCCTTCAGCACCGGGTTCGCGCTGTCGCCGTCCGCGACGTGGAGGAAGATGCCGTTGAGATAATAGCGCGTCTCTTCGGTCGAGATCGCAAAGCGCGTCTTGTCGATGATCTGCTTCAATGTCTCGGCAGGCAGTTCGAACTGGGTCGGCAGTTCGCCTTCCGCGATCACCGGGAAATCGTCGCGCGGCAGCGTGCCGAGCGAGAAGCGCGCGCGGCCCGCGATGATGCTCATCCGGCCTTCCGAGGCGGCGAGCTGGACCTGGCTGCCCTCGGGCAGTTTGCGCGCGATGTCGAACAGTGTGTGCGCGGACACGGTGGTCGCGCCGGGCTGATCGACCGCGGCTGCAATCGATTCGTTGATCTGCAGATCCAGATCGGTCGCCATCAGCTTCAGCGTGCCCTCGGCGGTCGCCTCGATCAGCACGTTCGACAGGATGGGGATGGTGTTGCGCCGTTCCACCACGGACTGGACATGGCTCAGCCCCTTGAGGAGCGTTGCGCGTTCGATCGTCGCCTTCATCAAAATTCCCCCGGCCTCCACAGCCGGATTCGGGGCTGGGGGCAATCCGCAGATGGCTTACCCAACAATAAAGGGTCGGAGCAAGCGCCCCGACCCTTCTTTGATCACGGTAAACGTCGCGTTAAACCGCAATCAGAAGCGGAAGCCATAGCTGGCGACGACCTGATGACGATCGGTGTCGACGTCGAATCGGCCGCTGGTGCCGCCGGTCGCATAGTCGATGTTGCTGCGCTCATAGTTCGAATAGCGATATTCGAGCTTGGCATAGCTGTTCGGGCCGACCGCATGCTCGGCGCCCGCGCCGATCCGCCAGCCGTCGAGGTTGAAGTCGGTGTCGGTGGTCTGGTTGGTGTCGCCCGCCAGCACGTTCAGCTTGGCGTTGGTGTAGCCGCCCTTCGCGTAGATCATGGTCGTCGGCGCGACGACATAGCCGACGCGACCACCGACATAGATGTCGCGGCCCTGCTTGACGCGACCGAAACCGAAGTCGCTGGTATAGTCGTTGCGGTCGCTCTTCGCGGTCGAACCGGTCAGTTCGGCCTCGGCGCCGAGCACGATGTTGCTCGAAGTCGCGATGTCGTAGCCGATGCCGCCGCCGTACAGCAGGCCGTCGATCTTCTGGTCGTCGCGCCCGTTGTTGTTGGACACGCTGCTGCCGGCGCCGGTGTGGTCGTAGCCGAGCGTGGCCTCGACGCGCGGGCCGGTGAAGGTCGGATTGGTCTGTGCCAGCGCGGGGGCGGCAATGGCGGTGGTCGCGAACAGCGATGCGGCGATAAGCTTACGCATTGGGATACTCCGTTAATCTTCGTCACCCCCGAACGCGGGGTGGATGGCTCCAATGGACCAATCCGACAGGCGTTGCATGAACCCCAGATAAACACGGAAATCCGTTGCTTTTGCGCAACAGGGGGTTGAAATGCGAGCCATGATTCCAAGCCCTCGGCAACGTGCAGCGGACCTCGGTCCAACCGGCAAACCGCCCGTCAGGCTTGGCCGGGATTTCGTCGCGCGGCACGGCGAAACCGTGTTCAACGCCGCGCACCGGTTGCAGGGTAATGCCGCGCACACGCCGCTGACGCGCGCCGGATTTGCGCAGGCCGACGAGCTTGGCCGTGCGCTGCGAGACGTGCTCGGGGCCAGGCCTGCGCTGACGCTGTGGGCGTCGCCGACCGGGCGTGCGCTGCAGACGCTGGCGGTGATCTGCGAGCATCTCGAGCTCGACTGGCACGATGCGCGCACCGACCCGCGGCTGGTCGAGATCGACATGGGGTCGTGGGGCGGCCGCTATTATGCCGATGTGGTCGACGAGGTCGGCCCGGTGATGATGCCTGGCGGCACGCTTAAACCCGCGCCCGACGGAGAGACCTATCCCCAGATCGCGGCACGGGTCGGCGGCTGGCTGACGGACACCGCGCAGGATCCGGGCGACCGGCTCGTGATCATGCACGGGATTTCGAGCCGGGTGATGCTGGGCGCGATGACGGGTGCGCCGGTCGACCCGGTGCTTGGCACCGCGGTTGCGGCCGGGTTGCCGCAGGGGTCGGTGACGCTGGTCGAGCAGGGCCGCGCGACCGTCCCGCACCGCGGCACCGGCTTCGCCCCCGCGTGAGGCTGGCGGTCCTGCTGGTCTTCGCGGTCGCGACACCGGCGACGGCGCGCGACACTATCGGTATTTACCGGGGGTGGGGCGCATTCCGCGACGCGACGCCGCCGCGCTGCTACGCGATCGCGCGGCCGGTGATGGCGGGCGGGCGCACGACGGGTTTCGCGACCATCGCGACCTGGCCGAAGCGCGGCCTGCGCGCGTCGTTGTACATCCGCCTCAGCCGCGAGCGCGATCGCTCCGCCGGGGTGACGCTGACGGTCGGCGAACGCCGGTTCGCGCTGGTCGCGAACGGGCTGGACGCGTGGGCGAGCGATGCCCCCAGCGACCGCGCGATCGTCGCCGCGCTGCGATCGGGGCGGAGCATGAGCGTCGAGGCGGTCGGCGTCGGTGGTCGGCCGTTCGCGGATGTCTATGCGCTGTCTGGCGCGGCGACGGCGATCGATGCGGCCGTGCTGGCGTGTCGCGGGGGGTAGCCTCCCTTCTTTCTACCTCCCCGGCGAAGGCCGGGGGCCAGGTGGAAAGGTGGTCGTAACAACGGGCTGACCGTCCTTACCTCCGTCCCCCAACTGGGCCCCGGCCTCCGCCGGGGAGGTGTTATTGTGTGGTGCTACGCGTGGTGTTCATGGCGGCGACTCTTCGCTCGACGCAGCCTGTAGAAAAATCGGCAAAATTCCGCTATGCGCCCGGCCATGCAGACCGCCGCGAACCTCATGCCCATCCCCGGGCACATCGATCCCGTGCCCGTTCCCCGCAGCTTCGTGCCGCGCAGCGACGGGCGTATCGACCTGCTCGGGCTGTCGCTCGCCGATCTGCGGATGGCGCTGGAGACGTCGCAGCTCGAGGAAAAACAGGCCAAGTTGCGCGCCAAGCAGCTGTGGCACTGGATCTACAATCGCGGCGCGACCGAGTTTTCGGCGATGACCGACATCTCGAAGACGATGCATCCGTGGCTCGAACAGCGCTTCGTGATCAGCCGGCCCAATGTGGTCGAGGCGCAGGTGTCGACCGACGGCACGCGCAAATGGCTGCTGCGATCGGACGACGCGCAGGATTACGAGATGGTGTTCATCCCCGACGCGGATCGCGGCACGTTGTGCGTGTCGAGCCAGGTCGGCTGCACGCTCAACTGCACCTTCTGCCACACCGGCACGATGCGGCTGGTGCGCAACCTGACGCCTGCCGAGATCGTCGGCCAGGTGATGCTTGCGCGCGATTCGCTCGGCGAATGGCCGAGCCAGCCCGAGGGCCGCATGCTCACCAACATCGTGATGATGGGGATGGGCGAGCCGCTGTATAATTTCGAGAATGTCCGCGATGCGCTGAAGCTGGTGATGGACGGCGCAGGGCTCGCGCTCAGCCGCCGCCGGATCACGCTGTCGACCAGCGGCGTGGTGCCGATGATGGCGCGCGCGGGTGCGGAGATCGGCGTGAACCTCGCGGTGTCGCTGCACGCGGTGACCAAGGAGGTGCGCGACGAGATCGTGCCGCTCAACCGCAAATACGGCATCGAGGAACTGCTCCAGGCCTGCGCGGACTATCCCGGCACCAACAATGCGCGCCGGATCACGTTCGAATATGTGATGCTGAAGGACAAGAATGATTCGGACGCCGACGCGCACGAACTCGTCCGGCTGCTGCGCAAATACGAGCTGCCCGCCAAGGTGAACCTGATCCCGTTCAACCCATGGCCGGGTGCGGCCTATGAATGCTCGACGCCCGAGCGGATCAAGTCGTTCTCGAGCATCGTGTTCGGGGCGGGCATTTCGGCGCCGGTGCGCACCCCGCGCGGGCGCGACATCGATGCGGCGTGCGGGCAGCTGAAGACCGCGTCGGAGAAGAAGAGCCGCGCGCAACTCGATCGCGAAGCCGCGCTTGCCTGATTTGGGTGTGGTGGCACTGGCGGCGGGTGCGGGGTTGCTGGGCGGCGCGATGAACGCGCTGGCGGGTGGCGGCAGTTTCGCGACGATGCCCGCGCTGATCGGGCTGGGCGTGCCGTCGACCTTCGCCAATGCGACGAGCAACGTCTCGCTCCAGCCCGGCGCGATGGCGAGCGCGTGGACCTATCGGCACGGGCTGGAGCCGGTGTCGGGCGTCGGCATGCGGACGATGGCGGGGATCACCTTCGTCGGCGGGCTCGTCGGCAGCCTGTTGCTCGTCGCGACCTCGGCGCGCGCGTTCGACCTGATCGTGCCGTGGCTGCTGCTGTTCGCGACTCTGGCGATCGCGTTCGGGACGCAGGCGTCGCTCTGGCTGCGGGCGCGGGTCGAGATCGGGCCGAAATCGCTGGTCGCGGTGCAGGCGATGCTCGGCGTCTATGGCGGTTATTTCGGCGGCGGGGTCGGGCTGATGCTGACCGCCGCCTGGGGGCTGTTGTCGGGCGCGACGCCCGCCATGCTTGCCGCACCGCGCACGCTGATGCTCGCGGTCGCCAATCTGGCGGCGACGTTCGTCTTCATCGCCACCGGCATGGTCTATTGGGCGCTGTGCATACCGATGCTGCTCGGCGGGATCGTCGGCGGGCATTTCGGCGCGAAGCTCGGACTGGTGCTGCCCGCCAAGGTCATTCGGGTGTGGACGCTGCTGGTAACGATCGCGACGACGATCGTGTTCTTCTGGCGAGCGTATGGCTGAGGCGTGTGTCCCCGCGAAGGCGGGGACCCAGTCTGGGCACCCGCCTTCGCGGGTGGACCAACCGCCTCAGGTCAACCCGGCCGACGCATCTTGAACAGCGACTCCTCGGTGATCGCGAAATAATCCGCCGGGCCGCCGCCGCGCAGGATCGGTTCGCCGCGCGCGGTCTGGTACACGCCGTCCTCGAGCATCGCCGGGTCGATATGGATCGCGACCGCCTCGCCGAGCACCAGCCACTGGTCGAGTTCGCGTCCCTCCTTGGTTTCCAGCCGGACGATCTGCGTCACCTTGCATTCGAACTGCGCACGGCTCGCGGCGACGCGCGGCGGCTTCACGTGCAGCGACGCCAGCGTCTCGAGCCCCGCGAGTGCGAATTCGTCGACGTCCGCCGCGACATTGGCCGCGGTCGCGTTCATCGCCTCGCCCAGATCGCGGCTGACGAGGTTCCAGACGAATTCGCCGGTCGCGGCGATGTTGGCGACGCTGTCCTTCCACCCCATCGACGAAAAGCCGATCAGCGGCGGGGTGTAGTTGAACAGGTTGAAGAAGCTGTAGGGCGCAAGATTGGGTACGCCGTCCGCGGACAGCGTGCTCACCCAGCCGATAGGGCGCGGCGCGACGATCGCGTTGAGCGGATCATGCGGCAGGCGATGGCCGCGCGTCGGTTCGTAAGAATGCCATTCGGTCATACGCGTATCCCTGCTATGGTCGGAGCTTGTCGCCTAAAGCGAAGGCCAAGCATGAACGATCCCGCCCGCCCTATCGCCACCGCCCCTGTCACCGTCATCAAACGCCACCGGATCGCGACGCGGCTGTGGCACTGGATCACCGCGGTGGCGATGTTCATCATGATCGGCAGCGGGATCGGCATCTTGAAGGCGCATCCGCGATTCTACTGGGGGCGCTATGGTGCGAACTTCGATCAGGCGTGGACGACGCTCGACCAGTGGCCGGGCTGGGTGGTGACGCTGATCAACCTGCTGACGATTCCGGCGAGCTACAACCTCGCCATCTCGCGACGCTGGCACCTGTTCTTCGCACTGGTCCTGTCGTTCGCGCTGCTCGGCTTCATGATCGTCAGCCTGTTCAATCGGCATTTCCAGCGCGACCTTCGCGTCCGGGCGGGTGAGCTTGCGCCGCGCGAAGTGGCGCATGACGTGCGCGAGCATCTGGCACTGCGTTTCCACGATCCGAAGCGGCCCGCCGCGTACAACATCCTGCAGAAGCTGTCCTATGTCGCGACGATCTTCATCCTGCTGCCGGTGATGATCCTCACCGGGCTGGCGATGTCGCCGGCGATGGATGCCGCGTGGCCGTGGCTGCTCGACATCTTCGGCGGGCGGCAGTCGGCGCGGTCGATCCACTTCATCGCGATGGTCGCGCTCGTGCTGTTCATCATCGTCCACCTCGCGCTCGTGATCCTGGCGGGCGCGTGGAACGAGGTGCGATCGATGATCACCGGACGCTTTACCGTTCCGGGGCACGTCCCCGCGCATACCGGGGAGGATGCCGCATGAGCACCATCATCACCCGCCGCTCGCTGGTCGCAGGCGCGGCGGTCGGCGCCGGCGCGTTGCTCACCGGGTGCGACAAGATCATCCAGCATCCCGAGGCGCGCAAGATCCTGTTCATGGGCGAGGAGATGCAGCGCGGGCTGCAACGCGCGCTGACCGATCGCAACGCGCTCGTCCCCGAGTTCAGCGCAGCGCAGATGTCGCCGATCTTCCGGTCGAACGGCACGCGCAACCCGGGCACCCCGGCCTATACCGAGCTGCTGGTGAACAACTTCGCGGACTATCGCTTGCGCGTCGGCGGGCTGGTCGACCGGCCGCTGTCGCTCTCGCTGCCGCAGCTCCGCCAGATGCCCGCGCGCGCGCAGATCACGCGGCACGACTGTGTCGAGGGCTGGTCGGCGATCGCCAAGTGGCAGGGTCCGAAGCTTGCCACGCTGTTGAAGGCCGCGGGGATCCGCGAGACCGCGCGCTACATCGTCTTCACCTGCGCCGACCTGTACCGGGGCACGCCCTATTACGAGTCGATCGACCTGATCGACGCATTCCACCCACAGACGATCCTCGCGTGGGCGTTGAATGATCAGATTCTGGACGTCGCGCACGGCGCCCCCGTCCGGCTGCGCGTCGAACGCCAGCTTGGCTACAAACATGCCAAATATATCATGGCGATAGACGCCGTCGCCAGCCTGGCCGGGATCGGCAAGGGCAAGGGCGGCTATTGGGAAGATAATGTGGATTATGATTGGTATGCGGGGATCTGACGCCGCCCGGGGGTGGCGCATTTCCATACCAGTCATTAGCTAACGCGACATGGCCCTATTCGATCGCTTTCTCGCCCGGCAGGTAAAAACCGGCGAACTCACGCTGATCCACGCGGACGGTACCACCAAGCAATTCGGCACGCCCGACCCTGCCTACAACCCCGTCACCATCCGCCTTACCGCCCCCGGTGTTGCGGGCGCGATCGTCCGCCACCCGGCGCTGGGCGCGGCGGAAGCGTTCATGGACGGCCGCCTGGTGATCGAGCGCGGCGACATCCGCGACCTCGTCAACCTGCTCAAGGGCAACAGCCCGTGGGAGCGCGGCGGCGGGCTCAATCCGTCGCTGCCGATCAAGCTGCTCGACAAGGTTGTCCACCGCGTCGACCGGGTGAACATGGCGCGCCGGTCGAAGAAGAACGTCGCGCATCATTACGACCTGTCCGACCGGCTCTACGATCTGTTCCTCGACGCCGATCGCCAATATTCGTGCGCGTACTTCACCGATGCCGGCAACAGCCTGGAACAGGCGCAGGACGACAAGAAGGCGCATATCGCCGCGAAGCTCGCGATCCAGCCCGGCATGCGCGTGCTCGACATCGGCTGCGGCTGGGGCGGCATGGCGCTGTACCTGCACGCAAAGACCGGGGCCGAGGTCCTGGGTGTCACGCTGAGCGAGGAACAGCTCAAGGTCGCGCGGCGCCGCGCCGAGGAGGCCGGCGTCGCGGACAAGGTGAAGTTCGAGCTGATCGACTATCGCGCGCTGACGGGTACGTTCGACCGGATCGTGTCGGTCGGCATGTTCGAGCATGTCGGCCCGCCGCAGTACAAGACGTTCTTCCGCAAGTGTCGCGACCTGCTGAGCGCGGACGGGGTGATGCTGCTCCACACGATCGGCCGGATGGGCGGGCCCGGCGTGACCGACACCTTCACGACCAAGTACATCTTCCCCGGCGGCTACAACCCCGCGCTGTCGGAGATCGTCCGCGGTTATGAGGGGCTGAAGTTCTTCCCGACCGATATCGAGGTGCTGCGCGTGCATTACGCGCTGACGATCGACCATTGGTACGACCGGACGGTGGCGGCGAAGGATGCGATCGTCGCGCTCTACGACGAGCGCTTCTACCGGATGTGGACCTTCTACCTCGCAGGTGCCGCCGCGGCGTTCCGTACCGGGGGGATGGTCAATTACCAGATCCAGCTGTCGAAGAGCCGGATGACGCTGCCGCTGACACGTGACTATATGATCGAGGGCGAACGGGCGTTGCGCGCGGGCTAATTTCCCGTCCTTGGCGCAGGGTAAGATCCGGACGTTCGTCATTCCCGCGAAGGCGGGAATCCAGACTGGCAGGCTCCGGTGATGAAACCGAAAAGCCAGCCGGTCTGGATCCCCGCCTCCGCGGGGATGACGATACTATAAGGGTGGCCTCAGCGGTTGCCCTGCATCTGCGACTTCGCGGCCGATCGCTCGTCGCCGCCGATCTTGCCGTCCTTGTTCGCGTCATATTTCGCAAAGGTCGCGGCGAGCAGTGCCTGGGCCTCGGGCTGCGTGACCTTGCCGTCCTTGTTGGTGTCGGCGCTGCTGAACCACAGTTCGGCAAGCCGCTTGGCGTGGACCGGATCCGGGCGCCCCGGCCCGACCTTCATCTGGCTGATCCCCGCCTGGACCTCGGCGCGCGTCAGGACGCCGTCCTTGTTGGTATCGCGCGCGGCGAACTCGGCCTTGAACTTGGCGGACACGGAAGCGCGGGTCTCCTGCGCCAGCGCGGGCGTCGCGAGGCCGGCGAGGACGAACAGGGTAAGCGTTTGACGTAGCACGGTCGGGACACTCCAAATGATCTGGGCGCGCACGTAGCGCGGGTTGGTTGTACGCGCCATGAATGCGGCCGGTTGCATGCCCCGGTTGCATGCAGGGCGTCCAGCGCATAGGGGCGCGGGCATTGGATATTGCCCAAAGGATCTTGCCCGTGACCGATCAGATCAACCGCGCCGCCGGCGACGCCGGCATCAATCGGGTCGTCCTCGCCTATTCGGGCGGCCTCGACACCAGCGTGATCCTGAAATGGCTCCAGCAGACCTACAACTGCGAAGTCGTCACCTTCACCGCGGATCTGGGCCAGGGCGAGGAACTCGAGCCCGCACGCGCGAAGGCCGAGATGATGGGCGTCAAGCCCGAGCACATCTTCGTCGACGATCTGCGCGAGGAATTCGTGCGCGATTACGTGTTCCCGATGATGCGCTCGAACGCGCTGTACGAGGGGCTGTACCTGCTCGGCACGTCGATCGCGCGCCCGCTGATCGCCAAGCGCCAGATCGAGATCGCCCGGATGGTCGGCGCCGACGCGGTCAGCCACGGCGCGACCGGCAAGGGCAACGACCAGGTCCGCTTCGAGCTCGGCTATTATGCGCTGTCGCCCGACATCAAGGTGATCGCACCGTGGCGCGAGTGGGATCTCACCAGCCGCACCAAGCTGATCGAATTCGCCGAACAGCACCAGATCCCGGTCAGCAAGGACAAGCGCGGCGAGGCACCCTTCTCGACCGATGCGAACATGCTCCACACCTCGTCCGAAGGGCTGGTGCTCGAGAATCCGTGGGACGAGGTGCCGGACTATGTCTATTCGCGCACGGTGAACCCCGAGGACGCGCCCGACGTCCCCGAGTACATCACGATCGATTTCGAGCGTGGCGACGGCGTCGCGATCAACGGCGAGGGGATGAGCCCCGCGACCTTGCTGTCGACGCTCAACGACTATGGCCGGCGTCACGGCATCGGCCGTCTCGACCTGGTCGAGAACCGCTTCGTCGGCATGAAGAGCCGTGGCATGTACGAGACGCCGGGCGGCACCATCTATCACCTCGCGCATCGCGGCATCGAGCAGCTGACGCTCGATCGCGGCGCGGCGCATCTGAAGGACGAGCTCGCGCCGCGCTATGCCGAGCTGCTGTACAACGGCTTCTGGTTCTCGCCCGAGCGCGAGATGCTCCAGGCAGCGATCGATCACAGCCAGGAGAAGGTGTCGGGTACCGTCCGGCTGAAGCTGTACAAGGGCGGCGTGTATGTGGTCGGCCGCAAGTCGCCCAACTCGCTCTATTCGGAAAAGGTCGTGACGTTCGAGGACGATCAGGGCGCCTATGACCAGCGCGACGCGGCCGGCTTCATCAAGTTGAACGCGCTGCGCCTGCGCCTGCTGGGCCGCCGCGACCAGGTGTGAGCGATACCGGCTCCCGTCCCCCGACGCTCGGGGGCCGGGAGCCCTGGCGGTGTATTCCGTCGCAATGCGGCGCGGTCGGCGCTTGTCGAATGCCCCCCTGCGGCGCTAGGCGTCGAGGGATGGCGCGGGGGACAACAACGGAACTTCACTGGTGGCAGACGCGCACGTTCGTCGCGTGCGTCGCGCTGGCATCGATCATCCCGCTGCTGTGGCCGGAGGTGCCGCCTCTCGTCGATCTGCCCGGGCATATGGGGCGCTACCGCGTCCAGCTCGCGATCGGCGACAATCCCTGGCTCAGCCAATGGTATGACTTCCGCTGGCAGCTGATCGGCAATCTCGGCATCGACCTGTTGATCGTGCCGCTCGCGCCGATCTTCGGGTTGCAGCTCGCGGTGAAGCTGATCGTCATGGCGATCCCCGCGCTGACCGTCACCGGGCTACTGTGGATCGCGCGCGAGGTGCATGGCCGGATCCCGGCGACCGCGCTGTTCGCGCTGCCGCTCGCCTATAGCTATCCGTTCCAGTTCGGCTTCGTGAACTTCGCGCTGGCGATGGCGCTCGCGCTCAACATGTTCGCGCTGTGGCTCCGCCTCGGGCGGCTCGAACGGCTGCGGCTGCGCACGATCCTGTTCGTGCCCGGATCCTGCCTGCTCTGGCTGTGCCATACCTTCGGCTGGGGCGTGCTGGGCGTGCTCGCCTTCTCCGCCGAGCTGATCCGCCAGCACGACATCCGCAAGACCGGGGTGCGCGGCGAAGGCGCGATCAAGGGCTGGATCGGCGCGTTCATCCGCGCCGGGCTCAGCTGTATCCCGCTGGCGCTGCCGATGGTGATGATGGTGCTGTGGCGGTCGGGCGACCACGTCACGGGGAAGACGCAGGACTGGTTCAACTGGCGCTGGAAGATGAACTGGATCACGATGGTCCTGCGCGATCGCTGGATGGCGTTCGACATCGCGTCGGTCACCGTGCTGTTCGTCATCCTGTTCCGCGGCGTGCGCGACCAGACGATCGAATATTCGCGCAACCTCGCGCTGTCCGCGCTGTTCCTCGCGCTCGTCTATATCCTGTTGCCGCGGATCGTGTTCGGCTCGGCCTATGCCGACATGCGGCTCGCGCCGTTCATGCTGGCGTTCGCGATCATCGCGCTGCGCCCGCGCAACCGCCTGTCGCTGCGCGGCGCCGCGACGCTGGCGGTACTGGGGTTCAGCTTCTTCGCGGTCCGGCTGGCGGGCACCACGATCAGCTTCCTGATCTATGACCGCAGCTACGACCAGGCGATCGCCGCGATCGACACCGTGCCCGAGCGCGCGCGCGTGGTCTCTTTCGTCGGGCGGCGCTGTCGCGACGACTGGGCCTATTCGCGGCTCGAGCATGTCCCGGCGCTGCTGCTCGAGCGGCGGCTGGCCTTCACCAACGACCAGTGGTCGATGGCGGGCGGACAGCTGATGACGACGCGCTATCCGATCGCGCGCGGCTTTGCGCATGATCCGTCCGAAATCGTTACGGATATCCGCTGTCGTGGCCAGTTCTGGCGGCCGATCGCGATGGCGCTGGAGCATTTCCCCCGCGACGCGTTCGATTATGTCTGGCTGATCCACCCGCCGGCGTTCGACCCCGCGCTGATCCGCGACCTGACCCCGATCCGCCGCGACGGCACCAGCGTGCTGTACAAGGTCAACCGGTCGGCGGTTCCGCCCGCCGAAACGGAGTAAGCTCGCCAAGATAGTCGCGGTCGGAGGCGACCGCCTCGCGCTCGCGGACGAGAAAGTCGGCGATCGCGCGGCGGAAGCCCGGATCCGGGATGTAATGCGCGGAATAGGTCGCGACCGGCGCATAGCCGCGCGCGAGCTTGTGTTCGCCCTGCGCGCCCGCCTCGACCGTCTTCAGCCCGCGCGCGATCGCCGCATCGATCGCCTGGTAATAGCAGAGCTCGAAATGGAGGAACGGCACCTCCTCGGTCGCGCCCCAATAGCGGCCGTAGAGCGTGTCCGCACCGATCAGGTTCAGCGCCCCCGCGATCGGCACGCCGTCGCGCTCGGCGAGGATCAGCAGCACCCGGTCGCCCATCGTCTGACCGATCCGGTCGAAAAAGGCGCGCGTCAGATAGGGCTGGCCCCATTTGCGGCTGCCCGTGTCCTGGTAGAAGACCCAGAATGCGTCCCAGTGCGCGGGCGTGATCTCCGCGCCCGTCAGATGCCGGATCGTCAGTCCCTCGACCGCAGCGGCGCGCTCCTTGCGGATCGCCTTGCGTTTGCGGCTGGCGAGGGCGGCAAGGAAATCGTCGAAGCTCGCATAGCCGTCATTGGTCCAGTGGAACTGCGTGCCCTGACGGATCAGCCATCCGGCGGCCTCGAACAGCGCGACCTCGGCGGGGGCGATGAAGGTCGCATGCGCGGAGGACAGCCCGCTCTGGTCGGTCACCGCCTCGAGCGCGGCGATCAGCGCGGGCGCCACCGCCGGGTCGCGCAGGAGCAGGCGTGGGCCGGGCACCGGGCTGAACGGCGCGGCAATCTGCAATTTGGGGTAATATTGCCCCCCTGCCCGCTCCCACGCGTCGGCCCAGCCTTGATCGAACACATATTCGCCCTGGCTATGGCTCTTGGCATAGGCGGGCGCGATCCCGGCCGGCCGGCCGTCGTCGCCATCGACGACCACCGGCAGGGCCTGCCACCCCGATCGTCCACCGACGCTTTTCGAGGCCTCGAGCGCGGCGAGGAAGGCGTGGCCGACGAACGGATTCGCGTCGCCGGCGCAGGCGTCCCAGTCCTCCGCCGCGATCGAGGTAACGCCTTGGGCGATGCGGGCGGTAATGGCTGTCATGCGCTCCTAAAATAGGCGCGCAGGCGTCAGTCTCAAGCGGCCGAGACCTGGACGATCGCGTCGATCTCGACCGCGGCGCCCAGCGGCAGCACGGGAACGCCGACGGCCGAGCGGGCATGCTTGCCCGCTTCGCCGAACAGCTGGACCATCAGGTCGGACGCGCCGTTCGCGACCTTGGGCTGATCGGTGAAATCGCCATGCGAATTGACGAACACGCCGAGTTTCACGATCCGCTCGACGCGGCCGAGCGAGCCGAGCGCCGCCTTCATCTGCGCGACCAGCATCAGCGCGCAGCGCTGCGCCGCGTCCTGCCCGTCCTCGAGCGACACGCCGTCGCCGAGGCGACCGGTGACGATCTGGCCATCCTTGAACGGCAGCTGGCCGGAGATGTGCAGCAGCCCGTTCGCCTCGACGGCGGGAACATAGGATGCGACGGGGGCGGCGGCCTGCGGCAGCGTCAGGCCAAGCTCTTCGAGCTTGCGGTCGATACGATCGGTCATGTGCGCGGTCTCACCACAGCCACGGGGGGCGGGTCAAGCGTCCGCGGGCACCCCGGCGGCGAACCGCGCGGCGATCCAGGCCTGCGCCTCGCGCCAGTCGTCGATCCGGGCATGCGCGGCGGGCGCCCTGGGCACCGCCCCCGCCAGCGTCGGCTCGGACACCATGTGCAGCCGGTGGACGCCCGGCGCATGCCGCGCGACCGATTCGTGATGCACCGCGAGGTCGTCAACGAAGACGGTGACGGGGTTGCCATATTCGGCGACCAGCCGCGCGACGGGGTCGCCCTTGCCGCCCTGGTTGCACTCCACACGGTGAGCGATGTCGAACGCGGCGAGCTGCTCGATCCGCGGCAGGCGACATTCGTCCTGCAAATTGGTCAGGATCACGATGTCCGCGATCTCGGCGAGCGTCGCGAGCGCCTCGCGGGCATGCGGCACCAAAGTCTGGCGGTGCATCTCTGCAGGAAAGAACCCGCCGAGCAGTGCCCACATGTCCTCGCGCGTGGGCGCGGGCCCGCCGTCGCGGCGCGTCATGCTGTTGGCGAAATCGCCGTGGCCGATCTCGAAATCGATATCATGCGCCTCGTCGAGCCAGGTGCCGAAATGCTTGACCATGTGCAGCAGCACTTCGTCGCAATCGCTGATCAGCAGCGGCTTCATGCTTCAAACCCCGGATCGAGCGTCATCCGCGCGCGGACCAGCGCCTCGGGCCTGATGCCGAGCGTTTCGGCGCAGGCGACAAGATCGGGTTCATGCGATTCGAGGAAACCAAGTACCGCCGCGAGCACGGCGGGCTCGCCGGCCCGCGTGCGCAGGTCGGCAGGGTCGAGTCCGGTCACCGACAACAGGCGCATCGCTCGGTCCGGCTCGCTCAGCGTCCATACCAGGGCTTGCAGCGCCAGGGCCTCAGCGTCTTTATTTGTAACGGCGCCGCGCATTGCCTATTGTCATCCTTCTTGAAACGAATGGTGGCTCGCGTGGCAAAGAAGGTGCTCGTTGTCGAGGACAACGAACTCAACCTGAAACTATTCTGCGACCTTTTGCGGGCGCATGATTACCTTGCCGAACCTGTACGCGACGGGCGCGAGGCGGTGGTGCGGGCGCGCGAATTCGCCCCCGACCTGATCATCATGGACATCCAGATGCCGCACGTCACCGGCTATGAGATCATCCTTGAGCTCAAGGCCGACGACGTGCTGCGCGCGATCCCGGTGATGGCGGTCACCGCCTATGCAGGCCGCGAGGACGAGGACCGGATCCGTGCCGCGGGCGCGGACGCCTATATCTCGAAGCCGATCAGCCTCGCCCGCTTCATGGAAGCGGTGCGCGCGTTCGTCTAAGCGAACCGCGAGACCCTCTACGCTTGAACGCCGAAGGCCGCGGGTATCGCTACCCGCGGCCTTGCGATCGCATCGTAAACGCGCGACGGCATCGCCGCCGCGTCGACTTACTTGATCTTGGCTTCCTTGAACTCGACATGCTTGCGCACGACGGGATCATACTTGCTGAACGAGAGCTTCTCGGTCTTCGTGCGGGGATTCTTCTTGGTGACGTAGAAGAAGCCGGTGTCCGCGGTGCTGACGAGCTTGATCTTGACGGTAGTCGGCTTGGCCATGAGCCCAATCCTTAAGGCTGAAAATGCTAGGGCGGCAGCACGCATGCCACCGCCCGATCTGTCGCGGCGCATGGCGCATGCTGCCGGCCAAGTCAACCATATCACCCCATATTCGCCCCGGAATCCCGCATCGCAGGGTGTTTAACCCCATCTTTATCGGCATGGGCGCACGATGCATCCCATAAGAAAGACAGGAGGCGGGATCATGGGGCAGGTTGCCGAGCGAGTCGCGGAATTCCAGGATCTGGCACTGGTAAAGGCCGAGCTTGCGGCCCGGATCGCCGCGATCGACGTCCGCGCGCCCTATACCCGCGCGACCGATCTCGCGCCCGATATCGACGCGATCCGCCTGATCGCGCATCGCAACGGCATGAACCCCGCGGTGACCGTCACGCACTTCATCGATTCGGCGCTGTCGCGCGGCGAACATGGCGCGCTCGTCCATGGCTGGCTGATGACGCTCAGCGACGCGATCTATAGCGAGCGGCAGGACGTCCAGGCCTGCCATGTCTTCGCGGCCGCCTGTTCGGTACGGCTCGCGGGATGACCCGCGCGTGACGCGTTAGCGATGGACGCGCTGATGGCGGCGCTCGTCGCCGCCGCGCTGGCGCAGGTCGGCGATCGAACCGCGTGGCTCGCCGCGATCCTGTCCGATCGGTATCGCAAGCCGCGGCTGGTGATCCTTGCGGCGGCGCTCGCGCTGCTGCTCGCCGGTAGCCTGGCGGTCGCGGGCGGGATCGCGGTCGCGCCGCTGCTGACCCCCAATGCGCGCCAGCTGATGCTGGCGCTGGCGCTGATCCTCCAGGGCGGCGGTGCGCTGCTGCCGGTCAAGGCGCCCGATCCGCTGCGGGGCTGGCGGACCGGCGCGGTCGCCACCACGATGCTCGGGCTGTTCATCCTTGCGTTCGGCGACGGCATACAGTTCATCGTGGCCGCCCTCGCACTTCGCAGCGCCGTGCCGATGCTGGCGGCGGTCGGCGCGACGATCGGATCGCTGGTGGTGATCGTCCCCGCGGCGATGATGGGTGAAGCCGCGTGGCGCCGATGGCCGCTCGCCCGACTGCGCACCGGCATCGGGCTGATATTCGTGATCCTGGGGGTCATTCTGGGCCTAAGCGCTGCGCGATTGATCTAGCCGGGCGATCACTCAGATGAGGAATGGCGCATGCGCGACGGGAGCATTTCGGCTATCGCTTCGTTGACGCAACGATCCACAGACATTCCCATGCATGGAGTTTTCGATGCCCGCCACCAACCCCGCACTCGACACGCCCACCGATCTCGTCAGCAACAGCACGAAGACGGTTGCCGAAGCGCTCAATGCCTCGCTCGCCGATTGCTATGCCTTGTATCTGAAGACCAAGAACTTTCACTGGCACATGTCGGGTCCGCATTTCCGTGACTATCATCTGTTGCTCGATGACCAGGCGGCACAGATCCTGGGCGTGACCGATGCGATCGCCGAGCGCGTCCGCAAGACCGGCAACACGACACTGCGCTCGATCGGCGACATTTCGCGCCGCCAGAGCATCCCTGACAATGACAAGGATTTCGTCGGACCGACCGAAATGCTCGCCGAGCTTCGCGAAGACAATCTGAAGCTCGTCGAACAGTTCCGGATCGTCAAGGACGCCGCCGACGAGGCCAAGGACAATGCCACCAGCGGCATCGTCGACGAATGGACCGATCAGGCCGAGGAACGCGCCTGGTTCCTGTTCGAAGCCAGCCGCAAGGCCTGAACCCCGGCGCCCGTCCTTCCCGTGTCGGAACCGACATGGGCGGGACGGGTTCTGTCAGGAACAGGAGAATGCCCATGTTGAAGCTCGCCATCACCTTCTTGATCATCGGCCTCGTGCTGGCCCTGCTCGGATTTGGCGGCGTCGGCGGGGCGTTTATCGGCATCGCCAAGGTGCTGTTCTTCATCGCGATCGCGCTGTTCGTGATCTTCCTGGTGCTCGGTCTGCTGGCCGGCAAGGGGATCAAGAACGCGATCGACTGACGCGACGAGATTGCATCAGCTCGCGCCGATGCCAAGATAAGGCCCTCGCCGGGAACGGCGGGGACCTTTTTGATGTAGCGCCCGCAGCGACGTGGACGCCGGCCCGGAGCCGAGTGCCGGGCGGCGCGTTATCGGATCATGCATGCTTTCGCCGCGCTCCTCGATGCCCTCACCTATACGCGGTCGCGCAATGCGAAGCTGAAGCTGATCGGCGATTATCTGCGCGTGACGCCCGACCCCGATCGTGGCTGGGCGATGGCGGCGCTGACCGGCGATCTCGATCTGCCGGGCGTCAAATCGGCGGTCATCCGCGGATTGATCGAGGACCGTATCGATCCCGTCCTCTTCCGGATGAGCCGCGATTATGTCGGCGATACCGCCGAGACCGTCGCCCTGCTGTGGCCAGAGCCCGAGCCCTTGGGACCGGATCCGGTGCCCGCCGAACCGCTGTCGATCTCGCAGGTGGTCGACCGGCTGATGACGCTGTCGCGCGCCGAGGCGCCGGCGGCGCTTGCCGCGATGCTCGATCGGTCGGATGCGGAGGAGCGCTTCGCCCTGCTCAAGATGGCGACCGGCGGGCTGCGGATCGGCGTTTCGTCGCGCCTGGCGAAGACCGCGCTGGCGGATGCGTTCGGGCTCGACGTCGATGCGGTCGAGGAAGTCTGGCATGGCCTGGCAGCCCCCTATCCGACGCTGTTCGCCTGGGCGGAGGGGCATGGCGCGCAACCGACCCCCGCCAACGTCCCCGTCTTCCGTCCCTTCATGCTCGCCCATGGTCTGGAGGATCTGCGCGTCGACCTCGCCGACTATGCGGCGGAGTGGAAATGGGACGGGATCCGCGTGCAGATCGTCCATGTCGCGGGTGAAACGCGACTCTACAGCCGGACCGGCGACGACGTGACCGCGAGCTTCCCCGAAATCGCCGCCGCCTTCGTCACGCCGGGGACGGTCGACGGCGAATTGCTGGTCAAGGGCGAGCATCAGGGGGGCACGCTGGAGGAGGGCGGCGGCGCGGCGAGCTTCAACGCGCTGCAGCAGCGGCTGGGGCGCAAGACGGTGTCGGCGAAGATGCTGGCCGAGTATCCGGCCTTTGTCCGCCTCTATGACCTGTTGATCGATGGCGACGAGGATCTGCGTGCGCTGCCCTGGACCGCGCGACGCGCGCGGCTCGAGGCGTTCATGCCGCAGCTCGATGCCGAGCGTTTCGACCTGAGCCAGGTGATCGACGCCGCGGACTTCACCGCGCTCGAGGCGGTGCGTGCGGGCGCGCGCGACTCGGCGATCGAGGGCGTGATGCTCAAGCGCCGCGACTCGCCCTATGTCGGCGGGCGCCGCGTCGGGCTCTGGTATAAATGGAAGCGCGACCCGCTCACCGCGGATTGCGTGATGATGTACGCGCAGCGGGGCAGCGGCCGGCGGTCCTCCTATTATTCGGACTATACCTTTGGCTGCTGGACCGAGGAGGGCGAACTGCTGCCAGTCGGCAAGGCCTATTCGGGGATTACCGACGAGGAGCTGCGGATGCTCGATTCGTTCGTCCGCAAGAACACGCTCAACCGGTTCGGGCCGGTGCGCGAGGTCGCCAAGACGATGGTGCTCGAGATCGCGTTCGACGCGCTGCAGGAGTCGAAGCGGCACAAGTCGGGGATTGCGATGCGCTTCCCAAGGATCGCGCGGATCCGGACGGACAAGCCCGCGGCCGAGGCCGACCGGATCGACACGCTCCGCCGGATGATCCCCGCGCCCTAGCCGTTGATCCGGATCTCGAACAGGGTCGGCCAGAGCTTGCCGGTGACGAACAGCCGCTTTTTCGCGGCATCCCAGGCAATGCCGTTGAGCACCGCGTCGCGGTCGCGGGCGCCGATCTCGGCGACCAGCGGACGCAGATCGATGATCGCGGTGACGCGGCCGGTGCCGGGGGCGATGCGGACGAGATATCCCGTCTGCCAGACATTGGCGAGGATCGCGCCATCGACATATTCGAGTTCGTTGAGCTGCGTCAGCGGACGCCCGTCGATCGTCACGCTGATCCGGCGACGTTCGGCGAGTGTCCTGGGATCGCGCAGGATCAACGACGCGCTGCCGTCGGACTGGATCAGGCCATCCCTGTCGCTCGTCAGGCCCCAGCCCTCCCCCGCATAGCGGTTGGTGCCGGTCGGCTTGAGCGTGCGGGCGTCCCAGCGATGCGCGATCCCGTCATGCCAGGTCAGGCTGATCAGCTCGTTCTTCCACAGGCCGAGCCCCTCGCCGAACTGCGCCGGATCGATCCGGCGGCGCGCGACGATACGACCATCGCGAAGCGTGACGCGGCGGACGTCGGACTGCCCCTCCTTGCCCGTGCTCTCGTAGAGCGCGCCGTCGTGCCACAACAGGCCTTCGGTGAATGCCGTCGCATCGTGCGGATAGCGGGCCACGATGCTGACCGACAGGATCGGCACGGCTGGCGCGGGCGCAGGAGCGTGCAATGTGCGCGTGGCGGGCTGGGGCGCCGTTGCGCCCTGCGCCAGAACGGCGACGGCCGGCCCCGCAAGTGCGAGACCGGCCGCTATCAGGCTGTGTCCGATCGTCATGCTGGTTCGAAAAACCCCGATGACCGGACGGACGGGATTAGCCGCCTGCGCTCAGGTTGACCGCTGCATACTTGCCGCGACGATCGACTTCGAGCTCGAACTCGAGCTTGTCGCCCTCGTTCAGCGTGGCCATGCCGGCACGCTCGACCGCCGAAATGTGCACGAACGCGTCAGGCTGGCCATCATCGCGCTGAATGAAGCCGAAGCCCTTCATCGCGTTGAAGAACTTGACCGTACCCGTTGCCTTCTCACCGGTCAGCTGGCGCTGCGGGGCGCCGCCTGCACCACGATCGGCACCGCCACGGGGTGCACCCGGGCCGGCATCGCGATCACGCGGCGGACCACGATCGGTAACGGCCATCGGCTCGCCATCGATCTTGAGATCGGTTGCCGAGATGCGGCCGCCGCGATCGACGAGCGTGAAGCCGAGCGGCTGACCCTCGGCGAGAGCGACCATGCCGGCCTGCTCGACTGCGCTGATGTGCACGAACACGTCCTCGCCGCCGTCATCGCGAACGACGAAGCCGAAGCCCTTCTGTGCGTTGAAGAACTTTACGACGCCGGTGCCTTCACCAACGACCTGGGGGGGCATGCCGCGCCCGGCGCCACCGCCGCCGCCACTGAAGCCGCCGCCACCGCCGCCGCCGCGGTAACCACCGCCGCCACCGCCGCCGCCGCCGAAGCGATCACCGCCGCCACCGAAGCTGCTGCCGCCGCCGTAGCTGCTGCCACCGCCACCATAGCTGCTGCCGCCGCCGCCGAACCGGTCACCGCCGCCGCCGAAGCTGCTGCCGCCGCCGAAATCGTCGCTGCCGCCGCCGAAGCTGTCGCGCTTGTCGCGGCCACGCCCGCCACGGTTCCCGCGGCCACCTTTATCGAAACCCATAAGCCCTGATCGTCTTCCCGGTTCGCCCGCAAAATCTCTCCAAAAGCCGGCGTGTCCGGACGACGAACGCGGGCCCTCGGGCGCGAAACCTTTTGCGCCTTGGGGAAGGGCATAGCGCAAAAATCAAGCTATCGCGAACAGAATCTTGTCCGCTTGCTCCATTGGCGATGATCGCGGCAAAAGCATGGCGCACCCGCGTCATCGCGGAGGACCATTGAGCAAGGCGCCCCCGACCGCTAGGGCCACCGCATGACAGTGTATCTTCATGAAGGCGACATCCCGTCCGGGATCTTCGCATCGGGCGCCTCGATCGCCGTCGACACCGAGACCATGGGCCTCATCACGCCGCGCGACCGGCTCTGCGTCGTGCAGCTTTCGGATGGCGGCGCGGACGAACATCTCGTCCGGTTCGCGGCCGACAGCGACTATGCGGCGCCCAACCTCAAGGCGCTGCTCGCGGATCCGGAGCGGCTGAAACTCTACCATTTCGGACGATTCGATATCGCCGCGGTCCAGCATTATCTTGGCGTCGTCGCGGCGCCGGCCTATTGCACCAAGATCGCGTCGCGACTGGTCCGGACCTATACCGACCGGCACGGGCTCAAGGAGCTGGTCCGCGAACTGCTGGGCCAGGACGTGTCGAAGCAGCAGCAATCCTCCGACTGGGGGAGCCCGCAGCTCAGCGAGGCGCAGAAGGACTATGCCGCGTCCGACGTCCGCTTCCTGCACCGGATGAAGGAAGAGCTCGACAAGCGGCTGATTCGCGAAGGCCGCATGGAGCTCGCGCAGAAATGCTTCGACTTTTTGCCGACCCGGGCCGCGCTCGATCTCGCCGGATGGCCCGAGATCGACATCTTCGCGCACGCCTGACATGACCATGGCGCCCCCGTCCGACGCATCGGCGAAGACGATCCGGCAGGCCCGCTCGCCGCGTCAGGTCTGGGCGGCGCCGGGCAGTCGCCACGACCGCGTCGTCGGGCTCGCGCGACTCGGCCTGCCGACCGCGATCGGCGTGCTGACCGCATTCCTGGTGATGGCGCCGCTGACCGCGGGCGGCGACGTCTCGTTCGTGCTCGACAAGAACAAGGTCGAGGTCGCGCAGGAGCGCATGAAGCTGCAGGCCGCGCAATATCGCGGGCAGGATTCGAAGGGCCAGGCGTTCACGCTCGACGCCCGCTCGGCGATCCAGAAGAGCTCGGCCGAGCCGATCGTGCAGCTCAACACGCTGAGCGCGCAGCTCCAGCTCGCCGACGGCCCCGCCAACATCAAGGCGAATTCCGGGCGCTACGACATGGACACCGAGAAGGTGCAGCTGAACGGCCCGCTCAACGTCACCGCTCCCAACGGCTATGACCTGAAAACCACCAATGCGACGCTCGACATGCGCGCGCGGACGATGGACAGCGGCAGTGCGGTGACGGGAACGGTGCCGCAGGGCGTGTTCAGTGCAAACAAGCTGCATGCCGATCTGGAAGCCCGCACCGTCAGGCTCGACGGCAATGCGCGCTTGCGGATCGTGCCGCGAGGGCCGAAATAGCCGCCATGCGCCTCATACCAAGCTCCGTCCTCCTGATGCTCTCCGCGCTCGCGGCGACCGGCGTCTCCGCGCAACGTGCGCACAACTCGAACGCGCCGATCGATTTCGGCGCGGATCATATCGAGCTTCAGGACAAGGCGAACCGCGCCGTGCTGAGCGGGGGCGTGTCGGTCAAGCAGGCGGACATGACGCTGAATTCGGCGCGGATGACGGTGGCCTATACCGGCGAAGTGGTCGGCGGGAACCCGCAGGTGTCGCGCCTCGACGCGTCGGGCGGCGTGACGGTGCGCCGGCCGGACCAGACCGCGAAGAGCCAATATGCGATCTACGACCTCAACCGGCGGGTGATCACGATGCTCGGCGCGGTGACGCTGACCCAGGGTGGCAACACCGTGAATGGCGGGCGGCTGACGATGAACCTCGACACCGGCCGCGCGGTGATCGACGGATCGTCGGTCCGCGGCAGCGGCGGCGCAACCGCCAGCGGCGGCACCGTGACCCAGACGGGCGGGCGCGTGACGGGCACCTTCTCGGTTCCCAAGCGCAACTGATCCGATGCGCGCACCGCCGGTCATCTGCGAACCCCGCCAGCCGACCGCCCGCCGCTTTTACCCGCCCGCCCTCAGCAAGGCCAAAGCCTGATGGATGCCCCCACGCTGCCCCCGATCGAAACCCCCGGCCCGCACGGCGACGCGATCGTCGAAGCGCCGACGACCAACGGCCTTCAGGTCGTGTCGATCGCCAAATCCTATGACAAGCGCACCGTCCTGACCGACGTATCGGTATCTGTCGGGCGCGGCGAGGTGGTCGGGCTGCTCGGGCCGAACGGCGCCGGCAAGACGACGTGCTTCTATTCCGTGATGGGGCTGGTGAAGCCCGATTCGGGCCGGATCATGCTCGACGGCGACGATATCACGCGCCTGCCCATGTATCGGCGCGCGATCCTGGGGCTTGGCTATCTGCCGCAGGAAACCTCCATCTTCCGTGGGCTGACGATCGAGAAGAACATCCTGACGGTGCTCGAGCTGTCCGAGCCCGACAAGGCGGTGCGCGAGCGCAAGCTGAACACGCTGCTCGAGGAGTTCGGCCTGACCCGGCTGCGCGCCGCACCCGCGATGGCGCTGTCGGGCGGCGAGCGTCGCCGCGCGGAGATCGCCCGCGCGCTGGCCGCCGAGCCGTCGATCATGCTGCTCGACGAACCGTTTGCGGGCATCGATCCGATCTCGATCGCCGACATTCGTGACCTCGTGAAGGATCTCAAGCGCCGCGATATCGGCGTGCTGATCACCGACCACAATGTCCGCGAGACGCTCGACATCGTCGACCGCGCCTACATCATCTACGATGGCCGCGTGCTGTTCTCGGGCAGCCCGGCCGAACTGGTCGCCGACGCGAATGTCCGCCGCCTCTATCTGGGCGAGGGCTTCTCGCTCTAGTGTCATGAGCCTCGCGCCTCGCCTGGACCTTCGCCAATCGCAGTCGCTGGTGATGACCCCGCAATTGCAGCAGGCGATCAAGCTGCTGGCGCTGTCGAACCTGGAGATCGAGGGGTTCATCGCCGAGGAGATCGAGCGCAATCCGCTGCTCGAGGCGGGCGCTGCGGACGATGGCGACAGACCCGACCGCGACGCCGGACCGGAACCTGACGACGCCGCCCCCCGCGACGAACGCGTCGCCGCCGACGAGCTGGTGAGCGGCAGTGTCGGCAGCGACGAGCCCGCGCTCGACATCGACTATGCGACCGAGAGCCATCACCAGGACAGCGTCGCCGACGGTGGCAGCGGCACCGACGGCGCGCTGTCGATGAGCGGGGCCGGCGCGGGCGGTGGCAGCGATGGCGACGGGAACGGTCTCGATCTGGACGGCTTTGCCGATACCGGACTCAGCCTTGCGGATCATCTGCTGGCACAGGCGGGCCCCGCGATCGCCGCGGACGATGCGTTCGTCGCGGCGCATCTGATCGACCAGATCGACGAGGCGGGATATCTCACCGTGCCGCTGCTCGAGATCGCCAACCGGCTGGGCGTCGCGCTCGCCCGGGTCGAGCATGTCCTGGCGGTGATCCAGACCTTCGACCCCACCGGGGTGGGCGCGCGCGACCTGGCCGAATGCCTGACGATCCAGGCGCGGGAGGCGGATCGCTATGACCCCTGCATGGCGCGGCTGATCGACAATCTCGACCTGCTGGCGCGGGGCGAGATCGGGCGCCTGAAACGGCTGTGCCAGGTCGATGACGAGGATATGGCGGACATGATCCGCGAGCTGCGCGGCTATGATCCGAAGCCCGGATGCCGGTTCGGCGGCGAACCGAGCCGCGCGGTCGTGCCCGACCTGTTCGTCGCGCGAACCAAGAGCGGGTGGAGCATCGAGATCAACACCGCGACGCTGCCGCGCATCCTCGTCAACCGCAGCTATTACACCGAACTGGCGCGCGGCGAGCAGGACAAGGCGTCGAAGGCGTGGCTCAGCGAGTGTCTCGCCAGCGCGAACTGGCTGGTCAAGGCGCTCGACCAGCGGCAGCGCACGATCATCAAGGTCGCAACCGAGATCGTGAAGCAGCAGGAGGCGTTCTTTCTCCACGGCGTCGCACATCTCAGGCCGATGACGTTGCGGATGGTAGCCGACGCGATCGAGATGCACGAATCGACCGTCAGCCGCGTGACCAGCAACAAATATGTCTCGTGCGGGCGCGGCCTGTACGAGCTGAAATATTTCTTCACCTCGGCGATCCAGTCGGCGGATGGCGGCGATGCGGTGTCGGCCCAGGCGGTCAAGAGCGCGATCAAGGCGCTGATCGCGAACGAGGGTGCCAAGATCCTGTCCGACGATACTTTGGTGGAATTGCTCGACGGCAAGGGCTTCGACATTGCCCGGCGCACCGTCGCCAAATATCGCGAGGCGCTCGGCATCGGCAGTTCGGTACAACGCCGCCGGGCGCGCGCGCTCGAGGGTACGGGCTGAAGCTTGCCTTCGCACCGGATCGGCGTAGCGTCCGGCTTGCATCACGGGGGGGCCCAGACCGATGAACGACCTTTCCGCCAGCCGTGATGGCGACGCCGAGCGCGTCGCGACCTCCCCACCGATGATCGCGGCCGAGCCCGATGGCGCGCCACGCATCGCGGTGCTCGATATCCTGCGCGGGATCGCGATCCTGGGCATCCTGTTCATGAACATCAACGACATGGGCGGGTCGCTCTACGCGTCATTCGACGATATCCGGCATTTCGGCTGGACCACACAGGACCAGATCGCCTGGTGGCTGCGCGAGGTGATCGCCAACGGCACCGCCCGCTGCATGCTCGAGATGCTGTTCGGCGCCGGGATGGTGATCCTGACCGACCGCGCCGCGCAGCTGGCGGGGACGCGCGTGGTGATGAAGCGCTATTATGCGCGCAACCTGCTGCTGTTCGCGTTCGGCGTGGTGCACATCCTCGTCCTGCTGTGGCCGGGCGACATCCTCCACACCTATGGCCTCGCGGCACTGATCGCCTTCCTGTTTCGCGGACTGCGCCCCCGCCTGCTTCTGACCATCGGCCTGTCGGCGGCGGCGCTGCAGTTCGCCGGCGGCACCTACGGCTATGTCTCCACCACGCAGACCCAGGCGCAGGTCGCCGCGATCGAAAGCGCGCAGCGCGCCGGGCGACCGGTCACCGCCGCGGACCGCACGCTGCTGACCAAGGTCGCCGAGGGGGCTGCAAGACGCGCCAAGACCAAGGCCGAGGATGCTGCGCGGATCGCCGCCGAGGACAAGGCGCGTACGGGCAGCTTCATGACCTGGGCGGCGTATCAGTGGAGCGTCATCGCCTATCTGCAGAGCCGTGGGCTCGAGCTGGTGTTCGTGTGGGAAGCGGCCGGCGTGATGCTGATCGGCGCGGCGCTGTACAGGCTCGGCATCCTGCAGGGCGGACGATCGCGCGCCTTCTATGCGCGGATGACGCTGGTCGCTTACGGGATCGCGATCCCGCTGCGGATGATCGGCGCGGCGGAGCAGATGCGCTTCGATACCGCGCCGAAGACGCTCTGGGCGACCGCGGAGGTCAGCCGGCTGGCGATGACACTCGGCCATGTCGGCGCCGTCCATCTGCTGGTCGGGACGATCCTCGGCGCGCGGCTGTTGCGGCCCTTCGCCGCCGCCGGCCGGACCGCGCTGTCGCTCTACGTGCTGCAGACGATCATCGGCCTGTGGATCCTGTTCCCGCCCTTCGCGCTGGGGTTGTACGGCCAGTTCGGATGGGCCGCGCTGATGGGGATCGCGCTGGCGATCAATATCAGCCTGTTGTGGCTCGCCAATGCCTATCTGCGCACGTTCGGCATCGCGCCGGTCGAATGGGCGTGGCGGTCGCTTCTCGAGCGGCGCCGGTTGCCGTGGCGCAAAACACGTATCACCCCCGCCATGCGGCCGGCATCCGCCTAGTCATCCTCGTCCTCGAACCCGACCAGCGCCAGCGCGCGCGCCTTGATCTGGCGGGTCATGCACCAGTGGACGAGCGCATCCTCACGGCCATGCGTGACCCATACTTCGCGCGGTGCGATCTCGGCGAGCGTGTCGATGAGCTCGTCCCAGTCGGCATGGTCGCTCAGGATCAGCGGCAATTCGACATTCTTCTGCCGCGCGCGCCCGCGGACGCGCATCCAGCCGCTCGCCATCGCGGTGATCGGGTC
The DNA here is from genome assembly GCF_014194875.1 of Sphingomonas sp. BK481. NCBI lineage: Bacteria > Pseudomonadati > Pseudomonadota > Alphaproteobacteria > Sphingomonadales > Sphingomonadaceae > Sphingomonas > Sphingomonas sp. BK481. The sequence continues at coordinate 344,099 of NZ_JACIAP010000003.1, read as the reverse complement.
GGGCAGGCGCCGCGACCAGCGATCGTTGAGCGCGCCGGGCGGGCACATCACGACATGCCCCGCCATGTCGGCCTTCTTGGCGTCCGCAACCGGCAGCAGGGTGCCGAGACGGACGCCGTGATCGACGTAGAGATCGCACAGCCGCTGGAGCGCACCATGAATGTAGATCGGCGCCTCGTGCCCGCGCGCGCGAAGTTCGGCGATCACGCGCTGCGCCTTGCCGAGCGCATAGGCCCCGACCAGCACGCAGCGGTCGGGATTGGCGTGCAATGCGGCGATCAGCTTGTCGATCTCGTCGCCGGTATCGGGGTGGCGAAAGACCGGCAGGCCGAAGGTCGCCTCGGTGACGAACACGTCGCATTTGACGGGCTCGAACGGCGTGCAGGTCGGATCGCTCCGCCGCTTGTAATCGCCCGAGACGACGACCCGTTCGCCGCGATAGTCGAGCACGATCTGCGCCGAACCCAGCACATGGCCGGCGGGGACGAAACCGATATCGACCTCGCCCATGCGGATCGTCTCGCCATAGGCGACCGGATGACCCGATTGCGGACCATAGCGCGCGTCCATGATCGCCAGCGTCTCGGGCGTCGCCCAGACCGCGGCATGGCCGCCGCGCGCATGATCCGCATGACCGTGCGTGACGAGCGCCCTTTCGCTCGGGATCGACGGATCGATCCACGCGTCGATCGGCTTGACGAGGATGCCGTGCGGGTGCGGTTCGAGCCAGTCGCCGAGTTTTGCCATCACGCTACTACGCCCGAGCCGCGGCTGCGGTGCCACGCGTGGCAGCAGAGCGGCACATACGCGGCCGCCTAGCGCCGCCGGCCGACCTTGACCGACTTCAGGATCGCATCCATCCGCGCCGCGGCGACCGCCTGGGTCGGTGCATTGCGCGGCGGCGGCGATCCCGCCTTGGCCGCATAGGTGATCCGGTCGACCGCGTAGCAGGTGCCGCCAATGACGCTGCGCAGCGTGAGCGCTCGGACCTGCTGGCTCATCCCGGCATCGCCCGTCTCATAGGTCGTCCAGCGCTGACCGCCGAGCGTGCGATCGGCGAGGCGGCGGCTGTTCGCCGATGTCAGCCCGTCGGTGGTGCAGCGCGCGATCACCGCCGTGCTCCGGCTGAAGCCGACCTGGATCATCTCGGTCACCTGCCCCTGCCCGTCGGTCGGCTTTGCGACCTGCCAGAACCGGACGATGCCGACGCCCCGCCCGGGCAGCGTGCCGTCCCACATCGTCCGCCAGCCGCTGGTCATCAACGCGCGACCTGCAAAGTTGCGCGTCGGGGGCAGGGTCGACGGATAGGCGAGGCGAACGGTGCCGCCTGCGCCGACGAACTTCTGCGTCGCCGCCGTCGCATTGGCAAAGGGCAACAGCGCGATCAGGGACAGCGGCGCGAGATGGCGAAGAATCGACAAGGTTGGTCTTTCACAGGCTAAACAGATCGATGGTCCGACAAATTGCCGACCGGGTGAGCGCCGTCCATGGCGTTGCGGCATAGTGCACCCATATGACGACCATGCGTGAACAGGCCGTGAGCGACCTTCCCCCCCAACTTGACGACTGGTTTGCGACACGGGGCTGGCGGCCGCGCCGGCATCAGACCGACATGCTGGCGCAGGGGCGCGCCGGGCACCACGCGCTGCTGGTCGCGGCGACGGGGGCCGGCAAGACGCTCGCTGGCTTCCTGCCGACGCTCGCCGAGTTGATCGAGGAGCCGACCAGCGGGCTCCACACGCTCTATGTCTCGCCGCTGAAAGCGCTCGCGGTCGACGTCCAGCGGAACCTGCTGACGCCGATCGAGGAGATGGGCGTCGACATCCGCGTCGAGACTCGCACCGGCGACACGCCGTCGGACCGCAAGGCGCGGCAACGCGTGAAACCGCCGCAGATCCTGCTGACGACGCCCGAATCGCTCTCGCTGCTGCTGAGCTATCCCGACAGCATCACGATGTTCGAGGGCATCCGCACGATCGTGATCGACGAGGTCCATGCGTTTGCGACCGGCAAGCGCGGCGACCTGCTTTCGCTGTGCATGGCGCGGTTGCAGACAATCTCGCCGGGCATGCGCCGCGTCGCGCTGTCGGCGACGGTCGCGGATGCCGACGGCTATCGCGCGTGGCTCGCTCCCGACGGCGATATCGACCAGGTCGCGATGGTGCAGGGCGAGGCGGGCGCGGATCCGGACATCGCGATCCTGCTGCCCGAGGGTCGCATTCCGTGGTCGGGCCATTCGGGCCGCTATGCCGCCGAGCAGGTGATGGCGGAGATCGAGAAACATGCGACGACGATCGTGTTCTGCAACACGCGCAGCCTCGCCGAGCTGATCTTCCAGGATCTGTGGAAGGTGAATGCGAACACGCTGCCGATCGGCGTCCATCACGGCAGCCTCGCGCGCGAGGCACGACGCAAGGTCGAGGGCGCGATGGCGGAGGGCAAGCTGCGCGCGCTGGTCGCGACCGCCAGCCTCGACCTCGGCGTCGACTGGGGCAATGTCGACTGCGTGATCCAGATGGGCGCACCCAAGGGTTCGTCGCGGCTGCTCCAGCGGATCGGCCGCGCCAATCACCGGCTCGACGAGGCGAGCAAGGCGATCCTCGTCCCCGGCAACCGGTTCGAATATCTCGAGGCGCGCGCCGCATTGGACGCGGTCGAAGCGGGCGAGCTCGATCCCGACCTGTTCCGCGTCGGCGCGCTCGACGTGCTGGCGCAGCATGTGATGGCGTGCGCCTGCGCCGCGCCGTTCCGCGAGGAGGACCTGCTCGACGAGGTCCGCTCGGCCCTCCCTTATTCCGCGCTGCCGGCCGAGACCTTCTCGCGCGTGCTCGGCTTCATCAGCGACGGCGGCTATGCGCTCAAAGCCTATGACCGGTTCAAGCGGCTGACGCAGGATGCGGACGGCACATGGCGGATCAGCCACCCCAAGTTCATCGGCCAGCACCGGCTGAATGCGGGGATCATCGTCGAGGCGACGATGCTCAACGTGCGGTTCGGCAATGGCCGCGCGCTCGGCCGCGTCGAGGAAGGCTTCGCGGCGCAGCTCAGCCCCGGCGACACCTTCTTCTTCGCCGGGCTCAGCCTTGAAGTCATCAAGATGGACACCGAGGACCTGGTCGTCCGCGCGACCTCCAAGCCTGCGCGGATCCCGACCTATGGCGGCAGCCGGATGCCGCTGTCGACCAACCTCGCCGACCGCGTCCGCGGCTTCCTCGCGCATCCCGGCGAATGGGCGCGGTTTCCCGACGATGTGCGCGAATGGCTCGAATATCAGCGGTTGCGCTCGGTCCTGCCCGAACCCGGGCAGCTGCTCGTCGAGACCTTCCCGCGCGAGGGGCGGCATTACATGGTCGCCTACAGCTTCGAGGGGTGGAACGCGCACCAGTCGCTCGGCATGCTGATCACGCGGCGGATGGAGACGCAGGGGCTCAAACCGCTCGGCTTCGTCGCGAACGACTATGCGCTGGCGGTGTACGGGATCGACAAGATCACCGACCCGGCATCGCTGTTCTCCGCCGACATCCTCGAACATGAGTTCGTCGACTGGGTGCAGCAATCGCATCTGCTCAAACGCGCGTTTCGCGAGGTCGCGGTGATCGGCGGGCTGGTCGAGCGCCAGCATCCCGGCAAGCGCAAGACCGGGCGCCAGGTCACCTTCTCGACCGACCTGATCTATGACGTGCTGCGCAAATACGAGCCGACGCATTTGCTGCTGGAAGCCGCCTGGACGGATGCGCGCGCGCGGATGACCGATGTCGGGCGCCTGGCCGGGCTGCTCGACCGTGCGGCGGAGACGATGCTGCATGTCGATCTCGAGCGCGTGACGCCGCTCGCGGTGCCGATCCTGACGCTGATCGGGCGTGAGAAGGTCGCCACCAACACGTCCGACGATGCCCTGCTGATCGAGGCGGAGGCGTTGGCGGCCGAGGCGATGCGGATCGACTGAACGGACCCGAGACGAACCAGGGACGAACGACTTGTCGTCCGTCGGTTTCGGGCGCAGCATCGGGTCATGCGCAGGTGGTCAGGCCCGGTGTTGCTCATCATCGCTGCCCCGGCTGCGGCCCAGCAGTCTGCCCCGGATGCTACTCCCCAAGCCGCCGCCCCGCCCGCTTATGCTGCACCGGTCGATGATGCAGCATCCGCAGCAAACACGGTGATGCTGTTCGGGCAGGACGAGAGCAGGATGACCGTGCCCGTGTCGATCGCGGGCACCAGTCCGCAGAAGTTCGTCGTCGATACCGGCGCGCAACGCACCGTGATCTCGCGCGAGCTTGCGGCGGTGTTGCGGCTTGCGCCCGGCCGGATCGTCCGCGTCACGGGCATGACCGGATCGGACAGCGTCGCGACCGTGATCATCCCGGCGCTACGGGTCGGCACGATCGACAGCCCGGCAATCGAAGCGCCCGCGATCGCCGCGCAGAATCTGGGTGCGCTGGGGCTGCTGGGGATCGACACGCTGCAGGGACGCGCGGTGGGGATCGATTTCGACACCCGCACGATGACCGTGACGCCCGCCCGCCGGCGCAACCGCCGCGAGCGAACCGAGCGGGGCGAGATCGTGGTCCGGGCGCGCAGCCTGTTCGGCCAGCTCGTCGTCACCGACGCCTATTGCAACGGCGTCCGGATCCGCGTGATCATCGATACCGGGTCGTCGGTCAGCATGGGCAATGCCGCACTGCGCCGCAAGCTGTTGCGCAAGCCGGTCCGGTCGCAATCGATCGCGCTGACCGGTGTCACCGGACAGACGGTGATGGCGGACTATTCGACGATCGATCGCGTCATGATCGGCAGCCTGACGATCACCAGCCTGCCGATCGCGCTGACGGCCGTCGACGCCCCGCCCTTTCGCCAGTTCGGCCTGGCGGAACGGCCCGCGATCCTGCTCGGCATGGATGCGCTGACGTTGTTCCGCCGCATCGACATCGACTTTGCCAATCGCGAGGTGCGGCTTGCCCTGCCGCGCAATGTCACGCAGCGTTGAGGTTGCGTGATCGATCATTCGCTGCAACGCTGCTGCAATAAACGATCAAGGGGACGACGATGCGCGCAGTAAGCAGGGTGATGGCGGGAGTGATGCTGACGGCCAGTGTCGTCACCATGCCCGGTACGGGATTTGCGCAGAGCCGCCCCGACCAGAAGGCGTTCTTCGGACTCTACAAGGAGCTGGTCGAGACCAACACGACGCTGTCCTCGGGCAGTTGCACTCAGGCCGCGGCGCAGATCGGCGCACGGCTGAAAAGCGCGGGCTATGCCGATGCCGACATCACCTATTTCTCGGTGCCCGAGCATCCCAAGGATGGCGGGCTGGTCGCGGTGCTGAAGGGGTCGGACGCGTCGATCAAGCCCATGCTGCTGCTCGGCCATCTCGACGTCGTCGAGGCCAAGCGCGAGGACTGGGTGCGCGATCCGTTCACGCTGATCGAGGAAGGCGGCTATTATTATGCGCGCGGCACCGTCGACGACAAGGCGCAGGCGGCGATCTGGTCCGACGCGATGATCCGCTTCAAGACATCGGGCTACACGCCGAAGCGGACGATCAAGCTCGCGCTGACCTGTGGCGAGGAGACGACGTTCGCGTGGAACGGCGCGCAATACCTCGCCGCGAGCAAGCCCGACCTGATCGCTGCCGAATTCGCGTTGAACGAGGGCGGCGGCGGGCGGCTCGACGATACTGGCAAGCGCCAGTTGCTGGCGATCCAAGTCGGTGAAAAGGCCGCGCAGAATTACACTTTCACCGCGACCAACCCCGGCGGGCACAGCTCCCAGCCGACGCCCGACAATGCGATCTACGAACTCGCCGACGCGGTGAAGGCGGTGCAGAACCATGAATTCCCCGTGACCTTCACCGACACGACGCGCGCCTTCTTCGCCGCGAGTGCAAAGGCGATGCCGGGCACGATGGGCGACGCGATCACGCGCCTGCTCGCCAACCCGCAGGACAAGGCGGCGGACGCGATCGTCAGCCGCGACAAGGCGATGCATTCGACGCTGCGCACCACCTGTGTCGCGACGCTGCTGAGTGCGGGCCATGCCGAAAACGCGCTGCCGCAGCGCGCGGCCGCGAATGTGAACTGCCGGATCTTCCCCGGCGAGACGGTCGACGGCACGCTGGCCAAGCTGAAGTCGCTCGCTGGTACCAAGGTGAGCGTGACCGCGAACCAGCCGGTCCGGCCGACCGCGATCCCGCCGACGCTCGATCCCAAGATCATGGGCCCGGTTACGAAGGTCGCGGCCAAGCACTTCCCCGGCCTGCCGATCCTGCCGCTGATGTCGACCGGTGCGACCGACGGGATCTTCTTCGAGGCGATCGGCATCCCGGTTTACGGCGCGCCGGGCGTCTTCATCGACAAGGACATGGGCGGCATCCACGGCCTGAACGAACGGATCCGGGTGGCGTCGCTCTATGACGGCCGCGACTATCTGTACGATCTGGTCAAGGCGTTCGCGGGATGACCGCTCGTCCCTCTCCCCCCGGGGGAGAGGGAGGGAGGAGCCGCAGGCGACGGAAGGGTGAGGGGCATTGGGATCATCGTCCGTAGCCTCAAGCCCCTCACCCTTCCCACCCGGCTTCGCCGTGCGGGCCCCTTCCCTCTCCCCCTAGGGGAGAGGGAGTCTAGACCGTCACCTGCTCGCCGAGTTCGAGCACCTTGCCGGGCGGAATCCGCAGGAAATCGGTCGGATCGCTCGCGTTGCGCTGCAGGAACATGAAGATCCGGTCCTGCCAGGGCGGCATGCCCTTTTCCGCGTCGGGCTTGAGCGTGTTGCGACCGATGAAGAACGACGTCCGCATCGGGTCGAGCCCGAGCTGCTCGGTCTTCGCGCCGACGCCGAGATCGCGCGGCACGTCGGGAGATTCCATGAAGCCGTAGGTCAGCACGACGATCGAGAAATTGTCATCGACCCGCTCGACCTTGGCGCGGCCCGCTTGGTCGACGAACGGGCGATCCGCGGTGCGGATGCTGACGATCAGGTTGCGCTCGTGCAGAACCTTGTTGTGCTTCAGATTGTGGAGCAGCGCGCCGGGCGTGGCGTGCGGATTGGCGGTGAGGAACACCGCGGTCCCCGACACGCGTTCGGGCGGGCGCTTCTCGAGCGCGGCGGCGAGGTCGCTGAGCGGGATGCTCTGCCGCTTCTCGAACGCGCTGACGATCTTCTTGCCGCGCACCCAGGTGAAGATGATCAGCCCGATCGACGCCGCGATCACGAGTGGCACCCAGCCCCCCTCGATCACGCGCAGGATGTTCGCGCCGAAGAAGATCAGGTCGAGCGTGAGGAACGGCAGGATCGCGGCGAGCGCCAGCGGCCGCGACCAGTTCCAGCGGTGCCGCACGACGATATAGGCGAGCAGCGTGGTGACGACCATCGTGCCGGTCACCGCGATACCGTACGCCGCAGCCATCGCCGACGAGGTCTTGAACTGGATCACCAGCACCAGCACGCCGATCAGCAGCAGCCAGTTGATCGCGGGGAGGTAGATCTGCCCGGCGAACACCGCCGATGTCTGGCGGATGCGTAGCCGCGGCAGCAGGCCGAGCTGGATCGCCTGCTGCGTCAGGCTGAACGCGCCGGTGATCACCGCCTGGCTGGCGATGACCGTCGCGAAGCCCGCGAGAATGATCAGCGCGGGGCGCAGCGATTCGGGTGCCATCAGGAAGAACCAGTCCTGATTGACGAACGGGACGCCCCGACGCGCGGCATCCTCGAGCTGCGACAGCGCGAACGCGCCCTGCCCCAGATAGTTGAGCGCGAGCGCCGGAAAGACCAGGAAGAACCAGCCGATGCGGATCGGCATCTTGCCGAAATGGCCCATGTCCGCGGTCAGAGCTTCCGCTCCGGTGACGGTCAGGAACACCGCGCCGAGCACGAACAGCCCGGTGACTCCGTGGGTCGCGAGAAACGCGACGCCGTAGGTCGGCGAGAAGACGCGGACGATCGAGGGTTCGTCGGCGATATGCCACACGCCCAGCGCACCGATCGCGACGAACCAGACGATGCAGACCGGACCGAACAGCTTCGAGACATGCGCCGTGCCGCGCGACTGGATCACGAACAGGACGATGAGAATCGCGATCGTCAACGCGCGCACCACGCCCTCGTTGAATATATGCGCCGCGCTCGGGATCGTGCGCAGCCCTTCCATTGCCGAGAGGACGGACAGGGCCGGCGTGATGATCGCATCGCCGTAGAACAGCGACGCGCCGGCGGCCCCGAGCACGATCGCGATCTTCGACCGGACCCCCAGCGCGCGCCGCGCGAGCGCTGCGAGTGCAAGCACGCCGCCCTCGCCCTGGTTGTCCGCGCGCATCAGGAAGATGACGTATTTCACCGTGACGACGAGGAACAGCGACCACAGCGCCAGGCTGAGCACGCCGAGAATCTCGCTCGGATCGATCCCGCCCGCAGCGCTCTGGCCGAGCGCTTCGCGGAAGGCATAGAGCGGGCTGGTGCCGATATCGCCGAACACCACGCCGATCGCCCCCACGGTCAGCGCGGCGAGCGCCGGATGCGGGTGAAGATGCGCCGCCGACAGATCGGTGGACGTTTCAGCGGGCTGGGGTGTTCCGGCGACGGACGACATGGCGCGAAAAGCGCTCCTCCTGATGGGACGGCGCGCTTTACGCCGATTGCAGCCATGCGCAAGTGTTCGACGCTGCGCCGCACAATCGCTTGATTCGAACGTCGACCGACGGCATGGCCACCTGATGGTTCCCTTTTCGTTCGGCGGACACACGCTTTCGGCGCTGGCGGCAGGTGCGGTTTACTGGCCCGCGCGACACGCCTTGCTGGTCGCCGACCTGCATTTCGAAAAGGCGAGCTGGTTCGCCAGCCGTGGCCAGATGCTGCCACCTTATGATTCGATCGCGACCTTGACCGAACTCGCCGCCGTGCTCGATGCGACCGGCGCGACCGAGATCTGGTGTCTCGGCGACAGTTTCCACGACAGCGACGGCTGCGACCGGCTGCCGCAGCGCGCGCAGGAGATGCTGCGCGCCATGACGCAAAAGACGCACTGGACCTGGATCACGGGCAATCATGACCCGATGATCCTCGACCGGTGCGGTGGCACGGTCGTCGACGAGGCCTGTGTCGATGGCCTGGTACTGCGCCACGAGGCCGATCCCCGTGAAACCCGACCCGAACTCTCGGGCCATTTCCATCCAAAATTGCGGCTTCGGCTGCGCGGCAAGCAAGTCGCGCGGCGGTGCTTCGTCGCGACGGAGAGCAAGCTGATCCTGCCCGCCTTCGGATCACTGACGGGCGGGCTGGACGTCGACCATCCCGAGATCATCCGCGCGGTGGGTCCTGGTGCGCAGGCGCTGTTGCCGGTCGCGGACCGGATGCTGCGGTTTCCGGTCGCCGCGCAGCGACCGGACACGCGGATCGCCGTATCCGCCTGACGCGATCAGCCAGCGTCAGCTGGCGATCGTCGGGAAGGCCTTGCGGAACGCCGCGAGCTTGGGCTTGTCCCAGGCGACGATGTAGGGGTGCGTCGGGTTCCGGTCGAAAAAGTCCTGATGATAGGCTTCGGCAGGATAGAAGCTGCCGGTTTCGAGCGTCGTGACGATCGGCCGCGCGAACGCCCGCGTCTGACCGAGTTGCGCGATATAGGACCGTGCGACCTGCGCCTGCTGCGGGGACTGCGGGAAGATCGCGGAGCGATAGCTGGTGCCGCTGTCGGGACCCTGGCGGTTGCGCTGCGTCGGATCATGCGCGATCGAGAAATAGACGCGCAACAGCGTGGCGTAGCTCACGACGCGGGGATCATAGCTGATCCGCACCGCCTCGGCATGCCGCGTGGTTTCGCTCGACACCTGCTCGTAATTCGCGGTCGCCTTCGTCCCGCCGGCATAGCCTGCGGTCACGCCCTTGACGCCGCGGACATGCTCGAACACTGCCTCGAGCCCCCAGAAACAGCCACCCGCCAGCACTGCGGTCTGCAGGCCGCCCGTCCGCGGGACATCGACGGTCGCGGCCGGGATGATGACCGCGCGCTCTGCCTGGGCCGAACCGGTGGCGATGACCGCACCGGCGAGTCCGACGGCGGCGAGCGTTGCGAAAAGGGGCGTGTGCATGTTGATCATGTGGGGCGTCTCGATGACGTTTCCAGCCCCGGCGCGGAATGCCTTTCGGCGACCGGTCACCGGGATCCAGCAGGCTCAGCGCTGGGCGGGAGCGGTGTGCACGGGCGCGCCATACACCGGCTGCGTTGCCTCGGCGGGCTGGAACGCAAGGAGACCCAGCGCACCGAGAACAAAACCGCCAGTAAACTGCCAGAGAAAGCTCGACTTGATAAGATTGCGCATCATGCGCTCCTGTTGAAATCAGACTTGGCGTGATCCCGGTGGATCACGTCAGCTACGACCCAGCATGTCGTGGGGATGCCGCGTCTTCACAATGCCGTTTTATGAAACGGTCGATTAACGCGATGTGGCCAATCCGTTCATCCGCCAGCAGGGTTGCTGGCGGATGTCCGGGCATGTCCACGATGTTGCCGGGCGTGCCGGATCAGCGCAGCGCGGCGCAGGCGGTCTGGATCCGCGTGCAGGCCTCGCGCAGCAGCGTGTCCGACGTGGCATAGCTGATCCGGAACGCCGGGCTGAGGCCGAACGCCGCGCCCTGCACGACCGCGACCTTGGCATCGTCGAGCAGATAGCCGACCATCGCCTCGTCGGTGTCGATCAGCCGACCGTTCGGCGTCGACTTGCCGATCAGCGCGGCGAACGACGGATAGACGTAGAACGCCCCCTCGGGCGTCGGGCATTCCATGCCGTCAATGTCGTTCAGCATCGACACGACCAGATCGCGGCGGCCCTGGAATGCGGTGTTGCGCTCGGCAAGGAACGACTGGTCGCCGTTAAGCGCGGCGACGGCGGCGGCCTGCGCGATCGAGCACGGGTTCGAGGTCGACTGCGACTGGAGCTTGGCCATCGCCTTGATCAGCCAGCTCGCGCCGCCCGCATAGCCGATCCGCCAGCCGGTCATCGCATAGGCCTTCGAACAGCCATTGACGGTCAGCGTGCGCTCGAACAGCTCGGGGCACGCCTCGGCGATCGTCGCGAACCTGAAGCCGTCATAGACGATATGCTCGTACATATCGTCGGCGAAGATCCAGACATGCGGGTGCTTCGCGAGCACCGCGCCCAGGGCCTTCAACTCGTCGATCGTGTAGCCGGCGCCGGTCGGGTTCGACGGCGAGTTGAGGATCACCCACTTGGTCTTCGGCGTGATCGCCGCGTCGAGCGCCTCGGGTGCGAGCTTGTAGCCGACTTCGGGGCCGGCCTTGACGATCACCGGCACACCGCCGGCGAACTGGACGACGTCGGGATAGCTGACCCAATAGGGCGCGGGGATCACGACCTCGTCGCCCGGATCGATCGTCGCGACCATCGCGTTGAACAGGGTGTGCTTGCCGCCGACGTTCACGCTGATCTGGTCGGTGGCATAGGTCAGGCCGTTGTCGCGCGCGAACTTGGCGGCGATCGCCTGCTTCAACTCGATCGTGCCGTCGACATTGGTGTATTTCGTCTTGCCGTCGCGAATCGCCTGGATCGCGGCCTCCTTGACGAAATCGGGCGTGTCGAAATCAGGCTCGCCCGCCCCCAGCCCGATCACGTCGACGCCGGCGCGCTTCAGTTCGAGCACACGCGACGTGATCGCGAGGGTCGGCGAAGGGCTGATGCGGCCAAGGGCGGCGGATGCGTGCATGGTGAAACCTCTGCGGTTGACCGCAGCGGCGCCTGCGGAATTCGCGCGGGCTATACGCCGCGATCGCCTGATTTCGCAACCGCAACAACGGCCGGAACGAGCCCACGTACTGCATTTCCCATACGGAACCCGTTGGCGAGGTCGGCGCGCGTCAACCGTCCCTCGACCGCCTGGCCGCTGGCGAGCAGATCGGCGCGCAGCACGCCGGGGATCAGCGCGCCCACAGGCGGGGTCACTAGCACCCCGTCACGCGGCACGAACAGCGAGGTGAAGCTGCCCTCCGTCAGGAAGCCGTCGGGCCCCTCGAATACCACTTCGGTGGTGCCCGCGGCACGCCGCGCGTCGTCGTAAAAGGCGCGGTCGCTGGTCTTGTGGCGCAGCCGGATATCGGCGGGCGCGACGGGCAGCGGGACGATCGCGACCGTCATCTGCGCGGGCGTGACCGGCATCGGACCGACCTGAATCGCGACCGCGCCCGATGCCGCGACGACCAGCCGGATCCGCCGCGGACCGCGCAGCCGGAAGGTCGCCGCCTGCAGCTCGTTCCGAACGGCGTGACGATCGAAGCTGAACCCCAGCGCCGCAGCACTCGCGGTCAGCCGGGCGAGATGCAGTTCGAGCCGCATCACCCCGTGTTCGGGATCGAACGCCATCGTCTCAATCAGGTCCAGCTTGCGCTGTCCGGCGGTGACGAAGGCCGCCTTGTCCGCGCATTCCTGCCATTCCTGGTCGGCGACGCTGTCCGCGACGATCCCCGAGCCGAGTCCCATCACCGCGTCACCGTCGCGCACCGTCAGCGTGCGGATCGCGACGTTCAGCGCGGCGTCGCCGCCGGGATCGAACCGGCCGATCGCGCCGGTATAGAGGCCGCGAGGGCGGGCCTGCTCGACCTCTGCGATGACCTCCATCGCGCGTTGCTTGGGTGCGCCGGTGATCGAGCCGCAGGGGAACAGCGCGGCGAGCACATCGATCGCATCGCGACCTGGGGTCAGCCGCGCGGACACCGTCGAGGTCATCTGGTGGACGGTCGGATAGGTCTCCACCGTGAACAGGTCGGGGACCGAGACACCCTGCGCGACCTGCGACAGGTCGTTGCGCATCAGGTCGACGATCATCAGATTTTCCGCGCGCTGCTTCGGATCGGCGGCCAGCTCCTGGGCAAGGCGGCGATCGACGTCGGGCGTCGCGCCGCGCGGCGCGGTACCCTTCATCGGCCGACAGGTCAGCCGATCGCCCTCGAGCGTGAAGAACAGTTCGGGCGACAGCGACAGACAGGTTTCGTTGCCCGTGTCGATCAATGCGCCATAGCCCGCACGCGCCTGGCGTCTGAGGCGGGCATAGAGCGCGCGGGGATCGCCGATGAACGGCACGGTCGCGGCAAAGGTCAGATTGGCCTGATAGATGTCGCCCGCCGCGATCAGCGCGAGCAGCCGCGCGATTCGCGCATCATAAGCGTCGCGGTCGATCTGCGGCTGCGGCGGCCCGACCCAGATCCCGGCGGGATCGGGCAACAGCGCGGGCAGCGCCGCCGCGGGGATCGTCTCGTAGCGCTCGAACAGGCCGAACCACAGCAACGGGCCGTCCGGCGGGCCGGTATCGACCTTACGCGACGCGAACGTCATCCCCGCCTCATAGGCCAGCATCCCCGCGGCATGCAGCCCCTCGGTCAGTCCGCGGCGGATCTCGGCAAGTGCCGGTTGCACGGCATCGGGGGTGTCCGCGCGAACGACCCGGACAGGCCGATCGTACAGGCGCGCGGGGCCCCCCGCCTCCCGGGCATCATCAAGCAGCACGAAGGGCGCAGTCCACATCGTGCCGACTGATGCACGGGGCGACAGGCAAACCGCAAGCGGCGATTGCCCGAAACCGCCCGCCGCCCTATTTTGCCGGAATGACAAAGACCTCCCTGCCGCCGCTGCGTGCCGCGATCATCCCCGTCACGCCGATCCAGCAGAACTGCACGTTGCTGTGGTGCACCGCGACGATGAAGGCGGCGGTGGTCGATCCCGGTGGCGACCTGCCGCGAATCAAGGCGGCGATCGCGGAGGCGGGCGTGACGGTCGAGAAGATCCTGCTGACGCACGGGCATATCGACCATGCCGGCGAGGCGAAGGCGCTGGCCGACGATCTGGCGGTGCCGATCGAGGGGCCACACGAGGCCGACCGCTTCTGGCTCCAGCGGCTCGACCAGGACGGGCCGAAATACGGGATCGCCGGGGTCAATTTCGAACCCGACCGGTGGCTGGTCGAGGGTGACCGGGTGTCGGTCGGCGATCTCGTTCTCGATGTCTACGAAACGCCGGGGCATACCGAAGGCCATGTGATCTTCCATCACGCGCCATCGAAATTCGCGCAGGTCGGCGACGTGCTGTTCCAGGGGTCGGTCGGGCGATCGGACATGCCCGGCGGCAATCACCGGGTGCTGCTGTCGTCGATCGTCGAAAAGCTGTGGCCGCTGGGCAGCGACACGAGCTTCATCCCGGGTCACGGCCCCGCGAGCACGTTCGCGCATGAGCGCGCGACGAACCTGTTCGTGAGCGATCGGGCACTGGCGGCGTAGGTCCCTGTTCTCCTGCGGATGCGGGAGAACACCGGGAAGCAGATGTCCAACGCGCCAATCACCCCACCAAGGCGAAGGCCGGGGCCCAGTTGGGGGACCAAGATTGGTGGAGGTAGCGCGCCGTTACTGCAACCTTCCCAACTGGACCCCGGCCTTCGCCGGGGTGGTAGCGAATGTGGGTTGAGTCCTACTTCCGCTCCCCCGCGCTTTCAGCCCGAACCGACTTGAACTCGGAGTCGTCGCGCCACTCCGGCCAGAGCCGGCTGTTCGCCAGCTTCGTGCCGATCGTCTGGAACAGACCGACATCCTGCGCCGCGCCGCGCAGATCCCAGTCCGCACTCCAGGCGTCGCACGTCTGGTGATAGCATTTCATATAGCCGTCGAGCCACGCCTGCCCCGCCGGGCGACCACCCGTCGCGAGGTCGGACGCACCGCTGATCGCCATCAGCAACAGCGTCGGCACGCCGCGCCGCGCGACCGAGAAATGATCCGCGCGGTAGAACAGCCCCCGTTCGGGGAGGGCTTCGGGGGTTACGACACGGCCCTGCGCCTTCGCGGCATCGCCCAGCATGTCCTCGAGGCTGTTCTGGCCCGCGCCGACCAGCAGGACGTCGCGCGCCGGCCCTGCCGTCTGGAGAATGTCGAGCGTCAGGTTGGCGACCGTCTTCGCCGCGGGATAGACCGGTTTCACCGCATAGGTTTCCGATCCGAGCAGCCCCCGCTCCTCCCCGCTCCACAACGCGAAGACGAGGCTGCGATCGGTACGCGGCGCGGCGGCAAAGCTGCGGGCAAGGCCGAGCACGCCCGCGACGCCGAGCGCGTCGTCATTGGCACCCGGGCGGATCGTGCGGCCCTGCGCATCGGGCGCGCCGACGCCATACGCATCCCAGTGCGCCCCGAACATCACCACTTCGTCGGGACGGGTCTTGCCGGGCAGCATCGCCAGCACGTTGCGGCTCTCCGCCGTGTCATGACGGACGGGAAGGTCGGTCGTGAACCGCTGCTTCAGCGCGACGGGGCGGAAATCGCTATGCCGCGCGGCCTTGCGCAATGTGGCGAGGTTGAGCCCGGAGGCGGCGAACAGCCGGGTCGCGGCGGCCCCTTCGATCCACCCCTGCAGCAGCACGCGCGACGTCGGATCCTCGCGCACGATGTCGTAATTCTCGCCCGCGGGTGCGGTGACCGTCGCCCAGCCATAGCCGGCACCCGGGGTGTCGTGGACGATCAGCGCCGCCACCGCACCGCGCCGCGCGGCCTCCTCGAACTTGTAGGTCCAGCGTCCATAATAGGTCATGCGGCGATCGCCGAACCGGCCCTTGGCATCGTCGCCCGCCACCGCCTCGAAATCGGGGTCGTTGACCAGGAAGACCGCGACCTTGCCCTTCAGGTCGAGACCCTTGAAGTCGTCCCAGCCGCGTTCGGGCGCGGTGACGCCGTAGCCGACAAAGACCATCGGCGCGTCGGCGATCGCGACACGGTCGACCCCGCGCACCGTGCTGAGATAGACGTCGCGGCCCTGAACCAGCGGCGTGGCCCCGGCGCGCACACTGCCCTGCCCCAGCCGCGTGTGGACCAGCGGCACCGCCTGCGTCCAGCTGCCGTCCGGCCCGCCCGGCGACAGCTTCATCGCCTTGAACTGCGCTATGAGCCAGTCGATCGTCCTGGTTTCGCCCGCGGTTCCCGGTGCCCGGCCCTCGAACGCGTCCGACGCCAGCGTCCTGACATCGGCGGACAGGCGCTCGGGCGAGATGGCGTCCTGCGCTGGGCCGTCCTTCGCAAGGCCGGGCGTCGCGACCGCGAGCAGCATAGGCGTGGCGAGGAGGGCGGCGACATTCCGGACGATGCTCATGCGCGACCCTCGATCGGTGCGGTCTGGAACGTCGTGACCGACGGCGTGGCACCGGCCTGATAGGCGATCGCGAGTGCCCAGCCCGCGAGCAGCGCCATCAGCGCCCAGGTTGCGAGTGCGCCACCCGCGCGCGGCAGGTTCGACGTCGTCTTGTCCATGCCGAAGGCGTGGGCGATTCGCGCGACGACGAAAACGACTCCGGCGATCCACAACCAGCGGGGCGATCCGCCACCCAGTTCGATCAGCGCGAACAGGATCAGGATGAAGGGCGCATATTCGACGAAATTCGCCTGCGCCCGCATCCGCCCCTGCAGGACCGGATTGCCATTGTCGCCCAGCAGGACATTGTCCTTGAGGCGAGTCGGCACGATCCGGAAGGCCAGCCAGAGATTGATGACCGCGGCCGCGGCGGCGATCGTCAGGGTTACGGGCAGGATCATGGAGCTTATTCCTCGATGTTTCCGGTGTGCGCGGGTCGTGCCACTGTGCCACCATGCTTGCAACGCAGGCGATTATCGCTATAGCGCCACGCTTCGCGATGCGTCAGGCCGTATGGTAGCTCACGCGGCCGACCTTAACAGTCGGTTGCCGACTCCTTCGTCCGGGCCTATCGGAGCCCCGACCTTTATAAAGAACAAGGTGCCGAAATGGCCGTCCCCAAGAGAAAAACCTCGCCCTCCAAGCGCGGCATGCGCCGTGGCCACGATTCGCTGACGATCGCGGCATTTCAGGAGTGCCCGAACTGTGGCGAACTCAAGCGCCCGCACAACCTCTGCACGTCTTGCGGCCACTATAACGGTCGCGAAATCCTTTCGGTCGAGGGCTGAGCCCTTACCTGAGCGAAGGACGTGAGCATGCCCGACAGCGCCTGGATCGCCGTCGATGCGATGGGTGGCGATGACGGGCTGGCGGTAATGCTGGCGGGTGTCGCGCGTGCGCGACGCCAGTTTGACGGCATGCATTTCCTGCTGGTCGGTGACGAAACCGCGATTCGCGACGGGCTGAAAGCCCATCCGAATCTCGAACTCAACTCCGAGATCGTCCACGCCCCCGAGGTGGTTGGCTCGAGCGACAAGCCGAGCCAGGCGATTCGTCGCGCCAAGACGACATCGATGGGCATCGCCATCGATCTCGTCAAAAAGGGGCGTGCCGCAGCCGCGGTCTCGAGCGGCAATACCGGCGCGCTGATGGCGATGGCCAAGCTGTCGCTCAGGACCCTGCCGGGTATCGATCGCCCGGCGCTCGCCGCGCGTCTCCCGACGCTTGGCGACACCGACATGGTGATGCTCGACCTCGGTGCGAATACCGAGTGCGACGCGCGCAACCTCGTCCAGTTCGCGATCATGGGCGGCGCCTATGCACGGACCGCGCTTGATATCGCGCATCCGCGTGTTGCGCTGCTTAATATCGGCAGCGAGGACATGAAGGGCACCGACGAGATTCGCGAGGCCGCCGCCATGCTGCGCGCGACGCCCAAGCTCGACATGGATTTCACCGGCTTCATCGAAGGCGACCGCCTGTCGCGCGGCGATGTCGACGTCGTCGTGTGTGACGGCTTTTCGGGCAATATCGCGCTCAAGACCGCCGAGGGCACTGCGCGATTCGTCGCCGACCTGCTCAAGCGCGCATTCCGCAGCTCGGTCCGGTCGAAGCTCGGCTTCCTGATTTCGAAGCCCGCGACCGAATTGCTGCGCGATCATCTCGATCCCAATAATCACAACGGCGCGGTGTTTCTCGGGCTCAACGGCATCGTCGTCAAAAGCCATGGCGGCGCCAATGAGCGCGGCGTGGCGACGGCGATCGGCAATGCCGCCAAGATGGTGAGAAACGACCTCGTCCGCCGGATCAGCGACGATCTGGGCAACGTCAAGGAAGCCGCATGATCCGTTCGGTCATTACCGGCACCGGATCGGCCCTGCCGGTCCGCCGCGTCTCGAATGCGCAACTGGCGGAACAGGTCGACACCAGCGACGAATGGATCGTCGAGCGCACCGGCATCCGGTTCCGTCATATCGCCGGCGAAGGCGAGACGACCGCGACTCTGGCGGCGGATGCCTGCCGCGCGGCTCTCGCCGTAGCAGGCGTGAACGCGCAGGACATCGACCTGATCGTGCTCGCCACCGCGACGCCCGACCAGACCTTCCCCGCCAGCGCCACCAAGGTGCAGGCGATGCTCGGGATCGACGACTGCGTCGCGTTCGACGTCGCCGCGGTGTGTTCGGGTTTTCTCTACGCGGTCCAGGTCGTCGACAGCATGATCCGCAGCGGCGTCGCCAAGCGCGCGCTGGTGATCGGCGCCGAGACGTTCAGCCGGATCCTCGACTGGGAGGATCGCACGACCTGCGTCCTGTTCGGCGACGGTGCGGGCGCGATCGTGCTCGAGGCGCAGGACACCGCCGATGCGGACGGTCGCGGGATCCTGACAACCAAGCTGCACGCCGATGGGCGACACAACCAGCTTCTCTATGTCGATGGCGGCGTCTCGACGACCGGGACGGTCGGCAAGCTCAGGATGAAGGGCCGCGAGGTGTTTCGTCACGCGGTGACCAACCTTGCCGCCGTCATGACCGAATCGCTGGCGATGGCGGGCTTGTCCGCGGACCAGGTCGACTGGGTCGTGCCGCACCAGGCGAATGCCCGGATCCTCGATGCGACCGCGCGCAAGCTGGGCCTTGCCCCCGAGCGCGTCGTCGTCACCGTCGACCAGCATGCCAACACCTCCGCGGCGTCGGTACCGCTCGCGCTCGACGTGGCGGTCCGTGACGGACGGATCCAGCAGGGCCAGATCGTCGTGCTCGAGGCGATGGGTGGCGGCTTTACTTGGGGTGCGGCGGTCATCCGCTTCTAAACGCAACTGAAAGCCAGTTGCAATTTGTCCGATAAAGCTCTTCCGATGATCACGCTGCTTGTGTAGGTACCGCAATGGGTGTGGGAGTTTCGGAATGACAATGACGGGTACGCTGACACGGGCCGATCTAGCCGAATCGCTTCATCGCGAAATCGGACTTTCGAGATCGGATGCTTCAAAAGTCGTCGAACAGATCCTGACCGAGATGTGCGAAGCGCTGACCAGCGGGCAGAATGTCAAGATTTCGGGCTTCGGTACGTTCGTCCTGCGCGACAAGGGCGAGCGCATCGGTCGTAACCCCAAGACGGGCGTCGAGGTGCCGATCGCACCGCGCCGCGTGCTGACGTTCCGCGCAAGCCAGATGATGCGCGAACGCATCGTCGGCGCAGGCTGAGGCACGCGATGCCGGACAGTTCCGGCAAGGCCAGTACCGCATTCCGGACCATCGGCGAACTGTCGAACGATACCGGCTTGCCACAGCATATCCTGCGCTATTGGGAAACGCGTTTTCCCCAGCTCCGACCGCTCCAGCGTGCCGGGAATCGTCGCTATTACCGCGTCGAGGACGTCGCGCTGGTGCGCCGGATCGACCAGCTGCTCAATCGCGACGGCTATACCGTGCGCGGCGTACAGCAGCTGCTGGCCGCCGAAAAGGGTGCACCGCCCGCGGTCGCTCCCGAGATCGTTGCGCCCGCCGAGACGCCGATCACGTCACTGCGCGCGATCCGCGACATGCTCGCTGAGGCCCTGGCCGCGGATTGATCCGCATGCCTGCCGGTTCGTCATCCTCGCGCGGGCGGGGATGACGATCGATGGCGGTCCCTTACCGTTCGCGGGTCGCGGCGAAGCGGATCTTTGAATAGCGGTCGGCGATGTAATTCACCTCCCACGCGCTTTTGGCGAGGAACACCGGGTTCCCGTCGCGATCCTTCGCCATCGCGCCGCGGTTGATCTCGGCGAAGGTCTTGAGCTCCTGCGGGTCTTCCGCCGATATCCAGCGGGCGGTCTCGTACGGCGCAGGCTCGAGCCCGGCCGCGACCTTGTACTCTGCGTCGAGGCGCGAGAGCAGCACCTCGAGCTGGAGTTGCCCGACGACGCCGATGATCCAGTTCGAGCCGATGTCGGGGTAGAAGACCTGCGTCACCCCCTCCTCCGCCATGTCGTCGAGCGCTTTCCGCAACTGCTTGGTCTTGGTAAAATCCTTCAGCACGACACGGCGCAGGATTTCGGGCGCGAAGTTCGGCAGCCCGGTAAAGCGGATCGCGGCGCGTTCGCTTAGCGTATCGCCGACGCGCAGCGTGCCGTGGTTGGGGATGCCGATGATGTCGCCCGGAAACGCCTCGTCCGCCAGCTCGCGATTCTGCGCGAAGAACAGGATCGGCGAGTGAACCGCGATCGGCTTGCCGTGGCCCGTGGGCGTCAGCTTCATACCGCGCTTGAACACGCCCGAGCACAGCCGCATGAACGCGATCCGGTCGCGGTGGTTGGGATCCATGTTCGCCTGCACCTTGAACACGAAGCCGGTGACTTCGCTTTCGTCGGGGGAGATGGGGGCGGGCTCGGCAGGCTGCGCGCGCGGTGGCGGCGCATAGTCGGCGAGCGCGGCGATCAGTTCGGCGACACCGAAATCCTTGAGTGCCGAGCCGAAATAGACCGGCGTCAGATTGCCTGCGCGATAGGCGTCGGCGTCGAAACTCGAATAGCCGCCCTGCGCGAGTTCGGCTTCGTCGTTCAGGCGGATCATCGCTTCGGGGCTGAGGATCTTGGCCAACTCCGGGTCGTCGATGCCGGCGAACGGGATCGCCTTGCCCATGAATTCGCGGCTGTCGCCTTCGGGGCGGCTCAGCGTGTTGGCGTAGAGGTCGTACACGCCCTCGAACTCGCCGCCCATGCCGACCGGCCAGCTCATCGGGCAGACGTCGAGCTGAAGCATCTCGGCCACCTCGTCGAGCAACGAGAACGGGTCACGGCCCTCGCGATCGACCTTGTTGACGAAGGTGATGATCGGCACGTTGCGCAGGCGGCAGACCTCGAACAGCTTGCGCGTCTGCGGCTCGATGCCCTTGGCAGCGTCGATCACCATGACCGCCGAGTCGACCGCGGTCAGCGTGCGATACGTATCCTCGGAAAAGTCTTCATGGCCCGGCGTATCGAGCAGGTTGAAGGTGATTCCCTGGCGCTCGAACGTCATGACGGACGAGGTGACCGAGATGCCGCGCTGCTGCTCGATCTTCATCCAGTCGGAGCGCGCGCGCCGGTTCTGGCCGCGCGCCTTCACCTCGCCCGCAAGATGGATCGCGCCGCCGAAATAGAGCAGCTTTTCGGTCAGCGTGGTCTTGCCGGCATCGGGATGCGAGATGATCGCGAAGGTGCGGCGGGGAAATTGGGTCATGGCGTGGGTCCGGGGAGCCTGTCGCGGCTCGCAAAGAAGGTTGGGCCGGGAGTCCGGCGGTCATGCTGCCGCTCTTGGCAGATGCGGGGGCCGGAGGACAGGGGGGCAGTCGAGCGATAGCTGCTCCCCGCCCCTTCAGGGGAGGGGCTGGGGGTGGGGTGTCATCATAAGCGTGGTGCTTGCGGGGCCCCCCACCCCAACCCCTCCCCTGAAGGGGAGGGGCTTTTAGCGGAGCAGCGTTACGTGGAGCGCGATGCGCTTGGTGCCGCCTGCTGGGATCTCGAACACGCCGGGCTTGGCGCGGAAGTCGCCGTCATAGCCTTCGGGGTCGGCGATGCCGTGCCACGGCTCCACACAGACATAGGCGGCGCCGGGCTTGGTCCAGAGGCCGAGCATCGGCGTGTCGGGGAAGTCGATCCGCAGTTGCGGGCCGGTCTCGGCGCCATAGGTGACCGAATCGGACCGGACCGAATCCCAGACCAGCGCATCCTTTGCGAACAGCGCGTCCTGCAGGCGCAGCGTCCGTCCCTCCAGCGGGGAGGGCCGTTCGCCCTCCGCAATCGTGCCGTCGTTGGCAATCATACGCAGCGCATCGGGCTCGTCGGCCGAGAAGACGATGCGGTGGTCGGCCCGATCCTCCCCGTAAGGCAGCGGCCAGGCGAAGGCGGGGTGGAAACCGAAGCTCGCCGGAAGCGGCTGTGAGGCGGGGTTCGTGATCGCGACGTCGACGCTCAGCGTCGCGTCGACCAGCGCGAACGTCACCGTCAGCCGGAAATCGAACGGATAGACCGCGCGCGTCTCGGGCGTCGCCTCGAGCGTGAAGGCGACCGATCCGGGCTGCTGCTCGGACACCGCGAACACCATGCGCCGCGCGAAGCCGTGCTGCTTCATCGAATATTCGGCGCCGTCGACGCGGATCGTGTCGCGGTAGGGGCGACCGACGACCGGGAAGAGGATCGGTGCGTGGCCGGTCCAGAAGGCCGGGTCGGCGTCGGTCATCAGCTCGCGCCCGTCTGCATCCTTCAGCGACGTGAGCTCGGCGCCGAGCGGGTTGATCTGCACAGTGAGGTGGTCGTTGGCGATCGTGATCAGGTCGGTCATGTCGGTGCTCCGCTACGGTCGGCCATTCTGTACATTACCTTGCATGTCATCCCCGCGAAGGCGGGGATCCAGAATGGCAGCGCTTTCGATAGAATCGATTGGTCAGCCAGTATGGATCCCCGCCTTCGCGAGGATGACGAACAGGGTGTTGGGGCGCGTTACCCGCGCAGGCTCGCGCCCTGCTTCGCTGCCGCCGCGACGACCTTGTCCGCCACCGCCTTCAGCTCCTCGTCGGTGAAGCTCTTGGCGTTGGGTTGCAGGACGATCTCGACCGCGACCGACTTGTGGCCGTCCTCGACGCCCTGCCCGGTGAACACGTCGAACACGCGCGCCGAGACGATCGCTGCCTTGTCGGCGCCCTTGACCGCACGGACCAGCGCGTCGGTGGCGAGCGCCGTCGGCACGAGGAACGCGAAGTCGCGGCGGACCGCCTGCAACGCCGGCGGCGTGTAGGCCGGGCGCGCGAAGCCAGACGCGCGCTTGGGCGGGATCGCATCGAGATAAACCTCTACCGCGGCGACCATGCCGTCGAGGTCGAACGCCTTGAGCACCAGCGGATGCAGCATGCCGAAGCTTGCCAGCACCGTCTTCGGCCCGAGTCGGAGCGTGCCCGACTGACCCGGATGCCAGGCATCACCCGCCTCCCCCATCACCTGCAGATTATCGACCGGCGCGCCCGAGGCGGCGAGGAGCGCGATCGCTTCGGCCTTCGCGTCGTAGGCGTCGAAGCTCGCGGCCTTGCCGTCGCGCCAGCCGCGCGGGCGGCGGTCGCCCGCCAGCACCACGCCCAGTGTCGCGCGCTCGGCGTCGGCGAGGTAGCGGCGACCGATCTCGAACAGGCGGACGCTTTGCTGGCCGCGCTTGAGGTTGCGCCCCGTCGCGGCGAGCAGGCCGGGGAGCAGCGAGGGGCGCATGACCTTCAGGTCTTCGCTGATCGGGTTGGCGAGCGTCCAGGCGCCGCCGCCGAACGGTGCGGCCTCGGCCTCCGAGAGGAAGCTCCACGTCACCGCTTCGTCGAGCCCGCGGGCGGCGGCAGCGCGACGCGCGCGGCGTTCGAGCTTCTGCTCGGGCGTGGCGGTCGGCTTGGCGACGCCGGGCATGCGCGGCAGCGGCGTCGAGGGGATATTGTCGATGCCCTCGATCCGGACGACTTCCTCGACGAGGTCGGCGGGGCCGTCGACGTCGCGGCGCCAGCTCGGGACCGTGACCGGCCATTTGCCTTCGATCGTCGAAAACAGCGCGTCGCTGAACGCATCCGCGCTCTTGATCGCACCGATCGTGAAGCCGAGCGACAGCAGCGTGCGCGCCTGGCGTTCGGGCGCGACGTGCAGCCCGCCGAGATCCGCGCTGAGGCGCGGGTCGTAATGGATCACGCGGGGCTCCGACGGCACTTCGCCCGAGCGCGTGACCTCACTCGCGGTACCGCCGCAGACGTGGAGCACGAGCGCGGTGGCGATTGCGAGGCCGTCGTCGAGGAACGCCGGATCAACGCCGCGTTCGAAACGGCTGCGCGCGTCGGACGTGAGCGTGAGCTTCTGGCCGGTGCGCGCGATATGGTCGGGATCGAAATAGGCGCACTCGATCAGCACGTCGGTGGTGTCGGCCGAGACGCCCGAATGCTCGCCGCCCATGATGCCGCCGATGTCGTGCACGGCCACGTCGTCGGCGATGACGGTCATGGCTTCATCGAGCGTGTAGGTCTTGCCGTTGAGCGCGACGACCTGTTCGCCGTCCTTGGCTTTCCGCGCGACGAGGCCGCCCGACAGCTTGGCGCGGTCGTAGACGTGCAAGGGGCGGCCGAGGTCGATCATCAGGTAATTGGTGATGTCGACGAGTGCGGAGATCGGCTTCTGGCCGATCGCGAGTAGGCTGCGGCGCATCCAGTCGGGAGACTCGCCGTTGCGCACGCCGGTGACGGTCTGCGCGAAGAAGGCGGGGCAGCCTGCGGTGTCGTCGGTGCGGACCGATGGCCCTGCCCCGTCGGTGGCGATCGGATCGAAGATCAGCGGTGTGAGCGTGCCCATGCCGGCAGCGGCGAGGTCTCGCGCAATGCCGCGCACGCCCATGCAGTCCTGGCGGTTGGGGGTGATCGCGACGTCGATGACGGGATCGGTGAGCCCGGCATAATCGGGGTACGGCGTGCCGATCGGCGCGTCCGCGGGCAGCTCGATGATGCCGTCATGATCCTCGCCGAGCTCCAGCTCGCGCGTCGAGCACATCATGCCGTTCGATTCGACCCCGCGGATGCTCGCGAGCTTCAGCGTGACGTCGAGACCGGGGACGTAGGCGCCGGGCGCACCGAACACGCCGACCAGCCCGGCGCGCGCGTTGGGCGCGCCGCAGACGACCTGGAGCGGACCGTCACCGGCGTCGACCGACAGGATCTGGAGCTTGTCGGCCTGCGGATGGCGTTCGGCGCTGAGCACCTTGGCGATCTTGAACGCAGCGAGCTTCTCGCCGGGATTCTCGACGCCTTCGACTTCGAGGCCGATACGCGTCAGCGCGTCGACGATCTGGTCGAGCGTGGCGGTGGTGTCGAGGTGCTGCTTGAGCCAGCTGAGCGTGAACTTCATGCGCCGACTCCTGCCGACAAAGTGGGGACGTCGAGGCTCGAGAAACCATAATGTTTCAGCCAGCGGATATCGCCGTCGAAGAATGGGCGGAGGTCGTCCATGCCGTATTTGAGCATCGCGAGCCGGTCGATCCCGCAGCCGAACGCGAACCCCTGCCACTCGTCGGGATCGAGCCCGCAGGCCTTGATCACCTTGCGGTGGACCATGCCCGAGCCGAGGATTTCGAGCCAGCCGTCTGGCTCCGCGCCGCCGACGACGCGCTTGCCCTTCACGAGCGTGTAGCCGACGTCGATCTCGACCGAGGGTTCGGTGAACGGGAAATAGCTCGGGCGCATCCGCAGGACGATGTCGTCGCGCTCGAAGAACGCCTTCACGAACGTCTCGAGCGTCCACTTCAGATGGCCGAGCGTGATGCCCTTGTCGATCACGAGGCCCTCGACCTGGTGGAACATCGGCGTGTGCGTCGCGTCCGAATCCGAGCGGTAGGTGCGGCCCGGCGCGATGATGCGGATCGGCGGCTTCTGGCTCAGCATCGTGCGGATCTGGACGGGCGAGGTGTGCGTGCGGAGCAGCGAGAAGGTCGTCTTCTCGTCGGCGGTGCCCGCGGCCTTCGCGTCGATCCCCTGCTGGAGATAGAAGGTGTCGTGCATCGCGCGCGCGGGATGCGTCTCGGGGATGTTGAGCGCGGAGAAGTTGTGCCAGTCGGTCTCGATCTCGGGCCCGGTCGCGACCGCGAAGCCCAGGTCGGCGAAGATCTCGGCGAGTTCGTCCATGACCTGGCTGACCGGGTGGATCGTGCCGGGCATGGGCGCGTCGGCGGGCAGCGTCATGTCGAGCGTTTCGCTGGCGAGGCGCGCGTCGAGCGCGGCGCGTTCGAGCGTCGCTTTCCGTTCGGCGATGCCGTTCGCGACCGCCTCGCGCAGCCCCTGGATCAGCGGCCCCTGCACGAGGCGCTCGTCGGGGGTCATCTTGCCAAGCGTCTTCAGCAGCGCGGTGATCGTACCCTGCTTGCCGAGCGCCTCGACCCGGCACGCCTCCAGCGCGTCGAGGCCGGATGCCGCGGCGATCGCCGCCAACATGTGTTCGCGCATCTGGTTCAGGTCTTGCGTCACGTCATACTCCCAGAGCGGGTTCGGTCGGCAGATCGGGTAGGCGGGGCAGCCCCAGACCGATACCCAGATCGTCCCAATTTTCGTTGCGCGCTTCGATCAGCTCGATCTTCCACGCTCTTCGCCACTCCTTCAGCCGCTTCTCGCGAACGATCGCGGCCTCCATAGTGTCGAACATCTCGTAATAGGCGAGACGCCTGATGCCGTACCGGTGAGTGAAGCCGGGGATCAACCCCTCGCGGTGCTGAACCAGCCGCGCGAGCAGATTTGAGGTGACGCCGACGTAGAGCGTTCCGTGGCGGCGGGAGGCGAGGATGTAGACGCAGGGCTGGAAGGTTTCGCGCATTTCTTGCTCCCCCTTTGATCACCCTCCCCCGGATCTTTTATATCCGTCATCCCGGCGGACGCCGGGACCCATGGTTGCGGGCCGGGTGATGGTAGCACGCTTTCGCCGGGTCCGCCGTAACCATGGGTCCCGGCTTTCGCCGGGATGACGGGGGGGGGGGGTAAGGACCGCGGAGGTTGGACGTTCACTCCGCCCAAACGCAAAAAAAGGGCGCCGGTGGTTTCCCACCGGCGCCCTTTTCAAACCCAACCTCAGTCGCGGATTACGCGGCCTGGGGAAGTGCTGCCTTCGCCTGTGCGACGATCGCGCTGAAGGCTGCGCCCTCGTGCATCGCGATGTCGGCCAGGACCTTCCGGTCAAGTTCGATACCCGCCAGCTTCACGCCGTGCATGAACTGCGAATAGGTCAGACCCTCGGCGCGGACGCCGGCGTTGATGCGCTGGATCCACAGGCCACGGAAGGTGCGCTTCTTAACCTTGCGGTCACGATATGCGTACTGTCCGGCCTTTTCAACGGCCTGACGGGCGATGCGGATGGTGTTCTTGCGACGGCCATAATAGCCCTTCGCCTGAACCAAAATACGCTTGTGCTTGGCGCGGGTGGTAACACCCCGTTTTACGCGTGCCATTGTCTAATTCCTTCTCAGCTCAACGCAGGCCGTAAGGCGCCCAGGCCTTCACTGCTGCGGTATCGGCCTTGGACAGCAGCTTCGTGCCGCGGTTCTGACGGATGTACTTGCCGTTGTGATGCGCCAGACGGTGACGCTTGCCGGCGACGCCGTGCTTGAGCAGGCCGGTGGCGGTGAGCTTGAAGCGCTTCTTGACGCCGCTCTTGGTCTTCAGCTTGGGCATTTTTATCCTTTCGGTTACGAAGGGAAACGCTGAAATCGCCGCGGCAGCCCACACTGGCCGGGCGATTCGTCGAACGCGCATCCCTTCGAGGAAGCGGGGCCGATACCCGCATCGGTCCGGAATCTCAAGCCGCATTCCCGCATTAATGCGGCATCCGACCATAGTGGAACCGCTGCGCCCGCCATGCGATAGGCTTATCATGGACGCCAGCCCGACGCAGCCGATCGACGCCCCCCCGCCCGCCGCGGCGCAGAAGAGGCGCAAACGGCGGATCCTGCGCAACATTCTGATCGGGATCGTCGCGGTGATCGCCGCGATCTGGCTGGTACTCTACATCACCAAGGGTCGCTTCCTGAAGCATCCGTTCGAGCGGATCGTCGGGTCGATGACCCACCGCACGGTGACCGTCGGCGGCGATTTCCAGCTCTATTTCGCGCCGTTCCGAATCAAATTCTATGCCGAGCGCTTCACGCTCTCCAACCCCGACTGGGCGAGCCGGCCCAACCTGTTCCAGGCGGACAAGCTCGACACGCGGATAGCGCCGCTGTCGCTGATCTTCGGCAAGCGTCGACTCTACTGGCTCGATCTGGTCAATGGTACGGTCGATCTCGAATGGAATGCCGCGCATACCGCCAACAGCTGGACGTTCGGCGACAAGAAGGGCGGCGAGCCGCTCGAATTCCCGCGGATCGACGTGGCGACGGTGACGGGGACGAGCGTGCGCTATCTCGACCCGCGGATGCGCGTGCTCGCCAATCTCGACGTCGCCGACATCCGCTCCGTCGATGCGACGATCGGCCGCGCGGTCGGCCTCAAGGGCACCGGCCAGCTGCGCGAGACGCCGTTCACGGTGACCGCGCAGCTGCTGTCGCCCGACGCGACAGCCAACCGGGGACAGAACAAGCTGGTCGCGCGGATGCGCGCGGCGGGCAACGTGATCGACGTCGCCGGCACGCTGCCGAGCATCGCGGACGTCGAGAACGTGCCGCTCGCGGTGACCGCGCGCGGCGCCAATTTGTCGACCCTGCTCGGCGTGATCGACGTCGCGATACCGAACACACGCACCTATCGGCTACGCGGACAGCTCGTGAAACAGGGCGAGGAATATCATTTCACGCGGATCACCGGCGTGGCGGGGAAGACTGATCTGGCGGGCAAGCTGACGATTACCAATGGCGAACGCATCCACCTCGATTCGGTGCTCGCGACCAAGAGCCTTGATATCGTCGATGCCGCGCCGTTCATCGGCTACAATCCCGACATCGTCGAGAGCCGCGGCGCGGTGGCGGCCGCCGCCGCGACCGGCGCGGGCGCGCAACGCCTGATGCCCGATGGGAATTTCCCGGTCGAGACGATGCAGATCTTCGATGCCGACCTGAAATGGACGATCGGCGTGGTCCGGTCGAAGAACATCCCGATCTCGAACGTCGACCTGACGCTCGACCTCGAGCGCGGGCGGCTGGCGCTGTCGCCGCTGACGTTTGCGATGGCGCGCGGCAATGTCGCCTCCGACGCGGTCTTCGACACGCGGTCGCGGCCGAGCGCGGTGTCCTACGACATTCGCCTCGCACCGACGCCGATGGGACGGTTGCTCAAGGGCTACGGGCTTGCCGAGGCGGGGACGACCGGGACGATCAAGGGGCGGATCAAGCTCGACGGGCGCGGCGATTCGATCCATGATTCGCTGGCGTCGTCACGCGGCCGGATCGCGTTTGTGATGCCGTCGGGCGCACTGTCGGTGCGCAACGTCCAGCTCGCCGAGCTCGACATCGGCACGTTCGCGCAGCGCATGTTCCAGGGCAAGCTCGACGAGCCGGTCCAGGTCAATTGCGGCCTGATCGGCTTCACCGTGCGCGGCGGTGTGGCGGCAGCGGACCCGATCCTGATCGACACGAGAAAGAACGTGATCGTCGGGCGCGGCGGGTTCAGCTTCCGCAACGAGGCGGTCGACCTCGCCTTCCGCGCCGATTCGAAGAAGTTCAGCCTGTTTGCGGGCCAGTCGCCGGTCGGGTTCGGCGGGGTGTTCGCGGCACCGAAGATGAGCGTGGTGTCGAAGGACCTGCTCGCCCGCGTCGGCACCGGGCTGGGCCTCGCGCTGGTGGCGACGCCGGTCGCGGGTGTGCTTGCGTTCGTGGATGTCGGCGATGCGAAGGCCACCGCGTGCGGCCCGGTGCTGGCCGGCGCGACCGCCAAGGCGCAGCGGACGACCAAGGGCGAGACGCGCGACGATGTCGGCCGCGGGACGACCGCCAAGGGCGAGGACGGCAAGGCGTCCGAGGCGGAGAAGAAGGGGCAGAAGAAGAAGTTTCTGGGGATCTTCTAAGGCGGCGGCGGCGCTGCAGTTTTTTTTGCGCCTACCAAGCCCATCCCGTCACCCCGGCGAAAGCCGGGGCCCATGGTTTCGGCCAGCGCGGTTAGCGACCGTTCCGTGTCCATGGGTCCCGGCTTTCGCCGGGATGACGGATATCAGATTGGGTGCGAGGCATGACGCCCGTCGGCCACCAAGACGGTATCAATGGTCGTGATCGCCGTGGTTATGCGAACCGCCATCGTCATGCGCATCACCCGCGATCCGGTGCATCGCCTCGAGCACGTCGTCCAGCCGCGCCGGATCGCCGATCGCGAGCACATGGCCTTCGCTCGCCGCAGTCAGCGGGTCGCCGTTCCAGTCGCACATCATCCCGCCGGCGCCTTCGACGACCGGGACCAGTGCGGCGAAGTCGTAGAGCTGGAGACCCGATTCGCAGACGACGTCGAGATGCCCGCTCGCGAGCAGCCCGTAATTATAGCAGTCGCCGCCATAGACCGGCCCCTGGCGCGGGTTGCCACCCGAAATCGCCGCGACGAGCGCGAGGTAATGCGGGACGTCAGCCTCACCGAACAGATGCGGGCTGGTCGTCGCGATCGTCGATCCCGCCAGCTCGCGGCAGACCCGGGTGCGCACCGGCACGCCGTTCAGAGTCGTCGGACGCCCCGCGACGCCGACCCAGCGTTCGCGCTGGACCGGCTGGTCGATGATCCCGAGCACCGGCCAGCCATCCTCGACCAGCGCGATCAGCGTGCCGAAGATCGCGCGGCCGACGGTGAAGCTGCGCGTGCCGTCGATCGGGTCGAGCACCCATTTGCGGTTGGTGACGCCGGTCTTCTCGCCAAACTCCTCGCCGACGATACCGTCGCCCGAGCGTTCGGCGTCGAGCAGCCGCCGCATCGCCGATTCGGCCTCGCGGTCGGCGCGGGTGACGGGGGACTGGTCGTCCTTGATCTCGACGCCATGCTCGTGGCGGAAATAGGGTCGGATGACGTGGCCCGCGGCATCCGCGAGGCGGTGCGCGAGGTCGATATCGGCTTGGGTCACTGGCATGTGCCCTGCCTATCGAGCCTGTACGGCGCGGGCAATGGACGGATGCCGCGAGCGGGCGTACGTCATTGCGATCATACCGGAGTATAGCCCCATGCGCCTCGTCCCGACCCTTGCCGCCCTCCTCCTCGCCACCCCCGCAGTCGCGGCGCTCGCGCCCGGCGCCAAGGCGCCCGACTTCACCACGCGCGGCGCGATCGCCGGCAAGGTGTTCACGGTCCACCTCGCCGAACAGCTGAAGAAGGGCCCCGTCGTGCTCTACTTCTTCCCCGCGGCCTATACCGGTGGCTGCAATGCCGAGGCGCATGCTTTTGCCGAGGCGGTCCCCGCGTTCAAGAAGGCCGGCGCGACGGTGATCGGCATGTCGGCGGACAACGTCGAGACGCTGAGCAAATTCTCGGCAGAGAAATGCGCGGGCAAGTTCGCGGTCGCCAGTGCAGGGCCGAAGGTCGTCGCGGGCTATGACGTCGCGCTCGGCAAGCAAGTGATGGGACGCGACGTCACGAAGCGCACCAGTTACGTGATCGGCCGCGACGGCCGGGTCGCCTTTGTTCACGACGACATGAACCCGGCCGAGCATGTCAGTTCGACGCTGGCCGCAGTCGAGACCCTTAACCGCCGATAGATCCGCAAATCGTCACGCGTTGCTAACCTTTATCGTTCTATTCCGGGGGCGAAACGGGGGCAAATGACATGCGGGACGCGCAGGGCGCACAACAGGTGAGCACGGAGGACCTGTTCGACCAGATCGGCCGATTCCTCCGTAAGCACCGGTTGCGTCCGGATCCGTCGCATTATGCGTTCGCGCATGCGGTGCTGTCGGCGCCGGACGGCCCGCTCGCGGCGCAGGTTGCGCAATTGACCGAGGGCGGCGTCCGGCTGCTGCGCAGGGATATCGAGGCGCTTGGCGGACAGGTCACCGAGCCCTCTGCGGTGGTCGATCACGACGGCCCGTGCGATCCCGCGCAACGCGAAGGGCAGGCGGACCGGCTGGTCGCCGAGACGCAGGAGTATGTCGACGGGTTCGCGACGATCATGCACAGCATCCACGCCGAGACCCGCGGCTTCGGCCATGACCTGGCGGAAAGCGCGGCAGCGATCACGACCTCGCCGGGACTAGCCGAGATCGACGAGATCACGCGGATCACCACCGCGATGATCGGCCGGATCCGTGAGTCGGAGGTGCGGCTGGCCAAGGCGAAGCACGAGACCGACGTCCTGCGTGCCAAGCTGATCGAGGCGCGCGACAGCGCACGGCGCGACACGCTGACCGGCCTGCCCAACCGGCGCGCGTTCGACGAGGCGTTCGGCGCACGCGACGCGGACAAGGGCCCCTATTGCCTGGCGGTATGCGACGTCGACCGGTTCAAGCGCGTCAACGACGCGTTTGGCCACGGCGTCGGCGACCGGGTGCTGACCGCGATCGGCCAGATGATCGCGGCGGGGTGCGAGGGGCATCTCGTCGTGCGGCACGGCGGCGAGGAGTTTGCAGTGCTGTTGTGCGGCGTCAGCCTGAGCGACGCCGCGCGCCTGCTCGATTCGGTCCGCGCGATCGTCGCCGCCAAACGCTTCCGCAACCGCGAGACCGATTCGCCGCTTGGCCAGATCACCTTTTCGGCAGGCGTCACTGCGATCCATGCGGACGAAGCCGCCGAGAGCGCGTTCGCCCGTGCCGACCGGCTCCTCTACACCGCCAAGGGCGACGGGCGCGACCGGATCTGCGCCGCCTGATCCGCACGGCGGTCCGCGGCACCGATCCTTGGCACCGTTCACCGGATTTGTGTGGCGCAAAATCCCAACTGCTGCGTGCCTGCAGCGAAAAACCGCGCTAATTCAGCCGGATACGGAACTGGCACGGGGTGTGCAAAGCAGGGGATATCGGCAGCCGGATGGTCCGGACGCCGCCATCACCGAAGGGAAGCCACCATGTCCTCGATCCATTTCGAATCCGCCAAGCGCATCCTCCTCTCGTTCGCCGGGGCGCTGGTCTTCGCCGGCATCGCGATCAGCGCAGCGACGCCGATCATCCCGATCGCGTGATCTGGCCTGACTGCGGAGACTGCATCATGCTTCGTCATCTCCATCGCGCCCAATCGCGGCCCGATCGGGCGCGGGACCCCGGCCTGCTCGTCTGCATCGTCGCCTTCTCGACCACCGTCCTGCTGATCGCGACCCACGCCGCAGCGTTCGCCTGACCGGCAGCGTGGCGGATCCCTGCCCGCCAGGCGCGGATCGCGGTCAGGCCGGCATGGCCGATGAAGCAGGGCCGACGGGCGCGGCCTCCTCGCGCGAATAGGTCCCGATCAGCAACCCCGCCGCGAGCACATGTCCCGACATCGCCTCGACCAGCGCGGTGCGGCCCGGTGACACGCTTGGATCGCCCAGCGCCGCATCGAGCGCGAAAAGCTGGAAAGCATAACGATGTTCGCCATGCCCGGTCGGCGGATCGGGCGGCAGCCAGCCTTCGCGCAGATATGAATTGCGCCCGACATCGCCGTCGGGCGTCCCTGCGCCGTCGGCCGCGATCGCACCTTCGGCCAGTCGCAGCCGATCGGCAGCGATATGCCAGACGATCGCGTGAACCAGCGGTTGCGGCGTCGGCGCATCCGCATCCTCGACGATCAGCGCGAGCGCGGCGGTGCCCGCAGGTGGCACGCTCCAGACCAGCGGCGGCGACACCCCGTCACCATCGGCGGTGAACCGCGGCGGCAACCGCCCCTCATGCGCAAAGGCGGGGCTGGTCAGGTCGAGCGTCGCGAACCCCGTGCCGGCCTGCGCGCCCGACCCGAGACCGGACCGGGCGATCACCAACGCGTCGGCACCAGCGCGCAATCCTTTAAGTGCGTGGCCGAGCCAGGCAGGCATGTGTTCAAGCATCGTTACCCTCCGAAGGACAGGCGCCAGGGCGCAGGACCGGTGCGCCATCGGCATACCAGCGGCTCTGATCGCGCATCGTGCCGGCATCGTGATAACAGGCCTGCGCTGTCCCACCCGCCGGATCGATCGCGACCATCCAGTTGTGATCGCCGCAGTTATGTGCCTCGCACCCCCAGGAGGCGATGCGCCGGCCCCGTTGGAAGATCGGCGTCTGCGGCCCCGAACGCCCGCGGATCAGCGATCGCAACCGGGCATCGTCGACCACCGCGAGCAACCCGCCCGCAACCTCGGTCCGATCGAAGAAATCGACGCCATCGAGCGCATCATGCGGATATTTGCCGACATAGGCGGTGAGCGGCGTGGTCTGCGCCTGCCCCGCCACGGGGGTCGGCGTCCGCGTGGCAGGCGGCGTGAAATTCGTAACCGCAGCGGTCTGCTGGGAATCGTCGCCCGCACTGCAGCCTGACACGGCCATGGCAAGCATTGCCATCCCCGCACGCAGCGACAGGGTAATCGGCGCAGCCCCGGATCCGATATGCATCGCAGCCCCCTCATGCTCTTTTCATCCCAACGCGCCGACCGGGCCGAGGTTGCCCGCGATGCCCGCACTGCCGGGGCGACCTGGCGATCCGAATCTACGGGTATGCGCGCGCGCAAGCGTGTATCGTCGCCGTCCCGGGGCGCTCCGCCCCGCCGGAAGGGCAGCATCATGGCCAAGAGCCAGAAGAAATCGAACAAGGAAGTCCGCAAGCCCAAGGCCGAGAAGGAGCCCAAGGCGAACGCGTCGAACCCGACGACCAAGGGCAAGCCCGTCGAGATGACGACGCTCAAGTGATCCGGCACGAAACAGGACGATGACGATGGCGGACGACGATTACGTCTATGACGAGGCCAGCGGCGAATGGGTCGCCGCCGACGCCGCATCCACGACCCGCGCGGCGGACGACGACGCGGTCGTGGTCCGCGACTCGGTCGGCAACGTGCTGGCGGACGGCGACCAGGTGACGCTGATCAAGGACCTGACCGTCAAGGGCGCGGGCCAGACGCTCAAGCGCGGCACGCTGATCAAGGCGATCCGCCTGACCGGTGACGCGCAGGAGATCGATTGCCGCTACGAGGGGATCAAGGGTCTGGTCCTGCGCGCGGAATTCGTGCGCAAGCGGTAACGGACGTACCCCCCGAACTCCTCCCCCTGGCGGGGAAGGAGTTCGAGGTGTGGCGGATCAGACGTCCGCGGGGAGGTAGATCTCGCTGCCCTTCTCGCGGAACCTCTCGCTCATTTCCGCCATGCCCTTTTCCGCGTCGGCATGCGCACCCTTGGCGAAGATCGCGCGGTTGGCGTCGGTATGATCGATATCGGCCGCTAGGAACGTGTCGGCGGGGCCGTTCTGTTTGGCGGCGAAGTCACGCACCTCCTGCGTAATCTTCATCGAGCAGAATTTGGGACCGCACATCGAGCAGAAATGCGCGGTCTTGGCGCCTTCTGCGGGGAGCGTCTGGTCGTGATATTGCTCGGCCGTATCGGGGTCGAGGCTCAGGTTGAACTGATCGCGCCAGCGGAATTCGAAGCGCGCGCGGCTCAACGCATCGTCGCGCATCTGCGCGGCGGGATGCCCCTTCGCCAGATCGGCGGCATGCGCGGCGAGCTTGTAGGTGACGACGCCGACCTTCACGTCGTCGCGGTCGGGAAGGCCGAGATGCTCCTTGGGCGTGACGTAGCAAAGCATCGCGGTGCCGTACCAGCCGATCTGCGCCGCGCCGATGCCGCTGGTGATATGGTCATAACCCGGCGCGATGTCGGTGGTGAGCGGCCCCAAGGTATAGAAGGGCGCCTCGCCGCAGACCTCGAGCTGCTTTTCCATGTTTTCCTTGATCTTGTGCATCGGCACATGGCCGGGGCCCTCGATCATCACCTGGACGTCGCTCTTCCATGCGCGGTGGGTGAGTTCGCCGAGCGTGTAGAGCTCGCTGAACTGCGCCTCGTCGTTCGCGTCGGCGATGCTGCCGGGGCGCAGCCCGTCGCCGAGCGAATAGGCGATGTCATACGCCTTCATGATCTCGGTGATCTCGTCGAAGCGCTCGTAGAGGAAGCTCTCCTTGTGATGGCTGAGGCACCATTTCGCCATGATCGAGCCGCCGCGCGAGACGATGCCGGTGACCCGCTTGGCGGTCATCGGGATATAGGCGAGGCGCACGCCAGCGTGGATCGTGAAGTAATCGACGCCCTGCTCCGCCTGTTCGATCAGCGTGTCGCGGAAGATCTCCCACGTCAGCTCCTCGGCGACGCCGCCGACCTTCTCGAGCGCCTGGTAGATCGGCACGGTGCCGATCGGCACGGGGCTGTTGCGCAGGATCCATTCACGCGTGTCGTGGATGTTGCGGCCGGTGCTCAGGTCCATCACCGTGTCGGCGCCCCAGCGGATCGACCAGACGAGCTTGTCGACCTCGGCGGCGACGTTCGACGCGACCGCGGAGTTGCCGATATTGGCGTTGATCTTGACCAGGAAGTTGCGGCCGATCGCCATCGGCTCGGATTCGGGGTGATTGACGTTGTTGGGGATGATCGCGCGGCCGCGCGCGACCTCGTCGCGGACGAATTCGGGGGTGACGAAGTCGGGGATCGACGCACCGAAGCTCTCGCCGTCGCGCTTATACTCTTTCAGCATCGCGCGGCCGAGATTCTCGCGGGTCGCGACATATTCCATCTCGGGCGTGATGATGCCACGGCGTGCGTAATGCATCTGGCTGACATTGGCGCCAGCCCTGGCGCGCAACGGGCGCTTGATGCTGCCGGGAAATTGCGGGACGCCGCCCGAGCGGTCGGGGCCGAGCTGGCCATTATCCTCGGGCCGGACCGCGCGCGCGTCGTAACTCTCGACGTCGCCGCGCGCCTCGATCCACTGGCGGCGGAGTTGCAGCAGGCCGGCGTTGATGTCGATCGTCGCCCTGGGGTCGGTGTACGGACCGCTGGTGTCGTAGACGCGCAAGGGCGGCTCGGAGCAGCTGGGGTCGAGCACGATCTCGCGCATCGCGACGCGGACGTCGGGGCTGGAGGGCACCGCGACATGGATCTTCCGCGAGCCGCGGATCGGGCCGGTGGTGACGCCGATGTCGGCGGTCGGGATGCGGGGATCGTAATCGGCCATGCGCTTGCTCCTAAAGGTCTCGGAGCAAGGCATGCGGTTCTGTGGCGACCGCTCCCTCCCTCCGCCGGTATCAACCGGATCAGGTTCAGCGGGTCGAAGGCTCCTGCCTTCCTCTCAAGCGCGGATCGGCGCTCCCCCGGGGTAGGGCGAGCATAGGCGCAACGGACGGGGGCGCAAACGGAAAAACCCCGCACGGCCGGGCCGCACGGGGTTTCGGATCGATCGGCGGGTTGCGATCAGAAGGTGTAGGTCAGGCCCACCGCGCCGAGCCACTGGTCGGCATCGCCGACGTCCGCGACGATCGGGCTGTCCTTGTACTTGCCGAGCATGCGGCCGTAGAGCACCCCTGCGCCGACGCCGAAGCCGCGGCGCAGATCGCCCGACAGGCTCTGCAAAGCAAACGCGGAGACGTTGACCCGGCGGAAGCCGCTGTCGTTGATGTCATAGGTGCGCAGACCGCTGTTGATCGTGCCGATCGGCGTGACCGCGGCATAGGTCCGGCCAAAGCCCTTGCCTGCATAATCCGCCGACAGGCCGAAGGCGACCAGGGTGCGGACCGACAGCGGCGTGGTGTAGTTGACCTGCGGGGTGATGACATAGCTGTCGTGCGTGCCCGACACGTCGTGGATATAGGCGACACGCGCGGTCAGCGTGTCGTAATCGCTGGTGATGACGCCGGTCTTGCCGATGCCGACGAAGCCGCCGACTTCATAGGCCGTGTCGATCTTGCCGAGCGCGCGGACCTGCCGGTTGTCGACCCGGCCCGTGCGATCGGTGCGGACGGCGGCGATAACGCCGACTTCGTAGTTGATCCCGACCGACCCGGTATTGGGGATCAGGTTCACGTAGAGCTGCGTACCGCGCGTGAAGAAGTCATGCCCGCGGATCGTGCCGATCGCGACCGCGCCGGGGGTGAAGCTGTTGCTGTCCGCACCCTCGTAATCGGGAAGCGACGCGACGCCGAGCCCCAGCGTGATGCGGTTGTTGTCGGCGGGATCGGTGATTGGCGGGGTCGGATTGGGATCCGTCTGCGCAAGTGCCGGCGTGGCGAGGGCGACGGCCGCGGTTGCGGCAGTCAGAACGAGTG
Organism: Sphingomonas sp. BK481; assembly: GCF_014194875.1. Taxonomy (NCBI): domain Bacteria; kingdom Pseudomonadati; phylum Pseudomonadota; class Alphaproteobacteria; order Sphingomonadales; family Sphingomonadaceae; genus Sphingomonas; species Sphingomonas sp. BK481. The sequence continues at coordinate 306,293 of NZ_JACIAP010000003.1, read as the reverse complement.
AGAATGCGCGCAAGGACGGGCTCCGGACAAAAAGGTTCCACCGCGCAACGCGGGGCAACCCCATTCGGTCCGTTGCAATCCGTCAGAAGATGTAACGCATCCTGACCTGTTGCATTTCAGCATCACCGGCGAGCATGAACCGTGCCGCGGAAAAGCGCGGCGGTCCGAAGCGTACCGCCGCGTTGTTCGAGAAGCCATAGCCCTCGCGCGGGATGCCCGCGATCGTGTCGAGCTTGGAGTTGCTGTTCTCGTCATGGATGATCGCCAGCGCATAGCCACGCTGCGGCAGGCCCGGAAAGCTCGTCGTCCGGACCGCGGCGGGCAGGGTCCGGGTCAGCGCCTTGGCATCGTCGACACAGGCGGGAAAATTGTCGGGGTCGGCGGTCAGACAGATACGGATCAAGCCCTTGGCCGAGCGAAGATTGTCGACCTCGACGTCAAGCCGCGTGACCGGGCTCGCCGCCGCCAGAACGGCCCAGACCGCCGCCGCGGCCAGCACGCGCGGCAGCCTTGGCATGCGATCTGCGGACATTGCCGAGCTCCCGGTCGGTGCCGCAGAGCCGATCCCAGAACCGGAAAGTGAGCTCATAATTGCACCTGTATCGTTCATGATGTGTGGCTGATGGTGGCTGGCCGTGATCAGCCATGTCCCCAATGCTCCCCTCCACATGAACCGGGGAAAAACCTCCCAGCCCATCGGATTGGCCCCCTCCATAACGGTCATGACCGTCAGAGCCAAACCGAGCGCACCGCCACGGTCGGAATCGCGACGACCCGTAGCGGAATTATCACAGCAACGGGACCGGATCGAACGCCGTTGCCATTCAGACCATCGGTCGACCACGCCCGGCCGGTGCTCCACCTGTTTGCACTGACTCTAGTCTATCGCCCCCGCAAAATGATCGATACCGGCGGCATCCGGGTACGCGGCTGCAAAGCGCGACGGCCTGTGCGCCTGCAAACTTGACGCCGCCCTGATCTATGTCCGAACACCGGATCCTCATCATAACTTTATCGATTTTGCAGAATTCATGCGCCAACAACTCGGTTGTTGAAGTCTCATTGACGCCTTGCAATGTGAAATTTCACTCAGGTCAACGAATTTCAGATCCGGATAGCAGAACATTGCTCCATTACGACGATAACGCCTGTTTGAAAGTCTGACGCCATGTCGGAGACAGGCCATCTCGATACTATAAATTTAGGAGATGAGGATATGGCAACCATCAACATCATGATTGCTGTGGATGTGGAAACAGCTCAGTCGACGGCCAGTGGCCAGACCATCACCCAGGGTCTGTATATGATCGACACGACGGGCTATGAAGGCACGTCCGAGGGTGGCAACGAGTTGACGACGCCGTGCAATGCCGGTGACGTCTTGGTGTGGACCGTCTATCCCATCAATCCCGCCGATAATATCGCAATCACCGGGTTTACCGGTCAATGCACGCAGAACCCGCCGAATAGTGTATTCCAGAATCTTGAAAAACAGACGACGCCCGCGGGCGTCATCTATTGGACCTGTGTGATCAACAACGGCACAGGACAGGGGTCCTACCAGTACAGCGTCGTCTTCTCGATGTCGGGCAAGACCTACAGCTATGACCCGTTCATCAAGGTCCCGGCGAACTGATCGCCAGCGCGTAAACATGGGCATGAGCGCTCCCGGCTGATCCGGAAAAGAGCGCGCACCGCACATGGTGCCGGGCAGCAGCGACGACTTGCGGCTGCCCGGTACCGTAAAAACCCGCGCAGTTCCTCGGCCAGCATCGCTCGACCTGTCCGCCGAGCGTCCGGAACCGAGGTCAGGCGCGCCGGTCGAGGATTAGGATCGGCGCGTCACGATAACGACCCTCGATGCGCAGGCGGTAGCCGAGGCGCTCGGCGAGGCGGAGCGAGGGCGCGTTGCCGGGGTCGATGATGCAGGTCGTGGCGGCGATGCGCGGGTCGGCCCAGGCCAGGACCGCCGCCATAGCCTCCGACGCATAGCCCTGGCCCTGCGCGTCGCCGGTCAGCGTCCAGCCCATTTCGGGGCCGATCGCACCGGGACCGTCGATCGGCGGCAGGATCGCGCGCCGCGCATCGATCAACCCCATCTCGCCGATCAGCCGGCCGGTCGCGGTCTCGCGCACGATCCAGCTGCCATAGCCGAACGCGGTCCACTGCCCGATCGAGCGGAGCAACCGGATCCACACCTCCTCGCGACTGCGCGGCGAGCCGCCGATCATCGCATAGACGCGGGCATCGGCCCACATCGCGGCGCAGTCGTCGAGATCGGCAGGGACATGGCCGGTCAGCGTCAGGCGCGCCGTGGCCAGCGTCGGCGCCTGGGGGTGGCGGGGGCCGGCGTGCGGTGCTGGCGAAGCGTCGGTCGGGTGTGAGGGGGGCATGGCGGCTCCGGATCTGGCATGGACATAGTGGCGGAGATGGCGGCGGCGCGCCATGCCCGACCTGGCGCTCCCCGTCCCTTCGCGTCCGCCGCGCGGTGGCAGCGGAAGGCGGTAACCCGAGGGGGATCGCCTCGGTGGCGGAAGAGGCAGCGGGGCCGGCAATGCAGGTTGTCTTCGCGTGCGATTGGGCGGGAAAGGCTGTTTTCGCAGGCGCCGGTTTGCGCTAGTCGGAGCCATGGCATCGACGATCTCCTGCGACGTCGCGATCGTTGGCGCGGGCCTGGCCGGCGGGATGATCGCGCTGGCGCTCAAAGCGAAGCATCCGGCGCTCGACGTGCGGCTGGTCGATGCCGCCCCGACGGTCGGTGGCAATCACCTCTGGTCGTTCTTCGACAGCGACGTGGCGGCGGCGGACCGCTGGATCGTCGCGCCGCTCGTGGTGCATGGCTGGCAGGGCTATGACGTGCGCTTTCCAGGGCATGCGCGGACCATCGACGCGCGTTACAATTCGATCGAGAGCGTCCAGCTCGACCGCGAAGTACGCCGCGTCCTGCCGCCGCACGCGCTGATGCTCGACTGCAAAGTCAGCGGCGCGAGCGCGACCGCGGTGGTGCTGAGCGACGGCGACCGGATCGAAGCGACCGGGGTGATCGACGCGCGCGGGCCGGGCGACCTTACGCTGCTCGATCTGGCGTGGCAGAAATTCCTCGGACGCGAACTGCTGCTCGACGCGATGCACAAGGCGCCGCGGCCGATGGTGATGGATGCGGGCGTCGAACAGCTCGACGGCTATCGTTTCGTCTATTGCCTGCCGTTCAAGGCGCGGCGGATGTTCGTCGAAGACACCTATTACAGCGACACGCCCGATCTCGATCTGCCCGTGCTGCGCGACCGGATCGACGCCTATGTCGCCGAGCGCGGCTGGTCAGTGAAGCGGATCGAACGCGAGGAATCGGGCGTCCTGCCGGTCGCGATGGGCGGCGATTTCGAGGCCTATTGGCGCTCGACCGGCGCGCGCGTCGCCAAGGCGGGGATGCGCGCGGGGATGTTCCACCCGACCACCGGCTATTCGCTGCCCGATGCGGTGCGGACCGCGTCGATGATCGCGGCGCTGGGGGATTTCTCGGGCGCACGGCTGCACGACGCGACCTATGCGATGGCGCAGGCGACGTGGAAAAGCCGCGGTTTCTACCGGATGCTCGACACGATGCTGTTCCGCGCGGCGGAGCCTGAGGAACGCTACCGGATCCTCGAGCGCTTCTATCGCCTCTCCCCTTCGCTGATAGGCCGTTTCTATGCCGGACGTTCGACCATGACCGACAAGGCGCGGATCCTGACCGGCAAGCCCCCCGTCCCCATCGTGCGCGCCGTCCGCGCCATCGCAGGCAGTATGAGATCATGAAGACAGCTATCGTCATCGGCGCAGGGTTTGGCGGGCTGGCGCTCGCGATCCGGCTGCAATCCGCAGGCGTCCAGACGACCATCGTCGAGAGCCGCGACAAGCCGGGCGGGCGTGGCTATTACTGGGAGCGCGACGGCTTCACCTTCGATGCCGGCCCGACCGTGATCACCGATCCCGACTGCCTGCGCGAATTATGGGCGCTGAGCGGGCACGACATGAGCGCGGACGTGACGCTCGACCCGGTGCTGCCCTTCTACCGGCTGAACTGGGCGGACGGGACGAATTTCGATTATACCAATGACGATACGCAGATGCGGGCGGAGATCGAGAAGCTGCATCCGGGCGACTGGGCGGGCTATGAGAAGTTCCTCGCCTATTCGGCGGGCGTGTTTCACGAAGGCTATGAGAAGCTCGGCCATGTCGCGTTTCTCGACTTCGGGTCGATGATCAAGGCGGCGCCGGCCCTCGCGAAATATCAGGCCTGGCGCTCGGTCTATTCGATCGTGTCGAGCTTCGTGAAGTCCGAGAAGCTGCGCGAGGCGCTCTCGTTCCACACGCTCCTCGTCGGCGGCAATCCGATGACGACCAGCGCGATCTATGCGCTGATCCACAAGCTGGAGCGCGACGGCGGCGTCTGGTTCGCGCGTGGCGGTACCAACCGGCTGGTCGCGGCGCTGGTGACCCAGTTCGAGCGGCTGGGCGGCGTGCTGCGGCTCGACGACCCGGTGACCTCGATCGAGACGCTGGGTGACCGCGCGACCGGGGTCACGACGGCGAGCGGCTGGTCGGGCCAGGCGGATGCGGTGGCGGCGAACAGCGACATCATGCACACCTATCGCGACCTGCTGGCGACGTCGCGCAGCGGACAGCGGACCAAGGCGTCGCTCGAGCGCAAGAAGTACAGCCCGTCGCTGTTCGTCGTGCATTTCGGGATCAAGGGCACGTGGCCCGGCATTCCGCACCACATGATCCTGTTCGGGCCGCGCTATAAGGGGCTGCTGTCGGACATTTACGATCACGGCGTGCTGGCGGAAGATTTCTCGCTTTATCTCCATCATCCGACTGTCACCGACCCCAGCCTGGCGCCGGAAGGGCATTCGACCTTCTACGCGCTCGCGCCGGTGCCGCATCTCGGCAAATTCCCGGTCGACTGGGACGAGATCGGCCCGATCCTGGAGAAGCGGATCCTCGACGAGATCGGCCGGCGGCTGATCCCGGACATCCACGACCGGATCGTGACCAAGTTCAGCTATGCGCCGAAGGATTTCGCGCAGGATCTGAACGCGCATCTGGGCTCGGCCTTCTCGCTCGAGCCGGTGCTGACGCAGAGCGCCTATTTCCGCGTGCACAACCGCGACGATCATATCCCGAACCTGTACTTCGTCGGCGCGGGGACTCACCCGGGGGCGGGGATTCCGGGCGTCGTCGGGAGTGCTAAGGCGACGGCGCGGTTGATGCTTGAGGGCGAGCAGTAAGGGTTTGTTCGCGCGGAGACGCGAAGGCGCGGAGGTGATGCGCGTGTCGCGAAGCGACCGTGTCTCCAACGGATGGCGGAGCGGGCATGATGACAGCGCAAGCGCTGTCCGGACTGCAACACCTCCGCGTTCTCCGCGTCTCCGCACGACCCATTCTTTTCTTGCGGCACCACGCGCGCTTCCCCTAGCGAGGCACGATGAAAAGACTTGCTGTGTATTGCGGGTCGGCGACGCCGGCTGATCCCCTGTATATCGAAGGCGCGCGCGCGCTGGGACGGACCTTTGCTGAGCGCGGAATCGGCCTCGTCTATGGCGGTGGCCGCACCGGCCTGATGGGCGCGATCGCCGACGGTGCGCTCGAGGGTGGCGGCGAGGTGATCGGCGTGATCCCGCAGGCGCTGGTCGATGCCGAAGTCGCGCACCGGGGGCTGACCGAGCTCCACGTCGTGCAGGGGATGCACCAGCGCAAGCAGATGTTCACCGACCTGTCGGACGGGTTCGTGACGATTCCCGGTGGTACGGGCACGATGGACGAGCTGTGGGAGGCGCTGAGCTGGGCGCAGCTCGGCTATCATGCGGATCCGGTCGGGCTGCTCAACACCGCGGGCTATTACGACCATCTGATCGCGTTCTGGGACAAGATGGGCGAGGTCGGCTTCCTGCGACCGCAGCACCGCGACCTGCTGATCGTCGCGGATACGCTCGACCTGCTGCTCGACCGGATGGCGGAGCATGTGCCGACACAGCCGATCGTCCGGATGAACGCGTCGGATCTGTGACCGTCTTCGCGCCGCATACTATCCTGCACCACCCCGGCGAAGGCCGGGGCCCAGTCGGGGGACGGAGATTGGCTCGCGCTACGCGTCATTACACTTGCTTTCCCACCTGGGCCCCGGCCTTCGCCAGGGTGGTAGTAAAGGTGGTGGCATGACCTTCCCCTCCCCTACCCGCGAAGCGATCGTCGCGACGGCGAAGGAATCGATCGCGCGCGGATCGAAGAGTTTCGCAGCCGCCAGCCTGTTGTTCGACAAGCCGACTCGCGAGCGGGCGTGGCTGCTCTATGCTTGGTGCCGGCGGTGCGACGATATCGCCGACGGGCAGGATCACGGGCACGGCATGACCGTGGTCGACGATGCCCCGGCGCGGCTCGTCACGCTGTCCGCGATGACCGAGCAGGCGCTGGCGGGCGAAGTCGTCGGCGAACCCGCATTCGACGCGCTGCGGATCGTCGCCGCCGAGACGCGGATGCCCAAGCGGTTCGCGCGCGATTTGGTCGAGGGCTTCGCGCTCGATGCGCGCGAGTGGCGACCGCGCTCCGAAAACGACCTTTACAAATATTGCTACCATGTCGCGGGCGTCGTCGGCTGCATGATGGCGATCGCGATGGGGGTCGATCCCGAGGACGAGGACACACTCGACCGCGCCTGTGACCTGGGGATGGCATTCCAGCTCGCCAATATCATGCGCGATGTCGAGGAGGATGACCGGGTCGGGCGCTGCTACCTGCCCGAGGACTGGCTGGTCGAGATGGACTTTCCGCCCGGCCAGCACATGAAGCCGCCATTCCGCGCGCGCCTCGCGGTGCTCACCAAGCGAATGGCGGACCGCGCGGCGGCGTTCGAGGCGAGCGCACGGGAGGGCACGCCCGCGTTATCGTTCCGATCGGCCTGGGCCGTGCTGTCGGCGGCCGGTATCTATGGCGCAATCGGGCGGACCGTCGCAGCGCGTGGCGAGCATGCGTGGGATCACCGCGTTACGACGTCGGGGGCGCAGAAGCTGGGGTTTATCGCCAGAGCCGCGCGAGAGGCAGCGGCGCGGGAGCGGCTGTATCCACGCACGCCGCGCGATCCGCGGCTGTGGACACGACCGCGGTAGCTTAGTCTTTCACGCCTCACCCCTTATCCGTTCGCCCTGAGCGAAGTCGAAGGGCCTCCGTTCGGGACCTGTGCTTCGACTTCGCTCAGCACGAACGGGGAAGAGAGAGCGAAGGAGACGAACTCAAACCCGCTCGAACCAACATATCAGCCCCGGGGCTTGGCCTTGCCTGCCACGGCGATCTGCGCGCCCGCGGTGCGGCAGTTGGCACCGATCATCGGATAGGGAACGTCGGTGTTCTGCGCGAGCTGATCCGGCAACGCCGCGCGGCACTGCGCCATGGTTTCGTAACGCGCCGGCACGACCCGCGCCTCGGTGCAGTTCATATTGCCGTCACTGCAACCCATGATGGCCATGACGTAGAACAGCGGTTCCATTTCATTCTCCAGTGGATCGCCGTGCCCGGCGTTGGACACGATATGAAAAGCGACGAAGTGGCAGGATTGTTCCGTCAACCGCTTTCGCCGGGGCTTGACCGCGCCTACATCACCACCAGCAATGCCCCCTGATACCTACACCTCCACCCGCGCGGACCAGCCGTTGCTGCCGACGCTCCGCCGCTTTCTGCCATTCCTGTGGCCGGCGGGGCAGCCGAAGCTGAAGGTCCGGATCGTCGTCGCGATGCTGCTCGTGATCGCGTCGAAGCTGGTGCAGGTGTTCGGCGCGGCCTTCACGCTGAAATATGCGGTCGACCGGATGGCGGGGAACGACCGCGGCGCGCTGACGCTCGTCGCGCTGCTGGTGGTCGGCTATGCGGCGTCGCGGTTCGGAACGACGCTGTTCGACAATCTGCGCAACGCGGTGTTCGAGCGGGTCGGACAGGACGCGTCGCGGCGGCTGGCGGCGCAGGTGTTTCGCCACCTCCATGCGCTGAGCCTCGATTTCCATCTGTCGCGCCGAACGGGCGCAGTGACCAAGGTGGTCGAGCGCGGGACGAAGAGCATTGATACGATGCTCTATTTCCTGCTGTTCAACATTGCGCCGACGCTGTTCGAACTCGTGCTGGTGCTGGGCCTGTTCTGGACCAAGTTCGGCTGGCCGCTGGTCGTCGCGACGATCGTAATGGTGGTCGGCTATATCGCGTTCACGCGGATGGTCACCGACTGGCGCAACGCGCTGCGCGCACGCATGAACGACCTCGATACCGGTGCGGTCGCGCATGCGGTGGATTCGCTGCTGAACTTCGAGACGGTCAAGTATTTCGGCGCGGAGGAGCGCGAGGCAAAGCGCTATGACAGCGCGATTACCGCCTATTCCGAAGCCGCGGTGAAGAGCGAGAATTCGCTCGCATGGCTGAACCTCGGCCAGGCGCTGATCACCAACCTGATGCTCGCGGGCGGCATGGGCTTCGTCGTGTGGCGGTGGAGCCGGGGCGAGGCCTCGGCGGGCGACGTGGTCTTCGTCTCGACGCTGCTGGCGCAGCTCTTCCGGCCGCTCGACCTGCTCGGCATGGTGTATCGCACGATCCGCCAGGGCGCGCTCGACATGGCGGCGATGTTCGACCTGATCGACACGCCCGCTTCCGTGGTCGATGTGGCCGACGCCCCCGTACTCGCGGTCAGCGCGGGTCATGTCCGGTTCGAGAATGTCTCGTTCGGCTATGATGCGGGCCGTCCGATCCTGCGCGATCTCGAGCTCGACGTGCCCGCGGGATCGACGCTCGCGGTGGTCGGACCGTCGGGCGCGGGCAAGTCGACGCTCGCGCGGCTGCTTTACCGCTTCTACGACCTGACGGGCGGGCGGATCACCGTCGACGGGCAGGACATTGCGCAGGTCCGCCAGGCATCATTGCGCGCGGCAATCGGGATCGTCCCGCAGGACACCGTGCTGTTCAACGACACGATCGGCTACAACATCGCCTATGGCCGCGAGGGCGCGGAGATGCCCGACGTAGAGACGGCGGCGAAGGGCGCGGCGATCGCAGGGTTCATCGAACGCCAGCCGCTGGGCTATGCAACGCGCGTCGGCGAGCGTGGTCTGAAGCTGTCGGGCGGCGAGAAGCAGCGCGTGGCGATCGCACGCACGCTGCTGAAGAACCCGCCGATCCTGATCCTCGACGAGGCGACGTCCGCGCTCGACAGCCGCACCGAGGCGGAGATCCTCGACACGCTCGAGGCGATCGAGCGCGGCCGCACCACGATCGTGATCGCGCACCGGCTGTCGACCGTGGTGCATGCCGACCAGATTGTCGTGCTGGAGGCGGGGCGGATCGTCGAGAAGGGCACGCATGCCGAATTGCTGCGCGCGGACGGCGTGTATGCGGAGATGTGGAACCGCCAGGCGCAGGAGCGTGCGGGTGATGACGCGGGGGCGCTCGCGGCGGAATAAGGTCGTTGCTCCGTCTTCCACCCCGGCGAAGGCCGGGGTCCAGTTGGAGAGGTCTGAGTAACGGGGCGCGGTCTTTCATTACCGACGCCCCCCAACTGGGCCCCGGCCTTCGCCGGGGTGGTGTATCGTGCGAGGCTAGCCAGTTAACCGCACGTGAGCCGTACCTGCTTCTGCGGCCTGTCGAACACGATCGTGGAGTAGTGATCGAGCACGTCGGCGCCGAGCGTCAGGCGGTCGTGTTTGGGGTCGCGCTTGCCCTTAGCGGTGACGACGATCTCGTCGGGGTCGGGTGGTGCGGCGTCGGCTTCCGGAATCGACACGGCACCGCCGACGTCGCTGGCGCGGACGCCGAGCGTCGACAGCATCAGCGGGCCAACCGGGAGCGCGGTGGCGAGCATCATCGTGCGCACCGGCCGCACGATGCCGAAAGCGATTTCGACGGGCTCCAATGTACCGACGAGCGTGCCGCGCTGCGCCTCGGCGATCAGCGACGCGGCGTTGGCGGTGACCGTGGTGCGCGGGTGATAGGAATCGAAGCGGACGCGCACGGGCTGGCCGCCGATCATGATCTGCGCGAATTCGCCCGACAGCCGTCCGAACAGGCCGCCGCCATCGACCATCGGCAGCGCGACCGTCCGTTCGCTCGCGCGCGGCGCGTGGAGGGCGATACGCACGACGGGTTCGGGGAGCGACCCCGGCCCGATGCTGCCATCGCCGACGGTCGCATAGACGCGCCCGGTCCAGCGACCGTCGGCAGACCCTTTCTTGCGACTGGGAAAGCCGACCCGGCGTTTCACGCGGGTGGCGCCGAACGTCATCGGCCGCACGGTCGTGGCCTGCATCGCGCCCTTCCCGCCCACCGAATAGCCGATTTCCATCATGCCGCCTTTCAACCCGAGCCGGTCGGCGGCGGCGGTGGTCATGAGGACTAGCCCGGGCGCGCCAGGATCGACGCGGAGCGTGACTGGCGTGCCGTCGATCGTCGCGGCGATCATGCCACCGACCGGCACGTCTCGCACCGCCGCCGGCTTGTCCGCAGCGAAGCCCGCGCTGCCGATCGGGACGAGCCCGACCAAGACGAGCGCCGTGGCACCGCTCCGCAAACCAAAGCCTTTCATGCCACCTCCACCAATCGATCGCGAGGGGTGTTGCACATCGCTCGACGACCGCAACCGCATTCGCCACGAGTATGAATGTATGCCTCCCCGGCGGAGGCCGGGGTCCAGTTGGGAGACGTTGCTGACAAAGGACGTCCCATCGTTACGACCACCTTTCCAACTGGCCCCCGGCCTCCGCCGGGGAGGTGCATTCTATATGGTCGAGATGCCAAGCCCCGATGCTTCGTCGCGATAAGACCTGCGCGATCCTCGACATCCCCCCGAGGATCGCTACCTAGACGGCGATGGCACTCGACCCCCTTCCCGATCTCCAGCGCATCTTCGGCTTTCCTGATTTTCGTGGCGTGCAGCGCGATGTCGTCGACCGCGTGCTTGCGGGGCAGCGGACGCTGGCGGTGATGCCGACCGGGGCTGGCAAGTCGCTGTGCTACCAGTTGCCGGCAACGATGCTCGAGGGGACGTGCGTGGTCGTGTCGCCGCTGATCGCGCTGATGCACGACCAGCTGCGCGCCGCGACCGCGGTCGGGATCAAGGCGGCGACGCTGACGAGCGTGGATACCAATCGCGAGGAGACGATCGCGCGGTTCCGCGCGGGCGATCTCGACCTGCTGTACGTCGCGCCCGAGCGGGCCTCGAACGAGAGCTTCCGCAACCTTTTGTCTCAGGCGAAGCTCTCGCTTTTCGCGATTGACGAGGCGCACTGCGTCAGCGAATGGGGGCACGATTTCCGCCCCGACTATCGCCTGTTGCGGCCGCTGCTCGACAGCTTTCCCGACGTGCCGCGGCTCGCGCTGACCGCGACCGCCGATGCCCATACGCGCGCGGATATCCTCGAACAGCTCGGCATCTCGCGTGAAGGGCTGATCGTGTCGGGGTTCGACCGGCCGAACATCCGCTATGCGATCTCGGCGCGCGATAACGTCAACCGGCAGATTGCCGACATCCTCGAGAAGATCCCCGGGCCGGGGATCGTCTATGCGCAGACGCGCGCGGCAACCGAGAAGCTGGCCGAGGCGCTGGGGCGCAGCGGGCGGCCCACGCGCGCCTATCATGCCGGGCTCGATCCGCAGGTGCGCGCGAAGAACCAGGCGGATTTCGTCGCGAGCGAGGACATGGTGATCTGCGCCACGGTCGCGTTCGGGATGGGGATCGACAAGCCCGACGTGCGGTTCGTCGCGCATGCTGGGCTGCCGAAATCGATCGAGGCCTATTATCAGGAAACGGGGCGCGCGGGGCGCGACGGCGATCCGGCGATCGCGCATCTGTTCTGGGGCGCGGAGGATTTCGCGCGCGCCCGCCAGCGGATCGGCGAGGTCGAACCCGAGCGGCAAGCGGGCGAGCGTCAGCGGCTGACCGCGATGGGCGGGCTGGTCGAGACCGCGGGGTGTCGGCGACGGATCCTGCTCAAGCATTTCGGCGAGGACAGACAAGAGGATTGTGGCAATTGCGACAATTGCCTCGGCAATGTCGATGCGGTCGACGCGACCGAGACCGCGCGGAAATTCCTGTCGGCGGTGTTCCGGACGGGGCAGATGTTCGGCGTTGGCTATATCGAGGGTATCCTGACGGGCGTGTCGTCGGAGCGCAGCCTGATGAACGGGCATGAGGCGTTGTCGGTGTACGGGATCGTCGAGGGCGACGAGGTGGGGTTGCTGAAACCGGTCTCGCGCGCGCTGATGCTGAAGGACGCGCTGCGCACCAATCCACACGGCGGCCTCGAATTCGGACCGGCGGCGAAGGCGATCCTGAAAGGCGAGGCGGCGCTGTCGGTGATCGTGCCGCCCAAGCGCGAGCGGCGGCGCAAGGCTGCACCGGGGGCCGTGCCGAACCCGGTCGACGATCCGCTGTTCGAGGCGCTGCGCGTATGCCGCCGTGATCTGGCGAAGGACGCGGGCGTTCCGCCCTATGTGATCTTCCACGATTCGGTGCTGCGTGACATGGCGGCGCAGCGGCCCGCATCGCGCGCGGCGCTCGCGGTGCTATCGGGCATTGGCGCGCGCAAGCTCGACGCCTATGGGGATGCCTTTCTGGCAGTTATCCGCGAGTCCGCATGATCCGGCACATCAACGAAAGCATTTCGGTCGCGCCGCAGATCGCGGTCGAGCACGTCGCGGACATTGCCGCGGCGGGGTTCAAGACGATCGTCAACAACCGCCCCGACGACGAGGATGCGGGCCAGCCTTCGGGCGACGCGATCCGTGCGGCGGCCGAGGCGGCAGGCCTGAACTATGTCGCGATCCCGGTGACGCATGCGGGCTTTTCGCATCCGCAGATCGACGCGATGACCCAGGCGCTGACCGAGGCGAAAGGCCCCGTCCTCGCCTATTGCCGGTCGGGCACGCGGAGCTGCAATCTGTGGGCGCTCGCCGCGGCAAAGGCGGGGCGCAATCCCAACCTGCTGCTCGCGCAGGCCGAGGACGCAGGCTATGACCTGCGCGGGATCCGCCCGATGCTGGACGCGCTCGCAGGGCCGCGATGATCCCGATCGCGCTCGGCCCCGCGGTGATCGGGGCCGCGGTCGCGGCATTGGTGGCGTCGGTCGGTGGTATCGGCTGGGCAACGGTCCGGAAGCGGCGTGTGATACGGATCGAGACCGCCGAGGAGGCCGCCGAGGCGGCGCAGGCGCAACTGCCGGGCTTTGCCGTGTCAGGGGCCGTCGTCGGCGCCGATGGGCGCGGCGCGCTCGCGGTGGCGGAGGATGGCCGCGTCGCCGCGGTCAAGCGTGTCGGCAAGCGGATCGCAGTGCGCGAGGTCACCTGGCGGACGGTGCGCGCGACGCAGGAAGGAATCCTCGTCGAGACCGGCGACCGGACGCTTGGCGCGGTGATGCTCTCGCGGGTCGACGTGCTCGATATCCGGCGGCTGGCTCCCAGGAACATCGGCGTCTAGCGACCACCCTGCCGGCACCGCGATCGACACGCAAAAAAGACCCGGTGCGTTGTGCGCACCGGGCCAGGTTGTCCGCAGGAGGAACATCGTGGGTGCGGGCTCAGGCGGCCCGCTACCGGACAGGATCAGTTATAGGCACGCTCGCCATGCTCGCCGATGTCGAGACCCTCGACCTCGACTTCGGGCGAGACGCGCAGCCCGGTGACCGCCTTGGCGATCAGGATCGCGATCACGGTGCCGACCGAGGCCCAGATGATCGTGACGAGAACCGCCTGAATCTGCACCAGCAGCTTGGCGCCGATCGCATAGTCGGCGGCACCCGGCCCACCGAGCGACGGCGCATAGACCACCGCGGTTCCGATCGCGCCGACCATGCCGCCGATGCCGTGGATACCGAACGCGTCGAGCGAGTCGTCATAGCCGAGCAGCGGCTTGATCTTCGACACCGCCATGAAGCAGATCAGCGAGGCGATCGCGCCCAGCACGATCGCACCAAACGGGCCCGAATTGCCCGCCGCCGGCGTCACCGCGACCAGCCCTGCGACGATGCCCGAGCAGAAGCCGAGCGCCGAACCCTTGTGACCCGACAGCCGCTCGGCGAGCATCCAGAACAGTGCCGCCGACGCGGTCGCGACGAAGGTGTTGATCATCGCCAGCGCGGCCGACCCGTTCGCCTCGAGCGCGGAGCCGGCGTTGAAGCCGAACCAGCCCACCCAGAGCAGCCCGGTGCCGATCCCGGTCATCACCAGCGAATGCGGCGCCATCGGCTCCTTGGGATAGCCGATCCGCTTGCCGAGCATCAGTGCGGCGACCAGCGCGGAAACGCCCGCGTTGATGTGGACGACGGTACCGCCGGCGAAATCGAGCGCGCCGGCCTTGAAGAAATAGCCCGACGCGGCCCAGACCATGTGCGCGATCGGGAAATAGACGATCGTCAGCCAGACCAGGCCGAACACCATCACCGCGGAGAATTTCATCCGCTCGACGACCGAGCCCAGCACCAGCGCGATCGTGATCGCGGCGAAGGTCATCTGGAAACAGACGAAGACATATTCGGGAATTTCGACGCCCGCGGTGAAGGTCGCCGCCTGCGAGGCGGGGGTGATCCCCTTGAGGAATGCCTTGTCGAGGCTGCCGATGAAGTTGCTGAGCAGCGGATTGGTCACGTCGGGACCGAAGGCCAGCGTATAGCCCCACATCACCCAGATGAGCATCGCGAGTGCTGCGACCGCGCCGATCTGCGTCATCGTCGAGAGCATGTTCTTCGACCGGGTAAGACCGCCGTAGAACAGCGCGAGACCCGGCAGGATCATCATCAGGACGAGGATCGTCGAGGTCATCATCCAGGCGGTATCGCCCTTGTTGACGGTGGCGACGACGGGCGCGGCCGCGGGTGCGACGACCGTCTGCGCAAAGGCGGGCGCGGCGGCGACCAGCGCGGCACCGAACCCCAGAACCGCCGCGGCGGCTGTCTTCATGTCATGCTTCATCGTGTCCCCCTCCCCTCAGAGCGCCGAATCGTCGGTTTCGCCGGTGCGGATGCGCACCGCCTGGCTGACGTCGACCACAAAGATCTTGCCATCGCCGATCGCGCCGGTGTTGGCGGATGCCTGGATCGCCTCGACCACGCGATCCACCAGGCTCGTCGCGCACACGACCTCGACCTTGATCTTGGGCACCATGTTGGTCGTGTATTCGGCACCGCGATAAATCTCGGTCTGACCCTTTTGCCGGCCGAACCCCTTGACCTCGGTGACCGTCATGCCCGCCACGCCGAGCGTGGTGAGCGCTTCGCGCACCTCGTCGAGCTTGAACGGCTTGATGATGGCAATGACGAGTTTCATCGCGCCCCTTCCCCTTGTTACGCCGAACACAACGCAACGACCGTGCCAGTTTTCTGACAGGGTGTGGGATGGGGTGGAATACGGGGTGTCAGATGCGCCGGGCCGCTAGAAACTGTGCAGCGCGGGACAATTGCCTGAAAAACGGGCAGCGCGTCGCCGGACGATTTCTGATCAGCGGTCGGGAATGATCGCGCGTGCCTCGGCGAAATCGTCGGCGTCGACCATCACGCGGACCGGGATCAGCAGATCGCTGCCGTCGCCGATCGCCATGTCGCCGTCGAACACGATCGCGGCAATGCCCTCGCTTTCGAGCCGGCCGGCGATGATCAGCGCCTCGTTGCGGCTGTAGCGGCCAAGCTCGGCGAGACTCATCGGGCTGCACCGGGCGCGATGGTCGGCACCCGCGTCGGCAGACCATCGATGCTGCGCGGATGTTCGGCCCATTCGGCGAGCCGTTCGGCGTCGCTCTGCCCGGCGTGATATTTGGACAGAGTCTGGCGTTCGTGATCGAGCATCATGACGGGCACGCCCCAACCGCAGCTCGTCTGCACCTGATCGACCGCGATCTCGAAGATCTGCCGCGTACCAGGCAACGGCGTGAACTGCGCATAGAGCGCGTCCCAGCGATCGTCCTGCGGCAGCACCGCGGTGCCGTGGCCATAGATGCGGAAGATGAGCGCGGGGCGGTCAAACGCGCAGAACATGATCGTGATGCGTCCGTCGGCGGCGAGATGCGCATTGGTCTCGTTCCCCGAGCCACCGACGTCGAGATAGGCGACGGTGCCAGCGTCGAGCACGCGGAAGCTGTCCATCCCCTTGGGGCTGAGGTTGATCCGCGCACCCTCGGCCGCGGTCGCGACGAAGAACACGGGCTGGCGTTCGACGAACGCGCGGTGCGCATCGGTAAGGGCGGGGAAGAAGTCCATGGCAACACCCTATCAGGACCACCGCTCAGACGCGAACGGTGAACCGCTTTTCCAAGCCACTGAAAACGCGGTTTGCGAATCGGTCGCAACGCTATTGCAAATCAGTCGCGACAACAGTAGCGAGCCGGAAAGGGGTTTTTCATGTCCGAACGTCGCTTCGCCCGCCTGCTGCTCGCCGGCACCATTCTCACGGCCGCGCTGTCCGCAACACCGGCCTGGGCCGGGTCCGCCCCGGAGGACACGACCCCCAACGCGTCCGTGGCAGCGGCAACAAGCCTCGACGAATCCGACGCGTCCGAACCGCAGGATCACGGCGTGATCGTCGTGACCGGCGAGAAGGCGACGACGATCGCGTCGTCGGGGACGAAGAGCGCAACGCCGATCGTCGAGACGCCGCAGTCGATCAGCGTGATCAGCGCCGGTGACATTGCCGGGCTGGGGCTGCAGAACCTCAATCAGGCGCTGCGCTTCGTTGCGGGCGTCACCCCCGAGACGCGCGGTGCATCCGCCGAGGTGTACGACCAGTTCAAGCTGCGCGGGTTCGACGCACCGGTCTATCTCGACGGCCTGCGCCAGTTCGGCAGCGCGACCGGCTATGCGGTACCGCAGGTCGACGTGTCGCGGCTCGATCGGGTCGAGATTATCAAGGGCCCGGCGTCGGTGCTCTATGGCCAGTCGAGCCCGGGCGGTCTGGTCGCGGAGGTCAGCAAGCTGCCGCTTGATCGCGCAACCTATGGTGCGGTCAGCGGCACCTATGGCACCTACGACCTGTACCGCGTCGACGCCGATATCGGCGGGCGCGCAGGGGACGGCGTGCTGTGGCGCATCTATGGCAGCGCGAATGGCGCCGACGATCAGCAGACGCAGGGCCAGGGCAAGCGCGAGCGCCAGACGATCTCCGCCGCGGTGACCGCCGGCGCGGGCAGCAGCACCAGCTTCACGCTGCTCGGCGCCTATTCGCACGATCCGTTCAATGGCAATTACGGGGTGTTCCCGACGCTCGGGACGCTGATCGACAACCCGGCAGGCAAGATCTCGACCAAATTCTATGGTGGCGAGCCCGGGGACTTCTTCCGTCGCGAACAGGCCGCGCTGACCTATATCTTCAATCACGATTTCGGTAGCGGCTGGGCGCTGCGCTCGTCGGGGCGCTATCAATATGTAAAGAGCCGGATGGGGCTGGTCTATACCAGCGGACCCGCGGTCGATCCGCTCGCGGTAGCGCCGACGCTGTATGCCCGGTCCTCCTATTCGACGCGGGAGCAGCTCAACAACTGGACGTTCGACAATCAGCTGACGGGCAAGGTCGTCACTGGCCCCGTCACGCACAACCTGTTGTTCGGGGTCGACCGTCAGGTCGCGCATTCGGCGGGGCTCTCGGCCTTTGGCGGCGGGACGCCGATCGACGTTTTCAACCCGGTCTATGGGACGATGCCCACGCCGCAGACGCCAGCCGATGTCCAAGCGTCCTTCGGCATCGGTTCCGCCAATGTCCGCCAGCGTCAGCAGGGGATTTATGCGCAGGACCAGATCGCGGTCGGCGGGCTGCGCGTGACGCTGAGCGGCCGCCAGGACTGGGCCCGCCAGGAACGCAACGGCAAGGCGCAGAAAGACGAGAAGTTCACCTGGCGCGCGGGTGCGCTGTACCTGCTGCCGTTCGGGCTGGCGCCCTATGCAAGCTACTCGACCTCGTTCCAGCCGGAGAATGCGGAACTGCGCGATGGCAGCCCCCCGAAGCCGTCTCTCGGCAAGCAGATCGAGGCGGGGGTGAAATATCAGCCGACCGGCACGTCGATCCTCGTCACCGCAGCCTGGTTCCGGATCGAGCAGACCAATGTCGTCGTGTCCTATCCCGATTTCACGGCGGAGCAGATCGGCAAGGTCCGGTCGCAGGGTGTCGAGGTCGAGGCGAGCGCGCCGCTGCCCTACGGCTTCAACGCCAAGCTCGCCTATAGCCGCCAGCGCGTGAAGAAGGTCGAGGACGTCGTTGCCGCCAATATCGGCCTGCCGCTCGCGACGGTCGGGCGCGGCGGAATCTCGGCGAACCTCGAATGGGCGCCGACCGAGGGGCCGGCATCGGGCTTTGCGATCGGCGGCGCGGTGCGGCACGTCGACAAGACCTATGCCGATTTCTATTCGGACGGCGTCGCGCGCTATTCACCCGCCTATACGGTGTTCGACGCGCTGCTGCGCTACGATCTGGGCAAGCTCAGCCCGCGGCTCGCCAATGTCGATCTCGGCGTCAACGCGACCAACCTGTTCGACAAGAAGTATCTGACGAGCTGCTTCGCCAACTATGCCTGGTGCTGGTACGGCAACCGCCGCACGGTGCAGGCAACGATCGGGTATCGCTGGTAACGGGCCGCTCGGCCCTGCGCGGGCGGTTTATGCGCAGGTCGATGGCACATCTTGGCGTGTCGGCCGTTCAGCGGTCCGAGCGCATTCGTTCCGGATGCCGTCCAGCATAGGAGTTTAGCATGAACACGACGACCTTGAAGGGTGAAGGCCAGGATCTGCTCGGTTCGGTGAAGCAGGCAGCAGGCAATGCAACGGGCGACAGCTCGCTTCAGGCCGGCGGCGTCGCCGACCAGATCGCAGGCACCGCGAACAAGGCGATCGGCACCGCGACCGACACCGTCGCACCGCTCGCCGACAAGGCGCGTGCGTTTGCCAAGGATCGTCCGTTCGCCACCGCGGCGCTGGTCGGCGTCGTCGGCATCGCGCTGCTCAACACGCTGCGCGGCAAGTGATCGCCCGGGGCCGCGTCCGCGCGGCCCCGCTGGTCGGAGGATCCCGGCGGTGTCGGCATGGGGTGACCGCCTCGTGAGTCGACCCGCCGGCCTCTGGATCGGCACCAATCGTGGTGGGCTCCATCCGCTACGACACGGCGATGGCTGGTCGACCGGCACGCCCTATCCTGACGCGATAAACGTGTCCTTCGGCGTCCATTCGCCGCGCCATGACCTCCATTATCTCGTCGACGAGCGCGATGACGGCGCGATCGGCGTGTATCGCGCGACCGCCGACGGCTGGCGACAGATCGCCCGCGTGGCGGTCGATGGGAACGCGCCTTGTCATCTCGCGCTGAGTCACGACCAGAGCCTGCTCGCCGTCGCTAATTATGCGAGCGGGAGCGTGTCGGTCGTGAACCTCAATTCGCACGGTCTGCCGATCGCGCCAACGCATGTCTTTGCCCATAAAGGATCGGGTCCGAACCGCGAGCGTCAGACGAGCCCGCATGCACACTGGGTCGGGTTCGACGCCGAGGATCGCTGGCTTTATGCAACCGATCTGGGGACGGACGAGATCCGCGCCTTCGCGGTGGCGCCGGCGCCGGGCGGCAACCGTGTCCGGGCGGCCGGAACAGCCTTTCACGCACCAGCGGGATCGGGGCCACGCCATCTGCTGCTGCATCCGCATGTCCAGCGCATGGCATATCTTGCCAACGAACTTGCGAACACGCTGACCGTGCTGGTCGGCGGCGAGGGTCGGTTCTCGGCAGCAAGGACCGTGTCGACGCTACCAGAAGAATATGAGGGTCCGAGCATCGTCGCGCATCTGGCGATCAACGCGGCGGGGGACCGGCTCTATGTCTCCAACCGCGGGCATGACAGCATCGCGGTCTTCGCGCTCGACCCGGATGGTGACCCGCGGCTGATCCAGCATGCACCGGCGGGGGCGGCCTATCCGCGACACTTCGTGCTGTTGGAGGACGAGGGCCTGATGGTCGTCGCGAACGAGAAGGACGAATGCGTGACGCTGCTGCCGATCGACGCGGACGGGCTGCTCGGGCCGCATGTCGCCCGCGTCGCGGTTCCGGGGGCGGCGTTCGTCCTGCCCCTCTAGGCTGCATGTCGGCGCTCAGCGATAGGCGAGCGTCCAGCCGGGCGGCAGATAGTCGGTCGACATGTAATAATAGAAGAGGCAGCTGCCATCAGCGCGGTAGGTGCCGCCCTTGACGAGGCCGAGTGCGACCTGCCCTTCGAAAACCGGCGCGCCGCTGTCACCCGACTTGCATGTCGGCCCGTCGACCGCGACCCAGGTCGGCAGGCACGCGCCGCCGCACAGATCGCCCGCGGGGGCAAAATCGACCATCGCGACCGGCGCACAGCTATAGCCGGTACGCTCGCCGCGGTGACAGACGAAGTCGCCCGCGCGCGTGCTGGTCCGGTTGCGCCATGTCGCGACGGTCCTGAGCCGGGTCTTGGCGGTATCGGCAAAGAAGGCGGGCAGCCGTGGCGCAGTCGCCGGCAGCGCGGGCGCGCGGTTGATCTGGACGTCCTGATACCCCCAGCCCCATTGGCCGACATAGGGCAGCGCGATCGCCCGCCGCTCCGTGCCCGCCGGCGGCCGTCCGACATAATCGAGCGTGTCGGGACAATGCGCGGCGGTGGCGATCGCATCCGCGACGCCATCGGTGACGACGAATCCCGTCGTGCAGATATAGCGCCGGCCGTCGACCGTCCCGACCACCCGCCCCCCGCCCGCGACGTCCGGCATCACGGTCACTGCGTCGGCACGCGGGATCGTCGCCACGGGGATCCCGGGCACTGTGGCGCCCGGCGTGGCCGTTACGCTCGTCTGAAGCGCCATCGGCAGCATCAGGCGGTCACTGGCTTCGATCCGCACGGGAACGCCGGTCATATCGGCGAACTTCGCGGTAAGTGCGCCATCCCGGTCGAGCGCAAGGTCCGCGGTCGCGACCATCACGACGAGCGTGCCGGTCCGCTGATCCGCACCGATGCCGGGGGGATGCGGAAGCGCGGCGCGGATCGCCGCCTGGAAGGTGCGGATCTGGCCGAGGATCCGGTCGAGCGTCGCCGCCGCGCCGGTCCGGAACACCAGCGGGACGCTCATCCCCCCCGCCTCGACGACGCGGTCCGCGACCGGGTCGGTGCCGGTCAGCAGCACCACGATCCGGTAGGCCGGGTCATGCTCGACCGCGATGCCGGCAAGGCGATCGGCGAATTCGCGGCGCAGCGCGTCGGTGACGGGTATCGTCGCCGCCTGCGCCCGCATCCGGTGGAGCGCGACATCGAGCGGCACGCCGAACCGCCGCGCATATTGCGCCGCGTCCTGCATCGCCGCATCGACGGGGAACTGGAGCTGGGGGGCATCGACCGACGCGATCTGTGACGGGGCGGGCGGCGCGACACCGGTCTGCGCCGCGCCGGATGGTACCGGGAGCCACAATCCCGCAACCAGCGCTCCGGCCAGCCCCGCCTGCATCCATTTCGCTGTCATGATCGGCAAACGTCCAGTTTCGGGGGCCAGCACCGGGTCGCGGACCGTGCGCCACGACCGCCCCTGACCCCGACCCCGCCTAGCGCACCGGCGCGGTGTCGCGCGAGACGGATTTTAACGCGCGTCGCGCGCATGCCCCCGCGGGATCGCCGCCATTGTGCCCTAGGTTCGGCGGTGCAGCACTGCGCTGCGATTACAAAGGAATGCCACAGTGACTCTTGCTTTACCCGCCCGACATTTCTCGCCGGCCCCGCGGCCTGCAACCGCGACCACAGCCGGGATCGCGGCCCCCGCCCCCACCCCGCCGCTATTCGCGCTCGACCAGCTCGAGGTGACGTTCGACCCGCAGGCCGACACGCTGTGGACCTATATGCGGCCAAGGACGCGGCCGAGCTTCAACCCTGCGCTGCTCGCGGACTTTGGTCAGTGGCAGGCCGATATCCACAGCGCCCACACTTCCGGAGCGATGCCGATTCGCTATCTCGTGCTCGGCTCGCGATTCCCCGGCGTCTTCTCGCTCGGGGGTGATCTCGACCTGTTCGCACAGCATATCCGCGCCGGTCACCGCGAGGCGCTGGTCCAATATGGCCGTGCCTGCGTGCAGATCCTGCATCGCAACCTGCGCGGCCTCGACCTGCCGATCGTGACGATCGGTCTGGTCGAGGGCGATGCGCTGGGCGGCGGGTTCGAGGCGCTGCTGTCGTTCAACGTCGTCGTCGCCGAACGCGGCGCGAGCTTCGGCCTTCCCGAGACCGTGTTCGGGCTGTTCCCCGGCATGGGGGCGCACTGCTTCCTGTCGCGGCGTCTGGGCGCGGCGCGCGCCGAGCAGATGATCCTCAGCGGGCGCAACTACAGCGCGGAGGAGCTCTATGATCTGGGTATCGTCCACGCGCTCGCCGACCCCGGGCAGGGCCGCCGGGTGGTCGAGGATTATATCCGCCAGAACCGGCGTCGCCACAGCGGGCATTGCGCGATCTACGAGGCGTCGCGCGCGGTCAATCCGCTGACGCTCGACGAGCTCGAGGCGGTGGTCGACCTGTGGGCGGACGCCGCGCTGCGCCTCAGCGAGGGGGATCTCAAGCTGATGCGGCGGCTCGTCGCGGCGCAGACCCGTCTGCTCGACAAGCCGAAAGGCTGACGGACATCGCCGCCGGCCCTCAGGACAGCGCACGCATCCTGGGGGTTTCGTCGGCAAGCAGGTTCGCCACCTGGCTTGCCGACATCGGGCGCGCGAGCAGGAAACCCTGCACCGCGGTGCAGCGGGTGCGACGCAGCTGCGCGAGCTGGGTCGGCGTCTCGATACCCTCGGCGACCGTCTGCATGCCGAGCGTCGCGGCCAGATCGACCACCGTCTGGATGATCGCCATCGACGCGGGATTGTCGTCGAGCGCGGTGATGAACGACCGGTCGATCTTGAGCGTCTGGAACGGGAATTTGGTGAGATAGCCGAGCGACGAATAGCCGGTGCCGAAATCGTCGAGCGTGGTGCCGACCGCCATCCGGTTGATCGCCGACAGCGCCGCCAGCGATGCGTCGATATCGTCGAGCAACACCGATTCGGTCACTTCGAGATCGAGCCGCCCCGGCGCGAGCCCAGTAGCGTCGAGCGTGTCCTTCAGCACCTTGGCGAGCCCGGGCGACAGGAGCTGGATCGGCGACAGGTTGACCGCGACGCGCACCGTGTCCGGCCAGTCGCGCGCGTGACGGCAGGCCTCGCGCAGCACCCAAGCGCCGATCTCGACGATCAGGCCGCTCTGCTCGGCGATCGGGATGAATTCGGCGGGCGACACGCTGCCATGGCACGGGCTGTCCCAGCGCAGCAGCGTCTCGCACGACAGGATGCGATGCGTCGCCAGATCGAAGATCGGCTGGAAGGCGAGCCACAGCTCGCCGCGCGCGATCGCGCCGTGCAGGTCGCTGGTCAGCGCGCGCGTCCGTTCGATCTTCTCGTCCATCACCGGTTCGTAGAAGCAGAAGGCGCCCCGGCCGCTTTCCTTGGCGCGGTAAAGCGCGAGATCGGCGTGTTTGAGCAGCGTGTCAGCGTCGCCCCCGTCGATCGGTGCGATCGCCACGCCGAGCGAGGCGCCGACCGTCAGCCGACGCCCGGCATAGGCCACGGGCTGTGCGACGAGGTCGAGGATATGATCGGCGATCGTGCGGGCATCGTCGCGCGCGCCGATCGCGCAGACGACCGCGAACTCGTCGCCGCCCAGCCGCGCGACGATCGCGTCGCCGGCCACCCCGATGGTGCCGCCATCGGTGACGAACGCGGTCTGGAGCCGCTGCGCAACCTCGGTCAGCAGCACGTTGCCCGCCAGGTGACCGAGCGAATCATTGATCTCCTTGAACCGGTCGAGATCGATCCAGTGGATCGACAGGAGCTCACCGGTCGATTCCAGTCGGTGCAGCCGCCGCTCGAACCATTCGCGAAACGCGGTGCGGTTGGCGACCCCGGTGAGGTCGTCGCGCCGCGCAAATGCGGCGTGATGTTCGGCGAGCGCGGTCTTTTCACTCGCCGCGATGGTCGCGCCGAGAATGGCCTCATAGGTCTGCAGCGTGATGTCGATCATCGCCAGCACGAACAGGATGATGACGATCGCAAGCACGGCGTTAAGCGGCTCACCCGACAGTAAAAGCCCCGCCGCGAGCGGCAGCGACGCGAGGCAAAGCTGCGCGAGCGCAATCGTGGGCCGGCCCGCATTGCGTCCGGCAATCCCCGCCGCATAGCCGATCGCCGTCGTCACCGAGAGGAGATGAAGCACGCCGTCCGCGGTCCGGGTCAGCGTCAGCAGCCCGAACATGCCAAGCAGCGCGGAAAAGGCGAAGGCGCCGATGCGGTAGTAAAACTCCCACTGTCCTGCCCGCGGGCGCTCGGCGGCACCCCGATCGACAGCAAATCCGTCAGCGGCCTCTTGATCGGGCACGCGCTGGACGATGCCGATGATCCGCAGTGCGGCGACCAGCCCGATCAGCACCGCGAAGCCGGCAAGCCAGCGATCGCCACTGGTGACGGCCACGACCGTGGCGATACCCGTGCTCGTCAGCGCACCGATCACCAGCGACTTGGGTGAGGCATAGAGCGAGGTGACCAGAGTCGCCCGGACGTCCGCGGCGACCGCGTGATCCGAGTGGCGAAGCTGCCTCAACCGGGTAATGAAATGCGTCATGGCACCTTCGAACAGACTGTAACCGTAGGGTAAAGCGGTTAAGCAAACGCTACGATCCCGCGCGCGGGCGGTTCGCCGCAATGGGGTTCAGCTTCGACCGGGTGTCCGCTAGCAGGGATAATGATCCCAATCGCACCGCGTTCCGATACGCCCGGCCTGCTGGCCGCCCTCGCGCTGTGCGCCATGCTCGCCGGCTGCGGCACGACGCGCTACCGCCCGGTCAGCGACTATCCGGTCAAGATCGGCCGCCCCTACAGCGTGCGCGGCACGACCTACCGGCCCGCCGATCTGCCGGGTTATGACGCGGTCGGCATGGCGAGCTGGTATGGCCGGGAATCGGGCAACCAGACCGCGAACGGCGAACGGTTTCGTGTGAAGGGCATTTCTGCCGCGCATACCGTCCTGCCGCTGCCAAGCTATGTCGAGGTCACTGCGCTCGACACCGGCCGGACGATCCTGCTGCGGATCAACGACCGCGGGCCGTTCACGCCCTCGCGGCTGATCGACCTGTCACGCGGCGCCGCCCGGCTGCTCGGGATCGAGCGCCTCGGCCGGGCCGTGGTCCGCGTCCGCCGCGTCGAGCCCGACGCCAAGGACCGGGCGCGGCTGCGGGCCGGCAAGCCCGCATCGGCGAGACCCGATGCCTCGCCCGACGAACTCGCCGCGCTGCGCGCGCGGCTGACGGATCAGTCCTTCCAGGCCCAGTAGAGCTGTGCCGGGGGCACGTTCCACCATTCCATGTCGTGATCGATCGATTCGAAATGCGGGGTGAGGAAGTCCTTCACCTTCGGGCTGAACTGATAGACCAGGAACGCGCCGCCGCTGCGCAGCACCGAATGCGTGCCGGCGGCGATCGCCGGACCGACGCCGGGGGGCAGCGTCGAAAAGGGCAGGCCCGAAAGGACATAGTCGGCCGATTCGAAGCCGTGATCGGCGACGATCTTTTCGACATCGGCCGCCGAGCCGAGCACCGCCGAAAACCGCGGATCGGTGATCGTGTGGCGCAGATAGCGGATGAAATCGGGGTTGGTGTCGATCACGATCAGCGTCGCGTCGGGCGCCATGCGGTCGAGAATCGGGCGGCAGAAGGTGCCGACGCCAGGTCCGTATTCGACGAACACCTTGGTGTTGTCCCAGTCGACCCGGCCGAGCATCTTGCGGATCAGCTTGTCCGACGACGGCACGATCGAGCCGACCATGACAGGGTGTTTCAGGAATTCGGTGAAGAACATCTGCCACGGGGAGGGCACGCCGGCGGGGCGGGTGCGCGCGCGCCGGGCGGCTGTGGTCGGACTGGGCATCGTGTTCCTTACGATCAGGGATCCCGCGCGCACGCGAGGCTTTGAGCCCCCCGTCGCACGGATTCCAAACGTGTTTCAAGGCCTGCGGGTTGCATCACGCGAAGAACCGCACCGAACGCGACCAGTGCACGGTGCCGCAACCCGCGCTTGCCAACCCCCGGGCTTGGCTTAAGCATTGGGCATGCACGACGATCGGACGGGCCAGACGGCGGTCATTTTCATGTCGAACCGTAACGGCACCGACCCCGCCGGCTATGCCGCGGCCGCCGCCGCGATGGAGGCGCTCGCCGCGACGCAGCCCGGCTATCGCGGGATCGACAGCGTGCGCGACGAAGCCGGGCTGGGGATCACGATCAGCTATTGGGCGGACGACGCCGCGGCGATCGCGTGGCGCGACGATCCCGACCATAGCGCGATTCGCGAGCGCGGTCGGGCGCTCTGGTATGACCGCTACCGCGTTACCGTCGCACGGGTCGAGCGCGATTATGACTGGGCGCGGCCATGACCGGCATCGGTCGCAAGGATGCGCGGATCGATCGTCGCTTCGCGCTGATGTTCCTCGTCATGCTGACTATCGCGGCGGGCAATACCGCGCTGCAATCGGTGCTGCCCGCGCTTGGCCGGTCGCTCGGCGTCGCGGACAGTGCGGTGGCGGGCGCGTTTTCGGTGTCCGCGCTGCTGTGGGTGATCGCCGCGCCGTTCTGGGCGAACCGGTCCGACCGGCATGGCCGCCGCGCGATGATCCTGCTCGGCATCGGCGGATTCAGCGTGTCGCTGACATTGTGCGGGCTGTTCCTGATGGCGGGGATCAACCACTGGATCGGCGGGACCGCGGCGTTCGGCTGCTTCATCGCCGGGCGGCTGATCTATGGCGCATTCGGCGCCGCCGCGCCGCCAGCGGTGCAGGCGCTCGTCGCGGGCGAGACGACGCGCGCGGAGCGGACCCGCGCGCTGACGCTGCTCGCTTCCGCCTTCGGGCTCGGCACGATCCTGGGGCCGGCGATCGCGCCCTATCTGATCCTCGGGTCGGTCGGCGGACTCGAGGTAGGGCTGGCGGGCCCCGCCTTCCTGTTCGCGCTGTTCGGCGTGGCGGTGTGGATCACGGTGCGGCGGATGCTGCCCGACGACCGGATCGTCGCACCGCATGACGATATGCACGGCGCGAGTTCGGCCTATCCGTCGATCGGCGGCGCGCCGAGCGGTGCGTCGGTCACTGCTGCGACCCAGTCGCATGTCGAACAGGTCGGCTATACCGATCCGCGCATCCGCGCCTGGATGATCGCCGGGCTGGTGATGGGGCATGCGCAGGCGATGACCGGGCAGGCGATCGGGTTCCTGGTGATCGACCGGCTCAACCTTGCGCCCGCACTTGCGCTCGAGCCGACGGGGATCGTGCTGATGATGGGCGCGGGTGCAGCGCTGCTCGCGCAATGGGGAATCATTCCGCGGCTCAACCTGACCCCGCGCCAGCTCGTCCTGACCGGGCTGGTGCTGGCGGCGGCGGGCACCGCGCTGACGGGGATCGCGACCTCGCTCTACACGATCGCGACCGCTTATGCGCTGGCGAGTCTCGGTTTCGGCTTCACGCGGCCGGGCTTTACCGCGGGTGCCTCGCTCGCGGTCGGCGCGAATGCGCAAGGGTCGGTCGCGGGCAAGGTGACCAGCATCAACGGCGCGAGCTTCGTGCTCGGGCCGTCGATCGGGGTCGGACTGTACGAGGCGCAACATTCGCTGCCTTATCTGGTCGCGGGCGCAGCGTGCGTGGTGTTGATCGGCTATGCCTGGGTGACGCTGAATGAGGCGAAGGACGCGTCGGGCGGCTGACCCGGGATTCATCAGGCCGCGGTTCCGCTATTTCGCCGACATTCCGATGCAGTACAGAAGCAGCGGAACCCCGATCAAGAGGATCATCAGTAACAAGTTCATCTGGATCAGTCGGTTGAGCCATTTCGGCTGCCCAGCGGAGTCCCGATCGGCCTCTTCCTTCGAATAATCCTCGACGATTTCCATATCGAATTGTTTCGAAAAGAAACTCCTCGGACGCATCCGCAACGAGGCTTTCGGAGACAGGGCGTCTTCATCGACGTCGCGGCGCATTGGCGAGTGATCGCCAGATTCAGAGGCTGGGCCTGACATTGCGTGGTTTCCGTATATTCGAGATCATGGGCGTGCAGCGCACGTCCCAAAGGTCAGATCGAATAAAGCCCGAACTCCAGCGGCCTATAGCCGCGAGCTCGGGCTAACCCCGTGCGGCGAGTTGGCCGGCGTGGTCGAGGAAACGCTTATGTGTCGCGGATGCGTACATGAGAATTACATTGGACCCGCGCCCGGTAATGTCAATACATGGCACAAGATCAGGGCCATTCGGCCAGTCGACTATAGACCGCCGAATGGAACCATGCTGGCAGTAACCCCTCTCCCGTCAAGGAGAGGGGCGGTGATCACGCCGCGCCTTTACTGGGGAAGGCGAAGCCGATCGGCTGGATGGCCGTCGCATCCTGTTTCAGGCGGGCGGCCATCTGTTCATATTCCCGCTCGGTTTCGGGCGTGACACTGGCGCGCGACTCTTTCAGCGCATTGTCGAAATCGGCCATCGTCACGTCGGTCGAATCGATCGAGCGACGCAGCGCGACCAGGCCTGCGCGGCGGACGACGTCCTCCAGATCCGCACCCGAGAAGCGATCGGTCCGCTCCGCGAGCCGGTCGAGATCGACGTCGGACGCCAGCGGCATCTTCTGCGTCTGGATGCCGAGGATCCGCCGGCGCCCCGCTTTGTCGGGCACGCCGACATAGACGAGCTCGTCGAACCGCCCCGGGCGAAGCAGCGCCGGGTCGATCAGATTGGGGCGGTTGGTCGCGCCGATCACGACGACCGACTGGAGCTCCTCCAGACCGTCCATCTCGGCGAGGATCGTGTTCACCACACGCTCGGTCACCTGCGGCTCGCCCGCGCCGCTGCCGCGGGCGGGCACCAGCGAATCGAGCTCGTCGATGAAGATCACGCAGGGCGCAACCTGACGCGCGCGCTGGAACAGCCGGGTGATCTGCTGCTCGCTCTCACCATACCATTTGCTGAGCAGGTCGGACGATTTGGTGGCGATGAAATTCGCCTCCGCCTCGCGCGCGACCGCCTTCGCGAGCAGCGTCTTGCCGGTACCGGGCGGGCCGTAGAGCAGGAAGCCCTTGGCCGGGCGGATGCCGAGCCGCCGGAACGCGTCGGGATTCTTGAGCGGAAGCTCGACGCCTTCCTTGAGCCGCATCTGCGCATCGTCGAGCCCGCCGACATCGGCCCAGCGCACGGTCGGCGCCTGGACCATGACCTCACGCATCGCCGACGGCTGCACTCGCTTCAACGCGCCGAGGAAATCCTCACGCGTGACCGACAGGTCGTCGAGCACCTCGGGCGGGATCGTGCGCTCCTCGAGGTTGAGCTTGGGCATGATCCGCCGCACCGCCTCGATCGCCGCCTCACGCGCCAGCGCGGCAAGATCGGCACCGACAAAGCCGTAGGTCGTGCGCGCCAGCTCGTCGAGATCGACCCGGTCGCCCAAAGGCATGCCGCGCGCATGGATGCCGAGAATCTCGCGGCGGCCGCGCTCGTCGGGGACGCCGACGACGATCTCACGGTCGAACCGGCCGGGACGCCGCAGCGCCTCGTCGATCGCCTCGGGACGATTGGTCGCGGCGATCACGACGAGATTCGCGCGTGCCTCCAGCCCGTCCATCAGCGTCAGCAGCTGCGCGACGAGACGCTTTTCCGCCTCGCCCGACACCTGCCCGCGCTTGGGTGCGATCGAATCGATCTCGTCGATGAAGACGATCGACGGCGCGGCCTTGGCGGCCTCCTCGAACACCTGACGCAGCTTGCCTTCCGATTCGCCATAGGCCGACCCCATGATCTCGGGGCCGTTGATCAGGAAGAACTGCGCGTCGGATTCGTTGGCGACCGCGCGCGCGAGCCGCGTCTTGCCCGTGCCGGGGGGGCCGTGCAGCAGCACGCCCTTGGGCGGATCAACGCCGAGGCGCTGAAAGAGTTCGGGATAGCGCAGCGGCAGCTCGACCATCTCGCGCAGCTGGTCGATCGTCTGCGCCATGCCGCCGATGTCGTCATAGGTGACGTCGGCGCGGCGTGCGTCCTGCGGCTCCTCATATTCGGGGCGCAGCTCGATCTCGGTATTCTCGTCGATATGGACGACGCCCTTGGGGCTGGCGGCGATCACCGCGAGGCGGATCTCCTGCAGCGCATAAGCGGGTGCGTTCATGAACTGCTGGACGCCCGCGGGCATGTTGCCAACGCGCTGATGCCCCGCAGTCGCGACGATGTCGCCCTGGCAGATCGGCCGGCCGAGGAACGTGCGCTTCAACGCGTTGGTCGAGCCCTGAAGCCGCAGATTCTGCTGTGCGGGTGCGAAGACGACGCGCGTCGCGGGCTTCGATTCGGCTTTGCGCACCTCGACGAAATCGCCCGAGCCGACGCCCGCATTGGCGCGCTGGAGCCCGTCGATGCGCAGGATGTCGAGCCCCTCGTCCTCCGGATACGGCCCGACCGCACGCGCGGGGGTGTTCTGCTTGCCGAGGATCTCGATCACGTCGCCCTCGCCGATGCCGAGCGTCGCCATCAGCGCGCGCGGCAGATGCGCCAGGCCGCGGCCGCTGTCCTCGGGACGCGCGTTCGCCACCTGGATTTTCCGCGTCGGGGTTTCGCTATCGGGCATCTCGACTCCTTCAAACTCGAAGCGTGTCAGATGGGGGGCCGCCGCCGGGCTTGCGAGGACTTGAAAAGACAAAAAAAAGGGCCGGCCAATGAAGGCCAGCCCATGAAAGTTTTTAGGAGAGGATGCCTGAAAGGCGAGGTCTTTTTGCGTCGAAGCGGTTCATGTTGCAAGTGCGAATGGATCCGCTACGATTGCGCTAACTGCAATCGTAGGCTTCAATGCGGCCAATGATGCGGATCACATGCATCGAGTCGGATAAGGGCGTCGGGGAGGAATCATGCGGAGGCTGCCGCCACTCGGGGCTATCGAGGCGTTCGTCCAGGTCGCGCGGCTGGGCTCGATCAAGGCCGCCGCGGAGGATCTGGCGCTGTCCGCGCCCGCGCTCAGCCGACGCGTGCAGAGCCTCGAGCGGTTCATTGCCAAGCCGCTGTTCGCACGCCGGCATCAGGCGATGGTGCTGAACGCCGACGGCGAACGCCTGCTCGCGCAGATCGCGCCGGTGCTCGATTCGCTGTCGGATGCCGTCGAATCGATGACCAGCACGACCGAGGTGCTGCGGCTGCGGCTGGGCATCCTGCCGCTCTATGCGTCGCAGAAGCTGTTCCCGCGGCTCGGCGAACTGCGCGCGTCGCATCCCGAACTGCATCTCGACATCGATACCGCGGCGCATCTGGTATCGCGGCTGGGCGACGGGCTGGACGCGGTGATCGCGCTGTCGCGCGAGATCGATCCGGCCTTCTATGCGCGGCGGCTCGATCGCAATTCGGTCTATGTGATCGGTGCGCGCACCCTGCTCGACCGCGCCGATCCGATCACCCGACCCGAACAGCTCTCGACGCTGACCGCGCTGGTCCACCGCGACATGACGGATACGTTCACAGCGTGGCGGACGGCGGCTGGGCTCGACGATATCGAGCCGCTGGCGATCGACCATTTCGATTCGGGGGCGCTGATGCTCGAGGCGGCGGCGCAGGGGCTGGGCGTCGCGTTCATGCATGCGAGCCATTTCGAGGATGCGAACGATCCGCGGCTCGTGCGGCTGTTCGAAATCGAGGTGGAGAGCCCGTACAGCTATTGGTTCGTCTGCCGCCCGCGCGCGTTGCAGGCCAAGCCGGTCAAGCTGTTCCACGACTGGCTGATCAAGATGCTAGCGGAAGTTTAGCGAGGCGCAGCCTCCGCTCGGATACCGGATGTACGGTTGAGAGAGGGTCAGGGTAGCAACCGCGACGCGCTTCTGACTTGAAGCGCGTCGCGGCTAAGCCGCGCCGTCGGACGGAGCTTTGCTCCGCCGGCCGGCTTCGACTGTCTCCGACGCAGCTTTGCTGCGCCGGTGCAGTCTTCAGCTCAGGCTGCGCGTGCCTTCACAATCTTGCCGGGTGCGCGCGGCGGCTCGCCCTTGGGGAGCGCGTCGATCAGCTCCATGCCGTTGGTGACTTCACCCCAGACGGTGTACTGCTTGTCGAGGAAGCGCGCGTCGTCGAACACGATGAAGAACTGCGAGTTCGCCGTGTCGGGCTGGTTGGTGCGTGCCATCGAGCACACGCCGCGGACATGCGGCTCGGCCGAGAATTCCGCCTTGAGGTTCGGCTTGTCCGAGCCCGACATGCCGGTGCCGGTGGGATCGCCACCCTGCGCCATGAAGCCCGGGATCACGCGGTGGAACACGACGCCGTCATAGAAGCCGTCATTGGCCAGCTCGACGATGCGCTCGACATGCTTCGGGGCCAGATCGGGGCGCAGCTTGATCGTCACGTCACCGCCGTCGAGGGTCAGCGTCAGCGTTTCGGGGGTATCGGCCATTGGGTCTTCTCCTGAATTGATGCGCGGCAGATAGGGATCCACCCCGCGACTGGCAAATGCATGCGCGGCGCGTTAGGGCCCAAGGCGCACGCTTTTAAGGGAGGCAGCCATGAGCGAACTCGAGCTTCCCGAGGTCGAAACCGAGACCCAGCCCGAAACCCAGCTTGATCGCGACGACCGGTTGCGGCCCGAGTTCGTCCGCGCCGTGCTGGACGCGGTCGAGGACGGCGACAATGCGGCGGCGCGCGCGCTGGTCGAGCCGCTGCACCCTGCCGACATCGCCGATCTGTTCGAGCTGACGCCGCAGGAGGATCGTGCGGCGCTGGCGCGCGCGGTCACCGATCTGCTCGACGGCGACGTGTTCGCCGAGATGAACGATTATGTCCGCGAGGATCTGATCGACGCGCTCGAGCCGCACCAGGTCGCCGACCTTGCCTCCGAACTCGATACCGATGACGCGGTCGCGATCATCGAGGACATGGACGAGGACGAGCAGCGCGCGGTGCTGCGCGCGCTCGATCCCGATGATCGCGCCGCGATCGAGGAGGCGCTGAGCTATCCCGAGGAATCCGCGGGCCGCCTGATGCAGCGCGAGCTGATCGCGGTGCCCGAGCACTGGACCGTCGGCGACGCGATCGATTATCTGCGCGGTCACGAGGAGCTGACGACCGATTTCTGGGAAATCTTCGTCGTCGACCCCGCGCACAAGCCGATCGGCACGTGCCAGCTGTCGTGGATGCTGCGCACGCCGCGCGGGATCGCGATGGCCGATGTGATGAAGCGCGAACAGACGCTGATCCCGGTCGACATGGACCAGGAAGAGGTGGCGCTGCGCTTCCAGAAATATGCGCTGATCTCCGCCGCGGTGGTCGATCATGGCGGCCGGCTGGTCGGCATGATCACCGTCGACGACATCGTCCACATCATTTCCGAAGAGGCGGGCGAGGATACGCTGCGTCTGGCAGGGGCTGGCGACGGCGACATCAACGAACCGATCCGGCTGACGGTGCGGACGCGCTTCACCTGGCTGGTGGTCAATCTGGGCACCGCGATGGTCGCGTCGTCGGTCGTCGGGCTGTTCCAGGGGACGATCGCGAGCTTCGCTCTGCTCGCGGTGCTGATGCCGATCGTGTCGGGGATGGGCGGCAATGCGGGGACGCAGACGCTCGCGGTCGTGGTGCGGGCGCTCGCGACCAACCAGCTGACGAGTTCGAACACCAAGCGGATGATCGTCCGCGAATTCCGGATCGCCACGGCCAATGGCATCATGCTGGGCACGCTGATCGGGCTTGGCACCTATGTAATCTTCCGCAACACCGACCTGTCGATCGTGATCGCCGCGGCGATGCTGACCAACAACATCACCGCAGGGCTTTCCGGCGTGCTGGTCCCGATCACGCTCGACAAGTTCCGGATCGATCCCGCGGTCTCGTCGGCGGTGTTCGTGACGACGATGACCGACACGATGGGATTCTTCTCGTTCCTCGGCCTTGCGAGCCTGTGGGGGCTGCACGGTTGACGCTCCGGTTGACTGGCGCGGATTAGCGCCCATTTCCAGACGGATGCCGCTTCACCTCACCAAAGTCGCGTTCGGCGCGGACAGCGTCGACCATCTGGCGGAGCGCCTGCGGCTGCGCGGTGAGGAGGGCCCCGTGTTCCTCACCACCCGCTACCTGCCCAAGCGGCACGAGGAGGTTGCGGGGCCGGTCGGCGAAGGCGGCTCGATGTACTGGATCCTGAAGCACCAGCTGATCGCGCGGTCGCCGATCCTGGGCTTTGGCGAGGCGGAGGGCGGACGCGTCGCGATCCATATCGACCCCAAACTGGTGCTGGTTCAGGCCCGGCCAAAGCGCGCACATCAGGGGTGGCGGTATCTCGAGGGCGCCGATGCGCCGCTCGATCTCGGCGGCGACGCGACCGGGCTCGACATCATGCCGCCCGCGCTGATGACCAAGCTCGCCGAACTCGCGCTGATCTAGCCTGCGCGCTTAGCGGCCACAGAGCACCGGGCCGGTGGCGGCGGCGCGGACCGTGCAGGCGGCGGTGCCCGCGACCGTGACCGAGCCCGCACCGCCGTTCGTCACCTGCGCGGTGCGGCGCGCCGAGGCGCGGGTTTCGCCGACGCCGTCCTGCATGACGACGAGATCATCGACGGCAAGTGCGGTCGCGTCGATCAGCCCCGGACCACTGACGGTCAGACGTGCGCGCGCGCTGCGCCCTGCGAGCGTCATCCGCCCGGTGCCGATGACGGTGGCGTTCAACTGGTCCGCCTGCACATCGTTCACCGCAACGCTGCCCGCACCGCTGACCGCGAGGTCCAGCCGCATCCCCTTCATGCGATCGATCGTCAGCCGCCCCCCCGCCACGACACTGGCAAAGGCGAGACGCGGGGTGGACAGCGTCACGATTACCGGGCGCGGCGCCCCTGTCTCAGGGCGCTCGCCCCAGCGGCTCGTGCTCCGCCGGACCGACAGCGTCGCGCCGTCGACTCGGATCTCGACCGCCTCGGTCGCATGCGGATCCCCCGAGACCTTTGCGCCGGGCGATCCCGTGACGAGGCGCACGTCGAACGGACCGTCGATCCGGACCCGCTCGAAGCTGCCCACCGACACGCTACGATCGGCCGCGGCCGCGGCGACGGGACAGGCAAACAGGAGCGGCAGGGCAAGAAAACGGATCATCGCCCGATCGTTGCCGCTTCGACGCACCGACGCAAGCCGCGCGCGCAGCGGGTCACGGTGCGCAGCGGACCGAGCCGGAGCCCATCTTGGACACGGTGCACCGTGCCGCGCTGCCCAAATCGACATCGCCCGACCCCATCATGTCGACGGTGGCAGGGCCATCGACGACCGCGCGGACGCTGCCCGAGCCGGCGATCTCGACCCGCGCGGAGCGGGCCCTGAGCCCGGCTGCGTCGACATCCCCCGAGCCCGCGATCGAGACTGCGAGCGCCCGCGCGGATCCTGCCGCCGAGACGCTGCCCGAGCCTGCGATCGAGACGGCGAGATCATCGACCTTCACCGCCGCGACCCCCAGGCTGCCGGACCCTGCGACATTGGCTGCGAATCGCGTTCCCTCGACCCGGTCGATGGTCATGTCGCCCGATCCCGATATCGCCGCCGCCGCCAGCCGTGGCAGCGTGACGAAGACCTTGACCTTGCCCGATCGGCCCCAGCCAAAATCCATATTCTTGCGCCGCCCGATCTCGAGCGTGTCGCCTTCCCGCTCGATCTTCAGCCGGTCGAGCAGCTCGACCGGTCCCTGGGCGCGCACCGAAAAGCCCGTGCCTACGCGCACATCGACGTCACTCGCACCGCGCAGGTCGATCGTGCTGAAATCGCTGACCATATAGGTACGGGTCGTGCCGGTGCCGCTCGGCGATGCCCCCGCCCCGTCATCGTCCCCCGACCAGCTGAACGAGCAGGCGGCAAGCGGCATCATCAGACCGAGCGCGAGATACTTCATGGCATCCTCCTGTGTATTGCCCAAACAATACACCCGATCGGCGAGAGGCGGAAGCGGAATCCGTGGTGGTCATCGGCCGGCGGACCATAAACGCAAAAGGGCGGCCCCGCGGGACCGCCCTTGCGTCATCGAACGGAGCGCCAGCGGTCAGGCGGGCAGCTTGTCCTTGTTGTAGATCGCGGCAGCGGCGCGGAGGATGTCGAGGATCTTCTCCTGCGCCTTGGGCTCGTCAATCTCTTCCATCGCGGCGAGTTCGCGGGCGAGACGGCTGGTCGCACCTTCGAAGATCTGACGCTCGGAATAGCTCTGCTCGGGCTGGTCGTCGGCGCGGAACAGGTCGCGGACCACTTCGGCAATCGACACGAGGTCGCCCGAATTGATCTTCGCCTCATATTCCTGCGCGCGGCGCGACCACATGGTGCGCTTGACCTTGGGCTTGCCCTTGAGCGTGTCCATCGCCTCGCGCATGGTCTTGTCCGAGGACAATTTGCGCATGCCGACGCTTTCGGCCTTGTTGGTCGGAACGCGGAGCGTCATGCGCTCCTTCTCGAAACGGAGGACGTAAAGTTCGAGCGTCATGCCGGCGATTTCCGAGCGTTGCAGCTCGATCACACGGCCGACTCCGTGCTTTGGGTAAACGACGAAATCACCGACGTCGAAGGACAGTGCCTTGGCAGCCATTGGGGGCCTTTCCGGATCAATGCCTCCACGCGGTGCCACAGCGACGCGTTCGCCGGATTGCACCGTGGAGGAATAGGGTTCGAACATACTCCAGGCGGACGACTTGACATATCGCGCCCGTCACGGACCCAATTACCATCTTTGCAACAAAATTACCAGCCGATCGTGACAGCCCTCGTGCCCCAATCCGCCATAAAGACACGAATTTCGCGCGATTTTCAGTCGCCGGCGCCGGGCTCGGGCGAGAAATACTTGTCGAACTTGCCCTCAACGCCCTTCATCGCGTCCGCGTCGGGCGGCGTCTGGTTGTCGTTGCGAGTGACGTTGGGCCACTGCGCGGAGAAGGTCGTGTTGAGTTCGAGCCACTGCTCCAGCCCGCTTTCGGTGTCGGGCAGGATCGCCTCGGCGGGGCATTCGGGTTCGCACACGCCGCAGTCGATGCACTCGCTGGGATTGATCACCAGCATGTTCTCGCCCTCGTAGAAGCAATCGACCGGGCACACTTCCACGCAATCCATGTACTTGCAGCGGATGCAGGCATCGGTGACGACGTAGGTCATTGCAGAACTCCTGGGCCGGATTCCTTCCCGGCGACGAACGGCCTGCGACTATGCGCGCAGGCCCGTCGCGTCAATCATAGCAAGCCTTCTGCGAGACGTTATCAGGCTTTGCCGCCTCCGACCGCCTCCGCCCAAACCACGCCGTCATCCTGACGAAAGTCAGGATCCAGGGCCATGAGACGCTGTCCTTTGGTATCCTGGATCCTGACTTTCGTCAGGATGACGGGCGGGGTGGTCCGACGTCATCCGCTTCGGTGCCGGCAGGGGTCTGGCCGGCGATCAGGTCTTGATAGCACGCTTGCGCTTCGGGGGCGGGACCGCGGCGTGTCGGCAGTGCCTCGATGCGGATCACGCGGACGCGGTCGTTGGCGGCGAAGGTGAGGACGTTGCCGATCCGGACGGGACAGTGTGCGCGGTCGATCGCGCGGCCGTCGATTCGCAGATGCCCCTTCTCGGCGATAGCCTGGGCCGCGCTGCGCGTCTTGGCGAGCCGGACGAACCACAGGAACCGATCGATCCGCATCGCGCCTTCACCCATGGCGGACCAGTGCGGCAAGCCCGGCAAACGCGTTCTGCCGCGACGGGTCGATCGGCGTCGCAGGGACGGCGCGCGCGGGCGGGCGGCCGCGCCAGACCCAGCGCGGCGTGTCACCCGCCAGCGCCTTGAAGCCGAGCTCGGCCATCAGCCGCTCGATCGACGCGGGCTCGAGGCCGATCGAGGTCGCGAGCGCCGGGTCGGGCGCGAACGGTGCGCGGCCGGTGCGCGAATCATGCGCGGCGCGGGCGATACGCTCGATCAGGTCGACGCGCACCGCCTGAAGCCCCAGCGGACGAAACCCGGCCTCGAGCGTCGCGCCGTCGCTGCCGCGTGCGAGCACGGTCGCCCCGTCGCGCGGCGCGGTGATCACCGTCCCGCGGATGCCGGCGAGGATACGGCGCCAGCGCGCCGGCTCGGGCTTGAGCAGGCGGATGTCGAACAGGTCGAGCGCACCGATCATGATGCCGATCTTGCGCAACCGCTTGCGCTCGTCGGGATCGACCGCCTCGAGCGCGAGCCGCATCGGCAGGCGGGGGAGGATCCCGCCCGCTTCCTCGATCGCGCTGGCGACCGCGCGCAGCGCCGGGGTCGCGTCCGCGTCGCGGCTGAGCGCGGCAAGATCGACAAGCACCGCGAGCCGCCGCTTCAGCATCCCCGCGAGCCAGCGCGACAGGCGCGTCTCGATCCGCTCGCGCGCCGCCTTGTCGAGACAGTCGAGCGCGCGATCGAGGATCAGTTTCGGGCGGGCGAAGGACGGGCCGGCGCCGAGCCGGGCGACGGGATGCCCCGCCCATACGATCTGCGCCGACTCGTCGAGCGCGATGTCCGCATCCGGCGCATCGACGAGCGACTGGCCGCGCCGCGTGCGTTCGCCCGTCAGCCGCTTTTCGGCGGCGGCGAGCAGCAGGCGCTTGTCGCTGGCGCGCGCGTCGGCGGCGACGGTGAAGCGGAAGCCGTCGAGGCGGCCGATCGGGTGATCCTCGACCATCACCTCGCCCTCCGGACCGATCACGACCGGGAGCGACGCGGCGTCCGCACCGATCTGACGCATCAGCGCGGTCGTACGCTTGTCGACGAAGCGCTGCGTCAGACTGGCATGAAGCGCGTCGGACAGACGCTCCTCGAGCGCGGCGGTGCGCGCGGCCCAGTGCGCGGGCTCGGCGAGCCAGTCGGCCCGCTGCGCGATATAGGCCCAGATCCGCGTCGCCGCGATCCGGCCCGCGATCACCGGCACGTCGCCCGCGACGGTGTCGAGCCGCACGATCTCGTCGGCGAACCATTGGTGCGGGATATGCCCCCGCCCCTCGCTGAGATGCCCGAACACGCGCGAGACGAAGCGCGCATGCGGGTCGAGCCCGACCTTGCGGAAATCGGGGATGCCGCATGCCGCCCAGAGCCGCGCGACCATCTTCGGGTGCCGCGTCCGTTCGCGCACCCAACCCTCCTCGGCGAGCCGCTTGAGCACGCCGAGGTCGAGCGCCTGGGGGGCGGCACGCAGGACGCCTGCGGGCGGACGCGCCTCAAGACTGGCGACCAGCGCGTCGATGCTCGCGAAATCGGGTTCGCCCTGGCGCCAGTAGAGGTTTTCGAGGCGGGGAAAGCGGTGTTCCTCGATCGCGAGCACCTCTTCGGGCAGGAACGCGCCCGGCCCGTCATCGGACAGCGCGCCGAACGTCCCGTCGCGCTGGTGCCGGCCCGCGCGGCCGGCGATCTGCGCCATCTCGGCGACGGTCAGGCGGCGCTGGCGCTTGCCGTCGAACTTGTTGAGGCTGGCGAAGGCGACATGCGCGACGTCCATGTTAAGCCCCATGCCGATCGCGTCGGTGGCGACGAGATAATCGACCTCGCCCGCCTGGAACATCGCGACCTGCGCGTTGCGGGTCCGGGGTGACAGCGCGCCCATCACCACCGCGGCGCCACCGCGCAGCCGGCGGAGCATCTCGGCGACCGCATAGACCTCCTCCGCCGAGAAGGCGACGATCGCGGAGCGCTTGGGCAGGCGGCTGATTTTCTTGGCGCCCGCATAGGTGAGCGTCGAGAAGCGCGGGCGGTTGACGATCTCCGCCCCGGGCACGAGCGCCTTGATCATCGGTCGCAGCGCCTCGGAGCCTAGGATCATCGTCTCCTCGCGTCCGCGGGCACGCAGCAGCCGGTCGGTGAACACATGCCCGCGCTCAGGATCGGCGCCCAGTTGCGCCTCGTCCAGTCCGACAAAGGCGACGTCGCGGTCGGGCATCGATTCGGCGGTGCAGAGCAGCCAGCGCGCATCGGGCGGCATGATCTTTTCCTCGCCGGTGACCAGCGCGACGCGATTCGCGCCCTTGATCGCGACGACGCGGTCATAGACCTCGCGCGCCAGCAGCCGCAGCGGGAAGCCGATCATGCCGCTGGAATGCGCGCACATCCGCTCGATCGCGAGGTGCGTCTTGCCTGTGTTGGTCGGCCCCAGGACCGCGGTCACGCCGCCGGACACATCGTCACTCATAGCCCAGAACATCGGGCGTAAGGTCGCGCGGCGCAATGACCGGCAGGACAAGTTCGCCGTATTCCGCGCACGGGCTTCCGTCCGCCCCCGCCGCACCACGCCTCGTCGTCGTGCGTGGCTGGCACGCGGCGGGTTAATTTGACTTTAGGACCCTTGCTGCACAGGACTCCGACCCGCGCCGGGGGGAACGGCGAGCCTGGCCGGAAACGTGCGCCAGGAATTTGGGCCACGAGGTGCGCGACGTGTATCTAGGGACGGAGCAGGAACTGAGGCTGGCCGGCGGCATCGACGCCCGGGGTTTCGGGCGCGCCGCCACCACCGGTTCCGACGCAATTCCCCGGGGCGTCACGCGGTTGCACGACGCCGCAGCACGGATCGACTGGGTGCCCGATCTGGGCAGCGCGATCGGCAGCGCCGTCTGGTGGCGCGGCCTCGCGACCTGCACCGCGCTGTGCGCCGCGACCGTCATGCTCGCCCCCGGCTTTCGCCCGCTGACCGGCGGCGTCCCGGCACCGCTGGCCGGTTCGGCACGCGAGCAGGCGCGGGCACTGGCGATCGCGCCGCTTGGCCAGGGCGCGGATACGGGGCGGCGGATGGCGGCGAACGACCTCGTCGTACCGCTCGCGCAGGCCCCCGAACGGCCGAGCGTCGACCTTGCCGCGACACTGGGTCAGGGCGATGCCTTCGACCGGGTCCTGATCCGCGCGGGCGTCAGCCGGCGTGACGCCAGCGCCGCATCGGCGCTGATCGCGCAGACGGTCGATCCCGGCGCAATCACGGCGGGCACGCGGATCGCGCTGACGCTGGGCCGGCGCGCGGATCGCACGGTCGCGCGTCCGCTCGACTCGCTCGCGGTGCGCGCACGGTTCGACCTCGACGTATCACTGCACCGCACCGCAGCGGGTCTGGCGATGACGCGCACGGCGATCGCGGTCGACCGCACCCCGCTGCGGATCCAGGGGCTCGCCGGATCAAGCCTCTATCGGTCGATGCGCGCCGCCGGCGTGCCCGCCAAGGCGGTCGAGACCTATATCAAGGCGATCGCGACGCGGCTTTCGATCGGTCGCGACGTGAGCGCGACGGACCGTTTCGACCTGATCGTTGCCCGCGAACGCGCCGCGACCGGCGAAACGCGGATCGGCGCGCTGCTGTTCGCCGGGATCGACCAGGGACGGCGCACGCTGCAGCTCGTCCGCTTCGCACCGACCACCACGACCGACCCACAGGCGGACCTCGACACTGCAGAGAGCGATGACGCGGGTCGCGGCGGCTGGTTCGATGCCAATGGCCAGACCGAACGCCGCGCCGTGTCGGGCATGCCGGTGATCGGCCGCATCACGTCCGGTTTCGGCCTGCGCGTGCATCCGCTGCTCGGCTTCACGCGGATGCACAAGGGACTCGACATCGGGGCGCCGCGGGGCGCGCCGATCCATGCGATGACCGACGGGGTGGTCAGCTTCGCGGGCCGGACCGGCGGCTATGGCAATTTCGTCAAGCTCGTCCACGGCGGCGGTCTGGCGAGCGGCTATGGCCATATGAGCCGGATCGCGGTCGCATCGGGCACGCGCGTACGCCAGGGCCAGGTCATCGGCTATGTCGGCTCGACCGGTATGTCGACGGGGCCGCATCTCCACTGGGAGGTGTGGAGGAACGGCAGCGCGATCAATCCGCGATCGGTATCGCTGGCGAGCGCGGCACAGCTGTCCGGCCCGGCATTGCGCGCGTTCAAGGCGCGGGTCGCCCGCCTGCTCGCGGTCCGCACCGGCACCTAGGGACGCGCGTCGCGCCGTACGAATCTGCATCCGCCGCCGAGTCCCCGCAGATGCCCGTGTCGACCGCGTGCACTATTGATCGATCATATTTCCGAATTCGCACAGACTAACGCGCTGTCGGCCCCAATCACGGACGCAGATCCCATACTAAAGTGCGGTTCGTAGTTCTACGATATTACAGGACCGTCATGCACCATGCTAGGCGGGATGCACCATCGCTTTACCGGATATGTGACGATCATGCAGACAGGGCTCTCCTCGACCGCGACCGGACGGCTCATCTCGATCCAGGGCTATGTTCCGGGACGCGCGATGCGCCGCGAGCAGGACTGGGCCCTGCGGAGTGCCAGCCGGCCGCAACCGCGCCCGACACCAGTCACCGCGATCCGGCCCGCCCGCGCGACGCCCGTGCCGGCCTTGAGGACAGTACTGTATCTGAGCAAGATCAAGCCCGATATCGCGATGGATCAGCGCGCGCTGATGGAGATCGTCAACGAGTCCAGCGCGCGGAACGCACAGGCCGGCATCACCGGCGCGCTGATCA
The DNA here is from genome assembly GCF_014194875.1 of Sphingomonas sp. BK481. Lineage (NCBI taxonomy): Bacteria > Pseudomonadati > Pseudomonadota > Alphaproteobacteria > Sphingomonadales > Sphingomonadaceae > Sphingomonas > Sphingomonas sp. BK481. The sequence continues at coordinate 263,771 of NZ_JACIAP010000003.1, read as the reverse complement.
TCACCGATCTGCACTTCGTCCAGCTGGTCGAGGGACCGGATCCGGCGATCTCCAATCTGCTCGCGCGGCTGAGCGCCGACCGGCGCCATAGCGACGTGACGATCATCACGGACATGGTCGGCTTGGACCGGGGGTTCCGGCGCTTTTCACTGGCCTATTCGGGTCCCGACACGTTTGTCGACCAGCAGCTCATCCCGATGCTCGCCACCCCGAACGGGCCCGGCAAGTCGGAGATCGCATGCCGCCTGATCAACCGGCTGCGGCTGATGGCGGACAACGAGATCACCGAAACCGACTACGCCGCCTAGGCGCCGCCGCGAGTAGCACCCGCCACGACGACCGGCAGCCGGCTCACTTGCCCTGCGCGCGCCATTTCAGGATCGTCCGGTCGATGATCTGCTCCTCGCCGCCGACATCGCGCCACAGCGTCGAGAAGAGCGGATCGCTCGAGGCGGGGCGGCGCGCGTCCTCGAGATCGTCGAACGCGACGCGGATCGGGATCGTCACGCCCTCCCCGCAAATAATGGCCTCGCGATTGCGCAGCGCAGGGATGGATTCGAGAAAGCCGCGTGCGCCCTCGGGCATGGCCGCGCGGACAAAGGCCTGATCGCGTTCGTTGTTGAGCCGCATCGCGACGATCGTCCCGCACTGCGACAGGACGCCTTCCGCCAGATCAGACGGGCGCTGCGTGATCAACCCGAGCGAAACGCCGTATTTGCGGCCCTCCTTGGCGATCCGTCCGAGGATCCGCCCGACCGAGCTCTCCGCCTGACGATCGTTCGGGATGTAGCGATGCGCCTCCTCGCAGACGAGCAGGATCGGTCGCTGCGGCTCGTTGCGCGACCAGATCGCGAAGTCGAACGTCATCCGTGCGAGCATCGCGACGACGACGGCGGTGATGTCCGACGGCACGCCCGACACATCGATGATCGAGATCGGCCGGCCGTCGCCGGGCAGGCGGAAGATGCGCTGGAGAAACGCCGCCATCGTGTCCGCGACGAGCATCCCCGAGAACATGAAGCCATAGCGCGGATCGGCCTTGATCTCGTCGATCTTGCCCTTGAGCCGCAGATAGGGGCTGGTGTCGCCGGCGCGGTCCATCTTACCCATTTCGAGGCTGATGATGCCGTAAGGTCGCTGAGCAGATAGGGGATCGGCGCGTCGACCGTCAGCTTGGCGATCGCCTGGCCGAGCCGGCTCTTCGCGCGGGCGGCGAGCAGGCATTTGGCGAGGATGTCCGCATCGAACTGGCGCTGTTCCCCGGTGCTGGTCAGGAAGACCTCGCAATGCTCTTCGAAATTCATCAGCCAATAGGGCATTTGCAGGTTCGACACGTCGTGGATCGCGCCGTTCGTGCCGAAGGCCGCGGCATATTCGCCGTGCGGGTCGATCATCACGATATGCCCCTGCGGCGCGAGGTCGCAGATCCGATGCAGGATCAGCGCGGCGGCGGTCGACTTGCCCGTGCCGGTCGAGCCGACGAGCGCGAAATGCTTGCCGAGCATCGCATCGACATACAGCGCGGCGGGAACGTCGGTGGTCGGATAGACGGTGCCGATCGCGATATTCGCGCGGTCCTCGGCGGCATAGACCTCGCGCAGGTCGCGCGTCGTGACCGCGAACACCTCGCAGCCCGGCATGGGATAGCGCGTCACCCCGCGGCGGAATCCGTACAGCGCGCCGGTCGCCCGGTCCTCGTCCCCCTCGCCAAGGAAATCGATCTCGCCCGCGATGACGCTGCCCATCGCCGCCTCGAGCGCGAGCGAGCGGACATTGGCGATGATCCATGACGTGCCGACCCGGATCTTGACCTGGCTGCCGACCTGGCCGGCGGCGGCGAGCACGGCGTCGGGGTGCGCGAGCAGCGGCGCGATCGCGGCCCGATCGAGCAGGACCCGGCTGCTGGCGCCGGCAATCGCGGATATGACACCGATCGGGACGTCGCCATGTCCCCCCGGTGGTGCGTCCGGCCCCGCGCCGTCCGCGATCGCCGCGGCGGCAATCGCCCGCTGGAACAGATGGGCGGCGGGCATGTCGGTCATAGGCGGTCGGTCCTCGATCCTCCGGCTTTTGCCAGATGTCCGCATCCATGCCGCGCACGGGTAAAGAATGCGTGAGCGTTCGCGCGCCTCAGACGCGGCGCGCGATCCAGCCGGCCGCCCAGCCGAGAAAGATCGAGAGAAAGACCGCGACCAGGCCATAGGCGATCGCCGACCTGTCGGCCGCGCGCGCGACGAAGCGTTCGAACCCGGACTTGCGGATGTCGATGTCGCGCACCGCCGCGGCCAGCACCCGGCCGTCGCGGATCAGGAAGGTTTCCGCGGTGAAGCGCCCGACCGGTACGCGCGCGGGCACCGAAACCCGCGCGCGGTACAGCACGTCATCGGTGATCTCGACCGCGCCCGGCGCCTCGTAATACAGCCCGGCACGGCGTTTCAGGTCGACCAGGCCGCGCTGGAACCGGTCCTGCGTCGGAATCGGCGCGCTCGAGGCGGGCGACAATTGCAGGCTGTCGAGGCCGAGTTCGTAGATCGCTCGGGTGCGGTCGTCGACCAGCCGCCCGATCGGCTTGGATGAGGCGATCGCATAGAAACTGGGCGCGGACCGATAGCGCAGCCGCGACGTGTTGACCCAGATGCCGGCGACCTTCTCCTTCTCGCGCATCACGATCGACTGGGTCGGCCCCTTGACGACGACGACGATGTCAGTGGGACTCTCGCCGCTCGGCAGGCGCCCGCCGGGATAGAGGATCGCGCCGAACAGCAGCAGTTCGGCGCCCGTGAAGCTGTAGGCGATTTCGATATTGCGCTGCGACACGTCGGGGACGAGCACCGGCTTGGCCTGTGCCATCAGCAGCGGCGCGAGCAGGAGAAGCGGCGCGCCCGGCTTCACGACAGCGTGACCGAGAAGATCTCCTCGGGCCGCCACACCAGCCCGAGCACGATCCGTGCGCCGACGAGCAGGACCATCACGGCAAGCCCGAGACGGAGATATTCGGGGCGGAATTTGGTCGCGAACCGCGCACCGATCTGCGCACCGACGACCGAGCCGATCAGCAGCAGCCCGGCCAGCACGATGTCGACCGCCTTGGTCGTCGTCGCATGCACCATCGTCGCCACCGCGGTGACGAACAGCGTCTGGAACAGCGAGGTTCCGACCACCACCGACGTCGCCATGCCGAGCAGATAGATCATCGCCGGCACCAGGATGAACCCGCCGCCGATCCCCAGCAACATGGTCAGGATCCCGGTCGAAAAGCCGAGCAGCAGCGGCGCGAGCGGCGAGATATACAGGCCCGAGGCGTAGAATCGCGTGCGCAGCGGCAGCGCGGCGACCAGCGGGTGATGGCGTCGCTTGCGGGGCTTGGCGGGGCGGCCGGTCCGCGCGCGCCGGATCGTCCCGATCGATTCGCTCGCCATCATGCCGCCGATCGAGCCGAGCATCACGACATAGACGATCGCGATCACGGTATCGATCTGGCCGCTCTGCTGGAGTAGCCGGAACAGCCAGGCGCCGAAGAACGCGCCCAATATGCCGCCTGCGACGAGGACGCCGCCCATCTTCACATCGACGCCGTTGCGGCGGAAATGCGCGAACACGCCCGATACGCTCGCCCCGGTGACCTGGCTGGCAGACGAGGCGGCGGCGACGGTCGGCGGGATGCCGTAGACGATCAGCAGCGGCGTCGTCAGAAAGCCGCCGCCGACCCCGAACATCCCCGACAGGAGCCCGACACCGCCGCCGAGCAGGATGATGACGAGCGCATTGACCGACAGGTTTGCGATGGGAAGATACAGGTCCACGCGCGTCGTTATACGCAAACCGGCCGCGGGGGCTAGCGGCCGGCTAGAAGTCGCTGCCGACCGAGAGTGCGGGACCCGAGCCGGGGCGGGCAGTGCCGGCGATACGCTGGCGCCAGTCGAGCGCGAGACGGACCGATCGTCGGCCGAGCGGCAGCGCCAGCCCGAGCGACGGACCGAGATCGCCCCGTGCCGCGCCCCGCTGCGCGCTCACCCATGCGCCGACCCCCGCGTCGAGACGGAGCGCGCCGCGTTCCGCGAGGCCGTGCGTCACGCGCGCAGCGGCGTCGACGAACCCTTCGACGCCGTCGCGCATGATCGCCCCTGCCTGACCATAGGTCTCGATCCGCGCGCCCGGTGCGATCTCGGCGGGGCCGTAGCCTGCGATCACGCCGACCGTCGGGCCGCCGCGGCCCCCGTCGAGGACGAAGCGCTGTTCGGCGATCAGACGGACGGGCCAGCGGGTCGGCCGCCATTCGATGCCGAGGGCCGCCTCGCGTCCGCGTCCCTCGAGCGGCGCTGCGAGCCGCGCGGTCAGCCCGAGCCGCCGCGATGGGTCGATTCCGTAGACGGCCCGCACCCCCGCCTGCGATGCGCCCAATTGCCCCCCGGACACGGTACCCGACGCGCCACCGCGGGCGAGCAGCCAGCTGCTGACGCTCAGCGGCGCGTGCGCAGTTGCGCGGGTCGCACCGATCGCGGCCGGACCGAGCGGCGGGAGCATCGCGATCCGGCCCTGCCGGTCGAGCGCAAGGTCGGGCTGGACGTCCATAGCGACTTGGGCGTCACGATCTGGAGCGAGCGTCGTGCGAACGTCAACGGCGCGCGCACGTGCGTTCAGGATGACCGCGGCGAGCACCGGCGCGGCGCGGGCATGACCGGGCGACGCGCGGGGGCCGTGCCCGATGGCCCCGTAGGGCGGTCGCGGCGGCGTGGCACGCCGGTCGGGGCGGCGGGCTGCGGCAAGAGCGGCATTGGCATTGGCATTGGCGGCGGCGCGACGATGGTCGGTGGCGGCGATACCGACGGCGCGGGCGGTGAGCGAAGATTGTCGATCGTGCCGCGTCCCCGCCGCGACAGTGGGACGCTGCAGGCTGCCAGATCCGCCGGGCGACAGTACTCCCGCCGCATAGGGCGACAGCACCATGATCCGCATCACGACCCATGCGCCGAGCGCGGCGGCGAGAAAACGGAGCGGCCGACCGCCCTTCACCCGTGGCGCAGCGTGCGCGTCCCGCTCACCCTCCCGATGATCGGAGATCGGGAAATTCATGCCGGGTCTTGTCCCAGACCAGCGCCGCGCCGCGGAGCATCGCAATATAGCGGACCACGGCGCGAGGCGCGGCGATGAGGCTGATGACATTGCCGACGACGAAGCGGGGCAGCGACCAGAATGCCTCGGCCAAGCCGTAGATGCGCGCGGTGAAGGCCATCCGCATGCCGAGCCGCCACACGAGAAGCCCGATATTCGCGCCAGCCAGCCAGACGACCGGCATCGCCGGCCAGCCCTGCGCGGCCGGGACCATCGCATGGACCAGGAACGTCAGCACCCAGGCGGTCAGCCCGACATAGGCCGCGGCCAGCACGACCATGCTGAGCGGCGCCCGCCGGTCGCGCATCCGCATCCAGTGATCGGCCAGTGCCTGCGGACGAGCCCAGCCGGTCCGGTCCCAGCCCGCCAGCGCGATCCCGGTCATCCAGCGCGCCTTCTGCCGGACGGCGGCGTCGAAGGTCGCCGGGAAGAACGCCCGCACCGCGATCAGCGCGCCCGCATCGTCGACGATCCGCGCAAACCGTCCGGCCCCGCCGAGCTGGGCGATCCGCAACCCGAGCTCATAATCCTCGGTCAGGCTGGACGCGTCGAACGGATCGCCGTCGCGGGTCACCGCCACGGTTTCGAGGATCGCGGTGGACATCGCACACCCCGTCCCCGCCAGCGGCATCCCCGCACCGAGCGCGGTACGGATGACCAGCTGCTTCATATGCGCTTCGGCGAACTCATCGGCATAATGACCCGACACGAGCCGCGAGCCGCGCTTGACGAGCGGCAGGACAGGCAATTGCACGACGGCATAATGATCGATCAGCGAATCGAACACGCGCAGTTCGAGCGGGTGCACGACGTCTTCCGCATCGTGCAGCACGACCGCCTTGGTCCGCCGCCCGTCGCGATCATCGGCGCGGCGCAGCGCATGCCAGAGCGTGTTGAGACAGTCCGCCTTGGTCGTCGGTCCGTCGCGCTGGCCAATGACCAGGCGGATCCGCGGATCGCGCGCCGCCACGCGCGCCGCGGCGTCGATCGTCGCGCGGTCGTTCGGATAGAGTCCGACGAAGATGCGGTAGTCGTCATGGTCGAACCGCGCCACCGCCGCCGACAGCATCGCGCCGATCACCGCCACCTCGTCCCAGGCCGGCACGAACACCGCGAGCCGGCCGGGCTCCGACGGCGTGGGCAGCGCGTCCATGCCCGGCAAGGTCGACGGTCCGCGCCAGATTTTCCAGAAAAAGAATGCGATGTCGACCAGGAGGTCATCGATGCCGCCGATCAACAAGCCGACCGCAGCAAATGCCACCGCCTCGCGCACGATGATATCGATGATCCCCAGCGACTCGCTCATCGGCCCTCTCCCCGGGCAAGACTATCCGCTGTCCCCGCCGTAACGGACCAAACATGATCCGTTTCGGACAGGTGTCGGCCGACCGATCGTCAGAATATTGGAATGACTTGGCTCGTCCGCCGACCGATGCTGAAATTTGGATCGAATGAACATCGCCCGCCACGCTGCCCGGTGCGCGACCCAGCGTCTGTTCGGCAGGGCGGGGACGGCTCCTCGTCACCGACGAGACCCACGTACAAGCCGGTATTGCGGCTTTTCGGCACGGCGAGGTTGCCAATTCGTTCCGCATCGCGCACGGTCGGCAACGTGCTTGCCTACCCCGCCCTTCACGCCAGCCATGGCGGCATCTGGGTCGCGCAGGGCGGCGAGACGCGCGGGATCGGGCGTGGCGAAGCGATCCGGATCGCTGCCGATACCCCCGTCATCCTGCTCAACGCCGCGCTGATCGGCCAGCGTCTGGGCTATGCCGATCTGTCGGGACTCGACCTGCTCGAACTCTATGCGTTCCTGCGCCCGGCGCAGTTTGCGGTGCCGACGCCAAAGGGCATCGCCCGCGTCACCGGTCTCGACCTGCCGACCGACGATGCCGAGGTCGCGCCGTTCCTGTTGCGCGCCGCCGAGGCGATGCTGGCGCTGACCGACGCCGCGGACTGGCCCGAGCGGGAGGGAGCCTGGACCGCGGCGCAGTCGCTCTACCGGTTGCGCTGGCCCTGGGCGCCGGTGGTCGCCGAACGGCTGGCCAAGCCGGCGGTCAACGAACGCTGGCTGTTTTCGAAGCTGCCCGAATGGGAGGAGCAGGCCCCGCGCCCCGCGCCGCGGACGATCGCGATCGAGCCGGGTGATGCCGAGGCGCGACTCGACGACCTGACCGGGCATGGCGCGGAGGAACGACCGGGGCAGCGCGCCTATGCCGCCGCGGCGACGGCCGCGTTCGCGCCGCGGGCGGTGCGCGATTCGCCCAATTTGGTGCTGGCGGAGGCGGGGACCGGGATCGGCAAGACGCTCGGCTATCTCGCCCCCGCCTCGATCTGGGCGGAAAAGGCGGGCGGCGCGGTCTGGATCTCCACCTATACCAAGGCGTTGCAGCGCCAGTTGGGACGCGAGACCGAACGGCTCTTTCCCGATCCCGCGATCCGCCGGACCAAGGTCGTCACGCGCAAGGGCCGTGAGAATTATCTCTGCCTGCTGAACCTCGAGGACGCGTTGCAGGGCGGCTTTGCGGGACGGGCGGCGGTGCTCGCGCAGCTCGTCGCGCGCTGGGCCGCGTATAGCGCGGACGGCGACATGGTCGGCGGCGACCTGCCCGGCTGGCTGCCGACGCTGTTCCGGCGCAACGGATCGACCGCATTGACCGACCGGCGTGGCGAGTGCGTCTATGCCGGCTGCCCGCATTACCGCAAATGCTTCATCGAACGCGCGGCGCGCGCCTCGACCGATGCCGACATCGTCATCGCCAACCATGCGCTGGTGATGGTCAACGCGGCGCGCGGACGCGAACTCGCGACCCGACCGACACGCTATGTGTTCGACGAGGGGCATCACATCTTCGACGCCGCCGATTCGATGTTCGCGACCGCGCTGACCGGCGGCGAGACGATCGAGCTGCGCCGCTGGATCATCGGTCCCGAGGGCAGCAGCCGGGGGCGGCGGCGCGGACTGGCCGCACGCCTGTCCGATCTCGCCAGCTATGACGAGGCAGGCAATCGGGCGATCGGCGAGGCGGTGGCCGCCGCCGGCGCGCTGGCGAGCGAGGGCTGGCTGCAGCGGATCGGCGAGGGCGCGCCGTTCGGGCCGATCGAGGAGCTGCTCGCAGCGGTCCGCGGGCTGACCTATGCGCGCGCTGAACAGCCGGGCGATGCAGGCTATGGACTCGAGACCGAACTCGCCGAACCCGATCCGACGCTGATCGAGGCCGCCGCGCCCGCCGCCGCCGCGCTCGACGCGCTGGTACGCCCGCTGGTCACGCTCGGCCGGCGGCTCGAGGCGGTGCTGAGCGAGGCCCCCGACTGGCTCGACGGGCCGGCGCGCGCACGCGTCGAGGGCGCGATCGCGTCGATCGGGTGGCGCGCCGAAACGGTCGCGGCCTGGCTTTCGCTGCTGGCGCGGGTCGGCGGACCTGCGGATGCCGATTTCGTCGACTGGCTCGCGGTCGACCGGGTCGAGGGACGCGAATTCGATATCGGGCTGCATCGCCGCTGGCTCGACCCGACCCGCCCGTTTGCGGAGGTCGTGCTGAAACCCGCGCATGGCGCGCTGGTGACGTCGGCGACGCTGACCGGGGGCGGCAGCGCGGAGGAAGGCTGGCAGATCGCCGAGGCGCGCAGCGGCGCCCCGCATCTCACCCGCCCTGCCGCGCGATTCGCCGCGCTCAGCCCGTTCGACTATGCGACACAGGCCGAGGTGCTGATCGTCACCGACGTCAAGCGCGGTGATGTGGGCGCGCTGGCCAACGCCTATGCCCGGCTGATCGTCGCCTCGCGCGGCGGGACGCTCGGGCTGTTCACCGCGATCCGCCGGTTGCGCGGCGTGCATGGCCGGATCGCCGACCGGCTGGCGCGCGAGGGGCTGCCGCTGCTCGCGCAGCATGTCGATCCGATCGATACCGGCACATTGGTCGATATCTTCCGTGACGACCCGGGCGCGTCGCTGCTCGGCACCGATGCACTGCGCGACGGGGTCGACGTGCCGGGCGAATCGCTGCGGCTGGTGGTGATGGAGGGCGTGCCCTGGCCCAAGCCGACCGTGCTGCATGCCGCACGACGGCTTGCGGGTGGTGGCGCCGTGTATGATGACCGGCTGATCCGCGCGCGGCTGGCGCAGGCGTTCGGGCGGCTGATCCGGCGTGCGGACGATTCGGGCGCGTTCGTCATGCTGTCCGCGGCGATGCCGTCGCGGCTGCTCAGCGCGTTCCCGCCGGGTGTACCGGTGACACGCGTGACGCTCGATGAAGCGGTGACCCGAGTCGCGGCACGGCTTTCCTCGCGCGCCGCCTTGAGGCATGAGGCGGGCGAACCGGCCCGAGGACCCTTATCATGACGCCCGAGCCATGAAGACGCTGACGCTGCTGCGCCATGCCAAGTCGGGCTGGGACGACACGGTCTCGCGCGATTTCGACCGGCCGCTGAACGCCAAGGGCCGCCGCGCCGCGACGATCATCGGGCGGCAGATGCGCACGCTGTCGCTCGCGTTCGATCATGTCGTCGCCTCGCCCGCGGTCCGTGTCGTCGAGACGCTCGACGAGATCGTCGCGGGCTATGGACGCACGCTGGCGCCCGACTGGGACCGGCGGCTGTATCTGGCGTCGGCGGGGACGATTCTCGACCTCGTCCGCGACCTGCCGCGCGGCGTCGATCGCGCGCTGGTGATCGGGCATAATCCGGGGCTTGAGGATCTCGTCCTGCTGCTGACTCCAGACGTGACCCACCCGTTCCGCGACGCGGTCGAGGACAAATATCCGACCGCAAGTCTCGCCGAGCTGCAGTTCGACATCGACGACTGGGACGATCTGACGAGCGGATCGGCGCGGTTCACCCGCTTCGTGCGGCCACGCGATCTCGATCCGACGCTGGGGCCCGACGCGGACTGACGCGTCGGGCCGGACTCGTCAGCCCTTGCCCTCGAGCTTGGCCTTCAGCTCCGAAAACGCGTTGACCGGCTGATATTCGTCCTCGCTGATCACCCCGGCGGCGCGCAGTGCGGCCGCGGCGTTGGGGCCGCGGGGAAAGGGATCGAGCGCGAGCGCGAGCGTCTCGGCCGCCGCTTCCCCCAGATCGACCGCACCACCATCGATCGGCACGGTGTCGAGCGCATCGTCCGACAATTCGATCTCGCCGTCGACCGCGCCGAAATCGTCGACGAAGCGCAGCGCGACGGGCTCTTTGATCGTCGCAGTGAGCGGTTCGTCGGTCACCGAACAGGCCTGCACGACCTTTGCCGTCACATGTCCCTTGGCGACGATCCCGCTCGTGTCGCGCCGGATCGTGAAGCGCGCCTCGAGCAGGTCGACGGACAGGATCGCAAACCGCGCGGCAAGCTTGCGGCGCTCCTCGGGCGTCGCGGCGAAGGTCACGCTGCGATCGCGCTCGCCGATCGTGTCGAGTCGCTCGGGGCGGCTGAATTCGGGGGTCATTGCAGCTCTCCGGCGAGTAGGGTTGATAGCGGGACGCCGGCGAGCGCGGCGTGGAAGTCGGTGAGGGCCGTGCGGACATGCGCGAGTGCGGCGGGCGCGGGTGGATCACCGCGATAGAGGTTGCGGACCAGCGGTGCGTCGAGATCGCCCGCCGCGAGCCCGTCGCGATAGGCACCAAGCCGCCCGCCGAGCATGCTCATCATCCGGCCGATATGCTTGCCGACGATGATGTCGCCGATCCCGAGCTCACGAAGCTGCCCGTCCATGTCGTCGACGAAGCGTTCCGCGAGTCGCGCCGCGGGCTCACCACCCGATGGCTCCGATTCCATCCGCAGCATGACGAGCGCGAGCACCGCGGCGATCATGTCGAACCGGCCGTCGACCGTATCGGGCACCTGCCCGTCGCGATACCAATGCTCCGCGCGCGCGCGCTGCACGACCGCGGTATAAAGTGGCAGCGCCTCGTCGTGCTTCTCGCCCAATAGCCTGCCGAACCAGCCCAAATCCTGTCGCCTTCCCGTCGCCAATGCGCGGCGGCTTGTTTGCCTGCGCAACCTCGCATATCGAGGCGATCCGCGGCCGATGCAATCGTGCTGCCGCCAGTATCGCGTGACCCCGCCCCGGGAGAGTATATGAGCGTCCTTTCATTCCGCCTGACACGCCGTACGGCCAGCGTCGCGGCGCTCGCGCTCGTCGGCCTGACGAGCGCTGGCTGCACGCAGCTTCGCTCGCATCAGGGCTATGTGGTCGATGTCGACCTCGTCAACTCGGTCCAGCCTGGCGTCGACAACCGTCAGTCGGTGCTCCAGACGCTCGGCAAGCCGACGCTCGCGGGACAGTTCGACCAGGGCGACTGGTATTATCTGGCGCGCGACAGCCGCAACCTGGCGTTCCGCAACCCGCGCCCGAACGCGCAGATCACGCTGCAGATCAGCTTCGACCAGCAGGGCACCGTCACCGCGATCCGTCGCGGCGGGCTCGACCAGGTCGCGTCGATCAGCCCCGATGGCAAGACGACGCCGACGCTGGGTCGCCAGCGCGGCTTCTTCCAGGATCTGTTCGGCAATATCGGCTCGGTCGGTGCACCCGGCACGGGCGGCGGCGGTGGCGCCAATACGGGTACGGGCCGCACGCGGCCCTAACGGTACCGGGCGGTCGCGGACTTTGCAGACTCGTGCCTTCGCGCTAGGGCGCGGGGCATGACCGACGAGCTCCGCACCGCCGCCCTGGAATCCAAAGCCTGGCCGTATGAGGAGGCGCGCAAACTTCTCAAGCGCTATCCGCAGGGCAAGCAGGGCGCGCCGATCCTGTTCGAGACCGGCTATGGCCCGTCGGGCTTGCCGCATATCGGCACGTTCAACGAAGTGCTGCGCACGACGATGGTGCGCAACGCCTTCCACGCGCTGAGCGACACGCCGACCCGGCTGATTGCGTTTTCGGACGACATGGACGGGTTGCGCAAGGTGCCCGACAACGTCCCCAATGGCGACATGCTGCGCGAGCATCTCGGCAAGCCGCTCACGCAGATCCCCGATCCGTTCGGCACCCATTCGAGCTTTGCCGCGCATAACAACGCGATTTTGCGCGAATTCCTCGACCGCTACGGCTTCGACTATGAATTCGCGTCGTCGACCGAATATTACACGAGCGGTCGCTTCGACGAGGCGCTGAAGGGCGTACTGCAGCATTTCCAGGGCATTCAGGACGTGATGCTGCCGACGCTGCGCGCCGAGCGCCGCGCGACCTATTCACCGGTGCTGCCGATCTCGCCGACCAGCGGCATCGTGCTGCAGGTGCCGATCGAGGTGATCGATGCCGAGGCCGGGTTGATCGCGTTCGAGGACGAGGGGCAGCGGATCGAGCAGTCGGTGCTCGGCGGCAAGGCCAAGCTGCAGTGGAAGGTCGACTGGGCGATGCGCTGGGTCGCGCTCGGCGTCGATTACGAGATGGCGGGCAAGGACCTGATCGATTCGGTCACGCAGTCGTCGAAGATCGCGCGCGTGCTCGGCGGCCGCCCGCCCGAGGGCTTCAACTACGAGATGTTCCTCGACGAGAATGGCGAGAAGATCTCGAAGTCCAAGGGCAATGGCCTCAGCCTCGACCAGTGGCTGACCTATGGCCCGCAGGAATCGCTGGCGTTCTACGCCTATCGCGAGCCGAAAAAGGCCAAGTCGCTGCACATGGGCGTGATCCCGCGCGCGGTGGACGAATATTGGCAGTTCCGCGGCAATTATGCCGGCCAGGACCTGAAGCAGAAGCTCGGCAACCCCGTGCATCACATCCATGACGGCAAGCTGCCCGAGGGCGAGCTGCCGGTGACGTTCGGGCTGCTGCTCAACCTCGTCGGCGTGATGGGCGATGCGAGCAAGGCGCAGGTCTGGGGCTATCTGGCGAACTACGTCCCCGACGCATCGGCGGAGAGCTATCCCGAGCTCGACAAGCTGATCGATCATGCGCTGGCGTACGGCCGCGATTTCGTCGCGCCGACGCTCAAGCGGCGTGCACCCGAAGGCGTCGAGATCGCGGCGCTCGAGCGGCTCGATGCCGAGCTCGCCGCGCTGCCCGCCGATGCGAGCGCGGAGGATGTGCAGAACATCGTCTACGAGATCGGCAAGACCGGCGGGTTCGAGACCCTGCGCGACTGGTTCAAGGCGCTGTACGAGACGCTGCTCGGCTCCGAACAGGGACCGCGCATGGGCAGTTTCATCGCGCTGTACGGGATCGACAATTCGCGCAAGCTGATCGCGGAGGCGCTCGCCCGCCCCGCTGCCTGACACTCCTTACGAGGGTATACCCGATGCGCATGTTCTTCGACGACCGGCAGCGGGCGCATGCGCCGACGCAGGAGCTGCACAATGGCGCCTTTACGACCTATGCGGAGATGCCCGCGCGGGTCGATGCGATCCTGGCCGCGGTGGGGCCGGTCGAGACGCCGGCAGATCGCGGCGAGGCGGCGATCCTCACGGTGCATTCGCCGGCCTATGTCGCGTTCCTGAAGGACGCGGCGCGGTTGTGGCGCGAGGCGGGGCGAACGGGCGATGCGATACCCTATACGTTTCCGATTCGCGGGCGGCGGCCGCTCAACCTGACGCGGATCGATGCGCTGATCGGGGCGCACAGCTTCGATGCGACGACGCCGATCACCCCCGACAGCTGGGCCGCCTCCTATGGCAGCGCGCAGTCCGCGCTGGCCGCGACGCACGTGGTGCTGGAGGGCGACCGCGCGGCGTTCGCGCTGTGCCGGCCGCCCGGCCATCATGCGGGTGCGGATTATTGCGGCGGCTATTGCCATCTGAACACCGCGGCGATCGCGGCACAGGCGGCACGCGACGCGGGTGTCGCACGCGTCGCGATCCTCGACATCGACTATCATCACGGCAACGGCACGCAGGACATCTTCTACGACCGCGGCGATGTGTTCTACGCCTCGGTCCATGCCGATCCCCGGACCGACTATCCGTTCTTCTGGGGGCATGCGGACGAGACGGGGGATGGCGACGGTCGCGGTGCGACGCTCAACCTGCCTTTGCCCCACGGCACGACGATCGACGCGTTTCGCGCAGCGCAGACGACCGCGCTCGACGCGATCGCGGCGTTCGATCCCGGGCTGCTCGTCGTCAGCTTCGGCGCGGATACGTGGGAGGGGGATCCGATCTCGCATTTCGCACTGACCACGCCCGATTATGCGGTGCTCGCGCGCGATATCGCGGCGCGCGGCTGGCCGACGGCGATCGTCATGGAGGGCGGCTATGCGGTCGATGCGCTCGGCCACAATGTCGACAGCTTCCTGCGGGGATTCTGACATTTCAGGGACGGGTATCGCGGCGGGGACGCCGGCCTATCGCGGGCTGACGCTCGCGATGCTGTTCGCAGGCTTCTCGACCTTCTCGCTGCTCTATTCGGTGCAGCCGTTGCTGCCGTCGTTCGCCGCGCAGTTCCAACTGAGCGCGGAGGCGGCGTCGCTTGCGGTCTCGCTCGCGACGGGGCCGCTCGCGATCGGAATCCTGTTCGCAGGCCTGGTGTCCGACCGGCTCGGGCGGCGGCCGCTGATGATCGCGGCGATGTTCGCGGCGGGTGCGCTGACGCTCGCGACCGCGCTGGTGCCGGGGTGGAGCGGCTTGCTCGTGCTGCGGTTCCTCACCGGGCTGGCGCTCGCGGGGGTGCCGGCGGTGGCGATGGCCTATGTCGCCGAGGAGGTCGATTCGGCGTCGGTGGGCGGTGCGATGGGGCTGTATATCGCGGGCAGCGCGATCGGCGGGATGGGCGGGCGGCTGGTCGCGAGCCTGGTTGCCGATTTCGGCGGCTGGCGGTTCGCGATCGCCGCGGTCGGGGTCGCGGGGCTGGCGATGGCCGAAGCGTTTCGCCGGCTCGCCCCGCCGTCGCGCAACTTCCATCCCAGCGCGGGCCGCCCGGCGGCGCTGGTCCGCGATGCGCGCGCGCTGTTCGCGGACCGGGCGATGCCGCTGCTGTATCTCGAGGCGTTCCTGCTGATGGGGGTGTTCGTCACCGTCTACAATTATGCAGGATTCCGGCTGATGGGGCCGCCTTACGGGCTCAGCCAGTCGGCGGTCGGCGCGGTGTTCCTGCTCTATGTCCTCGGGTCTATCAGCTCGGCGCGGTTCGGGACGCTCGCCGGCAGGCTGGGGCGGCGGACGATCTTCTGGGTGCCGGTGGTGGTGCTGATCGGCGGTGTCGCGCTGACCGCGATGCAGCCGCTGGCGCTGGTGATCGCCGGGATCGCGGTGGTGACGATCGGCTTTTTCGGCGCGCATTCGATCGCGAGCGCGTGGGTCGGGCGGCGGGCACAGAGCGTCGCGGGCGGTGGCGCGCGCGGGCAGGCGGCTGCGTTCTATCTGTTCTTCTATTATATGGGGTCGAGCGTGCTGGGCTCGGCGGGCGGGTTCGCGTGGACGCATGCCGGCTGGCCCGGGGTGACGGGCTTTTGCCTGGTCGTCGGCGGGGCGGCGCTGGCGATCGGGCTGAGGCTGCGCGCGGTGCCACCATTGCGGGTCGAGCCGGTGGCAGCACCGCGGATGCCGGTGCCCTGAACCTCAGCGCGAGGCGATATCGATCGCGTCGCCCGGCGGCAGCGCGGACAGCGAGCGCGCGACCGCGTCGGTGGCATCCATGACGCGGAGCATATTGCCGCCGGCGAGCCTGGCCATGTCGGCATCGCTCCAGCCGCGCCGCGCGAGTTCGGCGAACAGCAGCGGATAGCCGTCGACGCCTGTCATGCCCTCGGGCCCGGTACCGTTGATGCCGTCATAATCGCCGCCGAGGCCAACATGATCGCGGCCAGCCACCCGCGCGATATGCTCGACATGATCCGCAACGGTCGCGGCGGTAACACGCGGTTCGGGATGGTCCCGGTCCCAGGCGACCAGTGGCGCAGGTGAACGCGCGCCGTAGACGTTGGCGGGCACGCCTGCAGTCTTGGCGAAGGCGGTCCGGTCGGCATCCCAGGCCCGCCACGCGGTCGAGACGAAGGCCGGATAGAAATTGACCATGACGATCCCGCCGTTCGCGCCGATTGCGGCGAGCAGGTCGTCGGGAATGTCGCGCGGTGCGTCGGTCAGCGCGCGGGCGCTGGAATGCGAGGCCATCACCGGCGCCCTGGCGACGGCGAGGACTGCGCGCATCGTCGCGTCGGAGACGTGGCTGACATCGACGATCATGCCGATCCGGTTCATCTCGGCGATGACCGCGCGGCCGAAATCGTTGAGCCCGTTCGCCCACGGCGCATCGGTCGAACTGTCCGCCCAGTTCAGGCTCTTGCCGTGCGTCAGCGTCATGTAACCGACGCCGAGCGCGCGGTACTGGCGCAGCACGGAGAGGCGGCCGTCGATCTGGTGCCCGCCCTCGACGCCGATCAGCGACGCGATCCGCCCCGCCTTCTCGATCCGACGGATATCAGCGGCGCTGGTCGCGCGTTCGAGCGCGGCGGGATTGGCGGCGACGAACCGGTGGACGATGTCGATCTGTTCGAGCGTCATCTCGACCGCGCGCGGGCCGGTCATATCTGCGGGGATCCACACCGACCAGAATTGCGCGCCGACGCGGCCCTTGCGCAGGCGAGGAATGTCCGTCTGGAGCGGGCGCGTGTCCTTGGCGAGATCGAGCGATTCGACCTTCGCGCCGTGCACGTCACGGATTTCCCAGGCGAGGTCGTTATGGCCGTCGATCACCGGGGTCTTCCCGAGCACCCGGTCGACACGCGCGGCTATGCGGGGGTCGGGGGCGACGGGCGCCGCGCTTGCCTGCGCGGCGATCAGGAGCAGGGCCGTGATCATGCCGCGCCATCGTGCCCGCCGCATCGCACGGCGGCAAGGGGATCAGTCGTCGTCCTCGGGGGGGCCGAGTTCGTTGACCCATTCCTGATTGTGGACGACGGTCGAGCGGACCGGGCGCCCCGCGGCGTCGAGCCAGGGCCGGTAGCGATAGCGCAGTTCGATCAGCCGGCAGGTGGTCGCGTCGAGCACCGCATTGCCGCTCGAACGGGTGATGCTGCACCCGGTGACGCGGCCGTTCGTCTCGACGGTGTAGCGGACACCGACCACGCCGCCCGCGCCGATGATCGCCTCCGCATTGGGGAAGTCCCTGTTCCGGAACCGCCCCTTCAACAGCCGCGGCGGGCTCTCGTCACCGCCATCGCCGTCGCCGTCGCCATAGCGGCCGCTGCCGGTACCGTCGCCCTCACCGCCCGCGCCGGTGCCGGGGCCCGGGACCGGGGCGGCGCCGGTCGTCGCTGCACTGCCGACGCCGGGCTTGAGCGCAGCGACGATCGGCGGCGGGATGACGGGCGGGACGATCAGGATCGGGGCGACGAGCTCGGTCGCCTTCGACCGGAGATTGGCGGGTGATGCGGCGCCTTCGGGCCGGTGGCTCTTCGCCGGGCGGGGCACGACTTTTTCGAGTGGCGGCGGCGGGGGCGGCGGGCCGACCGCGAAGGTCTTGAGCGCGTCGGGGATCGCCGACGGGAGGCTGACGCCGAGGCCGAGGATCAGCGCATAGCCCAATGCTGCACACAGGGCAGCGGCGCCGGCGGCGGACAGGATCCGGTCGCGCGGATGGGGTTGGACGCCGTACATGACTGATATCTGGGGAGGATGGCGCGGGGCGGCAAGCGTTCGCGCCGCGGCGCTGTCCGGGGGTTTGGCGGGTGGGGGAAGAGGACGGGCAACATGGGTCCGTCTATCCTCCCCCTCCGCGAGGCTATGCCTGCCACCTCCCCCTGGCGGGGGAGGCTTTGCGGGGTCAGAGCTTTTCGGTGAGTTCGGGGACGATCTTGAACAGATCGCCGACCAGGCCGATGTCCGCGACCTGGAAGATCGGCGCGTCCTCGTCCTTGTTGATCGCGATGATCGTCTTCGAATCCTTCATGCCCGCGAGATGCTGGATCGCGCCCGAGATGCCGACTGCGACATAGACTTCGGGGGCGACGATCTTGCCCGTCTGGCCGACCTGATAGTCGTTCGGGGCATAGCCCGCATCGACCGCGGCGCGGCTTGCACCGACGCCCGCGCCAAGCTTGTCCGCGAGCGGATCGATCAGCGCGTGGAACTGGTCGCTCGAGGCCAGCGCACGGCCGCCCGAAACGATGACCTTCGCGCTGGTCAGCTCGGGACGCTCGTTCTTGGCGATCTCCGCGCCGGCAAAGGTCGACAGACCCTTGTCGCCGGTCGAGGCGACCGCCTCGATCTCGCCCGAGCCGCCTTCGGTCGCGGCCTTCTCGAACGCGGTGCCACGGACGGTGATGACCTTCTTCGCGTCCGACGACTGGACGGTGGCGATCGCGTTGCCCGCATAGATCGGGCGCGTGAACGTGTCGTCGCTCTCGACCGAGAGGATGTCGCTGATCTGCATGACGTCGAGCAGCGCGGCGACGCGCGGCGCGATATTCTTGCCGTGCGTGGTGGACGGCGCGACGAACGCGTCGTGATGCCCCATTAGCTCGACGATCAGTGGCGCGACGTTTTCGGCGAGCGCGTGCGCGAACGCCGCGTCATCGGCGACGTGCACCTTGCCGACGCCGGCGATCTTCGCAGCGGCGGCGGCGACGGCGTCGACCCCCTGCCCTGCGACCAGCAGATGGACTTCGCCGAGCTTGCTCGCGGCAGTGACCGCGGAAAGCGTGGCGTCCTTGACGACCTGACCGTCATGTTCGACCCAAACGAGCGTCTTCACTTTGCGACTCCCATCGTCTTGAGTTTGCCGACGAGCTCATCGACGTCAGCGACCTTGATCCCCGCCGAGCGCTTGGCGGGCTCAACGACCTTCAGCGTGGTCAGCCGCGGCGTCACGTCGACACCGAAGTCGGCCGGCGCCTTGGTCGCCATCGGCTTCGACTTGGCCTTCATGATGTTCGGCAGCGACGCATAGCGCGGCTCGTTGAGGCGAAGATCGGTGGTGATGATCGCGGGCAGCTTGAGCGTGTCCGTCTCCGCACCGCCATCGACTTCGCGCGTCACATGGACCGAGCCGTCGGCGATCTCGACCTTCGACGCGAACGTGCCCTGGCCCCAGTTGAGGAGGCCGGCGAGCATCTGCCCGGTCTGGTTGTTGTCGTCGTCGATCGCCTGCTTGCCGAGGATGACGAGGTCGGGCTGTTCTTCCTCGACGATCTTGGCGAGGATCTTCGCGACGCCCAATGGCTCGACCTTGGTCTCGCTGAGGACGAGGATCGCGCGGTCGGCACCCATGGCGAGCGCGGTGCGCAGCGTTTCCTGGCTCTTCTGCTCGCCGATCGAGACGACGACGATCTCGGTCACGCCCTTGTCCTTCAGGCGGATCGCTTCTTCGACCGCGATCTCGTCGAACGGGTTCATGCTCATCTTGACGTTCGCCAGATCGACGCCCGTTCCGTCCGCCTTCACGCGAGGCTTCACGTTGTAGTCAAGCACACGCTTGACCGGCACCAGCACCTTCATCAGGATTCCTTCCAAGGTGAATATGTTCGTTTCGCCCGCCGGTTACCGGCTGCGTTGGTGCGACAGATGGCGGTTTCGCGTCGTTTTCGCAAGTGCGGTACGGAAACATCGGATACCGTAGCGTCACGACGACCGCCCCGTCGGACCGGCTGCGATACCAACGAAAAAGGGCCCGGACGTTTCCGTCCGAGCCCCGTTTTTCGCGAAGTCAGTATGCGAGGCCGACAGCGGTTACGCCGCGACCTTCTGCACCTCTGCGACGATCTTCTTGGCGGCGTCGCCAAGGTCGTTCGCGGGGACGATCGCCAAGCCGGAGTTCGCGAGGATCTCCTTGCCCTTCTCGACATTCGTGCCCTCGAGGCGGACGACCAGCGGGACCGACAGGTTCACTTCCTTCGCCGCCGCGACGATGCCGTCGGCGATGATGTCGCACTTCATGATGCCGCCGAAGATGTTGACGAGGATGCCCTTCACGTTCGGATCCGCGAGGATGATCTTGAACGCCGCGGTCACCTTCTCCTTGTTGGCGCCGCCGCCGACGTCGAGGAAGTTGGCCGGGAACATGCCGTTGAGCTTGATGATGTCCATCGTCGCCATGGCGAGGCCTGCGCCGTTGACCATGCAGCCGATGTCGCCGTCGAGCTTGATATAGGCGAGGTCGTACTTCGACGCCTCGAGCTCGGCGGGATCTTCCTCGGTCTCGTCGCGCAACTGCAGCAGGTCCTTGTGGCGGAACAGCGCGTTGCCGTCGAATGCGACCTTCGCGTCGAGCACCATCAGCTTGCCGTCATTGGTGACTGCGAGCGGGTTGATCTCGATCTGCTCGGCATCGGTGCCCATGAACGCGTCATACAGCTTCGACGCGGTGTTCGCGGCCTGCTTGGCGAGATCGCCGGTCAGCTGAAGTGCTGCGGCAACGGCGCGGCCGTGATGCGGCATGAAGCCGGTCGCCTGGTCGATGTCGATCGACTGGATCTTCTCGGGCGTGTCGTGCGCGACCGCTTCGATGTCCATGCCGCCTTCGGTCGAGGCCACCATCATCACCCGGCCGGTGGTGCGGTTGAGCGTCAGCGCGAGGTAGAATTCCTTGTCGATGTCGACGCCGTCGGTGACGTACAGGCGATTGACCTGCTTGCCCGCGTCACCCGTCTGGATGGTGACGAGCGTGTTGCCGAGCATGTCGGTTGCGGCCGCGCGAACCTCGTCTTCGGTCTTGGCGAGACGGACGCCGCCCTTGGCGTCGGGGCCGAGCTCGACGAACTTGCCCTTGCCGCGGCCGCCGGCGTGAATCTGCGCCTTGACGACGTAGAGCGGTCCGGGGAGCTTCTTCGAGGCCTCGACGGCTTCCTCGACGGTCAGCGCCGCGAAACCGGCGGGGACGGGGACGCCGAACTTGGCCAGCAGTTCCTTGGCCTGGTATTCATGGATGTTCATCGGGAAGGCTCCACGCAATTTTTGGGAAACTCGGGAATTGCCAGCGCGTAAAGCACAGGGCGCGCCGCAAATCCACCCTTAAGGCATTTGCACTTGCGTCTCGTTCGCAATAGGGCGCGGCGATCGCTGATTTTTGGCCATTTCGTGGATGCGCGCCGCAGCGGATCGAAACGCCTGCCGGATCACAAACATTTGCGGAAAAGTAACCCTTTCCGTGCCAGAGTTGAACCATGACAGACCCCGCCTACGACTCGCCTGAGACTCGGACCGGTGAAGAGCCCGGTGGAGAGTTGCGCCGGGCGTTGCGCAAATCCGTCAGGATGCGTGCGCACCTGCGCGACCGCGGCCAGACGCGGTTCGAGATCGAAGTGACCGACCTCTCACTGTCGGGGTTCCGGGCCGAGACCAGCTTCACGCTCTGGCCGGGGACGGTCGTGTGGCTGACATTGCCCGGCCTCGCCGCGCTCGAGGCGGTGGTCGCGTGGCGCGACAAGTTCAAATATGGCTGCGCCTTCGCCAAGCCGCTGCACCCCGCGGTGTTCGATCACATCGTGGCGCTGTCGCAGCGGTAACCCGGCGACCGCACCACGATCCGACAGCGGCGCGTCAGTCGAACAGGCTTGAGACGCTGGTTTCATCCGCGATCCGCTTGATCGCCTCGCCGAGTAGCGGTGCGATCTGCAAGTGGCGGATCTTGCCATGCGCGCCCTTGATCACGTCGTGATTGCCGATCGAATCGGTGATGACGAGCTCGCGCAGTTCGGAGCCCTCGACCCGCGCGACCGCGCCGCCCGACAGCACGCCGTGCGTGACATAGGCGACGACGCCCTCGGCGCCCGCCTCCATCAGCGCGGCCGCCGCATTGCACAGCGTGCCTGCCGAATCGACGATGTCGTCGACCAGGATGCAGAAGCGGCCCTCGACCTCACCGATGATGTTCATCACCTCCGATTCGCCTGCGCGCTCGCGACGCTTGTCGACGATCGCGAGTGGCGCGTTGTTGAGCCGCTTGGCGAGCACGCGCGCACGCACAACGCCGCCGACATCGGGGGAGACAACCATCAGGTTCTTGCCCTTGAACCGCGCAAGGATATCCGCGGACATGACCGGCGCCGCATAGAGATTGTCGGTCGGGATATCGAAGAAGCCCTGGATCTGCCCGGCATGGAGATCGACCGAGAGGACGCGGTTGGCGCCCGCGACGGTGATGAGATTGGCGACGAGCTTGGCCGAGATCGGCGTACGCGGGCCGGGTTTCCGGTCCTGGCGGGCATAACCCATATAGGGGATGACCGCGGTGATGCGGCGTGCCGACGCGCGCTTCAACGCGTCGATCATGATGAGCAATTCCATGAGGTTGTCGTTCGCCGGAAAGCCAGTCGACTGGATCACGAACACGTCCTCGCCGCGGACATTCTCGTTGATCTCGACGAACACTTCCTCGTCGGCGAAGCGGCGGACGCTGACATCGGTCAGCGGGATTTCGAGATAGGCGGCGATCTCCTGCGCCAGAGGCAGGTTGGAATTGCCGGTCATCAGTTTCATCAAAATCGCTCCACGCCCAGTCGCACGCCCCTTAGTCCCGGTGTTCCAATGGGGAAAGGGGCGAAGGGGTTTGCCGGGGGGCGCGCCGCTTCGTACAGCGCAGGGCATGACCGTCATAACCCGTTTCGCCCCCTCGCCCACCGGCCGGCTGCACGTCGGCAACATCCGTACCGCGCTCCACAACTGGATGTTTGCGCGCGCGCAAGGCGGACGCTTCCTGCTGCGGATCGACGACACCGATGCGGCGCGCAGCGAGGAACGGTTCGTCGACGCGATCCGCGGCGATCTCGACTGGCTGGGGATGACGCCCGATGGCGAGGAACGCCAGTCAGCGCGGTTCGCGCTGTACGAGGCGCGGTTCGCGGCGCTGGTCGAGAGCGGGCATATCTATCCGGCGTATGAGAGCGCGCAGGAGCTCGACCTGAAGCGCAAGATTCAGGCGGGGCGCGGATTGCCGCCGATCTATGATCGCGCGGCGCTGGCGCTCACCGACGCGCAGCGCGCGGCGTACGAGCGCGACGGGGTGGCACCGCACTGGCGGTTCAAGCTCGATCACGACACGCCGATCGCCTGGACCGACCTGATCCGCGGCGAGCAGCATTTCGAGGCGCGGACGATGAGCGACCCGGTGATCCGGCGCGCGGACGGGTCGTGGCTGTACATGCTGCCGTCGGCGATCGACGATGCCGATATGGGCGTGACTCATGTCGTGCGCGGCGAGGATCATGTGTCGAACACCGCGCTTCAGCTGCAGATGTTCGCAGCACTCGGCGCGCCCGCACCGCAGTTTGCGCACGAGGCGCTGCTGACCGGCGCGGAAGGGAAATTGTCCAAGCGGCTGGGCTCGCTCGGCGCGGATCATTTCCGGGACGTCGGGATCGAGCCACAGGCGGTGCGTGCGCTGCTCGCGCGGATCGGGACGAGCGATCCGGTCGAGCCGATCGCCGACGCCGCGCCGCTGATCGCGACGTTCGACTTCGCCCGGTTTGGCCGCGCGCCGGCGCGCTTCGACGAGGGGGAGCTGGCGCAGCTGAATGCGCGGATCCTGCATGCGCTGCCCTTTGCCGACGTCGCCGACCGCCTGCCCGCGGGGATGGGCGAGGCCGCATGGGAGGCGGTGCGCCCGAACCTGGTGACGCTCGCCGATGCCGCCGACTGGTGGCAGGTGATCGAGGGGCCGGTCGCGGTCGAACCCGTCGGCGGGGACGAGGATGCGGCGTATCTCGACCAGGCGCTGGCGGCCGCGGCGGCAATCGACTGGGCAAGTGACCCTTGGCACGTGCTGACGAGCCGGTTGAAGGCGGAGACCGGGCGCAAGGGGAAGGCGCTGTTCCTGCCGCTGCGCCGAGCGCTGACCGGGCGCGATCACGGGCCCGACATGGCCGCGCTGCTGCCGCTGATCGGGCGTGAGCGGGCACTGGCGCGATTGGCAGCCGCCCGCGCCGGCTGAGGCTTGGCCGGGCGGGCTGAACCCCGCCGACCGTTGCTGATCCGACCACGTGCAAAACGACTCGGATCGCGCTTGCGCGGCGCATGTAATGATGTACCATTTCATTCGGCGGTATTGATTGCGCCGCCACCCTCGAGGAGATGCGAAGGAGACGGACGGATGTACGCGAACAGAATGAGCCGGACGGGCGGATTGAACCCCGGAAGCCTGGGCGTCGCGCTGGCGATCAACGGCGTGGTGATCGGAGCGTTGTTCTTTGCAGCACCGGAACTGGTGCCGTTCACGCCCCCCGACCCGCCGCTCACAATCTATATTCCGCACACCCCGCCGCCGCCCACGCCGGTGCCGCCCGCCGATCCGCTGGTCCGCCAGCAGCCGCGCCCCGCGCCGCGGCCCGATGCACCGGTCCGGCAGGTGCCGACGCCGGCCACCGAAGGGTTCCAGGTCGTGCCGGACCCCCTGCCCTTCACCCCGCCAATCGACGTCGTCGGCACGGGCACAGGCAGCGTAGTGGTCGACCCGCCCAAGCCGTCGCCCCTGTTCGTCCAGCCGGGCATCGACCCGCGCTATGCCGCGGATTTCCAGCCGGGCTATCCGTCCGAGGAACGCCGGGCCGGGCGCGAAGGGAGAGTCATCCTGCGCGTGCTGATCGGCGCGGACGGGCGCGTGAAACAGGTCGAGCGGGTCACCGCCACCAGCGACGCCTTTTATCGCGCGACGCTGGACCGGGCGCTGACGAAGTGGCGGTTCAGGCCGGCGACGCGCGACGGGGTCGCGGTCGAGGCGTGGAAGACGATGAACCTGTCGTTCGTGCTGGAAAACTGAACCACGGGCATCGGCCCGCCGCAAGGATGGCATGCAGGACGGCCCCCCGGGCCGTCGCCCAAGGTACTGGCCTTGGGGGGTCTGCATGCCTATCTTTGCGCGATGGGCTCTTTCAGTCGTTTCTCGCCGGTCCGCGCCTATCGCGACCTCCGCCTGTTCCTCCGGGGCCGGCAGCCGTACGAGCTTGGTTTTCTCGCGCTGGCGATGCTCGTCACGGGCTTCCTGATCTATGCCTTCTCGAAGGACAGCTATGCCGAGCGCGAGTATCGGCCGAACATCGTCTATGTCGAGCAATGGCCCGCGGATCGCACCGATGCGCAGATCGTCGCCCAGCAGAAGATCGACGCGCCGATCAAGGCCGCGCGCCTGGCTGAGCAGAAGAAGCGCGAGGAGGAAACCCGCGCGTCGTTCAAGCGGATGGACGACAAGCTGAAGGCGCTGGGGATCTGACCATCGAATCCGGCCGGTTTGTCGGGGCAGCGCTGGCGCTAGCTGCGCGGGGACGTGGGCGGACGGCACCCAACCCTTGTGTCGGCTGCGTGATCGTCGCGGACGGACGTGTCGTTGGGCGCGGCTGGACGCAAGCAGGCGGTCGGCCGCATGCCGAGGCGATGGCACTGGCGCAGGCGGGCGTTAAGGCGCGGGGAGCCACGGCCTATGTGACGCTCGAACCCTGCGCGCATGAATCACCGCGCGGGCCGGCGTGCAGCGATCTGCTGATCGCGGCCGGCGTGGCGCGGGTCGTCGCGGCGCTGGAGGATCCCGATCCGCGGACGGCGGGGCGCGGGTTCGCGCGGTTGCGCGACGCCGGGATCCGCGTCGAGACGGGCGTGCGTGCCGCCGAGGCGCGACGGTCGATGGCGGGGTTCCTGACGCGACTCGCTCGCGGTCGGCCGCATGTCACGCTGAAGCTCGCGACCTCGCTCGACGGCTGTATCGCGATGGCGGACGGGTCGAGCCGCTGGATCACCGGGCCACAGGCGCGCGCGCATGCGCATCTCGAACGGAGCCGGCACGAGTCGATTTTGGTCGGGCGCGGGACGTTCGAGGCAGATGCGCCGCGACTCGACGTGCGGCTTGCGGGACTTGAATCGCGGGCACCGCGCCGCGTGCTGCTGTCGCGGACGGCGCCCGATGCGGACGCGGGGTGGCACGTCATCGCCGATCCGCAGGATATTGCGGCCCTGCCCGGCGACCATCTGCTGGTCGAGGGCGGCGCGGCCGTAGCGTCGGCGTTCCTTGCCGCGGATCTGGTCGACCGGCTGCTGCTGTACCGCGCGCCGATCCTGATCGGGAACGGCCGGCATTCCATTGGCAATATTGGTCTCGGCAATCTTTCCAGCGCGCATGGCCGCTGGTCGATCGTCGATTCACGGCAACTTGGCAGCGACCGAGTCGAGGTCTACGAGCGCGAGCGAAACGAGGGATAATGTTTACCGGAATCGTCACCGACATCGGCACAATCACCAGCGTGGCGCAGCAGGGCGACACGCGCGTGGTCATCGCGACCGCCTATGATCCCGCCACGATCGACCTGGGTGCGTCGATCGCGTGTTCGGGCGTCTGCCTGACCGTGGTCGACAAGTCCGCGGGCGGCGACGGACCGCACTGGTTCGCGGTCGACGTGTCGGGCGAGACGATCAGCCGCACCGCGCGCGATCAGTGGACGCAAGGTCGCCCGCTGAACCTCGAACGCGCGATGAAGCTCGGCGAGGAACTGGGCGGGCATATCGTCACCGGCCATGTCGACGGGCTCGGCACGGTGGTGTCGGTGGTCGAGGAAGGCGGCTCGCACCGCGTCACCGTCCGCGCCGGCGCGGACATCGCGCCGTTCATCGCCGCCAAGGGATCGGTCACGATCGACGGCGTGTCGCTGACCGTCAACACCGTCCGCGACGTCGACGGCCCTGATGGGCAGAAGGCGGTCGAGTTTGGGCTGAACATCATCCCGCATACCTGGGGCGTCACCACGCTCGGGACGATCGAGACCGACCGGACGGTCAATATCGAGATCGACGTCCTTGCCCGCTATCTCCAACGGATGGAGCATTACCGTGTCAATGCCAGCTGAACGCAGCGCCGAACTCGGGCGCCTGAAGCATGGATATCTGTCGAGCCCCGAAGAGATCATCGACGAGGCGCGCAACGGCCGGATGTTCATCCTGGTCGATGACGAGGACCGCGAGAACGAGGGCGACCTGGTCATTCCCGCGCAGATGGCGACGCCCGAGAAGATCAACTTCATGGCGAAGTTCGGTCGCGGCCTGATCTGTCTCGCGCTGACTAAGACGCGGACCGAAGAGCTCGGACTCGAGTTGATGAGCCGCAACAACGGCACAAGGCACGAAACCGCGTTCACTGTGTCGATCGAGGCGCTCGAAGGCGTGACGACGGGCATCTCGGCGGCGGATCGCGCGCGGACGATCGCGGTGGCGATCGATGCGACCAAGCAGAAGGCGGACATCGTCACCCCCGGCCATGTCTTCCCGCTGGTCGCGCGCGATGGCGGCGTGCTGATCCGCGCCGGCCATACCGAGGCGGCGGTCGACGTCGCGCGGCTCGCCGGGCTGAATCCCTCGGGCGTGATCTGCGAGATCATGAACGAGGACGGGACGATGGCGCGGATGGACGACCTCGTCACCTTCGCGCAGTTCCACAATATCAAGATCGGCACGATCCGCGACCTGATCGCCTATCGCCGCCGCTACGACCATCTGGTCGAGAAGCGCGCCGAGGCCAGGTTCACGTCCGAATGGGGCGGCGACTGGACCGCGCTGACCTTCTGGAACAAGGCGACGGGCACCGAGCAGGTCGCGCTGGTCAAGGGCCGGATCGACCCCGCCAAGCCGACGCTCGTCCGCATGCATGCGCTGTCGCCCTTCGCCGACATCTTCGGCGAATCGGGCGATCGCGGCCGGATCCTCGCGCGGTCGATGCAGATGATCGCCGACGAGGGCGCGGGCGTGATCGTCGTCATCAACCGGCCGCGCGGCAACGCGTTCACCTCTGCCGTGCTGAAGAAGGCAGGCGCGGAGATCACCCCGGACATGGAAGAGCTGCGCGACTACGGCGTCGGCGCGATGATCCTGACCGAGCTCGGCGTCCATGACATGGTGCTGATCACCAACACGCACCACACGCTGGTGGGGCTCGACGGCTATGGCCTGTCGATCGTCGGCGAACGCCCGATCGCTCCCCTCGACACCGAAAAGGCTCCCAACTGATGGCGCATATCCTGATCGTCGAAGCGCGGTTCTACGACCATCTGAACGACCTGCTGATCGAGGGCGCGCGCGCGGCGATCGAGGCGGCGGGGCACAGCCACGAGACGATCACCGTCCCCGGCGCGCTCGAAGTCCCCGGCGCGATCGCGCTGGCGGCCGAGAGCGAGACCTATGACGGCTATGTCGCGCTGGGCGTCGTGATCCGCGGCGAGACCTATCATTTCGAGATCGTCGCGGGCGAGAGCGCGCGCGGGATCATGGCGCTGACGATGGACGGCCTGCCGATCGGCAACGGCATCCTGACGACCGAGAACGAGGCGCAGGCGCTCACGCGTGCGCGCCCGACCGAGGGCGACAAGGGCGGCGGCGCGGCCAAGGCGGCGCTCGCGATGCTGGCGCTGAAGGACCGCTTCGTCGCGTAGGATGCCTGGGCGTTCGGACGTCCGCCCTCATCCACGCACGATCGCCCTGGTCATTCCCCGGGAGTGTCGCGCAGGGCGGCGTCGACCTCTTCGGCAGTAATTCCGAACGCGGCGGCCAGCGCGGCTATCGACGCGCCGCGGGCGGCGAGCGAGCGGATGCGGGCGGGGTCGACGATCGTCGTATAGCCGCGGGTGTCGCGTTCGGTTTTCGTCTCCTCGCCGCTGCGCGCACGCGCGCCCGAGCGGCGGCGCTTGGCGATCTTGAGCGCTTCCTCGTCATTGGCAGGCGGCGCGTCGAGGCGCGCGCGGATCCGCTGCGCTTCCTCGACCCGGCGGGCTTCGCGCGCACGTTCACGGTCCTGCGAGAGCGCATCGCGTTGCGCGGCCCGCGCTTCGGCGCGCTGATCGGTCGCGGCGAGGCGGTCCTGCGCGCGCTGTTCCCGCTCGCGGGCGCGCTCTTCGGCACGGCGGGCGGCGCGATCCGCGGTGCCGGGCAGCAACGGGCCGGGGCCGCGGTCGTTCAGCGGCCAGGCCGATGCGGGGCTGGATTTGGGGGGCGATTTCGGCGGGCCCCAGCCGTCGGTCATGTTATGTCCTGTCGTCACCGGTGCGCCGCGCACGACGCGAAAGCCGCGCTGCTATGCGATGGCGTCACCGGTGACAATCAGGCGGTCGGCTTAGGCGGGCACGGTTTCCAGCGCCGGATAGTCGATATAGCCCTCTGGGCCCTGGCTATACCAGGTCTTCGGGTTATCCTGCGCCAGCGGTGCGCCGGTGCGCAGGCGCTCGGGCAGATCGGGGTTCGCGATGAACGTCCGGCCGAAGCTGATCGCATCGGCATCGCCCTTGTCGAGCTCGGCCTGCGCCTTTTCGAGCGTGTCGTAATCCGAGTTCACGACCAGCACGCCCTTGAAGACCTTGCGGATTGCCGGGCTGAGCTTTGGCACGTCGGTCTTGCCGAAGGTGCCGTCGGGACCCGGCTCGCGCAGCTCGAGGAAGGCGATGCCGAGATCGGACAGCGCCTTGGCGGCGGCGGTGAACAGCGGCTCGGGGTTGCTGTCGTCGACGCCCTGCGAATCGCCATTGGGCGAGAGGCGGACACTGGTGCGATCGGCGCCGGCGACCGAGATCACACGCTCGGTGACTTCGCGAAGCAGGCGGATGCGGTTCTCGATGCTGCCACCATAGTCATCGGTGCGGCTGTTCGCGTTGTCGCGCAGGAACTGGTCGATCAGATAGCCGTTCGCGGCGTGGATCTGGACGCCGTCAAACCCGGCCTCGAGCGCGTTCTTCGTCGCGAGCTCATAGTCGTTCAGCAGCCGCGGGATCTCGTTCAGCTCGAGCGGACGCGCGACCTCGAAATCCTTCTTGCCCTCGAACGTGTGCGCCTGGCCTTCGGTCGCGGTCGCGGACGACGAAACGGGCTGGCCGCCGATCACCGACGAATGGACCTGGCGTCCCATGTGCCAGAGCTGCGCGATGATGCGGCCACCGGCGGCGTGCACCGCTGCGGTAACGGGCTTCCACGCCTCGACCTGCGCTTGCGTCCACAAGCCCGGCGCGAATGGCCAGCCCAGGCCTTCGCGGCTGATGCCGGTGGCTTCCGATATGATCAGGCCGGCGCTGGCGCGCTGCGTGTAATAGTCGATCATGAGGTCGGACGGGACGGCGTCCTTGTCCGAACGCCCGCGGGTGAGCGGCGCCATGAGGATGCGGTTGGGCGCTTCGACGGCGCCGAGCGTGATGGGATCGAAAAGGCTTGGCATGGGGGCTCCTTAATGCCTGACGGGGGCAAGATAGGACGCTACAGCGCGGCATGCATCGCCCCGCCCCGCAAAGAATATCTAGCGTGCCCGAAACGCCGACGGCGACGACGACCGGTGCCCCCGGCACGCTCGCGTTCGGCGCGCTGCTGATCGCCAACGTCGCGCTCGCATTCGGGCCGTGGTTCGTCCGCGCGACCGAGGTCGGACCGGTCGCGGCAGGATTCTGGCGGCTGACGCTGGCGGTGCCGTTTCTCGTCCTGCTCGCAGCGCAGCAGGGCGCGCGACCGACGCGGCTCGGCCGCGGCGTCTGGATCGGGCTGATCGCGGGCGGCGTGTGCTTTGCCGCGGATCTCGGCAGCTGGCATCTCGGCATCCTGCGCACCACGCTCGCCAATGCGACGCTGTTCGGCAATGCGGCTACACTGATGTTCCCGATCTACGGGTTTCTCGTCGCGCGGACCTGGCCGACGCGGACGCAGGGCTGGGCGCTGATGCTGGCGGCGGCAGGTGCGGCGCTGCTGCTCGGGCGCTCCTATCAGCTCGACGCAAAGAATTTGGCGGGTGACCTGCTCTGCATCCTCGCGGGGCTGCTCTACACGGTGTATTTCATCCTGATGGCGCGCGCGCGGACGACGCTTGCCCCCTTGTCCGCGCTGGTGCTGTCGACCCTGGCGGGCATCGTGCCGCTGCTGGTGTTCGCGCTGGCGATGGGCGAGCGGATCGTGCCGGCGCAGTGGGGGCCGCTGATCGGGCTCGCGCTGTGCAGCCAGGTGCTGGGGCAGGGATTGATGATCTATGCGCTCGGGCGGTTTTCGCCGCTGGTGATCGGCATCGCGCTGCTGATCCAGCCGGTCGTCGCAGGGACGGTCGGCTGGCTGGTCTATGGCGAGCGGCTCGGCCTGCCCGATCTGGTCGGCGTCGTCATGGTCGCGATCGCGCTGGTGCTGGTCCGCCGGACGCCGGCGGATCGCCCCCCTATTGAAGAGGCGCTCGACACGGCTGATCTTGGACGGCAGGAGACGGTATGACCCAAGACCTCACGCTCGACGAAATCCGCTCGCTGCTCGCCCCCGGCATCGCCGCCAATGCGGCGTTCGACGGGTGGAGCGACGCGGCGCGCGACATGGCGGCGGACGCGGCGGGGATCGACCGCGACGTCGCCGCGCTCGCCTTCGAAGAGGGACCGGTCGACATGATCGACGCCTGGTTCGCCGATATCGACGTCGCGATGCTCGCAAGCCTGCCGCCCGAACGGTTGTCGGCGATGAAGATCCGCGCCCGGATCGCCGCGCTGGTCGAGGCCCGGCTGCAGGCGACCGCCGCCGACCGCGAATCGCTGCGCCGCGCGCTGGCGATCCTCGCCCTGCCGCAGAATCTGACCAAGGCTGGGCGGCTCGGCTGGCGGACGGTCGACACGATCTGGCGCGCCGCGGGCGACGTCGCGACCGATTATAATCATTATACCAAGCGGACGATCCTGCTCGGCGTCTATGCCGCGACGGTCACGGTCTTCCTCGACGACGACAGTGAGGGGTTTGCCGAGACGCGCGCGTTCCTCAGCCGGCGGATCGACGGCATCATGCGGTTCGAAACCGCAAAGTCAGGCTTTCTCAAGCGGACAGAGCATGGCTTCAGCCTGTCGCGGTTCGTCGGGCGCTTGCGTTATCCGGTGGCATGAGCCTGCCGCGGCGCGCCGTCACGCGGCGATGGAATGCACGCAATCTGCGTCAAGCGCGCGTGCCGGGGCTTCCCTTGGCGATCCGTTACTGATAATCAGTCGCATCATGGACACTCGCCCCGATCGTTCCGTCAGTCTCGAAACGCTGCCCCGCAAGCAGCATGGCATCGTCGCTGCGATCGACTGGGCCCGACTGGCGGGCCCGGAGGCACGCCGGTTGCGCGAACTCGGCTTTGACGAGGGTGTCGATGTCGAGGTTCTTCACCGCGCGACGCTGGGCCAGGGTCCGATCGCCTGCCGGATCGGCCGGATGACCGTCGCATTGCGGCGTGCGGTCGCAGGTGCGATTCGCGTATCACCCACGCCAGCCGCCGCAGAATAATCAGCCTGACATTATGAACGCAGCACCGCTGGTCGCGCTGGTCGGCAATCCCAATGCCGGCAAGAGCGCGCTGTTCAATGCGCTCACGGGTGCGCGGCAGAAGGTCGGCAATTATCCAGGCGTGACGGTCGAGCGCAAGGCCGGACGGCTGACGCTCGACGACGGCCGCCCGGTCGAGCTGGTCGACCTGCCGGGCGCCTACAGCCTCGAGCCCTCCTCCCCCGACGAGCGCGTCACGCGCGACGTTGTCACCGGCACGCAGGACGGCGAACGCCTGCCCGACGCGCTGGTCGTGGTCGTCGATGCCGCCAATCTCGACAATCACCTGCGCTTCACGCTCCAGCTGATCGCGCTCGGCCTGCCCGTCGTGGTGGCGCTCAACATGGTCGACCTTGCCGAACGCGACGGGTTGAAACTCGACGCAGTGGTGCTTTCGCGCGAACTCGGCGTACCGGTGATCCCGACCGTCGCGGTCCGCAAACGCGGGCTCGACGCGCTGCGTGCGATCCTGACGCAGACCGTCGTCAACGGTCCGATCCGGCTGCGCAAGTCGGACGGCAGCGTGCAGGACGACATCGTCACGCTGCAACGGCGCGCGCGCGACATTGCGACGGCCGCCACGCTGTCCGAGACGCCGGTGCGGCGCTGGACGCACATGCTCGACGGGGTCGCGCTGCATCCCATCGCCGGACCGGTGCTGCTGCTGGCGATCATGTTCCTGATGTTCCAGGCGGTGTTCAGCTGGGCGCAGCCGTTCATGGACCTGATCGACGGCGGCTTCACGGCGCTGCAGGCGTTCATCACGTCGGAGCTTCCCGATTCGCTGCTCCGGTCGCTGCTGGTCGACGGGGTGATCAAGGGCGTGGGCGCGGTCATCGTCTTCCTGCCGCAGATCCTGATCCTGTTCCTGTTCATCCTCGTGCTCGAGGCGAGCGGCTACATGGTCCGCGCGGCGTTCCTGATGGACCGCGTGATGGCGAGCGTCGGGCTGTCGGGGCGCGCGTTCATCCCGCTGCTGTCGAGCTTCGCCTGCGCGATCCCCGGGATCATGGCGACGCGGACGATCGACGACGAGAAGGACCGGCTGACGACGATCCTGATCGCGCCGCTGATGACCTGCTCCGCGCGGCTGCCGGTCTACACGCTGATCATCGGCGCGTTCATTCCCA
The DNA here is from genome assembly GCF_014194875.1 of Sphingomonas sp. BK481. NCBI lineage: Bacteria > Pseudomonadati > Pseudomonadota > Alphaproteobacteria > Sphingomonadales > Sphingomonadaceae > Sphingomonas > Sphingomonas sp. BK481. The sequence continues at coordinate 230,402 of NZ_JACIAP010000003.1, read as the reverse complement.
ACACGCAGGTCCTGCCGTTCGTCGGCCTTCAGGGTCTTGTGATGCTCGGGCTGTACGTAATGGGGATCGTCGGTGCGTTCGTCGCCGCGCTGGTGCTGCGCCGGACGGTCACCAAGGGCGTGTCGTCGGGCTTCATGATGGAGATGCCGAAATATCAGTGGCCGCAGTGGCGCGACGTCGGCATCGGCCTGTGGAGCCGCGCGCAGATCTTCCTGAAGCGCGCGGGTGGCATCATCCTGATCTCCACCGTCATCCTCTGGGTGATGCTGAGCTTCCCCAAGCCGCCCGAGGGCAGCAAGGTATCGCCGGTCGATTATTCGGCGGCGGGACGGATCGCCAATGGCATCGCCCCGGTGTTCGCGCCGATCGGCTTCAACCGCGACATCGTGCTCGCGCTGATCCCGGCGATGGCCGCGCGCGAGGTTGCCGTCGCGGCGATCGGCACGGTCTATGCGATCGACGATCCCGACAGCAACCAGGGCGGCAAGGCGATGGTCGAGAATCTGCGCGGCCGCTGGACACTGCCGACCGCGCTCGCCTTCCTGATGTGGTTCGTGTTCGCGCCGCAGTGCATCTCGACGATCGCCGTCACGCGTCGCGAGACGAACGGGTGGAAATGGCCGGCGTTCATGGTTGGCTATTTGTTCGCCGCCGCCTACATCATGGCCGGAATCACATATTGGCTGGCGGTGTTCGCCGGCCTCTGAGGGGCATCATGGCAGGCAGCGTCAACAAGGTCATCATCGTCGGCAATCTCGGCCGCGATCCCGAAAGCAAGCAGTTCCAGAACGGCGGCAAGGTCGTCAATCTGCGCATCGCGACGTCCGAGTCCTGGAAGGACAAGATGTCGGGCGAGCGCAAGGAAAAGACCGAATGGCATTCGGTTGCCATCTTCAACGAAGGCCTCGCCAACGTCGCGGAAAAGTATCTGCGCAAGGGCTCGAAGGTCTATATCGAGGGCGCGCTCCAGACCCGCAAATGGCAGGACGCGCAGGGCCAGGACAAGTATTCGACCGAGATCGTGCTGCAGGGCTTCAACAGCGTGCTGACGATGCTCGACGGCCCGAATGGCGGCCAGGGCGGCGGCGCAGGCGGTGGCGGTGGTAGCCGCGGCGGCGGCGACGACTGGGCCGGCGGCAACGACTTTGGCGGCGGCTCGTCGGGCGGCGGCGGCGGTTACGGCGGCGGCGGTGGTGGCCGCTCGGCGCCGTCGGGTGGCGGCAGCGGTGGCGGCGCGCGCGGCGGCAGCTTTGGCCAGACCGGCGGGTTCTCGGACGATCTCGACGACGACGTGCCGTTCTAAGCATCGTGACGCCACCCGTTTCGACTCCAGTAGCGCCGAGCGTGTACGACGAGGCGGCGCGATCGCGCGTCATCTCGTCCTACGATGTCGCGGGCGCGCGCATGCAGGGTGAGCTGGACGACATCGTGTCGTTCGCAGCCCGGCTGTGCGATGCGCCGATCGCGCTGCTGAGCCTGGTCGAGGAGGAATATCAGCGGTTCCTCTCACGCAGCGGCACCGATCTCCACCAGACGCCGCGGAGCCAGTCCTTCTGTGCGCATGCGATGCACCATCACGACGTGATGGAAGTGCCCGACGCGCAGGCCGATCCGCGGTTCGTGGACAACGCGCTCGTCACCGGTGCCCCGCATGTCCGATTCTACGCGGGCGCACCCTTGGTCTCGAGCGAAGGCGTACCACTCGGCGCGCTGTGCGTGCTGGCGACGACCTCGCGGGCGGGGCTTACGCCGTTCCAGCGCGACGGGCTGACGCTGCTGGCCAAGGCGGCGATGGGGCGGCTCGACGATCGCCGGACCGCGCGCGAACAGGCCTTTGCCGAGGCGCGGGCGCGGCGCACGCTCGAGGCGAGCGATCTGCGGTTCCGGACGCTGGCCGATACGATGCCGCAGATGGTCTGGTCGACGCTGCCCGACGGCTTCCATGATTATTACAATGCGCGCTGGTACGAGTTTACCGGCACGACGCCCGGCACGACCGATGGCGAGGGCTGGAACGACGTGTTCCATCCCGAGGACCAGGACCGCGCCTGGACGATCTGGCGCCATTCGCTCGCGAGCGGCGAGCCCTATACGATCGAATATCGGTTGCGGCACCGGGACGGCACCTATCGCTGGGTGCTCGGCCGCGCTTTGCCGGTACGCGACGACCAGGGCGCGATCACGCGCTGGTTCGGGACCTGCACCGACATCCACGAGCAGAAGCTCGCCTATGAAGAGCGCGAGGTGATCAGCCAGGAGCTGAGCCACCGGATCAAGAACATCTTCGCCGTCATCGCCGGACTCATCGCCTTTTCCGCGCGCGGCAAACCCGAATTCGCCGGGATCGCGACCGACCTGCGCCACCGCATCACCGCGCTGGGCCGTGCACACGACTTCGTCCGCCCGCACAGCACACAGTCGCGTCCGGAAGCCCCGCAGGACAGTCTGAAGGGCCTGCTGGGCGATTTGTTCGAACCCTATCGGCAAGACGGGACGGATCGTCTGGTCGTGATCGGCGACGATGTGCGGATCGACGATCGTTCCGCGACCCCGCTCGCCCTGCTGTTCCACGAGCTTGCGACGAACGCGACGAAATACGGCGCGCTGTCGACTGTCGATGGGCATGTTGCGCTGACGATCGGGCATGACGAAGATGGCGCCACAGGCATGGTGCGCCTGATCTGGCGCGAGCAGGGTGGTCCGCCGATCGCACACCCGACGAGCCATAAGGGTTTCGGCAGTCAGCTGATCGAAATGAGTGCGGTTCGCCAGTTGGGCGGCACGGTGCGGCGCGACTGGCGTCCCGAGGGGCTGTGCGTCGAGATCGGGGTCCCCCTCCCCTCCTTCTGCCGCTGACCGCGCGGTCTCCCCGTCAGTTCCCGCGCCGTCGGATCTGGATCAGTTCGCTACCGCCGCGTAGCGCCTGACCCGTGGTCGCCAGTTCGGCGGCGGCGAGGATCGCGGCATCGTTGAACGGCTTGCGGATATAGCCGAGGCAATCGGCATCGCCGATCTGGCTGGGATTGGCGGTGACGAAGACGACCTTCACGCCGTGATCGCGCGCAATCGTCTCCGCAATCGACGGACCGGTCGGACCGTCGCGCAGATTGACGTCGACAAAGGCGAAATCGCATCCGGCCGCGGCGATGAGCGCGGTTTCGCGGTCCGCCGCGATCGCCACGACGTGATATCCGGCGTCGATCAGGATCCTTTCGAGATCCAGCGCGACGAAGATTTCATCTTCAACGATCATGGCGGTCTTGGTCATTGTCGTGGCAACCGTTGGCCGGGCTATCCGTTCCTTCGGTTTATTGATTTGAATCAAGAACGTGTAGCGAATTGAAACAAATAACCTGTGTTACCGGGGGAGCGCCCGGGTCATGCCCCCGGTTCGCCCCGCAACAGGAATACGGCGTGCTCGGCGAGCAGGTTGGCGGCGGCCGACGTCGTCTGCTTGTCGCCCGACAGGAACCAGGCGCCCTCGACGATCACACCGCGCTGCCGGAGGAACGCCCGGAAGTCGTCGATCGTGACGTGATGGATGTTGGGGGTGTCGTACCAGCTTTCGGGCAATTGCCGCGTGACCGGCATCCGCCCGCCCCACAGCAGCGACAGCCGCACACGCCAATGCGCGAAGTTGGGAAAGCTGACAAAGGCGCGCCGACCGATCCGCAGCAGATGGTCGAGCACCAGATCGGGCGCGCGCGCGGTCTGCAATGTCTGGCTGAGGATCGCATAGTCGAAGCTGGCATCGGGATAGCCCTGCAGGTCGACATCGGCGTCACCTTGGATCACTGACAGGCCGCGGCCTACCGCGGCCGCAACGTTGCCCGGATCGATCTCCAGCCCGCGCGCATCGACACCGCGCTCGTCGCGAAGCGCCGCCATCAGCGCGCCGTCGCCGCATCCTACGTCGAGCACGCGCGACCCACGGGCCACGTGATGCGCGATGATCCCCAGGTCGGCGCGCAGGGTCTCCTGCGGCGTCGGGGTGCTCACGCCCCTGCCCTCAGAAATCCGTCGACGACGCGGTTGAGCTCGGGCGCCTCGAGCAGGAACGCGTCATGGCCGTATGGGCTGCTGAGCTCGACGAAGCTGACCGGCGCGCCGGCGGCATTGAGCGCCTGGACGATGCTGCGCGATTCCGCGGTCGGATAGAGCCAGTCGGTGTCGAAGCTGACGAGGCAGAAGCGCGCCCTGGTCGCGCGGAAGGCGTTGGCGAGCAGCCCGCCATGCTCCTCCGCGAGATCGAAATAATCCATCGCGCGGGTGATATAGAGATAGGAATTGGCGTCGAACCGGTCCGTGAAGGCGAGCCCCTGATGCCGCAGATAGCTCTCGACCTGGAAATCGGCGTCGAAGCCGAACGACTTGGCATCGCGCGCCTGCAGCCGTCGCCCGAATTTCTCGGTCAGCCCGGCTTCCGACAAATAGGTGATGTGCGCTGCCATCCGCGCTACCGCGAGCCCCGCGGTCGGCGCGGACTCATCGTGATAATCGCCGCCGCGCCAGTTCGGATCGGCCATCACCGCCTGGCGGCCAACCTCGTGAAAGGCGATGTTCTGCGCGGTGTGTCGCGCGGTCGATGCGATCACGACACAGGCGCGGACCCGGTCGGGGAAGGTCGCGGGCCAGCTCAGCGCCTGCATCCCGCCCATCGATCCGCCGACCACCGCCTGCAGCACGTCGACGCCGAGATGATCGAGCAGCATCGCCTGCGCGCGAACCATGTCGCGGATCGTGATGACCGGAAATCCCATCGCCCAGGCGCGCCCGGTCGCGGGGTTGATCGTCGCCGGTCCCGACGAGCCCATGCAGCTGCCGAGCACATTGGCGCAGACGATGAAATGCCGCGCGGGATCGATCGGTCGCCCCTCACCGACCATCCGCGTCCACCAGCCGGGCTTGCCGGTCCGGGGATGCGTCGAGGCGACATGCTGATCACCGGTCAGCGCATGACAGATCAGGACCGCGTTCGAGGCGTCGGCATTCAGCGTGCCATAGGTTTCATAGGCAATGTCGACCGGCGACAGCAGGACGCCGCCATCGAGCCGCAACGGTCCCGGCAAGGTCACGCGACGCGCCAGGCCGAAGCGCGCGTCGGTCGTCCGGTCGGGATCAATCGTGTCGAGCATGACGCGTCCGCTACCACAACCATTTGCCACTGCGCCACACCGACCGCTATGCCCCGCGGCCATGACAAACATCATGCCCGCACCCACGCCGAAGCCCTGGATCCTGGGGATCGCGCCGTACACGCCCGGTCGCTCGACGACCGATGATGGCCGCACGGTGATCAAGCTGTCGTCGAACGAGAACCCGCTCGGGACGAGCCCCGCGGCAAAGGCCGCGTTCGATGGCGCGGATCACACGCTCGAACGCTATCCCGACGCCAGCGCGACCGCGCTGCGCGAGGCACTGGCGGCGCATTACGATCTGGATCCGGCACGCGTGATCTATGGCACCGGATCGGACGAGATCCTGCATCTGGTCGCAGGCGCCTATGCGGGCCCCGGCGACGAGATCATCCATGTCCGCTACGGCTTTGCAGTGTATGAGATCGCAACGCGGCGCGTCGGCGCCGAGCCGGTCGTCGTCGACGATCGCGACTATGCGACCGATGTCGATGCGATCCTCGCCGCGGTCACCGAACGCACCCGCGTCGTGTTCGTCGCCAACCCGAACAACCCGACCGGCACCTTCACGCCGCGCGCCGAGATCGCCCGGTTGCACGCCGGCCTGCCGCGCTCGGTGCTGCTCGTCCTCGATCAGGCCTATGCCGAATATCTCAGCCCCGAGGAGGATGATGCCGGCCTCGCGCTGGCGATGACCGAGGCGAACGTGCTCGTCACGCGAACCTTCTCGAAGATCCACGGTCTGGCCGCCGAGCGGATCGGCTGGGGCTATGCCTGTGCGCCGATCATCGATGCGATGCACCGCATCCGCGCGCCCTTCAACGTCACGACGGCGGGCCAGGCGGCGGCGGTTGCGGCGCTGGCGGATACCGGCTTCGTCGATGCGACTCGCGCGCACAACGACCGCTGGCGCGGCTGGTTCGTCGAGCAGGTCGCTCAGATGGGCAATGCCGGCCTGCGCTGCGTGCCCTCCAAAGCGAATTTCGTGCTCGTCCTGTTCGAAGGCCAGCTGACCGCCGACGCGGCCTATCACGGGCTGATGGAGGCGGGGTATATCGTCCGCTGGCTGCCCGGACAGGGCCTTCCCAACGCGCTTCGTATCACGATCGGCACCGAGGATGAGACGCGCGGCGTGATCGCCGCGTTGCGCGCGCTGGTCGAGCGGGGCTGATGCTGCCGTTCGCACGCGTCACGATCCTGGGACTGGGGCTGATCGGATCGTCGATCGCGCGCGGCGTGCTGCAGGCGATGCCGACGGTGCGGCTCACCGGCTATGACGCCGATCCCGCGGTGCGTGCGACCGCGGACCGGCTGGAGCTGTGCCACGATATCGCCGACACTGCGGGCAGTGCGGTGATCGATGCCGATCTGGTGATCCTGTGCGTCCCCGTCGGCGCGATGGCGGCGGTCGCGGCGGAGTTTGCCGCGGACCTGCCCGCCGAGGCGATCGTCAGCGATGTCGGCAGCAGCAAGACCGAGGTCGCGCGCGTGCTGGCGGAGGCGCTGCCGGGCGCGACCGTGATCCCCGCGCATCCGGTCGCTGGCACCGAACGCAGCGGGCCCGAGGCGGGGTTCGCGACACTGTTCAACCATCGCTGGTGCATCGTCACGCCCCCCGAGGGCGCAGAGCCGGCTGCGGTCGAGCGGGTCGCCGAATTCTGGCGGCGGCTGGGCGCGCAGATCGAGTTCATGGCCCCCGATCATCACGACCGGGTGCTCGCGATCACGAGCCATCTGCCCCATCTGATCGCCTACACGATCGTCGGCACCGCGAGCGACCTTGAAGAGGTCACCCAGTCGGAGGTGATCAAATATTCGGCGGGCGGCTTTCGCGACTTCACGCGTATCGCGGCATCGGATCCAACGATGTGGCGCGACGTGTTCCTGACCAACCGCGAGGCGGTGCTCGACATGCTGCAACGCTTTTCGGAGGATCTGAGCGCGCTGCAACGCGCGATCCGCTGGGGCAAGGGCGACGAGTTGTTCGACCTGTTCACGCGCACGCGCGCGGTGCGCCGGTCGATCGTCGAACAGGGTCAGGACGACGATGCCGCCGATTTCGGCCGCGCGCACGACTGACCCCGCTTGAGCGGCACCAGCGGCGTCAGCCGTCGAGCGCGTTCATCGCCGCATGGACGCGCGCCTCGGCATCTTCGCGCTTTAGACCTGCGGGGACGACCTCGCCAAAGCGGAAGGTGATGACGCCCGCGCGCTTGGGCCCTTTGCGCGGCCAGACGGTGCCGCTGTCGCAGGCGATTGGGACCGTCGGCATGCCGAGCGCGCGGTAGAGGCCCGCAAAACCCGGCTTGAGCGGCGGATGCTCGCCGGGCGCGACCCGGGTGCCTTCGGGGAAGATCAGGACCGACCGCCCGGTCGCCTTGGCCGCGATCGCCTCGCGCATCATGTTGCGCAGCGCCTTGGCCGACGCGTCGCGGTCGACGACGATCGCACCATAGCGTCGCGCCGCCCATCCCCAGGCGGGGATGTCCGCCAGTTCGCGCTTCAGCACGATCGCCGGCCCGTCGAGCAGCGCCTGAAGCTCGAGCGTCTCGAACATCGCCTGGTGCTTGCACGCGTAGAAGGCCGCGCCGTCGGGCCTCGTCCCCTCGATCCGGATCCGGATGCCGAGGATCCAGCGCGTCGCCCAGCGGTGGAACCGCGTCCACACCGTCGAATGGACGATCACCGCGCGCGACCCGAACAGCGCGCTGATCGGCACGGTCAGCACGATCGGCGCCGAGATACTGTAAAAGACGATCATGAAGACGATCGTTCGTAACCAGGCGATCATGCGCCAAATCCTATCCACAATGCGATCCGTCGCAGGATCAACTTGTTATATTCGTTGACCAGCGTCCCGAGCCGCGGGGTGCCGGGGACGCCGTCGCCAAGCACCAGCACGCGCGGCCCGAGCACCGCGGCAAGCTCCATCTTGGCGCGCGGGACATGCCAGTCCGAGGTGACGAGACGCACGGTACGATAGTCGTGCGTCTTGACCCAGCGCGCGGTTTCCTCGGCATTCGACCGCGTATCCACCGCATCCGCGCCGAGATCGACGCAACAGGCGAACACGCTGGGCGAGGTGCGATATTCGAGTGCGAGGTCGATCGGGCGGACGCCCGGCGCGACTCCGGTCACCAGCATCCGCTTCGCCTGGCGGTCGCGCAGCAAGGCCAGACCGCGATCGATCCGCCCTGCCCCGCCGGTCGGCACGACGATCGCATCGGTGGTCGAGCCATTGAGCGGTGGCGGCAGGAGCAGCATGAACGCGGCGAACCCCAGCGCCCAGACGAGCACACCGACACCCAGAAGGCGGACGATCACAAGGTCGTCCTCATCGCGCGCACGATCGTCGCGCGCGCGGCGACCATCGCCAGCACGATGAACCCGACCGGCATCGCGCCCAGCGTGGCCCAGTCGGTCGAGGACAACCGCCCCCCGTCGAGCAGTTCGGAGCCCAGCCCCTGCAACCGGGTCATGATCAGCACAATGACGGCGATCGCGACGCCGGCACCGGCCACGCCGCCGATCGCGGCGTCGATCGCCACCCGACGCTGGAAGAGACGCGCGACCTGCAGATCGGTCGATCCCAACATGTGCATGACCTCGATCGTCGCGCGGTGCGTTTCAAGTCCCGCGCGTGCCGCCAGCACGACCACCGCTGCGGTCGCGCCCGCCATCAACAGGACGATACCGAGCGCGAGCAGCGTCAGCGAGCGCATCACCCCGCTGACGGGTGACATCCAGGTTTCGTGCCGGTCGACGCGCGCGGTCGGCGCAACGCCGCGAACCGCGCGCGCGACCGCTGCGACCGCGGCATCGTCCTGGCCGCCCAGATCGACGTCGATCATCGCCGGCACGGGCAGCCCCGGATCGGCGCCGTCGCTGCCGAGCCAGGGTCGCAACAGCCGCGTCAGCTCGGCGCGATCGACCGCGGCGACGCGGGTCACCTCCGGCAGCGTCCGCAGCGTCGCGAGGACGCGGGCGGCACTGGCATCACGCCGAACCGGGTCGCCGTCGATGATCTGGACCGTCAGCCGTCCCGCCAGCTGACGATCGAGCGCGCGCGCGGCACCCGCGGTCCCCAGCCCCAGCGCGGCGGCAAGCATGGTGAGGAACAGCATGATCGCCATGACCCAGGTCATGGCACGGACGCCGCCAGCCTCGTCGAGCACGCGACGTTCGGATGCGCGGCTCATGGCTCGGCCCGGTGCGATGGGGGGTACTGCAGCGACCCGGTCGGATCGAGCAACCGGCCGTGATCGAGCCGCATCATCTGCGCGGTCGGAATCCGGTTGAGAAGGTGCAGATCATGCGTCGCGACCACCACCGTCGTGCCGAGCTTGTTGAGCGATTCGAACAGATGCAGCAGCCGCTCGGCCATGTCGGGATCGACATTGCCGGTCGGCTCGTCGGCCACGAGCATCTCGGGCCGGGCGATCACCGCGCGGGCGATCGCGACGCGTTGCTGCTCACCACCCGACAGCGTCGCCGGTCGCGCCTCGGCGCGTTCGGTCAGGCCGACCCAGGCGAGCATCTCCTCGACCGGTTGGCGGAGGTCCGCCTCGGGCATCCCCGCGACGCGCAACGGCAGAGCGATATTGTCCCAGGTCGACAGATGCGGGACGAGCCGGAAATCCTGGAACACCACGCCGATGCGGCGGCGGAACCCCGGCATCCGGTCACGCGGGAGCAGCACCGCATCCTCGCCGAACAGCCGGATCACCCCGCGGCTCGGCCGCTGCGCGAGATAGAGCAGTCGGAGCAGCGACGTCTTGCCCGCACCGCTCGCGCCGGTCAGAAAGTAGAAGGCGCCGCTGCGCAGCGTGAACGAGATGTCGGACAGCGTTTCCGCGCCGGTGTCGTAGCGCAAGCCAACATTTTCGAACTGCACGATATTCGCCATGAAATTGGTCGCGCCCGCCCGAGTTCGCCTGTGCCGTGAGCCTCGCTTTCGCATGAAAGCGCGCGCGGCTTCAAGCTGGCGGCCATCTGCAGCGCGGCAGACAGCATCCGGGCGCATGATGCTTGCCACGAGCGGGGGCCACGTGCTTAGTTTGACCGCGAACGGCCCCGTCCCGCGGCCCGCAGTGAATCGTGCCCGATGATCCTCCAATGCCCCGAGTGCAGCACACGCTATCTGGTCCCCGACAGCGCGATCGGCACCGAGGGTCGGACCGTGCGCTGTGCCAATTGCCGCCACAGCTGGTTTCAGGCCGCGACGGACATCACGGCGCCCGACGCGCCAGCCGCCGCGGAGGCAATGCCTGCGGCCCCGCTCGGCTTTGCGCCCGCGCCGCCGTTCGGCGCGGCGTTCGACGCTGAGCCCGCCGCGCCCCCGGTCTGGCCCAATCCGGCGTGGCCCAATCCGTCCTCGCCCACCCCGTCCGGGGTTCCGATGTCTTCGCCGCCTTCGGCTGCGCAGACCGCCGACGATCTGCCACCGCCGATCATCCGACCCTTTGCGCCATTGGCTGCCCAGCCTGCCGCCGCGCCGGCCGCCACGTCGAATGTCGCGGATGAGCAGGCCGAGCTGCCAGCGGTTGCGACGACCGTGCCGGCCACGACCACCGACAGCGCCGCCCCGCCCTCCTATGCGGGAAGCCGGAGCGACACCGATTCCTATGATGCATTCGCACATGCCCCGCCGTTCCGCGCCCGGCGCAACACCACCCGGCTGTGGACGATCGGTGCGGTGGCGGCTGGGCTTCTGATGCTGCTGGGCGTCGCTGCGATCCTCTATGTCGGCGCACCCGGCCTTGCGACGCAGTTGGGACTGGTGACGGGCGCGGACGAGACACCGCTGCGACTGCGCGACAATCCGATCGAGCGCCGCGAACTGGACAACGGATCCGAGCTGTTCGCGGTCAGCGGCCAGGTCACCAATCCCTCCGATTCGACGCAGCGCGTGCCCGACATCCGCGCCGAGCTGCGCGATGCGCAAGGCCGGATCGTGTATAGCTGGACGATCACCCCGCAAAAGCGGACGCTGACACCCGGCGCGGCGATCGATTTCAACTCCGCCAAGCTCGACGTGCCGTCGAATTCGAAACGGCTCGAACTGAGCTTTGCCGGCGAAAACGCCTCCTGATCCGGTTCCGCCGCCCCGACGCGGTGGCGGCATAGGGCCCTGCGGCACGATTTTCTCGCAGGGGCGCGCATTCGATGGCGAAAGGGCGTTGCGGGATCGCAAAAGCCTTGCTAGTGGCACCGGCCTACCAGCTAGCCGGCTTGTCCGGTCAGTGTTTCACGTGCGGCCGTGGCGGAACTGGTAGACGCGCAACGTTGAGGTCGTTGTGGGCGAAAGCCCGTGGAAGTTCGAGTCTTCTCGGCCGCACCACTTTCCTCGTTTCTACCGACCCGGATCACGACCACCCCCATGGGGGACATGACGGTCCGTCCTGCGGGATCCTGTCAAAGCGGAGCACGGCGATGGCCGATTCGATCGACGACCAGATCATCGAAACGCCCGATGGCCCGATGACGTTCGCGCAGTGGAAGAAGAAACACCCCGTGCAGCTCCCGTCGCGCCGCACCAAGGGCAAGAAGCTTCCCAACAAGGTGAAGTTGACGACCGACGAGGTTTAGTCGCCGGTCGTCGTTGCCAGGCCCCTGGGAGGGGGGATGGGGACCTGACAATCGGGGTTTGACTCCAGCACCTGGGACAAAGTCACGAGCGATAGCGGCGCAACGAAGCGAAGCCCGAATCGGTTGCCACGTCGCCAGCAGATTGCCGCAAAAATCGCGAGTCCGCCGGGATCGACGACGAGCTGGGCCGCCTGCCCCTGTGAAAAATGCTCGCAGAGCGACGTCGCGACCTCGAGTTTCGCGCCACCGGTTGAGATATCGACCAGCCTTGCGGCATACCAGCACCCCTCGACATTCAGCCTGACTGGTGCCGAAACCACGAATCGTGGCGATCGGGCGATCATCCCGGCGGCGTCGCGCGTCGCGAAGACGGGGTCGATCACATGCGGCTCGTCAAAATCGACCCCTGCGCGAAACCCGTCGACCCAGCGGACGGTGGCGCGAAGCAACGGCATGCCCCGCACCTTGATCTCGAGCGTCTCACCAAGCGCTGGCAGCGTGGTGAAGCGCGCCTTCAGACCGACGGTCGAAATGTCATGGACGAGACAGATCGAGCCGCGGTCGGCATGCATGACCCGGCCGATCAGCAGGACGGTCGCATGGCGCCGACCGGCACGCCGGTCGCGGTCCGCGGGCCGGCGCAGATCTGCTCCGCTCCCGCTGTCGCCGCCGGTTGCGTCTTCCTCGTCAGGCCCCGAGAGCACGCGCCGTCTCCCCGCCGCCATGCGATCGGGAGGCGCGACGCGCGATCAGCACGCACCGCCCTGTCGGTGCGCGATAGCGCCATCTGGTGCCTGAGCCTGGCCTGCCTTGCCGCACATTTGATATCCCCGAACGGTGTCGGCGAACCGTGCTAGGCGCGGCTTAACTAATTACTACAAAACCGAAATTACTGTAATACCGTGCTGAATGCCGGTCAGCGTCGGGCGATCGCGGTGAGGTAGCCGGCGACCGCGTCATAGCCGGCTGCGCTCAGCGAGATTTCGATGCGACGCCGATCGGTCGGGTCGTTGACGCGGTCGATCAGCTTCAGCTTGTGGAGATGCTCGATCCAGCGTTGCGACGTGGTGACCGGTGCATCCGCCATCGCGACCAGCGCCTTGACGTTGGTCGGCCGGTGATCGCGGTGCGAAACGAACAGTGCGACGAGCATGTCCCAGGCCGGCTCGTGAAACAATTCGCCCGGCAGGAAGCGACGGCGCAGTTTACGATGCGCCAGAATCTCCTTGGCCCGGGCGACGAGCATTTCCTCGCTGATCGGGCTCGTCGCATCCTCGGCCCGCTGGTCGACGACCCGCGATGCCCGCGCCGTGAACTCCTCGCTGACGGCGGCCAGCCTCGATCCCAGATCCTTGATCAAGTCGGCAACGGATTCGTCTTTCACCACATGCTCCCGGTCGCCCACAGGGTCTTAAGCCCATAATGACCCAAATATGGCGGCACGCCGGCATAATGGTCAACATCATTCAGCTATCTGTTTTACCGCTCTATTCTTTTAGGTACACGTGATAGTCTCGGAACTTTCTTAAGATATGCAAAACGGGTTGAAATCTGTTCAGTTTGGTTGTGATTGGTGGCTTGCCCCGTGTGAGTTTTTGGCTGCAACAGGTAGAATTTTGTACCAATGTGAAACCAATATAAGGTTTGATCGCTTTTGCCCGCGTCCGGCATGATCCTCCGGCTCGGATGCCCTCCTCGGAGATACGCGATGAATGCTGCACGCACCTATGAGCTTCTGCAGGAAGCCTGTCGCGCGCTCGAAGAGGCGGGCGATCATGCGATTGCGGCCTATGTCGGTGTCAGCATGGCGATGGTCGAGGAGAAGTACCTGGTCGGGCACGACCATCTCGACCCGATCGATCAGGACTAAAGCCAGCGCGGTTCCGCATGCCAAGGGCTTGTTATAGCCGCATGTCGGGCCGATGTCCGGACGTCACGCGTTGGCCGTATCAACCGTGCGAAAGGATGTCGTGCCCGCTTCCCTGCCTGCCTATCTGAACGCGATCGGGACTGCGGTCCCCGGCCATGACATTCACGAGGCGTTTATCCGCTGGGCGCGCGACCGGGTCGATGCCCGTTCGGCCAGGCTGTTCGATCGTATGGCGGGGCGATCGGGTATCGCGCACCGCTGGTCGGTCCTGCCCCCGACAAAGGCCATCGCGGTCGCGGACGGCGTCGACAGCGGCGACACGCAGCGGCTGCATGCCGGGTCTCCGGTCGACCCGGGCGGCTTTTACGCGATCGATCCGCATCCCGGCACCGCGGAGCGGATGGCCATCTATGCCGACGCCGCACCCGGTCTTGCCCTCGAGGCCATCGCCGCGCTTCAGGAAACGATCGCGCTCGGCACGATAACGCATCTGGTGGTGGCGAGCTGCACCGGGTTCGTCGCGCCCGGCATCGACCAGATCATCGCCCGCAGGCTCGCGCTGCCCGCGACGGTCGAGCGGCTGCTGATCGGGTTCATGGGATGCTATGCCGCGGTCGTCGCGCTCCGCAGCGCGCGGCATATCGTCCGTTCCGAACCCGGGGCGCGCGTGCTGGTCGTCACCGTCGAACTGTCCACGCTGCACCTGCAGGCGGTGTCCGAGATCGAGCCGCTGCTGGCGATGCTCCAGTTCGGCGACGGTGCCGCCGCGGCGCTGGTGACCAGCGATCCGAGCGGATTCGAACTCGAAGCACCGTTCGCCACCGCATTGCCCGACAGCGAGGCGCTGATCCGCTGGGACATCACCGACCAGGGCTTTGCGATGCACCTGTCTGGAGAAGTACCGGGGCGGATCGCGCAGGCGCTCGCCGATCCCGCCTTCCGTGCCGCAGCGAGCGGCGGACGCCCCGCCGATACGGTCGACGGATGGGCGGTCCATGCCGGCGGGCGATCGATCCTCGATGCGGTCGAGCATGCCCTGGCGCTCCCGGCGGATGCGCTCGACGCGTCGCGTGCGGTGCTGTCGGCGAACGGCAACATGTCGTCGGCGACGCTGATGTTCGTGCTGCAGCGGTTGCTCGCCGGGCCGGACATCGCGCGCGGCGTCGCGCTGGCGTTCGGCCCGGGTCTCGCAGCCGAGGGTATCGGCTTCCGAAGCGCACCGCGATGTTGACGACGCGGGCGCAAGCCGAGGAACTGATGGACGCCGACGACCTGTCGCCGGAAACCTATGCCGCGGTGGTCGCCGATCTTGCGAAGGTGAATGTCGTGACGATGGCGGCGCGTCCGACGCTTGCCTTTCTGAAGCGCGTCATCGCGGGCCGGACGCGGCTGAGGCTGCTCGATGTCGGGTTCGGCGATGGCGACATGCTGAGGATGATCGAGCGCTGGGCTCGCCGGCGAGGCGTGGACACCGAACTGGTCGGGGTAGACCTCAACCCACGCAGCGAACAGGCCGCGCGCATGCATACGGACGCGGGATCGACGATCCGCTATGTCACGGGGGATTACGCCGATCTTGCCGGTCAGAGGGGCGCCGAACCCCGCTGGGACGCGATCGTCAGCAGCCTGGTCGCGCACCATATGAGCCATGCCGAACTGGTCGCATTCCTTCGGTTCATGGACACGCATGCGCGGTGCTGGCTGATCAACGATCTGCATCGCCACGGGTTTGCGCATCGCGGATTTCCGATTCTCGCACGGCTCGCGCGCTGGCATCCGATCGTGCGTCACGACGGGACGCTGTCGATCGCGCGGTCGTACCGGCCCGATGAATGGCCCGCGATCCTCGACGAGGCGGGGATCCGCGGTGCGCGCGTGTTCCGGGCGTTCCCGTTCCGGCTGTGCGTCGAACGGCTGCGGTGACCGCGACGCGCGCGCTGATCGTCGGCGGCGGGCCGGCAGGGGCGGCGGTCGCGATCGAGCTTGCACGCGCGGGCCTGCCGCATCTGTTGATCGAGCGTAGCCGCGAGACGGGCGACGCCTTGTGCGGCGGTTTCCTCAGCTGGCGGACGCTCGACACGCTGGCGCGACTAGGAATCGATCCGGATCAGCTCAACCCGGCGCGAACGACGACCGTCCGGATCTTCGCCGGTAGCCGCGTCGCGCATGCCGCGCTGCCAAGGCCTGCACTATCGGTGTCGCGACGGCGGCTCGACACCGTTCTGCTCGCCGCCGCGGTGGCGCAGGGCGCAGCGGTCGAACGCGGGGTGACCGTCCGGGCGATCGAAGACGGCCAGGTGCGGACCGCCGATGGCGCGGTGATCGCCGCACCCGCGCTGTTCCTGGCCAATGGCAAGTCGGATGTCCGCGGGACCGCACGGCCGGCAAGCGCACGCGGCGCCGATCCGACGCTGGGGATACGCGTCCGCATCATGCCCCCGCCGGCGATGGCCCGCGCGCTGGCGGGGCAGATCGACCTGTATCTCTTCGACCGGGGCTATGCCGGGCTTGCGATGCAGGAGGATGGCAGCGCGAACCTTTGCATGGCGGTACATCGCTCGCGGTTGCAGGAGGCGGAAACGCCGGCGGATCTGCTCGCAGAGCTTGGCCGCGCAATGCCTGTGCTTGGCGAATGGGTCGCCGCGATCGCGCCGGATGCGACGATCGATGCGATCGCCAACGTCCCCTATGGCTGGCGCCAGACGACGGGGCAGGCGGGGCAGTACAGGCTGGGCGATCAGGCGGGGGTGATCCCGTCGCTGGCCGGCGAGGGCATGGGCATCGCGCTGGCCAGCGGACTCGCCGCCGCGCGCGCCTATCGCACCGACGGGGCAGGGGGCGCAGCGGAATGGCAGCAGCAGCTGGCGCGCACGCTCGCGCGGCCGATCGGGGTGGCGGGCGCGGTGCGCCGGGTGGCCGAAAGCCGCGGTGTAGCCCGGCTTATCCCCTTCGCGCATCCCGTACTGATCCGGATGCTCGCGCAGGCGACCCGGATCGGCGCGTGACGCGCGGTCGCGCGGCGATGAATACTGTCGACGAAACGCCGGGCGGAGTGCGCGTACCAAGGCTGCACACGCGAACCGCTTGTCGGCGCCGCGGTTAAGGCGTATTTCGTCGACCCTTCATGGCTCGCGCGCGTCCCGCTTCCCGCCCCTCTCGGCCTCGCTCCTCATGGCGCCGCCGGTTTGTCCTCCTCCTGAAGGTTCTTGCCGGTATTGCCATCCTCGCGCTCGGCGCGCTGGTGATCGCGATCTATATCGCCCGCGCGCAGCTGCCGAGCTTCGAAAGCCTCAAATCCTCGCCCAACGGCCAGATGATCCGGGTACATGCCGCCGATGGCAGCGTGATCGTGTCGATGGGGCCGAGTTTCGGCGAATGGCTTTCCTATGGCCAGATCCCCGCGGTGATGCGAGACGCGACCGTCGCGGTCGAGGATCGTCGGTTCCGATCGCATCTCGGCGTCGATCCGGTCGGGATCGCACGCTCGGTCAAGGTGCGGTTCGATCGCGGGCGCTGGACGCAGGGCGGGTCGACGATCACGCAGCAGTTGGCGCGTAACGTCTTCCTGAACAACCAGAAGAAGTTCGGGCGCAAGTTCCGCGAATGGATCCTGGCCTTCGCGCTCGAGCGCAAGTTCAGCAAGGATCAGATCCTCGAACTCTACCTCAACAAGGTCTATTATGGCGGCGGCGCCTACGGAATCGACGCCGCGTCGCGCAAGTTCTTCGGCCACGGGGCGGACCGCCTGTCGCTGGCCGAAGCGGCGGTGATCGCCGGGCTCGTCAAGGCACCATCCAACTATTCGCCGACCGCCGATGCCGAGGCGGCGATGGGCCGTGCGGGCGTCGTGCTGAAGACGATGGCGGAAACCGGCGTCATCAGCGCGGGCGAGGCGGCCGATGCGGACGTGCAGGGGCTCAAACTGGCACCCGAGCCGAAGCAGAACAGCGTCCGCTACTTCACCGACTGGGCCTTGCCGCAGCTCGACACGCTGATCGACGAGACCGAGGCGCCGCTCGAGGTGTGGACGACGCTCGACCTGTCGATGCAGCGCGATGCCGATGCCGCGATCCGGGCGAATGCCCCCCCGGGTGCGCAAGGCGCGCTGGTGTCGCTCGACCGCGATGGCGCGGTCAAGGCGATGGTCGGCGGCAAGGACTATGTCTCGTCGATCTACAACCGCGCGACGCAGGCGGTCCGCCAGCCGGGTTCGGCGTTCAAGCTGTTCGTGTATCTCGCCGCGCTCGAGGCCGGGCACAAGCCCGAGGATTCGATCGTCGACGAACCCGTGACGATCGACGGATGGAGCCCGCGCAACGATTCGCGGCGCAATTCCGGCGCCGTCAGCCTGCGCACGGCCTTTGCCTATTCGCTGAACACCGTCGCGGCCAAGCTGGGGCAGGAGGTCGGTTTCACGACGGTCGCGGACATGGCGCGGCGGTTCGGGATCACGACGACGGTCAACACGCATCCCTCGATGGTGCTGGGCACGTCGGAGGTCCGCGTGATCGACATGACGCGTGCCTTTGCCAGCGTCGCGAGCAAGGGCGTCGCGGTGACCCCCTATGGCATCACTCGCGTGACCGCGAACGGCCAGACGATCTACACGCATGAGGTCGATCGCAGCCACGTCCTCGTCGCCCCCTATGTCGCCGCCGAGATGACCGACCTGTTGCAGACCGCGGTCAACACCGGCACCGGGCGCGCTGCGCAGATCGGCCGCCCGGTGGCGGGGAAGACGGGCACGACGAGTTCGTCGAAGGATGGCTGGTTCCTCGGCTTCTCGAGCGGCATCACCACCGGCGTCTGGATGGGTCGCGACGATGCCAAGCCGATCTCCGGACTGCACGGCGGTACGGCACCGGCGCGCGCCTGGGCGGCGTTCATGAAGCCAGCCACGGCCAATCGCCCGATCGAGCAGTTCGAGACGCAGGTGACCCTGCCCGAATGGCAGCTCGAACCCGATGAGGAGAGCTATTTCGGCCAGCCCGACAACGGCCAGATGATGGTCGACGAGAACGGCAATCCGATCGAGCCTGGCGGTGTTCCGGATATGCCGAGCGATGCCCCGGCGGGCGAGCCGATACCGCGCCCCGATGCGGACCCGTCCGACCAGGCCCCGCAGGTGCCGCAGCAGCAGTTGAACCAGGACTGGATTGACCGCGTGACGGGCCGGGACGCACCACGGCGCGATCCCGTCGCGCCGCAGCCGCGCGCGCCCCAGCGGGACTGGTCACGCGAGAGTTCGCGCGATCGCTTTCAGGACGATCGACCGACCCAGTGAAGCGCCGCGCCATGCGTGCGTAGCCAGACCCGCGCAGGGGTGGGGTCCTCACCATAGAGATCGGCGACGAGCGCGTGGAAGGCGGGCGCGTGGTTCATGTGGACGCGGTGGGCGACCTCATGCGCCACCGTTGCCCGCCGTACGAAGCCGGGGGCGAGGATCAGCCGCCAGCTGTAGCGGATCACCCCGCTCGTCGCGCAGCTGCCCCAGCGGCCCCTGGCATCACCGATCGCGACCTGCGTGACGCTCACCCCCGCCTTGGCGGCATATTCGGCGGTTTCCTGGTCCAGCAGGCCCAGCGCGGTACGCTTGAGCCATGCCTCAACACGGCGGGGAATCGTCTCGACGGGGCCGGACAGCGACAGGATCGCGCCGTCGCGGACCACCGTGCGGCGGCTGCCGGGGGTCCATGCGATCGTCACCGGCTCATCGGCGACCATCACGACCGCACCGGGAACGAAGGGCTGCGGCCGCGGCAGACGCGCGCGTTGTTCCGCGATCCAGTCCGCCTTCTCCTCCGCCCAGGCCAGTGCCTGCTTGAGCGCCGCCCGCTTGGGCAGGACGAGCCGGGCGCGGCCGCTGGCGGCATCGATCGACAACCGTGCCCGGCGTGCGCGCGGATGCCGGATGATCTCGAGACCGTCGATCACCGCGTCAGAGTTCGCGGTCGATCACGTGATATTCGAGTTCGCCGGCCTCGTCCTCGCTGATCGTCCAGCCGCGGACCGACTGTTTGGCGCGGTGGACCGCCTCGCGATCGCCGCAGACGAGATAATGCCACTCGGGAAGCTGCTCGCCCGCCGCGCGCAGGCGGTAGGCGCAGGTCGAGGGCAGCCAGTCGATATCGCGGACGTTCGACGTCGTGAGGCGCACGCATTCGGCGACATAGGCGTGGCGGTGACGATAGTCCGAACACTGCCCGCTGCGCCGGTCGAGCAGCCGGCATGACACGTTGGTCGCGACGAGTTCGCCGGTATCCTCGTCCTCAAGCTTGTGGATGCAGCATTTGCCGCAGCCGTCGCACAGGGCTTCCCACTGGCCGCGATCGAGCTTCTCGATCGGCGTGTCTTCCCAGAATCTGGCGCTCATCGGGCCCAGCGCTTGATGTCGTCGGCCAAGGCCTGTGGTCCCTTATCCTGTGGCAGCAGCGCGAGAGGCTTGCCGTCCGGATCCATCAGATAGGCCTGACGCGAGTGATTTACGAGGTAGCCGCCACCGGGCGCGGCATCCCCCTTGGCCGAGAAGATCGCGAATTCCTTCTTTACGGTCTCGATCGCCGCGGGACTGCCGGTGAGCCCGACGACGCGCGGATGAAAGGCGGTGACAAACTGCTTGACGACCGCAGGCGTGTCACGCGTCGGATCGACGGTCACGAAGATCGGCACGATCCGCGCCGCGAGCGCCGGGTCGCTGGCCTCGAGCAGTTTCATCGCGCCGCCGATCGTCTGCATGTCGGTCGGACAGACATCGGGACAGAAGGTGTAGCCGAAATACATGATCCGGTATTTGCCTGCGAACCGGCGGTCGCTGACCTGTTGCCCGTCCTGATCGACGAGCGTGAACGGCCCGCCGATCCGCGCCCCGGCAAGCGGCGGCGTCGCGGGCGCCGCGCTCGTATCGGGCGCAGAGGGGCTGCACGCCGCGAGCGCGAGGGCGGCGAGAAGGGCGGGGCGTCGATTGGTCATGATACAGCCAGCCTTGATCTGTTAGCCCGTGCGGCGCAAGCGTCGCACATCACCCGCGTCCCGAGGATCTATCGATGTCGTATATCCGCCAGTGCCCCGCCCTGACGACGGGCGCCAAGACCATGGGCGCCCTGTTGATGGGAGCCGTGATCGCGCTTCCCGCAGCCACCGTGATCGCCCCGCGTGTCGCACACGCGCAGAACCAGTCGGAAGGCTATAAATTCCTGAACGCGGTGCGCGAGTCAAAGAACAACGAAGTCCTCGAAATGCTCGGACGTCCGGGCAGCAGCATCGTCAATGCACGCGACGTCTCGACAGGCGAGGGCGCACTGCACATCGTCATCAAACGCGCCGACGAGACCTATCTGCGGTTCCTGCTGCAGAAAGGCGCCGACGCCAATCTGCGCGACGGCAAGGGCAACACGCCGCTGCTCCTCGCGGTGACGCTCGGCCAGACCGACATGATCCCGATCCTGACCGCCGCCGGCGCCAATCCGAATCTTGCCAATTCGGCAGGAGAGACTCCGTTGATCCGCGCCGTTCAGCGCCGCGACGTTGCCATGATCCGCGTGCTACTCAACGAAAACGCCGACCCCGATCAGGCCGATATCATCGCCGGCATGTCGGCGCGCGATTATGCCAAGCAGGACGGCCGCAACGTCGTGGTGACCAAGCTGCTGGCCGATGCGCCGAAGAAGACCCGCAAGGCGGTCGCGGGGCCGAAATTCTGACGATCACGTCGCCGGGCGGCTGATCCTGCCGCGTATCGTGAGGATCAGCCGCCAGCCGGATCAGAAGGCGAGACCGGCGGCGTCGGGATCGACCTGTGCGATCAGGCGGCGTGCGGCGCGTCTGGCGAAGGCCAGCGTGCAGCGCTTGCGGACATGCGCGGGCAGGGGGGTCGTATGCGCCTCGCGGACGATCGCGGCGTCATAGCGATCGGCGACGATGATCCCGGTACGTTCGGGCAGAAACGCCGCCCCCTGCAGCGGCCGCATGTCGAACCCGGCCGGCACCGCCCAGAAATAGCGATCGCAATGCCCGAGATACTCAGGCCATTTGCCATCCCCGACCAGGTCCGCGCGCGACACCTTGATCTCGACGACGACGATCTGCCCGCGGGCATCGATCGCCATCAGATCGGCGCGACGCCCCCCGTCGAGAGGAACCTCCGCCATCGCGGTCAGGTCGTGACGCAACAACATCCGGATCACGCCACGTGCCACATCGGCGGCACATAAGGGCGATCCGGGTTCGTCGATGCAGGAGTCCGGGGGGCTGTCGAGCATGCGCCAGAAATAGAACAATCCGCGAACGACGCAAGCGCGTTCACGGATTGTTTATAGCGTTGGCGATGCAGATGGGATGCTGATCATGAACCGGATCCTGTCCGGATCGGCTGTCGATCAGCGATAGAAGACGTGGTTGCCGATCGAAGCGACCTTGATCACGCGGCCTGCTGGGCGGCGATCGGCGGTGTTGAAATACAGCGCCTTCTCAGCCGGGCTGTTCCACGCATCGGCCAGTGCGACCTTCGCGACGGCGATGGCGGTGCGGTACGACGTGCCCTTGTTGATCGCGGGGATCTGGCCGCCACGGACAAAGCTGAACTGGCCGCGCTGCTTGACGACGTCGCAGACGTCGGCCGGGAAGCGACCCGACTTGGCGCGGTTGATGATGACTTCGGCAACGGCGAGCTGACCGGTGAGCGGCTCGCCCTTGGATTCAAAATAGATGGCGCCGGCAAGGCACTGGAGCGCTTCGTCGGCGGCGGCGCTATCCTGCGCGGCAACGGCCTGAGCGAGCGTTTCGAATTCTTCGTCTTCGATTTCGGCCGACGTCTGGACGGCGGTCTGTGCAGCGGGCTCGACGGCGGTGACGGGCGTCACGGCGGGAACGGTCTGCGGAACATTCTGAGAGGAGAGGGCGTTTAGATTTGCGAGTGCGGTAAGGCTGGCGGTCGAGCGATCGACGCCGGTCGCTTGGCTGGGCGCGCTGTTGCCGAACAGGCCGGCGAGAGAGAAGGTCATGACCGCAATCGTTGCGGCCCGCTGCAAAATCGTCATTCAAACTTATTCAGATGCGGTTGGACCACGGAACCAATCGTACGAGCCGATCGTCCAGGCATCCCCCCGACTGCGTAACTGATCCGGATCGCACCCGTCCCAGCACAACGCCAATCAATGTTGAATATCCCCTCTATCGGGGGGACTTTGGAGTCAATCGGCCAGGATCGTTTCAGCGGCGAACCGTTCCGCCGCTGCGACATCCACCTCGATCACCCAGAGATCCGGATCGCTCGACCGCCGTCGACGCCAATAGCCGTCGAGATCTTCGGCCGGAGTCGAGTCGATCAGCGCCGTTCGCCCGTCGGCGCCGATTCCGCGCTCGAGCAGGCGGGGCAGGGCGCCCCGATCGATGGCGACCACGAGGATCGCGCCGCCCTGCGCGTCCCCTTTGGCGAGCACCGCGCCAAAACCGCCCGCGTCGTTGACCCGTCGCAGCAGCGCACTGACGAGGACGCCGCTGGGAAGACGGCCGCTCATTGCAGGACCATCACGGCAGGGGGCGCGGCGAGGCGCGGTATCCGGGAAGCCCGGCCAGGGCGATCCGCGAGCGCATGAACGTACCCGTACCTCGCGCCGCCTCCTCCCCCTCGGCATCGATCAGCCGGGCATCGGCGACAAACACGCGGCGCTTCCCGCTGATCCAGCGGCCTTCGGCGATGACCGGCCCCGCCTTTAACGGGCGGGTCAGCAACAGGTTGAACGCGGTCGTCAGGAGAAAGCGATCGGTGACGAGGCTGTTGGCGGCATAGAAGGCGGCATCGTCGAGCATCTTGAAATAGCTCGTCCCGTGCGCGGCACCGCCGGCATGATAATGACGTTCGTCGATCGTGAACCGGATCCGCGCGACACCGGCCTCCGGAATCTCGAGCGTGGATTCGAAGAAGCGGTTGATCGGCGCACAGGCGTAGAGCGATTCCAGCGCGCGATAATGCGCCTCGGCGCCGGCGGAGGCCAGTTCAGGCGGCATCACGGACCGCATCGGCGGTGAACAGCGCATAGAGCGCATCGGTCGAACCCGCACCGCGCAGCTTGTCGAGGAACAGCTTGTCGCGCAGCCGGCGCGATATCCGCGCCAGTGCCTTCAGATGAACCGCGCCGGCATCGGTCGGCGACAGCAACATGAAGACGAGATCGACGGGCAGATCGTCGACGGCCTGAAAATCGATCGGCTGCGCCAGTCGCGCGAACACCGCCGTGACCTGTGTCAGTCCGTCAAGCTTGGCATGCGGGATCGCGACACCACCGCCAAATCCCGTCGAACCCAGCTTTTCGCGGGCAATCAGACGGTCCGCGATAGTTTTTGCGTCGCCTTCGACAATGTCGGCAGCAAGCGTGGCGACATGGTGAAGCACGGCCTTTTTGTTTGCCGCGACCATGCCAGTCAGGACCGCGTCCGGACGCAGCATATCACTGAAGTCATTCATGCTGTTCATGTCTCAAAGCGCCCCCGCACGCCCCGCCTTAACGGTTTGCACGGGGGCGTAAAGCGCAGCGTCACAACAGCTGTTGCGGCTCGCGCGCTCTATTAGGGTGCGGCTGATGCGGAGCGTTGCGGTTCGACCCAGCCGATCGTGCCATCACCGCGGCGATAGACCATGTTATGCGCGCCAGTACCCGCATTCATGAACAATAATGCGGCTGTATTGCGAAGATCCAGCATCATCACCGCGTCGGATACGCTGGCCTCGGGGATGTCGACGCGCGTCTCGGCAATGATCAGGGGCGCATCGGGGGCATCGTCCTCGGTGACCTGCTCCTGAAACAGCGTATAGCTTGCATTGTCATAGCCGTTGCTTTCCGCGATCGCCACGGCTTCACCGGCATGGCGATCCTTCAGGCGGCGCATATAGCGGCGGAGCTGGGTTTCGATCTTGGCCGCGGCGCTGTCGAACGCGGCACGGGCGTCATAGGCATCGGCGTGGCCCTTGAGAACCAGCCCCTTCATGACATGCGCGACGATATCGCATTTGAAGCCGGCATCATGCGGCCCCTTGCCGAACGTGACCTCGGCGGAAATGGCGCGCGAGAAATACTTGTCGGCGATACCCTGGAGTCGGTCTTCCACATGGCTGTTGAGCGCATCGCCAGTGGCGACCTGATGACCAGAAATCCGGATATCCATTATCGTCTCCTTCTCATCGGACGGTCCTATTGGCTCCGTCCGCCCGGCGTCATCCGGACGCCACGGCCCCCCAAATCGGATCCTTGATCCCCTTCATAAACGCGGCATGGGCCGCAAGGTCTCCCTCGCTGACCGGGAAAACACGCGCTTGCCGAACGACACGAGGCGCCGGTGCGACGACCGGAGTCGCAGCGGTGATGGTCCGCTCGCTGAGGAGGCCGAGACCGATCTGGCGACCACCCAACAGCTCGACATAGACCTGCGCCAGAAGCTGCGCGTCGAGCAGCGCGCCGTGGAGAACGCGGTGACTCCGATCGATCCCGAACCGCGAACACAGCGCATCAAGCGAATGCTTCGCGCCCGGATGACGGCTGCGGGCGATCTGCAGCGTATCGATCATCCGGTTCAGGTGAATAATCGGCCGACCGCATTTGACGAGTTCGCCGTTGAGAAACGAGAAATCGAAGCTCGCATTATGCGCGATCATCGGCGCATCGCCGACGAAATCGAGCAGGTCCGCCACGCCCTCGCCAAACCGCGGCTTGTCGGCGAGAAACGACTGGCTCAACCCGTGGACGTTGAACGCCTCGACCGGCATGTCCCGTTCGGGATGGTAATAGGCGTGGAAGGTGCGCCCTGTCTCGACCCGGTTGACCATCTCGACACAGCCGATCTCGACCATGCGATCGCCACCGGAAAAGCTGAGGCCGGTGGTTTCGGTATCGAAGACGATCTCACGCATCCGGCTGTTATCGGCGCTCACGTCCCGTCACGCAAGCGATCACCGCACGAACCTGCGCGCGGGTTTCGTCGAAACTCGTGTCGGTGCGAATGACATGATCGGCACGCGCGCGTTTCTCGGAATCGGGTGTCTGGCGGGCGAGGATCGCGGCGAAACGCTCGGCGGTCATGCCGGGGCGGGCGAGCACGCGGGCCCGCTGGACATCGGCGGCGGCGGTCACGACGACGATGCAGTCAACGCGCGCGTCACCGCCGGTTTCCAACAACAGTGGCACGTCGAACACGACCAGCGCGCCGGCATGAGAATCGAGAAACGCCTGACGCTCCTCACCGACTGCGGGATGCACGATCGCCTCGAGACGGCGGATCGCGTCGTCGTCGCCGAACACCGCTGCGCCCAGTCGTGTACGATCGACCGCGCCGTCATGGACGGTGCCGGGAAACGCGGCGCCGATCGGTTCGACGAGTCGGCCGCCGACACTCTGCAGTCGGTGGACCGTCGCATCAGCGTCGAACACGGGGACGCCCTCCTCCGCGAACATCGCAGCGACCGCGGATTTGCCCATGCCGATCGAGCCGGTAAGTCCAATGATCATGCGGTGAGCAGCGCGCGCAAGGCCTCGTCGCGGTCCCGCGGAGGTTCCACGTGGAACAAAATCTCGAACGCGACCGCCGCCTGGCCGATGAGCATTTCGAGCCCGTCGACGGTTTCGAGATCACGCGCCCGAGCGGCCTTGAGCAGTCCGGTCTCGAGCGGCGAATAGACGATGTCATAGACGAGCGAGTCGGGATCGAGCGCGCCCAGATCGAGGTCGAGCGGCGGCTGGCCGGCCATGCCGAGGATGCTCGCATTGACCAGCAGCCGCGAAGGCGGGACCGCCGGGCCGATCGGCAGCGCCTGTCCCTTGAGCTTGAATGTCGACAGCAACGCCGCCGCCTTCAGAGGATTGCGGTTGAGGATCGTTACCGGGCCGACGCCCATGCGCGACAGCGCGAACAGGATCGCGCGCGCCGCGCCGCCTGCACCGATCACGGTGACGGGCTGGCCGGCGATATCGAGATCATCGATCGGCGCCCAGAACCCCGCGGCATCGGTATTCGTACCGATGCAATCCCCGGCGGAATTGCGGAACACGGTATTGATCGCGCCGATCGAACCCCGGACGTCGCCGGGGTCGGACACGTGGTCGAGCGCCGCCAGCTTGTGCGGCATGGTGATATTGCACCCCCGCCATGTGGGATCGCTTTTCCGCTCAGCGAAATAGGCCGGAAGCTGTTCCGCGGTGACGTGCTTGTGCCGGTACTCGGCGTCGATCCCGAGCGCGTCGAGCCAGAAGCCGTGGATCAGTGGCGATTTCGATTGGGCGATCGGATCGCCGATCACTTCGGCATAGGGGCGAGGGGTCATTCAGAGCTCCATAAGATCCCGGGCTGGCTCGCGTTCGACGCCGCCACCGCATCGATGGCGTGTAATCGATACCACCGGGATTGCCAGACGAACGCCGATCGCCGTCAGAGGCACACGCGCTAGGCGGGCAGTGCACCGCGGGTCCGGAGGAAATCGAGCACGTTGAGCAGCGGCATGCCGAGCACGGTGAACTGGCTGCCGTCGATCTTCGTGAAGAGCTGCGCGCCTGGACCCTCGATCCGGTAACAGCCGACGCACCCCGCGATCGCCGGCCACTCGGCTTCGAGATAGGTTTCGATGAACGCGTCGGACAGCGGCCGGACATGCATCCGCGCGCGCTCGACATGGCGCCACACCGGTCGGCCATTCTCCGCGATGACCGCCGCGCTCCACAGGTCATGATGCGTGCCCGACATCCGTCGCAGGTGCGCGGCCGCGTCATCGCGATCGACCGGTTTGTCGAGGATCGTGCCGTCCTCCAGCGCGACGAGCGAGTCGCTGCCAAGGACGAGATGTCCCGGCATCCGCGTCGAGACCTTCGTCGCCTTGAGCTCGGCAAGCGCGTCGGCAAGATCGCGCGGTGACAGCGCGACCAGGGCCGCCTTGGCCGCATCCTCGTCGACACCTGCAAAGGTCGCATCGAACGCGACGCCCGCCGCGGTGAGCATGGCACGACGCGACGCGCTCTGCGAGGCGAGGATCAGCAGGCTCATGCCTCGGGCCGGCGCTGGTTGCACAGCGCGATGATCGCCGCCGCGGTTTCCTCGATCGACCGCCGTGTCACGTCGATCACCGGCCAGCCATTGTCCGCGAACATCCGTCGCGCAAAGGCGAGTTCGCGCATCACGGCCTCTTCCTCGACATAGGAGGTGTCAGGCGCCTGGTGCAGCGACAGCAGACGGTTGCGCCGCACCTGGATCAGCCGGTCGGCGCTGGTCGTCAGCCCCACGATCAGCGGCTTCCGCAAGGTGTAGAGGATCTTCGGCGGCGGGCTTTCGACGACGATCGGGATATTGGCAGTCTTGTAGCCGCGATTGGCGAGGTAGATCGAGGTCGGTGTCTTCGACGAGCGCGAGACGCCGGCGAGGACGATGTCGGCCTCCTCCCATTCTTCCCACGCGATCCCGTCGTCATGCGCGATCGTCCACTGGATCGCGTCGACACGCGCGAAATAGGCGGCGTCGAGGACGTGCTGGCGACCCGGCCGCGCCTTGGCCTGCTGACCCAGCAGTCCCGACAATGCGTCGTTGACCGGATCGAGCGGCGCGACCGCGGGCAGCCCGAGTGCGAGGCAGCGTTGTTCGAGGATCCGCCGCGTCGCGGGGTTCACCAGGGTGAAGATCACTAGCCCGGGATTCTGCGCGACCTCCTGCAAGATGCGTTCGAGATGCGCCTCCGTGCGGACCATCGGCCAGAAATGGCGGACCGTCTCGACATCGTCATATTGCGCGAGCGCGGCCTTGGCGATGTTCTCCAGCGTCTCGCCCGTCGAGTCCGATAGCAGGTGAAGATGGAGCCGTATCATAGGTCGCATAGCCCTGCCGCGAGGGGCCATCGTGATGAATCTGTGGATAACATGCGGATAAGGGCTAGCGTAACTCATGCCTCCCGCCAAGCGGGCCGGTCGCTGTGGATAAGTCACCTTTTATCCACAGGGCCGCGCACAGCCCGAAAAGTTATCCACAGGCTGTGGGTTGCGGGGGCCGTTGAATCGAATCAGCGCGTTTGTACGGGTGTGCAGAGGTCAAGCTGTTGGCATTTCCGGGATCACCGCATAAGTCCCGTGATCAACCGCCCAACCACTGCAACAACCTCTTTCTTGAATCTTCTTATAGTAGAAGAAGGGTGCTCCGCTGACCGATCCGACCCCCAATATGCCGACTTTCAAGCCGCTTCTGGCGACATTGCGCGGCGGCCGTCAGGCGACTCCGCCGCTGTGGTTGATGCGCCAAGCCGGGCGCTATCTTCCCGAATACCGCGCGCTCAGGGCGGAAAAGGGCGGGTTCCTCGCGCTCGCGACCGATCCCGAGGCCGCGGCCGAGGTGACGCTGCAGCCGATCCGCCGGTTCGGCTTCGACGGCTCGATCCTGTTCTCGGACATCCTGATGATTCCCTGGGCGCTGGGGCAGGATCTGAGCTTCGGGGTGGGTGAGGGGCCGCGGCTCGAACCCGCGCTGGTCGATCATGCGCTCGATCGCCTGCAGTCGGTGCCGGAGCGGCTGGAGCCGGTCTACGAGACCGTCACGCGGGTCGCCGAGGCCTTGCCGCCCGAGACAACGTTCCTGGGCTTTGCGGGGTCTCCCTGGACGGTTGCAACCTATATGGTGGCGGGCAAGGGCAGCAAGGATCAGGGCGAGACGCGGCGTTTCGCCTATCGCGATCCGGCGGCCTTCGGAGCGATCATCGATGCGATCGCCGACAACACCGTCGAGTATCTCGTCCGCCAGATCGAGGAGGGAGTCGATGCAGTCCAGTTGTTCGACAGCTGGTCGGGATCGCTGTCGCCTGCGCAGTTCGAACGCTGGGTGATCGCGCCGACCGCGCGGATCATCGACGAACTCCATGCGCGCTGTCCCGGCGTGCCGGTGATCGGCTTTCCGAAGGGGGCAGGGGGCAAGCTCCCCGCCTATGCGCGCGAGACGGGGGCCGATGCGATCGGGCTCGACGAGACGGTCGATCCGGTCTGGGCGCATGCGTCACTGCCCGCCGACCTGCCGGTGCAGGGCAATCTCGATCCGCTCGCGCTGATCGCGGGCGGTGCGGATCTCGATGCGGCGATCGACCGGATTCTCGGGGCGTTCGGTGATCGTCCGCACGTCTTCAATCTGGGGCATGGTATCCTGCCCGACACGCCGATCGCGCATGTCGAGCAACTGATCGCCCGCGTCAGGAGCACGACATGAGCGGTTTTCTCGGGGCGGCCTATGATTGGGTGAAGGCCGCACACCTGATCTTCGTGATCTTCTGGATGGCGGGGCTGTTCATGCTACCGCGCTATCTCGTCTATCATCAGGAAGCGCTGGCCGCGGGCAATGCAGCCGAGGCGGCGAGCTGGATCGAGCGCGAGGGCAAGATCCGCAAGATCATCCTGACCCCGGCAATGATCGTCGTCTGGGTGCTGGGGCTCGCGCTTGCGCTGAATCTCGGGCTTGCGGACGGCGCGCCGGGGCTGGGGTGGCTGCATCTCAAGCTGCTGCTGGTGTTCCTGCTGACGGGTTATCATGGCTGGACGGTCGGCTATGCGAAGAAGCTCGCGGCGGGGAAGCCGACGCTGACGGGCAAGCAGTTGCGGATGCTCAACGAGATCCCTGCGCTGGCGGTGACGCTCATCGTCGTGCTGGTGATCGTCAAGCCGTTCTAAGCGCGTCGCACCAACTCTCGTCATCCCCGCGGAGGCGGGGACCCAGAGCCTCTAACGTCGGCGATAGTGCCGCCAGGTTCGCCGATATGGGTTCTCGCCTACACGGGAATGACAACGGAGTGGGGACGCGGTGCCGCTTGACTAACCGCCCCCCCAATTCTACCCCGATTCCCAGCACGGCCTCCTGGCGTCCTGCCCGGTCGTGTGGTCCTGCCTGTTCGGCTCGCCCAGTTCCGCTTTCCAGCGCACCCGCAGACCGAACCTGTTCCCGTTGATCGCTATCCGGAAATCCCCATGCATCTCAAAGACCTGAAGAAGAAGAAGCCCGCCGAGCTGGTCCAGCTGGCCGAGGAATTGGGGGTCGAGAGCGCCTCGACGCTGCGCAAGCAGGATCTGTTGTTCGCGATCCTGAAGGTGCAGGCGGACAATGGCGACCAGATCATGGGACTCGGCACGATCGAAGTGCTGCCCGATGGTTTCGGCTTCCTGCGCTCACCGGAGTCGAACTATCTCGCAGGGCCCGACGACATCTACATCTCGCCGAACCAGGTGCGGAAGTTCGGCCTGCGTACCGGTGACACGGTCGAGGGCGAGATTCGCGGTCCGAAGGACGGCGAGCGCTATTTCTCGCTGGTTAAGCTGACCGCGGTCAATTTCGACGATCCCGACGTCGTCCGCCACCGCGTCAATTTCGACAATCTCACGCCGCTCTATCCCGAGAGCAAGCTGACGCTCGATCCCGCCGACCCGACTGTCAAGGACAAGTCGGCGCGTGTCATCGACATCGTTTCGCCGCAGGGCAAGGGCCAGCGCACGCTGATCGTCGCCCCGCCGCGCGTCGGCAAGACGGTCATGTTGCAGAACATGGCCAAGGCGATCACCGACAATCACCCCGAGGTGTTCCTGATCGTCCTGCTGATCGACGAGCGTCCAGAGGAAGTCACCGACATGCAGCGCAGCGTGAAGGGTGAGGTCGTCAGCTCGACGTTCGACGAACCCGCGCAGCGCCACGTGCAGGTCGCCGAGATGGTAATCGAAAAGGCCAAGCGCCTGGTCGAGCACAAGAAGGACGTGGTGATCCTGCTCGACTCGATCACGCGTCTGGGTCGTGCCTACAACACCGTCGTGCCGTCGTCGGGCAAGGTCCTGACCGGTGGTGTCGATGCGAATGCGCTGCAGCGCCCGAAGCGCTTCTTCGGTGCCGCGCGCAACATCGAGGAGGGCGGCTCGCTCTCGATCATCGCCACCGCGCTGATCGACACGGGCAGCCGTATGGACGAGGTGATCTTCGAGGAGTTCAAGGGCACCGGCAACTCGGAAATCGTGCTCGACCGCAAGGTCGCGGACAAGCGCATCTTCCCGGCGCTCGACGTCGGCAAGTCGGGTACCCGCAAGGAAGAGCTGCTGGTCGACAAGGCCAAGCTCTCCAAGATGTGGGTGCTGCGTCGTATCCTCATGCAGATGGGCACGATCGACGCGATGGAGTTCCTGCTCGACAAGATGAAGGATTCGAAGACCAACGAGAATTTCTTCGACAGCATGAATCAGTGATCGAATGCGGCCCGCTGCACGCTGCAGCGGGACTCGCATCGATCCGGCCGGCGGGGCACCGCCCCGACCGACGACATGGGCTTCGCCCATGTCCGGCCAAGAAGACCGACCCAAAATGCGGCACGCGAGAGCAATGGCTTTCGTGTGCCGCTTTGCTATGAAACCCATTGAAATCCGCCATCTCCGCACGTCGGTGGTGGCCCGTCACCGGGAGCTGACATCTTGAGTATCATCGCCATGCTGGCCACCGCCGCATCGGGAGTAACCGGACCCGGTTCACCGCTGGAAATCTGGCAGCACATCGTCGCCGACTTCTCCAATCTCGGCGACCCGAAGGCGCTGGCCGCGTTCGGATCGGTCCTGATGATCGACCTCGTCCTTGCCGGCGACAATGCGATCGTCGTCGGCGCGCTCGCCGCGGGGCTTCCCGCCGACCAGCGCAAGAAGGTCATCCTGATCGGCATCGGCGCTGCGCTCGTCCTGCGCATCTTCTTCGCCCTGATCGTGACGTGGCTGATGGGGATCGTTGGGCTGATCTTCGCGGGCGGCCTGCTGCTGCTGTGGGTCAGCTGGAAGTTCTGGCGTGAAATCCGCGAGGGTGCACAGAATGCCGGCTCCGAGGAAATCGAGGGCGACGAACGCTCGGGGATCAAATCCTCGAAGGGGTTTGCCAGCGCTGCTTGGGCGGTCGCGGTCGCCGACGTGTCGATGAGCCTCGACAACGTGCTCGCGGTCGCGGGCGCGGCGCGCGAGCATCCGGGGATCCTCGTGATCGGCCTGTTGCTGTCGGTCGCGATGATGGGTCTGGCGGCGAACTTCATCGCGCGGATCATCAACCGCTATCGCTGGATCGCCTATATCGGCTTGGCGGTGATCCTCGTGGTCGCGGTGAAGATGATCTACGAGGGCTGGACCGGTACCGGCGAAACGCTCGGGATCGTGTCGCTGCTCGGCTGATCGGGGCAGTGTCCGGATAAGGAAAAGGCCTCGCCGGGATCGTCCGGCGAGGCCTTTTTTTGTGGCGCTTGGTCGTTCGTCATGCCGCTTATAGTGCGTTCAGACACGACCCCCATCGTCATCCCCGCGGAGGCGGGGATCCATATCCTTCAAGGTCGGCGATCTTGTACCCACGCTAGCCAGTATGGATTCCCGCCTTTGCGGGAATGACGATGGGAGAGGCGTGCCTTTCAGCCCTCAGCCCAGATGCTCGGCAAAGAACGCAGCGGTGCGTTCGTCCGCCAGCTTGGCCGACGCATCCGATCGGCGCTCGCCGAACTCGGTCGCGAAGCCGTGATCCTCGCCCGCATAATCGTAGATCGTGACCTTGGGATGATCGTCGAGCCCGGCGTGCATCGCCGCCTGCGCGGCCTTGTCGACGAAGTGATCCTCCTCGGGGACGTGGAGCAGTACGGGGTTTGCGATGGCGTGCTTCTCGCCGAGCAGCCCGTCGATCCCGACGCCGTAATAGCCGACGCTCGCATCGATGTCGGTGCGCGCGGCGGTCATGAAGGCGAGGCGGCCACCGAGGCAATAGCCGACCGCGCCGACCTTTGCGCCGTCACCGAGTTCGCTGCGCGCGGCGCGGATCGTTGCCTCGATATCGGCGATACCCTTGTCCTGGTCAAACTGGCCCATGAGTTCGAGTGCACGCTCGAATTCGGGCTTCACGTCCGGGTCCAGCTCGATCCCCGGCCCCAGCCGCCAGAACAGGTCCGGGGCGATCGCGAGATAGCCGGCCTCGGCGAGCGTGTCGCACTTGCGGCGGATGCCGGCATTCACGCCGAAGATCTCCTGGATCACGGCGATTGCGGCCTTGGGCGTGCCGGCGGGGACCGCGCGATAGGCGGTGAAGCTGCCGTCGCCCGCGAGCGTCGGGATGGTGGTGGTGTTGGTCATAGCAATACTCCTTGCGGCCGTTCGAGATCGAGCAGCCGGGATTTTGTGATCGGGCCTTGGCCTGCGGAATACGCACCAAGCCCGCCCCCGGCTCCGAGAATTCGATGGCAGGGGACGACGATCGGAAACGGATTGCGCGCACAGGCCTGGCCGATCGCACGCGGGCTCGACCCGATCGCCTGCGCGAGATCACCATAGCTGGCGGTCCGGCCGTAAGGGACCGCAACGATCGCCTGGCGCAGCGCGTCGCCGCGGGGCGTCAGCGATGGCGCGAGCGGAAGGTCGAAGACGGTGAGACGGCCGGCAAAATACGCGTCGAGCTGGCGAAGGGCTTCGCGGATCACCGCGTTCATGGTCGCCTCGACGATGCCGTCCCGGTCGATCGCGATCGCGTCGATCCGGTCGGTGCTGCCGGTCACGCGGATCAGCCCGATAGGCGTTGCGATCGAGGCGGCATCCCGCGCATACATTGCCACGCTATGCCGTGCCCCGCCGTGCGGCTCAAGCGCCACCGAAAGGGCCGTCCATGAAGATGAACATCGAAATCGAATGCACGCCCGAAGAGGCCCGCCGCGCGGTCGGGCTGCCCGACCTGACGCCGATCCATGACCGCTATGTCGCGATGATGATCGAGGCGATGCCCGGGCTCGGCGACGGGGCGATGCAGCCCGAGATGATCGAAACGATGATGCGCGGGTGGCAGCCGATGGGCGAAGCGGGGATGGCGTTCTGGAAACGGATGTTCGACGGCGCGACGCAGACGGGCAAAACGGGCGGTTGAGTAACAGAATGACGACGATCTTTGCGGTGTCGAGCGGACGCCCGCCCGCGGCGATCGCGGTGGTACGGATATCGGGGCCCGAGGCGTTTGCGGCAGCCGTCGCGCTCGCCGGGCCGCTCCCCACCGCGCGGCATGCCAGTTTGCGTGGTCTGCGTGATGCGAGCGGGACGATGCTCGATCGCGCATTGGTCATCATCTTTCCGGGCCCGACCACCGCGACGGGCGAGGATCTGGTCGAGTTCCATTGTCACGGGGGACGGGCGGTCATCGCCGCAGTCGAACGCACGCTTGCGGCAATGCCCGGTTTACGACTGGCCGAGCCGGGAGAATTCACCCGCCGCGCACTTGGCAACGGGCGGATCGACCTGACCCAGGCCGAAGGGCTCGCGGATCTGCTCGAGGCCGAAACCGAGGCGCAGCGTGTTGCCGCGATCACCGCGACCGAGGGGCGCGTGAGCCAGGCGGTGCGCGGCTGGATGGACGCGGTCGCGATGCTGTCCGCACGGATCGAGGCGATGCTCGACTTTGCCGACGAGGATGACGTAACCAGCGATGCGGCGACCTTCGACGCGGTGCTCGCCGATCTCGCGGCGCTGGCGTCGGCGATCGAGACGGTAGTGGCGAGCCCCCCGGTCGAGCGACTGAAAGACGGCCTTCGCGTCGTGATCGGCGGCCCGCCCAACAGCGGCAAATCGACCTTGCTCAATCTGATGGGGGAGCGCGATGCCGCGATCGTATCGCCGATCTCGGGGACGACGCGTGACCGTATCGATGTCCCGGTCTTGCGCAACGGGGTCGCCTATGTCCTGACCGATACCGCGGGTCTGGTCGATACGCTCGATCCGATCGAGGCAATCGGCGTTGCCCGGGCGGAGACCGCTATGGCTACCGCCGATTTGCTGCTGTGGCTCGCCGATACGGCGCCGCCACGCGAGGATGCGATCTGGGTTCACGCCCGAGCCGATCTGCCGGGGCGGGACGGGGGCGTTCCGCCCGGTCGGATGATTGCCTTCTCGCAAAGCGATCAGGCATCGCTCGACCGGCTCTGGGCTGTCGTCCATGATCGCGCAGCCGCTTTGCTTCCGCGCAACGACGATCTGGCGCTCAAGGCAGATCAACGCCTGCGCTGCGAGCGGGCTGCGGTGACACTGCGTGCGGCGGGCAACGACCCGTT
Organism: Sphingomonas sp. BK481; assembly: GCF_014194875.1. Taxonomy (NCBI): domain Bacteria; kingdom Pseudomonadati; phylum Pseudomonadota; class Alphaproteobacteria; order Sphingomonadales; family Sphingomonadaceae; genus Sphingomonas; species Sphingomonas sp. BK481. Next base: position 194,737 of record NZ_JACIAP010000003.1, on the reverse strand, counting down.
GATCGTTGCGGAGCATCTTCGCGAAGCCCGCACCGGGCTCGCCGCGGTGCTGGGTCTCGACGCAACCGGGGAGATGCTCGACGCACTGTTCGGCCGGTTCTGTATCGGCAAATGATGTTCCACGTGGAACAACTTTGACGCGATCGTTGCGTCGCTCTACGGCGATGGCATGTTCGATGTAGTGGTGGTTGGCGGTGGCCATGCCGGGACCGAGGCCGCAGCCGCGGCAGCGCGGAGAGGCGCGCGTACTGGGCTGGTGTCGTTCGACGCGCAGCAGATCGGTGCGATGTCATGCAACCCGGCGATAGGCGGGCTTGGCAAGGGCCATATGGTGCGCGAGGTCGATGCCTTTGACGGGCTGATCGGTCGTGCTGCCGATGCCGCAGCGATCCATCACCGGATGCTCAATCGCAGCAAGGGATCCGCGGTCCAGGGGCCGAGGATCCAGGCGGACCGCAGGCTCTATGCGGCGGCGATCCAGGCACAGCTGGCGGCGACGCCAAACTTGTCGATCATCGCCGGCGAGGTCAGCGCGCTGCATCTGGACGGTGATCGCGTCGCGGGTGTCGTGCTCGCCGACGGCGCCGTGGTCGCAGCGCGCGCGGTGGTCCTCGCGACCGGGACGTTTCTGGGCGGGCGGATCTTCCGCGGTGATGACCGCGAGGAGGGGGGCCGGATCGGCGAGCGCGCGGCGAAGCCACTGGCGGACCAGCTCCGCGCGCGCGCGCTGCCCATGGCGCGGCTGAAGACCGGGACCCCGCCACGGCTCGATGGCCGAACGATCAATTGGGGGGCGCTTGCCGAGCAGCCCTCCGATTCCGAGCCATGGACGATGTCGCCGATGACGACCGGCCGTATCCTGCCGCAGATCGCCTGTGCGATCACGCGGACGACGGGCGAGACGCATGCGATCATCCGCGCCGCGTTCCACCGATCGCCGCTGTTCACCGGCGCGATCGAGGCGGCGGGGCCGCGCTATTGTCCGTCGATCGAGGACAAGGTTTCCCGCTTCGGTGACCGCGACGGCCATCAGCTGTTCCTCGAACCCGAGGGGCTCGATGACGCGACGATCTATCCCAATGGCCTGTCGACGTCCTTGCCGGTCGAGGTCCAGGCAGCGATGCTCGCGAGCATTCCCGGGCTTGAGCGTGTCGTAATGACGATGCCGGGCTATGCCGTCGAATATGATTATATCGATCCGCGTGCGCTCGATACGCGGTTGGCGCTTCCGGCGATCGACGGCGTGTTCTGTGCCGGCCAACTCAACGGGACCACGGGATATGAAGAGGCGGCGGGGCAGGGGCTGGTCGCCGGGCTCAATGCGGCGGCGCATGCCTGTGATCTCGCACCGGTGACCCTCGATCGCGCATCGAGCTATCTCGGCGTGATGATCGACGACCTTGTCCTGCAGGGCGTCACCGAGCCGTACCGGATGCTGACCGCGCGTGCCGAGTTCCGGCTGTCGCTCCGCGCGGACAATGCCGAGACGCGGCTTGGCGGGATCGCGGAGGCGGCGGGATGTCTCGGCACCGCGCGGCTCGCCCATCAGCGCGCGCGTGGCGAAGACCGGGTCCGGTTCCGATCCGCACTGCACGGCGAACGCACCGCGACCGAGATCGCGGACCAGGGCGTTGCGGTGGGGCGTGATGGCGCGCGGCGGACAGCGTTCGACTGGTTGCGCTTCGAGGGCGTAAAGCTTGCGCATGTCGCGCCTGATGCGGCGACCGGGATCCCGGCGGCTGTGGTTGACGAGGTCGTCGAGGATGCGCGCTACGCCCCCTATATCGAACGGCAGGCGCAGGAGGTCGCACGATTGCGGGCGGACGAGGCGATCCTGTTACCCCAGGATCTTGCCTATGATCGGGTCCCCGGTCTGTCGAACGAGATGATCGACCGATTGAGTGCGGCACGACCGCTGTCTCTGGCCGCCGCGGCACGCATCCGGGGCATCACGCCCGCGGCGCTGTCTGCGGTGCTTCTCCATACGAAACGAGTGCCGGCATGACCGAAGACGAAGCACGGACCTGGGTCCTCGAGCGGTTTGGCCCCGTCGCGACCGAGCGGGTCGCGGCGTTCGTCGCGATGGTCGTCGAGGAGGCTGCGCATCAGAATCTGATCGCGCCTTCGACGATCCCGACGATCTGGGAGCGGCATGTCGTCGACTCGCTTCAGCTGGTTGCACTCGCGGGCCCGGAGACGGATGCGATGCGCTGGCTCGACATCGGGACCGGAGGCGGATTTCCTGGCATGGTCGTCGCACTGGTCCGCAGTGGGCCGGTCGATCTCGTCGAACCACGCCGGCGTCGCGCGGACTTTCTCCAGCTCTGTGTCGCTCGGCTCGGGCTCGGCGAGCAGGTCCGCGTGCATCCGACCAAGGTCGAGTCCGTCACTGCGACGGCGCGGATCATTTCGGCGCGCGCCGTCGCCTCGCTCGAAAACCTTTTGCGTGGCGCGGCGCACTGCGCCACAACAGAGACGCGGTGGCTATTGCCTCGGGGGCGTCTCGATGAGGCAGAGATCACCGCGCTTCAGAAGCCTTGGCACTTTATGTTCCACGTGGAACAAAGCGTCACGAACCCGGAGTCGTCTATCGTGGTTCTGGATCGAGTCCGCGCGCGATGATCACCATCGCGGTCGCCAATCAGAAGGGTGGGGTGGGCAAGACCACCAGTGCCATCAATCTCGCGACCGCATTGGCGGCGACGGGGATGCGGGTGCTGCTGGTCGATATCGACCCGCAGGGCAACGCCTCGACCGGCCTTGGCATCGGCCATGCGCAACGCGTCAAATCGAGCTATGACGTCCTCATCGGCGAAGCAACGATCGACCAGGCCGTGGTGCACAGCCGCGTGCCCCGGCTCGACGTGATCCCCGCGACGGTCGATCTGTCGGGAGCAGAGATCGAGCTCGTCGAATTCGATGCGCGGACGCATCGGCTCGATCGTGCGATGCAGGACTCGACCGGGCATTGGGATATCGCGCTGATCGATTGTCCGCCGTCGCTCGGGCTGCTGACGATTAATGCGATGGTTGCAGCGGATGCGCTGCTCGTGCCGCTCCAATGCGAATTCTTCGCGCTCGAGGGCCTGTCGCAGTTGCTCAGCACGGTCGAACGTATCCGTCAGCGGTTCAACCCCGGCCTGTCGATCCTCGGCGTTGCGCTGACAATGTATGATCGCCGCAACCGGCTGACCGACCAGGTCTCGGCGGATGTCCGCGCGGTGCTGGGCAAGGTCGTGTTCGAAACGGTCATCCCGCGCAACGTACGGCTGTCGGAAGCACCCAGTCACGGACTTCCGGCGCTGATCTACGACCATCGCTGCAGCGGATCGCAGGCGTATATCGCGCTCGCCCGCGAGATGATCGGTCGGCTTCCGGTATCGGCACGAGCAGCCGCGTGAGGGTATTGGCATGAGTGAAGGTACCAAGCGCGGCCGGCCGGGGCTTGGCCGCGGGCTGAACGCGCTGCTCGGCGAGATGGCCCGCGAGGCGCCGGTCAACGCCAGCGGTGATGCGCCGACCAATAGCGGCGTGCGCATGCTGCCGGTCAGTTCGCTGTCGCCGCATCCGGACCAGCCCCGCCGGCATTTCGACGAGGCTATGCTGAGCGAGCTTGCCGCCTCGATCGCCGCACGCGGCTTGATCCAGCCGATCATCGTCCGGCCGCACGGCCATGATTATCAGATCGTCGCGGGCGAGCGCCGCTGGCGCGCGGCGCAACGGGCGCGGCTGCACGAGGTCCCGGTGGTCGTCCGCGACTTCGACGACGCCGAAACGCTCGAAATCGCGCTGATCGAGAACATCCAGCGCGAGGATCTCAACGCGATCGAGGAGGCGCAGGCCTATCAGCGGCTGGCGGGCGAATATGGCCATACGCAGGAGGTGCTGGCCAAGATCGTCCATAAGTCGCGCAGCCATGTCGCCAACCTGTTGCGGCTGCTCGAACTGCCTGCGCAGGTTCAGTCGCAGGTGGTCGAAGGATCGCTGTCGATGGGCCATGCGCGCGCGCTGCTCGGTTCGCCCGATGTCGAGACGCTGGCGGACCAGGTGATCGCCCGCGGCCTATCGGTGCGCGAGACCGAAAAGCTGGCGCGCGATGCCAAGCCGGGCCGGACTCGGTCGGGCGGGGGCACCGCGGCCGCAGCGAACGAGGCGCGGATCCCCGATGCGGATATCGCAGCGCTCGAGCGGCAGCTGGCCGATCTGCTGGGTCTACAGGTGCGCGTTGCGCATAGTGAGACGGGCGGCACGCTGACGCTGAGTTATTCGACGCTCGATCAGCTCGACATGGTGTGCCAGCGGCTGACGGGCGGGGCGATCTGAACGTCTGGGGCGGAGCGGTTAGCGTCCTCCCCTCCGTTACGTCCGCCTAACGGGGGGAATTAAGCGGACTTTAGTTTCTCCGCGCGATCGCCTGGGCAAGGGCGACGATGGCGGCATCCGCGACGACCCCGCCGGGATTGCCCGGGGCCATGATCGCGCGTTCGGCGGTGCGGACTCGGGCGATGGCCGTAGCGAGCATCACTGGCGACCAGCGGCGGAGCGACTTGGCGGTCTGTGCCTCGTCGCGGAAGAAGACGCGGTGGCGCTTCATCACGGCATCGACCGACTCGCCGCGATCGATCTCGCCGCGCATCTCGGCGAGCGCGATCAGCCTGCGGACGAGCTGCCGCAGCCACGGGATCGGTGAAGTGCCGGCTTCTTCGAGCCGCGCGAGTTCGGTCCCGAGATCGGCGACACGCCCCTCGATCGCCGCGTCGATCGCCTGACCCATCTCCGCCTCGCCGAGGTCCGCGCCGATCGCATCGAGCGCGGCGTGGTCGAGATCATGCGGTCGTTCGGCGCTTGCGTCGAGATACAGCGCGAGCTTGTCGATCTCTCGTGCGATGACCGCCCGGTCGCCACCGGTGGTCTCGACGAGGCGACGCGCGACGCCGGGGGCGGGGCGCAGGCCCTGTTCGCCCGCCATCGTGCTGGCGAGCCGCTCCGCATCGGCGGCGGTCGGTGCGTAGCAGGCGAACGCCATCGCACGCGGCGATTCGAGTGCGAGCTTGACGATCTTCGCACTCGTCTTGACGCTGGGTGCGATCGCGACGACCGGGTTGCCCGCACGATCGGCGTTCAAAAGCGTGGTGAAAGCATCAAGGCTCTCCTCGCCAGCCGAGGCGACGCGAACGTGACGCGCGGTGGCGAAGAGCGACATGGCGGCCGCCTCGTCGGCGAGCCGCGAGGGATCCGATCTGAGCTGTGCGCCATCCAGATCGACGCGCTCGGCATCGGGTCCCATTGCCTTGGCTAGCGTGCGGGCGAGGTCGCTTGCGCCGGCCTCGTCTGGGCCGTGGAGGAGATAGAGACGGATATCGGGGCCGGGCCTGGTCAATGCGGCGCGGATCTGGTTGGCGCTGGCCTTCACGGGGCCGGCGTGGGGGCCGGCGGGGTCCGCTGCGCATAGAGCGCGATCCGCGCGACGATCTGATCCGCGACGATTCCCGACAGACGTTCCAGCGCGGTGTTTTCCGCGGCGATCGTGGCATATTCGGACCGGACGACATCGATGCCGGCGTCGGATCCTGCGGTCGCGTCGAGCAGCACGGTGCCGTCGCCGATCCGGACGAGCTGATAGCGCGCGCGCAGGATTCGGCGTTCGCGCGAGACGCTGTCGTCGCGACGGACGCCGAGGCCGTTGATCTGGTCCTCAAGCTGGATGTCGATCCGATACAGCGGCGCCGCGCCGTTCGACGGCAACCGGTCGCGTAGCGCGGTCGCCATCAGCCACCCGGACTTGCCCTCGATCGGCGTGATCTCGACCTGGCCGAGCGTCCCGGCAACCGCGCCGCTGCTACCGCCCGAATAGAGCGGATGCAGCCCGCACCCGCCGAGCGCCACGGCCGGCAGCGCCAGCGCGCCGGCGAGGATCGCACGCCGGATCATGCGACGATGTTCACGAGGCGGTCGGGCACGACGATCACTTTCCGGGGCGGCTTGCCCTCGAGCAGGCGGACGATCTTGTCGGAGGCGAGCGCTGCCGCCTCGACCTCGTCCTTCGGCGCGCCCTTGGGGAAGACGAGCGTGTCGCGCAGCTTGCCATTGACCTGGACCGCGATGGTGACCTCGTCATCAACCAGCAGCGCCGGATCGACCGCGGGCCACGCGGCGTCGGCGATCAGGCCGTCATTGCCCGCGGTCGCCCAGGCTTCCTCGGCGACGTGCGGCACCATCGGGCTGACGAGCAGCAGCAACGTACGGATCGCCTGTTCGCGGTCGGCGGACGGCGATGCCTTCTCGATCGCGCTGCACAGGCTGTAGAGCCGCGCGACCGCCTTGTTGAACTGCAAGCCATTGATATCGCTCTCGATACCAACGGTGGTGCGATGGCACAGCTTGCGCAGGGCAATGTCGTCGCCCTCGGCCTTGGCGGCACCGTCGGCCTCGATCAGGCGCCAGAGACGCTGGACGAACCGCCACGCGCCTTCGATACCCGATTCACTCCAGGGAAGGTCGCGCTCGGGCGGCGAGTCGGAGAGCACGAACCAGCGTACCGCGTCGGCGCCATATTGGTCGACGATCGGCTCGGGATCGACGGTGTTCTTCTTCGACTTCGACATCTTCTCGACACGACCGATGGTGATCGCGTCACCCGTCGCGATCTCGATGCCGTCGCGCACGTCGTCGGGGCCGAGCCAGCGGCCGTCCGCGGACTTGTACGTCTCGTGCGTGACCATGCCCTGCGTGAACAGCCCGGCGAACGGCTCGGCGATGTCGAGCATGCCGATATGCTTCAGCGCGCGCGTCCAGAAGCGGGCGTAGAGCAGATGCAGGATCGCATGCTCGACGCCGCCGATATACTGGTTGACCGGCAGCCACTTCTCCGCGCCCGTCCGGTCGAACGGCTTGGCGTCCGGCTGGCTGGCGAAGCGGATGAAATACCACGACGAATCGACGAACGTGTCGAGCGTATCGGTCTCGCGTCGCGCATTCCCGCCACAGCTAGGGCAGGGGACGTTCTTCCACGTCGGATGGCGATCGAGCGGGTTGCCGGGGATGTCGAAGCTCACGTCCTCGGGCAGGACGATTGGCAGCTGGTCCTTGGGCACCGGCACCGCACCGCACGCGTCGCAGTGGATGATCGGGATCGGCGTGCCCCAGTAACGCTGGCGGCTGACGCCCCAGTCGCGCAAGCGGAACACGGTCGTACCCTTGCCCCAGCCTTCGCCCTCGGCGCGCTCGATCACGGTGCGCTTGGCGTCCTCGATGTCCATTCCGTCGAGGAAGTGCGAGTTCACGAGATTGCCGGCGCCCGTCCAGGCGGTGTCGCCAACGAACACGGGGGCCTCGTCATCGCCTTCGCTGACGACGCGCTTGACCGGCAGGTCGTATTTGCGCGCGAAATCCAGATCGCGCTGGTCGTGCGCGGGCACGCCGAACACCGCGCCGGTGCCATATTCCATCAGCACGAAGTTCGCGATGTAGACCGGGAGCTCCCAGCTCTGGTCGAGCGGATGCGTCGAGCGGATCCCGGTGTCGAAGCCCAGCTTCTCCTGCGTGTCGAGTTCGGCCGCGGTGGTGCCGCCACGCTTGCAGAGTTCGATGAACGCAGCCGCATCGGGGTTCGTCTCGGCGATGGCGCGCGCGATCGGATGATCCGCAGCGACCGCGACGAAGCTCGACCCGAACATCGTGTCGGGACGCGTCGTGAACACCTCGACCGAGCCGATGCCGGTCGCATTGCCCGCCAGCGCGAACTTGAACTGCAACCCCTGGCTGCGGCCGATCCAGTTCTCCTGCATCAGCTTGACCTTGTCGGGCCAATGCTCGAGCGCGCCGAGGCCGTCGACCAGTTCGTCGGCGAAATCGGTAATCTTCAAGAACCACTGCGACAGCTTGCGCCGCTCGACCAGCGCGCCCGAGCGCCAGCCGCGCCCGTCGATCACCTGCTCGTTGGCGAGCACGGTCATATCGACCGGATCCCAGTTGACCGCCGATTCCTTGCGGTAGACCAGCCCTGCCGCGAACAGGTCGAGGAACAGCGCCTGCTCGTGCCCGTAATAGTCAGGCTCGCACGTCGCCAGCTCGCGCGTCCAGTCCAGCGCGAAGCCGAGGCGCTTCAGCTGCGCCTTCATCGTCACGATGTTGGCGCGCGTCCAGTTGCCCGGATGCACGCCCTTTTCCATCGCCGCGTTCTCGGCGGGCATGCCGAACGCGTCCCAGCCCATCGGATGGAGCACTTCCATGCCCTTCATCCGACGGAAGCGCGCGAGCACGTCCCCCATCGTGTAGTTCCGGACATGCCCCATATGGATGCGCCCCGACGGATAGGGGAACATCTCGAGCACGTACGAGCGCGGCTTGGTCGAAGAGTCGTCGGCGGCGAACGTGTTGCGTTCGTCCCAGACCTTCTGCCACGCCGCGTCCGCCTTCAACGCATTGAAACGCGACGCCATGATGTCGCCCTCAGCCCGCGATCGAGGCGCGACGCAGGTCGCGGGCCTTGGTCAGGATGATGTCCTCGAGCTTCTGCGTGGTCGCCGCCTGGACGGGTGCAGACACCCACTGGCCGTTGCGGTTGATCTCGCGCAGTGCCGCGACGCGCACGGCATCGGCGCGCAGGTCCTGGTCGAGGATCGATACCGTTACCTTCATCCGCTCGGCCGGGGTCTGCGGGTTGACGTACCAGTCGGTGACGATGACGCCGCCATTGGAGTCGGTCTGAAGCAGCGGCATGAAGCTCAGCGTGTCGAGCGTCGCGCGCCAGAGATAGCTGTTGACGCCGATCGTGGTGATCTTCGACGCGGCCAGATCGGCCTTGGGACGGGCGCTGCCGCCGCCGCACGCAACCAGCGGCAGAGCGGCGAGAACCACGAGGGCGGTACGCGGGCGGAACATCGGCATCATCCTGGCAATAGATCGTCGTCAGCCTCTACAGGGCGGGCCTGCGACCCGCAAGGATGGGGTGGGCGTCGGCAATTCGTCCGGCAACCACGGCGTTCGACCTGTTCTGTGTGTCTGATGCAACACCTTTGGATAATCATTAGGTGCGGATAGCTGACGGGGATCGATCTGTGTTAGCTGCCGTTCAGCGAAGGAATCGTAACAAGATTCGTCTATAAAAGATTCGCAGGGAGTTGTTGTTTTGGTCGCCAAGCGCGTGATGGTCGGGATGTTCGCCGGAGTGGCTGCTGCCGCTGCGGTCTTCGTCGCGCCCGCGTTCGGCGCCTCCGAACAGCAGGTCCGCATCGCCAAGCGCCCGGCGCTGTCGGTACGCGGCACGGGCGGCTTCACCCCATCGGCGGCGGACCCCCGGCTCGCGGCGCTGTTCGCGCGCGGCGGCTTCGATGCCGGCAGCTTCCGCTTCACCCCGGCTGAGACGCGTCGCGACAATCGCGCCGTCACCGTCGCTGTCCGCGCGCAGACCAACCGTGGTATCGATACCACGCGTCTCGCGACCAGCACCGCGCCGACCGTCGGATTGGCGCCGATCGCGTATAATCTGGGCATGTCGGTCGGCTGGAAGCGGTTCGCGGTGTCGGGCGATCTGGCACGCGTCGATCTGGCCGGGATGCCGGGCAGTCGCAGCTCCGCCGATGTCGCGGTCAGCTATGCGGGCAAGCGGTTCACGGGCAGCGTCAAGGCTGCGGCGGATCGTCCGCTCGCCAATACGCCGCGTCTCGTCGAGGATGCGCCGAGCTATTCGGTCGATCTCGGCGGATCCTATTCACTTACGCGGAACATCGATGTAACCGCCGGCGTCCGCTATCGGTCGGACCGTGAGCGGTTCGTTCGGCTCGAGGACGATCGTCGCGACAGCCAGGCCGTCTATCTCGGTACTGCCTTCCGCTTCTGATCCGGGCGCAGCATGACCGGCGGTGAGCCGCGAATTGCTCCCATCACGTCCATGCATCGATCGCGGCCCAGCCGTGAAAGCCCAGCATCCTGAGTCGCCGCCACCGTGCGGCGGTCATGCCGCCCAGCGCGATCATCGGTAGACCGAGCCCGCGCGCAACCTGCAGAGCAGCCGCGGGACCGATCGCCGGCGCCCCCGGATGCGACTGCGTCGGATAGATCGGCGACACGAACAGCGCGTCGGCACCGGCCCGCGCGCCGAGCATCGCCTCGCGCCGGTCATGCGCGGGCCAGGTCCGCAGGCTCGCGCTGCGGCCGGCGCCATGCACGCCGTCGATCCCGGCAAATCCGGGCCGTGCGACCACCACCAGCCGCCGTGCCAGCGCGATGCGGCGGATGCGCAGCGCCAGCGCCCGACGCTGTGCCGGGGGCGTCTGGTAATGGCGGATCACGACCCCCGATCCAGGCGGAATACACTGCAGCGCACGCCATAGCGCCTCGCCCATCCGCTCGTCGGTCATCAGCCAGAGGCGCGGGACGGGGTTTCGGTGCGGCATCCTGCTGCCTATAGCGCCCCGCATGACAGACACGAACGGCATGACCGACGAAACCGACCGCGCGCAGCGCCTGGCCGAGATCCGCGCACGGATCGCCAAGGCCGCCGAGATCGCCGGTCGCAAGCCTGAGGACGTCGCCTTGATCGCGGTGTCGAAGACTCATCCGGCGGCGGCGATCGAACCCCTGCTCGACCAGGGTCAGCGGATATTCGGCGAGAATCGCGTCCAGGAAGCGGCGGACAAATGGCCATCGCTCAAGGCGCGGTACCCCGACGTCGTCCTGCACCTGATCGGGCAGTTGCAGTCGAACAAGGCGGCCGACGCGGTCGCGCTGTTCGACTGCATTCATGTCGTAGATCGTCCGTCGCTGGTCACCGTACTTGGCAAGGCGATGCGCGAGAGCGGGCGGCGCCCCGACTGCTATCTTCAGGTGAATATCGGTGATGAGCCGCAAAAGGGAGGCTGTGCAATCGCCGACCTGCCCGCGTTGCTCGACGCGGCCCGCGCGGCCGACCTGCCGGTTGCGGGGCTGATGTGCCTGCCCCCCGCGGATGTCGAGCCCGCACCCTATTTCGCGCTGCTGGCAAAGCTTGCGCGCGATTGCGGGCTGTCGGGGCTGAGCATGGGCATGTCCGACGACTTCGAGACCGCGGTGACGATCGGCGCGACGCACGTCCGGATCGGCAGCGCGCTGTTCGGCGCGCGGGGGCATCGCGCATGACCGGCGCAGTCCGGTTCGACGCGCTGCTGTTCGATTTCGACGGGGTGCTGATCGACAGCGAGGCGCTCGGCAACCGTCATATCGCCGAATGGCTGACCGCTGCGGGGCATCCGATCACCCCGGAGGAGTCGATGGCGAACTTCATGGGGCTTGCCGGGCCGCAATTCGTCGACGCGATCGAGCGCTGGATCGACCGGCCGCTGCCCGAGGCGTTCTACGCGGCGCGCAAGGCGGAGGATGACCGCGTGATGGCCGCCGGTATCGAAGCGATCGCGGGTGCGGTCGCCTTCGTCCGCGCCTTGCCGGCCGATCTGCCCAAGGCGATCGTCTCGTCGAGCCCGACCCGCTGGATCGCGCGGCACCTCGACCATATCGGCCTGCGCGACGCGTTCGGCGATCATCTCTACAGCGGCCGCGAGCATGTCACGAACGGCAAGCCTGCGCCTGACCTCTATCTCTACGGTGCCGAGCGGCTCGGCGTCGACATCGGCCGGACCGCGATCCTCGAGGATTCCCCGGTCGGCGCGACCGGCGCGGTGGCCTCGGGCGGCTATGTCATCGGACTGTCGGCGGGGTCGCATTGCGGGCCGGACCACGGCGCGCGGCTGAAGGCGATCGGCGTCGATGCGCTGGCCGACGATTTCGACGCGGTGGCGCGCGTCCTGCGAGAGGGGGCCTAGGCCCGCCGCCTGCGCAGGATCGCGCCGACGCCCGCCACCAGGTCATAGGGGATCGCCGCAGCCTCGCGTGCGCGCATCTTGATCTGGTAGCGGCGGCTGCCGCCATGCGGGACGTGGATCGCGCTGGCGGGCATCCCCAGCATCGCGAACAACATGCGGATGCGCGGCTGGTGATAGCCGTCGGTGCAGATCATGCACTGGGCATACTGCCCCGCGCGGGCGAACCGGGTCGCTGCGACCACGCTTTGCAGCGTATCGAGACTGGCTTCATCGAGGTGGATCCGCGACCGATCGACCGTTTCGGCCAGCCGGTCGGCCATCACCGACGCCTCCGACGGACCATGACGGCCGATCGCGCCCGAACAGAACAGGTCCGCCTCGGTATAGCGCGCCGCCGCCGCTGCCGCGAACGCGATCCGTCGCTCAAGCGTCGGGCTCGGGCTGCCATCCGCGCGCACCGCGGCGCCGAACACGACGATCAGCCGGCGCGAGGGAGGTATATCGATCAAAGCTGATGTCCGGTGCGGTCGCGCTTGGTCGCGAGATAGCGGGCATTGTGCGGATTGGCGGGCAGCGCATGGGGAACGCGCTCCGCCACCGTCACACCAGTCGCCTCGAGTCCGGCGACCTTGGCCGGATTGTTGGTGAGCAACCGGACCCGGTTCTGGCCGAGCAGGCTCAGCATCCGCGCGGCAACGCCGAAATCGCGTGCATCGATCGCGAAGCCCAGCCGGGTATTGGCGTCGACCGTGTCGAACCCCTGATCCTGCAGCGCATAGGCGCGCAGCTTGTTGACCAGGCCGATGCCGCGCCCCTCCTGACGCAGATAGAGCAATATGCCCCAGCCGCTGTGCTGGATCGCGTGAATCGCGGCATGGAGCTGCGGCCCGCAGTCGCATTTGAGGCTGCCGAGCACGTCACCGGTCAGGCATTCACTGTGCAGCCGGACGAGCGGGGCATCGCCGTTCGGCTGCCCGATCAGGAGGGCGATGTGTTCGTCGGCGCTTTCTGGCGAACGGAAGGCGACGATCTCGGCATCCTCCGCACCCTCGACCGGCAAGCGTGCGCGGGTCGCGATGACCAGCCGGGTCGCATCCTCATGCGCATCGATATCGGCGGCGGTCGCGGTCGCCTCAGGCACGCCACTGCCCAGGAAGAAGGCGGGCAACAGCCCGGCGATCCGCGCGAGCCGCAACGCAGCCGCGGCTGCGTCGGGATGGGGGACGGGCAGGGTGCGGAACGGACCCTTGAGCGGCGTCGCGAGGTCGAATTGCGGGTCGGCAAGCGCGGTCGCCGCGGGAAAGTCGATCCAGGGTGCGCGATCGACGAGGACGGGGGCGGTCGGGTCGGCCGCCTCGAGCTGATTGGCGAGCTTCAGTGTCACCGCCCGTCCCGACGAGATCAGCACCCCGCCGGTCGCCGGCGGATCGAATGCCGCGAGTCGGTCCGCGTCCGCCGTCTCGACCGCGAGCAACGTCAGTCCGTCGATCGTGATCGGCCAGCCGCGGCGCAGGGCATCGACCGCGCGGGCTGCAGCGCGCGGATTGGGGCGATCGCTCAAAAGGCGAACTCGGTCAGGATCGGGATATGGTCGGAGGGCTTGAGCCAGCTGCGGCACGGCTCGAAGACGTGATGCGCGATCGCGGCGTCCGCGGCCGCGCCCGTCGCCCACATGTGATCGAGCCGCCGCCCGCGATCGGACGTCGCCCAGTCCTTCGCGCGGTAGCTCCACCAGGTGAACAGCCGCGCGGGGGCGGGATGGAAGCGGCGGCCAAGATCGACCCAGTTTCCCGCGGCCTGGAGCCGGGCCAGCGCCTCGACCTCGACGGGCGTATGGCTGACGACATCGAGCAGCTGCTTGTGGCTCCAGACGTCCGCCTCGAGCGGCGCGATGTTGAAATCGCCGACCAGGATCGTCGGGCCGCTGAGCGTTTCCGACCAGCGCGTCATCCGTTCGAGAAAGTCGAGCTTCTGGCCGAATTTCGGATTGGCGTCGCGGTCGGGGACGTCACCGCCCGCGGGAATATAGACATTCTCCAGCCGCACGCCGTTTTCCAGGCGCACGCCGACGTGGCGGGCTTCGCTGTTCGCCTGCCAGTCGAACCGGTCGTCGGCGACGATCGGCACCTTGCTCAGGATCGCGACGCCGTGATGCATGCGCTGGCCGTGGAGCACGATATGCTCATAGCCGAGCGCGCGGAACGTCTCGAAGGGGAAGTCGTCGTCGACGACCTTGGTTTCCTGGAGGCACAGGATGTCGGGCGCGGCTTCCTTCAGAAACTGCTCGACGATGGCGATCCGGAAGCGGACCGAGTTGATGTTCCAGGAGACGATTTTCACGCGTGCGATGTAGCGCCGCGTGGGGGTGGCGACAAGGATCGCGCGGCGGCGTGCCGATCAACGAAAAGACCCCCGCTCCGGGGGCGTGGAGCGAGGGCCGACTCAGCGTTCGTCACGCAGGCAGACAATGGGGACACCATCCGGGCAACAGGGGGAAAAATCCCGAATGCCCCACATCCGCGACTCAGCCCCTAGCGCCAGGAACCTGTCGCCGGGATGAATGAAACGACAATGCCGTTCATTTTCAGGAGGTGGCCAGGCTCACCGCGTCCGGCGCGGGTCGTTCCACCGGAAGGTGTTGTCGCTGACCGGTCCACCGAATTTCTGCTTGGACAGGCGGATGGTGGTCCGGTTGTTCTGGCTGTCGAGCGCGACCCAGCCCTGCAGCATCAGCCCGCCGGGGGCGGCGGCATCGCGTGCGAAGACTAAAGTGATGCGGCCATATTCGGGGTGCTTGGGGTCGTTCGCCTCGACCGAGACGACGCGGTTGTCATAGCCGGGGACCAGCTTGGCATAGCGCGTGATGTCGCGGCTCGGGTCGAGCAGCACGCCGAGAGGCGAATTCTTGATCGGCCAGCGCTGCACCTGCTTCACCGAATAGTCGATGAAGGTCAGCGCGCCGCCCTCGGCGACGATCAGGATTGGCACGCCCTTCTCATATTGAAACCGCAGCTTGCCCGGCTTCTTGAGCGTCAGCACGCCGGTCAGCACCTTGCCGTTGCGATCCGCCTGCGAAAAATCGGCGGTCATCGTCGTGACCGATTGCAGGTGCTTCTGGACGGCGGCGAGGTCGCCGGTCGCCTGTGCGGCGATCGGTGACGGCACGGCGGCGACCGAGAGGGCGGCGATCGTCGCGATCACCGCGGGGCGGGTGTTGAACATCGAAATCTCCTTGGACGCCGGGCAATGCCGGGCCCGGCTTGAACGGGTTGTGAACTGGGATGCGTGAGGATTGGGCCATCACCGCCAGAGCCTGCGTCATCCTGGGCCTGACCCAGGATCCAGCGCCGCATAGGCCGGGTCTTGGGGCTCTGGACCCCAGCCTTCGCTGGGATGACGGGCAGGGTGTGCTGGACGCCCCCCCTCATGCCCTCAGATCGCATGCCCTTCGGTATCTCGCAGGACCTCGCGGCGTCCGACATGATCGGGCCGGCCGACGATGCCGTCCTTTTCCATCCGCTCGATCAACCGTGCGGCCGAGTTGTAGCCGATCCGCAACTGCCGCTGCAGCCACGAGGTGGACGCCTTTTGCGATTCGCAGACCAGCTGGATGGCGTTGCGATATTGCTGGTCCTCCGCCGAATCCTCGCCGGTCGGCGAGCCTTCGAGCGTGAAGCCGTCCTCGGGCTCCTCGGTCACCGACGAGATGTAATCCGGCAGGCCCTGCGAGCGCCAGTGATCCGCCACCAGCCGGACCTCGTCATCGCTGACGAACGGGCCGTGGACGCGGACGATGCCCTTGCCGCCGGGCATGTAGAGCATGTCGCCCTTGCCGAGCAGTTGTTCGGCACCCTGTTCGCCGAGGATGGTGCGCGAATCGATCTTCGACGTGACGTGGAAGCTGATGCGCGTCGGCAGATTGGCCTTGATGACGCCGGTGATCACGTCGACCGACGGCCGCTGAGTCGCCATGATCAGGTGGATGCCCGCCGCGCGCGCCTTCTGCGCCAATCGCTGGATGAGGAATTCGACCTCCTTGCCCGCGGTCATCATCAGGTCGGCCAGCTCGTCGACGATCACCACGATCTGCGGCAACACGTCATATTCGAGCTTCTCCTCCTCGTACATCGGCGCGCCGGTGTCGGGGTGATAGCCGGTCTGCACCTTCCGACCCAGCGGTTGCCCCTTGGCCTTGGCACCACGCACCTTGTCGTTGAAGCCGGCGAGGCTGCGCACGCCGACGGAGGACATCTGGCGATAGCGATCCTCCATCGTCTCGACCGCCCATTTCAGCGCGCGCACCGCCTTGGCGGGATCGGTCACGACCGGCGACAGCAGATGCGGGATGTCGTCATACATGCTCAGCTCGAGCATCTTCGGATCGATCATGATCATCCGGCACTGGTTCGGCGTCAGCTTGTACAGCAGCGACAGGATCATGCTGTTGAGCCCGACCGACTTGCCCGACCCCGTCGTACCCGCGACCAGCAGATGCGGCATCGGCGCGAGGTCGGCGATCACCGAATCGCCCGCGATGTTCTTGCCCAGGATGATCGGCAGCTGCGCGGCCTGATCCTCGAACGTCTGGCTGCCGACGAGCTCGTGCAGCGACACCGCCTCGCGCCGTGCATTGGGCAGTTCGATGCCGATCACGTTGCGTCCCGGGATCACCGCGACGCGTGCGGAGATCGCCGACATGTTGCGCGCGATATCGTCGGCCAGCGCGATCACGCGGCTCGCCTTGATGCCGGGCGCGGGCTCGAGCTCGTACATCGTCACGACCGGGCCCGGCCGCACCTCGATGATCGATCCCTTGACGTGGAAATCGTCAAGCACGTTCTCCAGCAGCCGCGCGTTGCGTTCAAGCCCGGCCTTGTCGACGACATTGCCCTGGCTCGGCGGCGACGGCGTCAGCAGGTCGACGCTCGGCAGCGTGTAGTTGTCGCGCAGGTCGAGCTGGCGTTCCTTGGGTTTCGCCTGCGACGGCGCGTTCTGGCGGTCGGCGATGACGGGCGCGGGGCGTGGATCGGGTTCGGCGATCGCGCGCGGCTCGACCGGCTTGCGCGTCAGCGTGAGCGGCTCGTCCTCGTCCTCCGGTCCGCCGATATAGCCGTCGGCACCGTCATCATAGCCGAGCGCCGGGATCCGGTTGCGCCGGAAGCGCCACTTGCGCTCGCCCAGATCGATCTCGATGCTCTTGCCCCAGATGATCGCACCCGCGATCGCGGCGACGAGCCCGACGGCGCGCGCCGACCAGAGTTCGGCGACCGGCTGGCCCAGGAAACCAAGACCCCAATGCACCGCATTGGCGACCGACAGGCCGATGATGCCACCCCAGCCTGCAGGAAGGGCGAGCACCGACGCATCGGACACGAAGGCAAGCGCGCTGGCCATCAGCGCGACGCCGAGCGCCGCACCGCGCAGCATCCGTGCCCAGCGTCCGACCGGCAGGTCGCGCCACAGCCGCATCGCGAGGATCGGCCCGACCGGCAGCAGCAGCGCGACGGCGGGGCCGAACAGCGACAGCGCGATATCGGCGAACCACGCGCCCGGCGGGCCGATCAGGTTGGCCGGATAGCCGCCCGACGCGGTGTTCAGCGCCGGATCGCTGGCATGATAGCTGGCCAGCGCCAGCGCCATCAGCAACGTCGCGACGAACAGCGCGATCGCGGCGATCAGCGCGCCGCTGCGCACCGCTCCCGCCTTTACCGTCTCACGCCATAAGGCTGGCTGCGCGCGGCTGGCCATGACCTCAAATCCTTCAATGTGCGAAAATCCGACTTTTCATCGCGCCGGGCGGGTCCGACGTCAAGGCGAGCACGCGACAACACGGGTTAAAGCGACCCCGGATCGTCGTTGGCAGCGGCGGGCGGGCGGGATAGAGCGGCATCATGGACACAGATGTACTCATCCTCGGTGGCGGGCTGGTCGGTGCGACGCTCGCCGTGGCGCTCGACGTGCACGGCATCTCGACGATCGTGATCGATCCGGCGGACCCCGCGGTCACGCTGGCGCCGGGCTTCGATGGCCGGGCTTCGGCCGTCGCGAGCGCGAGCCACCGGATGCTCGATGCGATCGGCGTCGGCGCGACGTTGGCGGGGCAGGGCTGCGCGATCCGCCAGATCCGCGTCAGCGACGGGCTGGAACCGGGCAAGCTCGATTTCGTCCCCGCTGCGGACGACGGCGCGCTGGGCACGATGTACGAGAACAAGCTGCTCCGTCACACGCTGTTCGATGCCGCGAGCGCGGCGGCGCATGTCGACCTGCGGATGATGACGCGCGCGACCGACCTTGACCGCAGTGCCGCGGGGGTGACCGCGACGCTTGATTCGGGTGCGGTGGTCCGCGCGCCGCTGGTCGTCGTGGCCGAGGGGCGCAAGTCGCCGACGCGCGAGGCCGCCGGGATCACGATGGCGCACTGGTCCTATGATCACACCGCGATCATCGCCGCCTTTCATCACGAACGCTCGCATGAGGATGTCGCCTACGAGATCTTCTACGCCAGCGGCCCGTTTGCGCTGCTGCCGCTGCCCGACGATGCGGAGGGGCATCGCTCGGCGATCGTGTGGACGGTCGACACGAAGAACGCCGCGGGGATGCTCAAGATGGGCGACCGCGCCTTCCTCGCCGAGGCGAGCAAGCGCATGGGCGGCTTTCTCGGCGAGCTGTCGACGCTGACGCCGCGCTCCTCCTATCCGCTCGGCTTTCAGCACGCGGCGCGCATTACCGACACGCGGCTGGCGCTGGTCGGTGATGCGGCGCACGGCATCCATCCGATCGCCGGACAGGGGCTCAATCTCGGCTTTCGCGACGTGGCGACGCTCGCCGAGGTGCTGGTCGAGGGCAAACGCCTCGGCCTCGACCTCGGCGACGCGGCGCTGCTCGCGCGTTACCAGCGCTGGCGCGGGCTCGACACGTTCATGACCGCCGCCGCGACCGACACGCTGACCCGGTTGTTCGGCATGCCCGGCAAGACCGCGAGTGCGGTGCGCCGCTTCGGCATCAGCGCGGTCAACGCGCTACCGCCGCTCAAGGATCGCTTCATGGCAGAGGCGCGCGGCGAGAGCGGCGACCTGCCCAAGCTGCTTCAGGGCCTGACGATCTGACCATCACCCGTCCGCGCGATCTGGCGATCGTGCGGGCGGGACAGCAGCATGACGGCGAGCGCGGCGCCGATCAGGCACATCAGCATGTCCCACTGCGTATCCCAGGGGTCGCCCTGCGTGCCGAGAAACGCGTCCGCGCCCTCGCCGAGCGAAACCGCCGCGCCGAATTCGATCAGTTCGTACAACGCGCTGATGGCGAGGCAATAGGCGAGCACGGTGACGGTCAGCACCCGTGGCGACGCGATATGCCGACCCCGGATCAACAGCTCGCGCAGTACGATCGCGGGGACGAACCCCTGAATCAGGTGACCGAACCGGTCATAGGGATTGCGCGCGAGGTGCAGCCAGTCCTGCACCATGAAACCGACCGGGACGCGGGCATAGCTATAGGCGCCACCCAGCGTCAGCACGAAGCCACGAAACGCGATCAGGACCAGCGCCAAAGGGGTGAAGGCGAACCGGTGACGCAGCGCCACCAGGATCGGAAAGGCGATCAGGACGGGCGCCACTTCCATCCACCAGGTGGCGCGGTCGAAGGGCGACCATCCCGATGCCGCGAGCCCGATGCTCCAGGCCACCCCGAGAATGACGAGGCGGCGGTCGGGTTTCGCCATCAGGCGGTTGCGACACCATCGATTGGCCGCGCCTCTTCGACCAGCATCACCGGCACGCCGTCACGGATCGGATAGGCGAGCCCGGCGGCATCGGAGATCAGCTCCTGCGCGGCCTCGTCGTAGCGCAGGGGCGTGCGCGACACCGGACAGACGAGGCGTTCGAGCAGCCAGGGATCGAGCCCGCTCATTGCAGCGTCACCTGTTCGTCGCCGTCGTGTCGCCCGAAAAACTGCATCAGCTGGATGATCAGTTCGGCGCGCGTTTCGATGTCGGGGGCCTCGAGCAGCGCCTGCTTGGCGGCGGAATCGAACGGGGCGATCTGCGCAATACCGTTGACCAGGCTCTCGTCGTCGAGCCGCGCGACCGCGTCCCAGTCGACCGCATAGCCCTGCACGTCGGCGAAGCGGCGTGATTCGAGTTCGAGCGACGAGCGTCGGCCGAGCGACAGCGTGTCATCCTCGATCACCGGCAGCAGTTCGGCCTCGACCTGGCGGAAAGGCGTGGTGACATCGAGTTCGCGGACGATGCGGAACATTGCGACGCCCTCCAGCACGACATTGTACCGCCCGTCCTCCAGCGCCTCGACTTCGGCGATCTTGCCGACGCAGCCCAGCGCGTAGAGCTCTCCATCATCGCCGCGCGGCTGGATCATGCCGATCCGCCGATCGCGCGCCATCGCATCGCTGATCATCGCCCGATAGCGCGGCTCGAACAGGTGCAGCGGCAACTGCATGCCCGGGAAGAGCAGCGCGCCGGGCAGGGGGAAGATGGAGAGCCGGGTCGTCATCCGAACAGGATCGCAGACAGGCGCCGCCGCTGTCCAGAGACCCAGGGATCCTCGAGGCCCACCACCTCGAACAATTTAAGCAGCTGCGTCCGCGCGGCGCTCTCGTTCCAGTCGCGATCCGCGGCGATGATGGCGAGGAAGCTGTCCGCGGCGGCATCGCGGTCGTTCGCCGCCATCTGGCCGTTTGCGAGTGCGAAGCGCGCGGCCAAATCGTCTGGTGCTGCCTCGACCGCGGCGATCAGTGGCGACAGGTCGGCGACCGGGGGTGCGGACTGGGCCAGCGCCAGCGCGGCCTGCGCGCGGTGGATCGCCGGATCCTTGGCGATCGCGGGGTCTAGGTTCGCAAGCCAGTCGGCCGCCTCATCGAGCTGCCCGGTCAGGACGAGCGCGCGGACGAAGCCGGCATGGACCGCGGGGTGCTCGGGCGCCATGTCGGCGATCTGGCGGAAGATCCCCAGCGCACGCTCCCCATCACCATCGGCAAGAACCTCCTCACCCATCGCGATCAGCGGTTCGATGTCGGGGGCGTCGGTATTGGCCTCCGCTTCGATCGGCAGCTGCTTGAGCAACTGATCGAGGATCACGCGCAGCTGCGAATCGGTGCGCGCGCTGGTCATGTCGGCGACCAGCTGCCCCTGGTACATCGCATAGACGGTCGGGATCGACTTGATCTGGAATTGCGCGGCAATGAACTGGTTCTTGTCGGTATCGACCTTCGCCAGCACGACACCCGTGTCCGCATAATCCGCGGCGACCTTTTCGAGCGTCGGCCCGAGCGCCTTGCACGGCCCGCACCATTCCGCCCAGAAGTCGATGATCACGAGTTTCGTCATCGACGGTTCGACGACATCGCGACGGAACGCCTCGACGGCGTCCTTCTCGGCAGGCGACATTCCAAGCGTGGCCAACATACACTCCCGTATTGAACTCTGCGCTATCTGGGGCGGCGGCGCGGTGATTGCCACCATCTTACCGACACTCTCAATGGAAGTCGCGCGACTTGGGCAGGACACGCACGTCCCGGGGATGCTGCGCGCGCGAGGGTTGCGACAGCGACGTCCGTGAATCCGGACTGCGTGTCGGGACGGATCGGATCACTTCGTCTGCGCGGCAAAATGGCGCGTCGAGTGCATGGTCCTCGGACAGGAACCGGAGCATCGCGCTGCGATCCTGGACGCGCGATGCGATCAGATGCGTGACGCCCTCCTCGCTGCGCTGGATCACCCCTTCGAGAACCATCAGCCGCGAGGCCATCACCGCGCGGCGATTCGCCTCGAAATCGCGCGCCCAGATCAGCCCGTTGGTGACGCCGGTCTCGTCCTCGATCGTCACGAAGATCGCATTGCCCTTGCCCGGGCGCTGGCGGACGAGGACGATGCCCGCGACCCTGGCGCGCCGGCCATCCCGGGTGGCACAGGCCTGCGCGCTCGACAGGATCCCCTCGGCGGCGAAGCGATCGCGCAGGAACGCCATCGGATGCGCCTTCAGCGACAGGCCGGTCGTCTGGTAATCCGCGGCGACCTGTTCGGACAGGGGCATCGCGGGAAGCTGCGCATCGGGTTCGACGCCCAGCTCGGGCACATCGGCGGCGGCGAACAGCGCGAGCTGCCTGGGCGGGGTGCGGCGAACGTCCCACAGCGCCTCGCGACGGTCCTTGGCGAGCGAGCGGAACGCATCCGCATCGGCGAGCAGGTTCATCGCGCGCTGCGGCAGGTCGGCGCGGCGGGCAAGGTCCTCGATCCCGGTAAAGCGCGCGAGCGTGCGCGCCGCGACAAGATTGTGCGCCCATTCCGCGCGGAACCCGTCGACCTGCCGAAAGCCGAGGCGCAACGCCTCCTGCCCGGCCGTGGTGCCGGCTTCGAGGCCATTGTCCCACAGGCTCGCGTTCACGTCGACGGGCAGCACGGTCACCCCGTGTTCGACCGCGTCGCGCACCAGCTGTGCCGGGGCGTAGAACCCCATGGGCTGCGAATTGAGCAGCGCGCAGGTGAACACCGCGGGGTGAAAGCATTTGATCCACGACGAGACATAGACCAGCCGCGCGAACGACAGCGCATGGCTTTCGGGAAAGCCGTAGGATCCGAACCCCTCAATCTGTTTGAAACAGCGTTCGGCGAACTCCGCCTCATAGCCACGACGGACCATGCCGCCGATCAGCTTGGCCTGGAAGTTATCCATGCCGCCGACCTTGCGGAACGTCGCCATCGACTTGCGCAACTGGTTCGCTTCGCCCGGCGTGAACCCGGCCGCGACGATCGCCAGCTTCATCGCCTGTTCCTGGAACAGCGGCACGCCATAGGTGAAGCGGAGCAGCTGCTGCAGTTCGTCGGGCGGGCCGAAACGCGGGTGGGGCGAGGGGAAGTCGACCTTCTCCTTGCCGCTGCGGCGGCGGAGATAGGGATGGACCATGTCGCCCTCGATCGGTCCAGGGCGGACGATCGCGACCTGTACGACCAGATCATAGAGTTTGCGCGGACGCAGCCGCGGCAACATGTTGATCTGCGCGCGGCTTTCGACCTGGAACACGCCGATGCTGTCGCCCCTGCACAGCATGTCATAGACACGGTCGTCCTCGGCGACGGCAATCGTGTCGAGCAGGTGATCGCCGTGGCCATGCTCGCGCATCAGGTCGAAACTCTTGCGGATGCAGGTCAGCATGCCGAGCGCGAGGATATCGACCTTCATCAGCCCCAGCGCGTCGATATCGTCCTTGTCCCATTCGATGAAGGTGCGGTCCGCCATCGCGCCGTTATGGATCGGCACCATTTCGTCGAGCCGCCCCTGCGTCAGCACGAACCCGCCGACATGCTGCGACAGATGCCGCGGAAATTCGAGCAGCCGGTCGACCATCTCGCGAAGCCGCGCGATCTCGGGATTGTCGGGATCGAACCCGGTTTCGGTGAAGCGGCGTTCGTCGAACCGGCTCGAAAAACTGCCCCAGACCGTGCTCGTCAGTTTCTGAGTCACGTCTTCGGTCAGGCCCAGTGCCTTGCCGACCTCGCGCACCGTGCTCTTGGGGCGATAATGGATCACCGTCGCAGCGATCGCCGCGCGGTCGCGGCCATAGCGGCGATAGATATACTGCATCACCTCCTCGCGCCGCTCATGCTCGAAATCGACGTCGATATCGGGGGGCTCGTCGCGTTCGCTGGAGACGAAGCGCGAGAAGAGCAGGTCGTATTTCATCGGATCGACCGAGGTGACGCCGAGCAGATAGCAGACCACCGAATTGGCCGCCGAGCCGCGCCCCTGACACAGGATCGGCGGGTCGCAGCTGCGCGCAAATCGGACGATGTCGGAGACGGTCAGGAAGTAATAGGCGTAGTTCTTCTCGCGGATCAGCGTGAACTCCTCGTGGAGCAGCGCCAGCATCCTGTCGGGTACGCGGTCGTCATAGCGTTCGAGCGCGGTCTGCCAGACGAGATGCTCCAGCCAGTCCTGCGCCTCCCATCCCGGCGGAACAGGCTCGTGCGGATATTCGTAGCGCAGGTCGTCGAGCGAGAACGCGATCCGCGCCATCAGGCGGGCGCTTTGCCCCACCGCATCGGGACGATCGCGGAACAGCCGCGCCATCTCGTCTGTGTCCTTCAGATGGCGTTCGCCATTGGCGGCGAGCAGGCGACCGGCCTTGTGGATGCTGGTGCCCTCGCGGATGCAGGTGACGATGTCGTGCAGGTCGCGGTCGTCGGGATAGGCATAAAGCGCGTCGGTGGTCGCGAGCACGGGTATGCCCGCGGCGTCGGCGAGCCGCGCCAGCCGTGCCAGCCGCCGCCGATCGCGTCCGCCGCGCGGCATCGTCACGCCGAGCCAGACACAGTCCGCCCCCAGCCGCTTCACCGCGTGGAGGACGCTCGACAGGTCGCGGTCGCGGCGTTCGGGCAGCATGTCACCGTCGGGCAGCGGCGATACGGCCGTTGCGCCTCGTGCGCTGCTCTCGGGCATCACCACCAGCATCATGTCGGCATGATGCGCGATCAGGTCGCCGAGCCCGAGGATGCAGCCCCCTTTCTCGGCGCGTCGGTTGCCGACCGTCAGCAAACGGGTTAGGCGCCCCCAGCCACGCCGGGTCGAGGGATAGGCGACGATGTCGGGGGTCCCGTCCTCGAACACCAGCCGCGCCCCGACGATCAGCCTGAAGTCGATCGGCGGCAGCATCATCCCCAGCAGTCCGTCTTTGGCCTTCTTCAGCGCCTGGTGCGCGCGGACCACGCCGGCGACGGTGTTGCGGTCGGCGATGCCGATGCCGCCAAGGCCCAGCTCGACCGCGCGACCGACCATGGTTCCGGCATCGCTCGCGCCGTCGAGGAACGAGAAATTGGTCGCCGCAACGAGTTCGGCAAAGGCGGAATCGGCAAAGGCGGTCATGGCGCGGTCATGCGAAGACGCCGTGGAGATACCAGCGCGGGGTCTCGACCTCCGAATACAGGCCGTGCCGGAAGATCCAGAAGCGGCGGCCGCGGCGATCCTCGACGCGGTAGTAATCGCGCGTCGGAATGTCCTGACGCCGCCACCATTCGCCTGCGATCCGTTCGGGGCCTTCGCTGTGCGCGACGTCGTGGACGGTGCGGCGCCAGCGGAACCGGTGCGGCGGACCGTCCGGGACCTCGGCCATCATCGATTCGATCGGGTGCGGGGGATCGAACAGATAGATCGGGCGCAGCGGCGGTTCGCCCGATTCGGGCGCGGTCCACGGCGCCGGGCGCGCACTGACCGCGGCGACGTCCGCCGCCGACAGCATCAGTTCGGCCTGTTCGGGAATATGGCTGTCGCGCGCCGCGAACCGCCTTACCCGTGCCCGACCGAGCCGCGTGCCGAGCTGGTCGACGAGTTGCGCCACGTTCCGGTTCTGGCCGTCCCGGTCCTGACCGTCTCCCTTGTGCCCGCCCTCCAGTTTCAGTTGCGTCGCATCCAGCCGTTCGGCGAGCGCGATGTCGAGGCGGATCAGGTCATAGCCGAAGCCGGGGTCCAGCGGATCGGCGAGACTGTCGATCCGCTCGCGGAACAGCCGCATCAGCACGGCGACGTCGCGGGTCGGCTGACCCGTCTCGATCCGCAACCGCTGGACAAGCCCATCGGCGCGAAACAGCCGCGCCTCCCAGCGCCTGCCACCCTCATGGCGTTCGGCGAGCTGGATCCCGGCCTCGGTCGCAAGCTCGGACAGGATCTCGAGCGCATAGTCGGTGCGCGCGATC
Source organism: Sphingomonas sp. BK481 (assembly GCF_014194875.1). Classification (NCBI taxonomy): domain Bacteria; kingdom Pseudomonadati; phylum Pseudomonadota; class Alphaproteobacteria; order Sphingomonadales; family Sphingomonadaceae; genus Sphingomonas; species Sphingomonas sp. BK481. Next base: position 169,240 of record NZ_JACIAP010000003.1, on the reverse strand, counting down.
GGCTCGGCAAAGCGGCGTTCGACGCCAATCCTCGCAACCGTCTGCCGCGGCACGATCGGCCCTTTCACCGATCCGTCGAGCCTGCGGATCATCATCGCGGCGTCTTCGCCGAATCGCGCCGCGATCACGCTGAGCGGGCGTGCCATCACGTCGCCCACCGTCTTCAACCCGGCGCGCGACAAGGCGGTCGTCGCATCGTCATCGAGGCCGAGTGCTGCGACCGGCAGGCGCTTCACCGCGCGGCGTTCGTCGGGGGCAGGCGCCCCGGCGAACCGCGCGAGCGCCCGCGCGGTATCCGGCGTGTCGCCAAAGGCATGTCGCACCAGCAGGCCGCGGCGGGCCAGCCGTTCCTCGAGATCGGCGGCAAGCCGGCGCTCACCCTCGAATTCATGGACACAGCCCGCGATGTCGAGGATCAACCCGTCCGGGGCATCGAGCGCGACCGACGGGGTATAGCGCTGACATCCGTCCGCCAGCCGCTCGAGCCATTCGTGATCGGCATGCGGATCATGCTGATAGGTTTCCAGTCCAGGCACGCGCGCCCGTGCATCGGCAAGCGTCAACCCGGGTTCGAGCCCGGCGCGAAGCGCTTCGCGGTCGAGCGACTTGAGCCGTACCCCGCCCGCAACCGTCTCGACGAACGCGATCGGTGCCTCAGCCCGTCCGACGAACAGATGGGGGCGCATCGTCCGCAGCCGCTCGATCGGCAACCATGGGAATACCAGCGCCAGATAGCGGCACGGTATCGATGCCGGTTTCAATGTCGGGTTGGGGGAGGGCTTGTTCGAAGTCATACGCGTCACGATTCCACTCCACGCGCCAGCGCAGGCCGGCCTGGCCTCCGCGTCGACGCAGCAATTCGATATCGAAGGCCGGCTTGCCCGGGGCGTCCGCGTCCAGCGGTTGCGACCGGCACGATGTCACCTGCCAGCGCGTCGCAGCGGCGCTGGGCACGGGGGCCGCATCGATCCTGAGGCTGAGTATGGTCACGCCCGAGGTTTCGGCGGCCAGCATCAGCCGACGCGTCGCCGTCAGATCGATGCTCGCCGCCCGACCCCAGGATTCGATGACCAGCGTTCCCAGCCCCTGGCATCGTGCGGCATCCGCGGCGGTGCGCAACAGGCTGGCCTCGTCATCGACCAGCGCGAGGACCAGCGACGAGACGTCGAGACCCATTTCCACCAGACCGTTTGCGTGGAGTCGCCCGCCCTGGCGTTCGCTCGCCTCGGTGCGCAGCCACAATAACGGCACCGCTCGCGCGGCCAGAGTTGTCGCGACCGCGAAACCCGCGGCGCTTGCCGAATCGTCGACTGACGCGAAGATCTCGTGCAGCTGCGCCTTGGCCATGCCCTCGGTCATCCAGGCCTCGACCGCCCGGCCATCGCGCTGCGATGGCAGGCCGGTCGTCGCGATCCGCTTGAGGCGGGCGATCAGGGCGGTCGAGTCGTTCACAATTGTTCTTGTAATGTTCTATTGGGGGAGTCGCCAAGGACATTCTTCGCGATGGTCGCTGCAAATTTTGCAAAGAAGGCGCTTGCCGGATCCGAAACCCCGGGCTAATAGCGCGCCTCACCCCGCCACCGTGTCGTTACAGACCGGCGGCACAGGCGCCAGAGCGGGCGTAGCTCAGGGGTAGAGCACAACCTTGCCAAGGTTGGGGTCGAGGGTTCGAATCCCTTCGCCCGCTCCAGTCGCTGCCTTGAACGGCAGCGGCTTTCGCCGATCGGGTGATTCCAAACCTCCACGGTAAACTCCCAGATGGCATCACGCCATACGTACGGCATGCTTGATCTATGTATGCTCGACGATGACGATTTGTTGAGGCGGACCTGACCGATAGCGGCGCCGCGTTGCTATAAATTGGTCATCTACCGCTATATTCGGAGCCGTCCGTGTCCGTTGACCAAGTTTCGTCGCGTCTCGCATTCATGGAAATGGAAGCCGATCAGCAGGCGACCGTCGCCGCCGTCCGGCCTTTGATCGAATCCCTGATCGGCGGCGCGCTCGACAAATTCTACGACCGGGTCCGCAATCAACCCGAAACCTCGCCCTTCTTCCGCGATGCCGGCCACATGACTTCGGCCAAGTCGGCTCAGGCCAAGCACTGGATGAACATCGCGCGAGGCCAGTTCGACGCGAGCTTCTATGACAGCGTACGGCGGATCGGGACCGTTCACGCGCGGATCGGGCTCGAGCCGCGATGGTATGTCGGCGCCTATGCGCTCGTTCTCGAAAATCTGCTTGAGGGGATCGGCCGCCACTACAGCCCCTGGCGGCGGCTGGTGAAGGGGCTCCGCCCGCCGAGCGCGACCGATGCCAGCATCGCGATCGTCAAGGCGGCGCTGCTCGACATGGAATTGTCGCTGTCGGTGTATTTCGAGGAAGCCCAGGTCGAACGCAACGCGGCGATCACGACCATGGGCAAGGCGCTGAACGCGCTCGCCGCCGGGGATCTGTCGACGACGCTGACGGGGCTCCCGGCCAGCTTCGCGCCGCTCGAGGACAGCTATAACGACGCGCTTAACCAGTTGCGCACCCTGATCGGCGCGGTGTCCGAAAGCGCCACCGCGATCCGCACCGGATCCAACGAGATCGCGCAGGCGTCGGAGGATCTTGCCCGCCGGACCGAGAGCAATGCCGCTTCTCTAGAGGAGACTGCCGCGTCGGTGACTCAGATGGATGGCCGGCTTCGCGCCTCCGTGACCGCGGCCGGCCAGACGGTCGAACGTGCCGATCAGGCGATCGCGACGGTCGGGGGCGGTCGTACGGTGGCGGATCTGGCGGTACAGGCGATGGGCCGCGTATCGGACAGCGCCAAGGGCATCGACAGCGTGATCGAGGGGCTGGACAAGATCGCCTTCCAGACGCGCGTCCTGGCGATGAACGCCGCGGTCGAGGCGGGAAGGGCCGGCGATGCGGGTCGCGGATTCGCGGTCGTGGCCGATCTGGTATCCGCGCTCGCGATGCGTGCGGAGGAAGAGGCCAAGCGCGCGCGCGATCAGCTGACGGTGACGCAGACCGACATCGTCACCGCGGTCGATGCGGTGACGAAGGTCGATGGCGCGCTCGCGGCGATATCGGACGACGTGGCGCAGGTTCACGCCCTGCTCGCCACCATGGCGCGGGACAATCAGGCCCAGTCGGTCGCGATCACCGAGATTTCCGCGACGATCGGGACGATGGACCAGACGACGCAGCAAAATGCCGCGATGGTGGAGGAAACGTCGGCGGCGGCGCGCAACCTAGCCGCCGAGGTGGGCACGCTGGCCGACCAGGCCCGACGGTTCCGCACCGGCGACTCCCGCGCTGGCAGACCGCCGGTCGCATCTCCGAAACAGGATTATGGCCAGCCCGAAAGCTATACGTCGCCGGTCAAGCCGCTGCCGCCAGCCGCAATCCCGGCGATGGTTCGCCACGAGGACGACTGGAACTCCTTCTGACGCCCGAAAGCGCCTATCGCAACAGGCTTCGGCCGGTCGCGATAGCGGGGTGTCTCAGGGGGCGGGTACGGCGACCGGCGCCTCGGTCTGCGTCGATGTCGCGACCGGTGGCAGCACCGGGGTGGTGACCACGATCGGGCTGGGCTGGGGCTGACCCGCCTGACCCATCAGCGCCGTATTCTCCAGTATATCCAGCGCCTTGCGCGCGACGATGTAGCGGCGGGCGGCGTCCATCCAGTTGCTCGCCTGCGTCGCGCCGGGCAGGCGCTCGACCTCGGCGCGGGCCGCCTCGACCTGGCCGGCCTCGAGCAGACGACGCGCCCGTGCAAGGCGGTCTGCCGGCATGGGCGAGGCCATGCTCTCCTCGCGCAGCACGATCAGGTTGCTGAATTCGCGCCGCACGGTCTGCAGCCAGCTGTCATTGGTCGTCCCGTTGGTGCTGGTGATCTGCGGCGCGATCGTATCGAGCCCCTGGCGCAGATCCTCGATGGTGACCGGCTGGTGCGCGGCCTGGATCACCGCGGCCGTGGCGCGCGGCTGGGCGCGCCCGAAGCGCAGCCGCAGCTGCTCCTCGATATAGCCCAGTCCGACCCCACGATCGATCGCCCGACGCGCAGCGAACGCGACCATCAGGCCTTCCGCGCGGGTTGCCTGCCCCCCGGCTGCCATCGCGTCGCTCGACACGGCCGCGGTCCGGGCCTCGAGCGCGGTGAGCTGGCCCGCCAGCGTCGCCTCGCGCGTCGCCAGCATTGCGGTGTCGACCCGCGGCTGTTCGCCATTGGCGTTGAGCGGTTGCGCGGGGGTGAAATCGGGATTGCCCGATGCCGCCGCGGCCGTGGTCGATCCAGCGGCCGTCAGACCGGTGCGCTGACCAAACCATGGCATCGTTTTCAGCGCATAGCCCATCGCTACCGATCCGGCGATAAAAGCCAGTCCGATCACTATGATGATAACACCCAGGCGGGGGCCGCGTGCCCGGGGACGCTCGATCGGCACGTGGTCGCTCATGACGCGCTTATCCCCGCGACGCGCGTCAGGGTCAATCGCGCGCTTTGCGGCGATCGTGACAAGCGCATCGTCGGTGGGAGTCTCCGCCACCACCACCGCGGCCCAGCCGCTGCCCGCCGCGTCGGCCGCGGTGCGGCTGATCGCAGCGATCGTGACGCGCGACCGGTCGATGCCGGCCTGTGCGACATGCTCGGCAAACGCATGCGCGGCGCGGGGTGAATGGATCAGTACGAGCAGGTCTTCGTGCCGAGGCAACATGATATCGCCGATCCGCAGCGCCTCACTCGCATAGACAGTGCACGCGACGACGTCCGGGCCGGTCGGCCTGCGGTCGCGACCCGCCGGGTGGAACAGGCGGTCGAACCCGGATGCCCGCGCCGCGTCGATCGCGGCATCGACGTTGCTGGTGCCGGTCACCGCGACATTGAAGCCGGCGCGCCGGGCGGCGGCGGCCGTGGCGTCGCCGACCGCAATCACCGGCAGCGCCTTGAGTGTGTCGGGCAGGGCGCCATGGCGAACCGCGTTTGCGCTGGTCAGCAGAACGGCATCGAACCCGCCGAAGTCCGGCGGCGTCCAGGCGACGGGGACGACCGTGAACACGGGCATCGCCAGGGGCTCGAGCCCCAGTCCGCGAAGCTTGGCGCATGTGTCGGCGTTGCCCGGCTCCGGGCGCAGCACGACGACGCGGGTCATGCGGCGAACAGGCGCCGGACGCTGGCGGGGGCGCGGGTCAGCAGGTCGAGCGCAAGTGCGGTACCAAGATCTTCGTCGATCCCGCCTTCGATCGCGCCGGCGACGTCGCACGACCCGTCCTCGGCGATCAGTTCGCCGCGCAGCGTCAGCGTCTCGCCGGCGAGCGAGGCAAGGGCTGCCACCGGCGAATGGCAATCCGCCCCCAACCGCGCGAGCAACGCGCGTTCGGTCCGGACGCACAGGCTGGTATCGGCGTGATCGATCGCCGCGACGATCGCCTGTGCCGGCTTGCCGACCAGCGTCTCGATCCCGACCGCACCCTGGGCGGGTGCGGGCAGCATGATGTCGGTCGGGATGGCATGACCGATCGCCGTCCGCCCGAGACGATCGAGCCCGGCGGCGGCAAGCAGCGTCGCATCCATGTCGCCGGCCGCGACCCGCGCGAGCCGCGTATCGACGTTGCCGCGGATCAGCACGATGTCGAGATCGGGGCGCGATCGCAGCATCTGCGCGCGTCGCCGTGGCGAGCTGGTGCCGACGACGGCGCCCTGGCGGAGGTCGGCAAGCGTTTCCGCGCCGATCAGCCGGTCGCGCACGTCCGCGCGCGGCAGCATCGCGGCGATCTGCAGGGTCTGCGGGCGGATCGTCTCGACATCCTTCATAGAATGCACGGCGCAGTCGATCTCGCCGTCGTGCAGCGCGCGATCGAGTTCCTTCGTCCACAGCGCCTTGCCGCCGATCTCGGCGAGCGCGCGATCCTGCACACGGTCGCCCGTGGTGCGGATCACGACCGTCTCGATCCGATCCGGGGACCAGCCATGCGCGGCGCACAAAGCGTCGCGCACCATGCCTGCCTGCGCGAGGGCGAGGGGCGAGCCGCGTGTGCCGAGCCGAAAACTAGTCATGACGCCTGCATGCAGAAACGCGGCGCGTTCGACAAGCGTGAGGACAAGCCTTGTTCGGCGCGATAGGGATATGGGATGATCATTCTGGGTATCGAATCCTCCTGCGACGAAACCGCCGCCGCGCTCGTCACCGCCGATCGGCAGGTGCTGGCGCACCGGTTGCTCGGGCAGGAGGCGGCGCATGCGCCGTTCGGCGGGGTCGTGCCGGAGATCGCGGCACGCGCGCATGTCGAGGCGCTAGAGCCGCTGATCGTCGCGGCGCTGGCCGATGCGGGGCTCAAGCTGGCCGATGTCGATGCGATCGCGGCGACGGCCGGGCCGGGGCTGATCGGCGGGGTCATGGTCGGGCTCGTCACCGGCAAGGCGCTCGCGCATGCCGCGGGCAAGCCGTTGATCGCAGTCAACCATCTGGAAGGCCATGCGCTGTCGCCGCGGCTGTCCGATCCCGATCTCGCTTTCCCCTATCTCCTGCTGCTGGTGTCCGGCGGGCATTGCCAGTTGCTGCTGGTCGAAGGGGTCGGCGCGTATCGACGGCTCGCGACGACGATCGATGATGCGGCCGGCGAGGCGTTTGACAAGACCGCCAAGATTCTCGGCCTCGGCTTTCCCGGTGGCCCCGCGGTCGAGCGTGCCGCCGCGCTGGGCAATCCAAAGGCCGTGCCGCTGCCGCGCCCGCTCAAGGGTTCGGCCGAACCACATTTCTCCTTCGCCGGTCTCAAAAGTGCGGTCGCGCGGGTCGTCGGGGACTATGCGCCGGAGGATATCGCCGCGTCGTTCCAGGCCGCGGTGGTCGATTGCCTGATCGACCGCACGACCAGAGCGCTGAACGGTCTGACGGTGACGCCCACCGCGCTGGTCGTCGCGGGTGGGGTCGCGGCGAACGGCGCGGTCCGCGGCGCGCTGCAGACGCTTGCCGCGACCCGCGGCCTGCGGTTCGTCGCGCCGCCGCTCTGGCTGTGCACGGACAATGCGGCGATGATCGCCTGGGCCGGGGCGGAGCGGTTCGCGGCCGGGCTCACCGATCCGCTCGATACCGCGGCCCGCCCGCGCTGGCCGCTCGATCCGGATGCCGAGGCGGTGCGCGGCGCAGGGGTGAAGGCATGAGGATCGGCGTCATTGGTGGCGGCGCCTGGGGCACCGCGCTGGCACAGGTCGCCGCGCATGAAGGTCGCGACGTGATCCTGTGGGCGCGCGAGCCGGCCGTCGTCGACTCGATCAACGCGACTCATGCGAACGCGCTGTTTCTCGCCGGCGTCGCGCTGTCGCCGACGATCCGCGCGACCGGCGATCTCGGCGCGCTGGCGGACATGGACGCGATCCTCGTCGTCGCGCCGGCGCAGCATGTCGGCAGCGTGCTCGCCGCCGCGCCGGTTGGCGGCATCCCGCTGGTGCTGTGCGCCAAGGGGATCGAGGCGGGGAGCAAGCGGCTGGTCGGCGAGGTCGCGCGTGCGGTGCATCCCGACGCGCCGATCGCGGTGCTGTCGGGGCCGACCTTCGCGCATGAGGTGGCGGCGGGGCTGCCGACCGCGGTGACGCTCGCCTGCGAGGACGAGGCGCTTGGCGAAGCGCTCGCGACCCGGCTCGCGGCGCGGCATTTCCGGACCTATGCGTCGACCGACGTCGCGGGCGCGGAGATTGGCGGGGCGGTGAAGAACGTGCTCGCGATCGGCTGCGGCGTGGTCGAGGGCGCCGGGCTCGGCCAGAATGCGCGTGCGGCGCTGATCGCGCGCGGTTTTGCCGAGATGACGCGGTTCGGGCTTGCGCGCGGCGCCCGTGCGGAGACGCTGGCCGGGCTGTCCGGGCTTGGCGATCTCGTGCTCACCTGCTCGTCGACGAGCTCGCGCAATTTCTCGCTTGGCGTCGGGCTGGGGCGCGGCGAGGCCGCCGCCGCGTTGCTGGCTGATCGCCGCACGGTCGCGGAAGGCGCATTCACCGCCCCCGTGCTGCGCGAGGCCGCGCGTGACGCGGGCGTCGACATGCCGATCACCGAGGCGGTGTGCCGCCTACTCGAAGGCGCCCCGGTCCGCGACGTGATCGGCGACCTGCTCGCGCGGCCGCTCAAGGACGAGGCGGGCTGACAGGAGGCGATTGCTTCATCCTCCCCCTGGCGGGGGAGGATCAGTCTAGCGCAGCACGCGCGCCGCGAGCCCCGAGCAATCCGCATCTCTTGCGGTCGGGCCCTGTTTCCCCGTGATCGCGCGGCCGATCGCCTTGAAGATGTTGCCGACCGACTTCACCTCGGGCGGGATCGTCACCGCCGGCCGCTCGATCGTGCCGGTCATATAGGCCGAGCCCGGCACGCGCAGCAGCGCATGCTGTTTCGGCGTGCCGGTCAGCCGGATGTTCAGTGTCTCGCCGGGAAACACCACGCTCCCCTGACCGCGCATCAGACTGGCGGTCGTGTCGACGATCATTGGATCGATCCGACCATGGCCGCGCGTCACGTCGAGTTTCAGCACGACGCAGCGCAGCCCCGCGCGCGCGCCATCCTTCGCCAGCAGCGCGCGCGCCGCATCGAACCCCAAAGCCGCCGCGATTCCCTGCGGCAATTGCCCGTCACGCGCGACGAACCCGATCGTGCCGTTCGCATTGCCGACCGCCGCGCGGATCGTCTTGCCGGGCCCCCTCAGTCGTGCGCGCGCGCTGACATTGCCGCTGAACTCGCCGCCGCCGCCCGCGAGATCCTGCACGCTGCTGCCGCGCAGCCGCAGGTTGATATCGACCATCGGCACCTTGCGGTCGCCGCGCTGGTCGACCGTCAGCTTCCCCTCGACCCGGCCATGCGGCAATCGCGCGTCGAGGTCGCTGAGCGTCAGCAACTGGTGGTCGATCGCCAGCACGCCCCTGGCGGACAGAATCGGCGACGCGCCCTTGGCGCTCACGATCCGCTTGATCCGGAACGCCATCCGCGCGTCGGTCGTGTCGATCTTGCCGATATCGATCCGCGTATTGGGCACGAGCCGCGGGCCGATTGCGCGTTCGAGCGCGGCCCCCTTCGCCTTCCCCTCGTCCGACGCCAGATCGCCAAAATCAAACTGTCGCGACACGATCGCGCCGTCGACCTTGCTCCGGCCATCCTGTTTGTCGACGCTGACATGCCCGGTGAAATCGGACCGCCCGACGACGCCCTTCAGCTGCGTGACGGTCCATTTCGGCTGGTCGTGGCGGACATGCGCGGAGAACGACACCGGCTGCGTGCGGAACAGCCCCGCCTCGATCACCGCGTCGATCAGCTTGAGGTCGGTCGCGCGTGCGGTCACGTCGAGCTCCATCGCGTCGGTGTCGAGCGGGTGGTCCATCCGGCCCTTCGCTGTGATCGAGAGCGCGTCGCCGTCGATCGACGCGGTGAACGGCCAGGGCTTGCCCTGGAACCGCTCGACCGAAGGCCCCGCCACGGCGATCCGCACCGCCGCACCGCGGATCGTGCCGTTGCCGGCCGCGCGGATGCCGTGCACCGGATCGGAGGCGAAGCGTGCGGTGACGAACCGGTCCTGCTTGTCGTCGCGATAGGCGATCACGCTGTCGCTGATCGTCAGTCCGTCGAGGTCGGTGGAGCTCCCGCCGCCCTTCGGCTTGCCCGGGCGTTCCCAATTGGTGCGGCCGTTCCTGTCGCGGACCAGCACAAGCCGCAGTCCGCGCGCTTTCACGTCGCGCGGCCCGAACGCCCCTTTTAGCAACGCGAGCCCGGAAAAGGTGGCTTCGGCCTCGCGCAGCCGGACGAAATCGCCCGTTCCGGCCCATTCCGCCTGCGGGATACGGACGTCGGTGATGCGGATCGTCGGGTTGAACCCGAACGTATCGACGCGCTCGATCCCGCCGATCGTCACCGGCCGGCCGAACCGCGCGGTAAGCTGCCGCTGGATCACGCCTTTGAGAGAGCCCCAGGGGAAGGCGGCGAGCACGATCAACCCCAGCACCAGCACGCCAGCGACGACGATGCCGGTGATTTTCACCCAGCGTTTTGCGAAGAATCCCCTCATCCTACCGCGACGCGCCGCCGTGCGATACGTTCCGCGTGCGTCAGGACCGCTGCCGCAGATTTTACCCCGTCGACCGGACCTTACCCCGTCATCCTCACTCTATCCCGTCATCCTGACGAAAGTCAGGATCCAGAGCCAGTAGCGTCACCGTTCGTGGTCCTGGATCCTGACTTTCGTCAGGATGACGGAGGGTGAATGACGAAGCGATCAGAAGTCGATCGCCATGCCCTTGAGTTCCCAGTCGCCATAGCGCGTCGGGTCGCGCGGTTCGGGATCCTTGTCGGGCACGATCGGCTCGGGCTGTGGCACCGGTGTATCCTTCGACAGATAGGCGGGTGGCTTCACATGGTCGGGGCGCTGGCCCATCATGGCTCTCCGGATTGCGTGTTGGCGTCGTAACCGCCACATGGGGCGCGCCGTGCGACTTGCCAATGCAGCGCGCGGCACCCGAACGCGAAGGACCTTCTCATGCCCGACTACACCCACGCCCCCGAGCCGCTTGGCGTCCCCACCCGCCGCGCCGCGCTGCGCCTGCTCGATGCGGTGCTCCGCCGCGGCGAGTCGCTCGAATCCGCGCTGCCCGCCGCGACCCGCGCGATCCATGGGCCCGATCGCGGGCTTGCGCATGCGATCGCCGCCGAGACGCTGCGCCGTCTCCCCGATCTCGACGCGATGATCGATTCGGTCACCAAGACCAATCTGCCCGACGATGCGAAGGCGCGGATGGCGCTGCGGATCGCGCTCGTCCAGGTGCTGATCCTGGGCACGCCGTCGCACGCCGCGATCTCGACCGTGCTGCCGCTGGTCGATGGCGGTCCGCGGAAACTCGTCCACGGCGTGTTCGGGACGCTGTTCCGCGCTAACATGCTGCTGCCCGAGGTGCCCACGCTGCCCGCTCCGGTCGAGCTGCGCTGGGAAGCCGCATGGGGCGAGGAGATGGTCGACGATGCGGGCCGTGCGATCGCCGCACCGCCGCCGCTCGACCTGACGATCGCCGACCCGGCCGAAACCGAAGGCTGGCGCGAGAAGCTTGGCGGCGAGAGCTTCATGCCCGGGCATCTGCGGCTGGGCGATCATGCCTCGGTCCCCGACATGGAGGGCTTTGGCGACGGCGCCTGGTGGGTGCAGGACATCGCCGCCTCGCTGCCCGCGCGCTTGCTGGGCAAGGGGGAGGGCCATGTCCTCGATCTGTGCGCGGCGCCCGGCGGCAAGACGCTGCAGCTCGCTTCGGCGGGCTGGACCGTCACCTCGGTCGACAATTCGCAGAGCCGGATCAAGCGGCTGCGCGAGAATCTCTACCGGACGCATCTGAAGGCCGAGGTGGTGAACGCCGACCTCCTCGAATGGGCGCCCGCCCAGCCCGCCGACGCGATCCTGATCGACGCGCCGTGCAGCGCGACCGGTATCTTCCGCCGCCACCCCGACGTGCTCCACCGCGTCCGCCCCTCGATCATCGCCGAGACCGCGGCGCTGCAGGCGCGGATCTTCGCGCGCGCGGCCGACTGGGTGAAGCCCGGCGGCACGCTCGTCTACGCCACCTGTTCGCTCGAACCGTCGGAAGGCGAGGCGCAGCTCGACGCGTTCCTGTCTGCGCGCAGCGACTATTCGATCGTGCCGGTCGACCAGGCCGAGCTCCCCGCCGGGATCACGCCGACCGACACCGGCACCGTTCGTACGCTGCCGGGCATGCTCGCCGAACAAGGCGGTTGCGACGGCTTCTTCATCACCCGTCTGAAGCGTGCCTGATCAATCCTCCCCCGCTTTGGGGGAGGATTGAAGGCCTTCGCACCACGTGAATCCCCCGCTAGGACACATTCATGCAACCCGTCCGCATTGCTCCCTCGATCCTGTCCGCCGACTTCGCCAAACTGGGTGAGGAGGTCCGCGCCATCGATGCGGCTGGCGCCGACTGGATCCATATCGACGTCATGGACGGGCATTTCGTGCCCAACATCTCGTTCGGCCCCGCGGTCATGAAGTCGGTGCGCGGCGTCACCGCCAAGCCGTTCGACGTCCATCTGATGATCGCCCCCGTCGATGCGTATCTCGATGCGTTCGCGGAGGCCGGCGCGGACTGCATCACCGTGCATTACGAGGCCAGCCCGCACATCCACCGCTCGCTCCAGCACATCAAGTCGCTCGGCAAGCGCGCGGGTGTCGTGATCTGCCCCGGTACGCCGGCGAAGATGCTCGATTACCTGCTCGACATGGTCGACCTCGTGCTGGTGATGAGCGTCAATCCCGGGTTTGGCGGGCAGAGCTTCATCCCCAGCCAGCTCAAGAAGATCACCGCGATCCGGACGATGATCGAGAAGAGCGGTCGCATGATCGATCTCGAGGTCGATGGCGGTGTCGACGCCGAATGGGCGAAGCGCTGCATCGATGCGGGTGCGGACGCGCTGGTCGCGGGGACGTCGGTGTTTCGCGGGGGGCCGGCACAATATGCCGCCAACATCGCGGCATTGAGGGGCGATTGACCGACCAGCCCGATCCCGTGACCGATCCAATGCTCGACGGTATCGACGAAGGACGTCGCCTGATCCGGCTCGGCGGCGACAACGGGCTGTCGCTCGCCGACCGGCTGGCGGAGCGGTTTCACCGCCTGACCTGGCGTACGCCGCTCCATGCCTTGCGGCTCAAGGGACGCTATCCGCTCAAGCTGATCGCCGTCCCCGAGGATCCGGTGCTCGGCGACATCCCGCGGGGCACGATGCTGCTCGAGGGCCTGCTGTCGTTCCGCGGCGAGGCGCGCGATATCGAGACGCTCGATCTTGCAAAGCCGCTGCCCGGTCCCTTTGCCGACTATTTCCACAGCTTCGCCTGGCTGCGCGACCTGTCGACCGTCGCAACCCGCGCGCGCGGGGCGCCGATCGCTGAATATCTCATGGGGCTGTGGCTGACCGCCTATGCCGACACGCCGGGCGGGATCGCGTGGCGGCCGGACCTCTGGGGCAGGCGGATCCTGTTCTGGACCGCGCATGCGCCCCTGATCCTGTCGTCGTCCGATCTGGTCTACCGCTCGAAGGTGCTGAACGCGCTCGCGCGGGGCGCGCTGCACCTTGATCGAAGCGCGGACAAGGTGCCCGCGGGCGCACCGCGGATCGCGGCATGGTGCGGCGTCGTCGCCGCCGGGCTGCTGATCCCGGGCGGTGACCCACGCCGCGCGTTCGGTGAGGCCGGGCTGCTGCGCGCGCTCGGCACGGGGTTGTTCGACGATGGCGGTTCGGTCTCGCGCAGCCCGGCGATGCTGCTCGATTCGATCCAGCTTCTGACGCTGCTTCAGGACAGTTACCTGGCGCGCAATCTGGCCTTGCCCGAACCCGTCGCGACGACGCTCACCAGGATGGTCGCGGCGCTGCTCGGCGTGACGCATGGCGATCTTGGGCTGTCGAGCTGGCAGGGTGGGGGCCCCGCAAGCGAGACCCAGGTCGCCGCGGTGATCGAGGCGAGCGGCGTCCGGACCCGGCCGCTCCGCCAGGCGCGCGACTGGGGCTATCAGCGGCTGGCGGCGGCAACCTCGGTGCTGATCGTCGACGCCGCGCCGCCACCCGTCGCACGGCTGGTCGAGGGAGGGTGCGCTTCGACGCTCGCGTTCGAATTCTCCGATGGCCCGGCGCGGCTTGTCGTCAATTGCGGCGGCGCACGGGCAGGGATCGCGCAATTACCGCCGGCAATGGTCGAAGGTCTGCGGTCGACCGCCGCGCATTCGACGCTGACGATCGCCGACAGCAACTCGACCGCGATCCACGCCGACGGTACGCTCGGCCGCGGTGTCGCCGAAGTCGAGCTGAGCCGGCAGGAATCGGAGGCGGCGAGCCGGATCGAGGCGAGCCATGACGGCTATGTCCGGCGCTGGGGCTTTGTGCACCGCCGCCAGCTGATGCTGACCGGCGATGGCCGCGAATTGCGGGGCGAAGACGCGCTGTTGCCCAAGGGCAGCAAGCGGCGCCTGGGCCTTTCGCTGTTCGCGATCCGCTTCCATCTGGGCGCGGGGGCGCAGGTGTCGCCGACCGCGGACGGTCTGGGCGCGATCCTCCGCCTGCCGGGCGGCGCGATCTGGCAGTTCCGCTGCCGCGGCGGCGCGCTGGTGGTCGAGGACAGCGTCTGGATCGACGCGGACGGCCGCCCGGTCGCGACGCAGCAACTGATGATCACCGGCGAGGCCGCGGCCGGCGGCGCCAGCGTGAGCTGGGCACTGAAAAAGGCCTGACACTTTCTCCGGCAAGATCACGACCCAATGGTCTTTTCATTCCCAGACACTGCCACCTCCCCGGCGAAGGCCGGGGTCCAGTTGCGAGACGGCGCTGACAGGGGACAGCGCGTCGTTACGACGGCCTTTCCAACTGGACCCCGGCCTTCGCTGGGGAGGTGCTTCCTTTCGCGATGACTGGTCGAGACGCCACCTTCGAAGATCGCCGCGTTCCCGCACGCCCCCTGTTCCCAAACTCCAACCGACGCTAAGGCCCGCCGCACGGCGAAACCCGGATCACGAAAGACCTGTCATGACCAGCATCCCGATAAAGCGCGCACTCCTGTCCGTCTCCGACAAGACCGGGATCGTCGATCTCGGCACCGCGCTTGCGAGCCACGGTGTGGAACTGGTGTCGACCGGCGGTACCGCCACCGCGCTGCGTGCGGCAGGGCTGACGGTGCGCGACGTGTCGGAGCTGACCGGCTTTCCCGAGATGATGGATGGCCGCGTCAAGACGCTGCACCCGATGGTGCACGGTGGCCTCCTCGCGGTGCGCGACGATGCGGGGCATGCCGCGTCGATGGAGGAGCACCAGATCGGCGCGATCGACCTTGTGATCGTCAATCTCTACCCGTTCGAGGCGACCGTCGCCAAGGGCGCGGCCCGCGACACGGTGATCGAGAATATCGACATTGGCGGTCCCAGCATGGTGCGCTCGGCCGCCAAGAACCACGCCTATGTCGCGATCGTCACCGATCCCGCGGACTATGCGCTGGTCGCGGGCGGCAGCACGACGCTCGACGACCGCAAGCGCCTCGCCGCCAAGGCGTTCGCGACCACCGCGGCCTATGACTCGGCGATCGCGACCTGGTTCGGCACGGTCGACCAGGGCGAACAGTTTCCGGCCACGTTGCCGATCACCCTCAAGCGCGGCGATGCGCTCCGCTATGGTGAGAACCCGCACCAGTCGGCGGCCTTCTACACCGCGACCGACGGCGTCCGCGGCATCGGCCAGGCGCGTCAGGTGCAGGGCAAGGCGCTGAGCTACAACAATTTGAACGACGCGGACGCCGCGCTCGAACTCGTCGCCGAGTTCCGCGATGCCGCCCCCTCGGTCGTCATCGTCAAGCATGCCAATCCGTGCGGCGTCGCGACCGCCGCGACGCTCGAGGAGGCCTATGCCGCGGCGTTCGCCTGCGACACGGTGTCGGCGTTCGGCGGGATCATCGCGGTCAACCGCCGCCTCGATGTCGAGACCGCGCGCGCGATCACCGGCATCTTCACCGAAGTCGTCGTCGCACCCGACGCCGATGAGGAGGCGATCGCGTTGTTCGCCGCGAAGAAGAACCTGCGTCTGCTTCTGACCGGCGACCTGCCCGATGCAGCGCGCACCGGACTCACCGCCAAGTCGATCGCGGGCGGCTGGCTCGTCCAGGGGCGCGACAACGGCACGCCCGGCGAATTGCAGGTGGTGACGAAGCGCCAGCCCACGCCGCAGGAACTCGCCGACTGCCGCTTCGCCTGGACCGTCGCCAAGCACACCAAGTCGAACGCGATCGTCTATGCCAAGGACGGCAGCACCGCGGGCATCGGTGCGGGGCAGATGAATCGCCTCGAATCCGCGCGCATCGCCGCGTGGAAGGCCAAGGATGCGGCGGACAAGGCGGGCTGGGCGACGCCGCGGACGATCGGCTCGGCGGTTGCCTCCGACGCGTTCTTCCCGTTTGCCGACGGGCTGCTCGCGGCGGTCGAGGCAGGCGCGACCGCGGTGATCCAGCCGGGCGGGTCGATCCGCGACGCCGACGTGATCGCGGCGGCGGATGAGGCGGGGCTGGCGATGGTGTTTACCGGGATGCGCCACTTCCGGCATTGATCGCCGGCGGCCCCCCGGCTTCGGGGGGCCGGATCAGCGGACCGGTGATCCGCTCCGCGGCAGCGTCGCTTCGCTGGGCTCGGGGGTCTTGGCGAACAGGGCGCGGTCGGCGGGCCCGAACGCCCATTTCCAGAGGATGAAGAGATAGGTCGCGGCGATCGCCGGTTCGCCGACCGCGAGTTCGACCCATTCGAGCCGCTTGGGCAGCGCGGTAAAGCCCGCGCCCACGACGATCGCCGCAAGCGCCGCCCAGACCAGCGGCCAGCGCCATGGCGAGACGCTCGCGCCGAGCAGGCTTCCGAGCAGCCGCGACTTGATCACCGAGGTCAGCGCGACCGAGATCATGAGCGCGATCGCGGGCCCCGCAGCCTGATAATTGACCGGATAGCCAAGCCGGCGGATCGCGAAGATCAGCGCGAAGCTGAGGCCGATCTGGAAGGCGAGCATCACCGCCGAGATCATCAGATTGCGGTGCCGCGCGATATAGACGAGCGCGGATTCGCTGACCGCGCCGCTCGAGGCGAGGAATTCGGCGGTCAGCAGGAAGGCGAGCGCGGCGGTGCCAGCGACGAATTGCGGGCCGACCACGCCCATCACCGCCTCGCCGGGAATCGAGCCCATCAGCGCGAGGCCGCCCTGTGCCGCCATGATCCAGAACGCGACCTGGCGGACCTGGTTGGCGATCGCCGCGCGGTCGTTGATCGCCAGGCTCTGCGTGATGACGGGGCCGAGGATCGGGTCGAAGCTCGTCTTAAGCTTCTGCGGCAGGCTCGCGACCTGTTGCGCCATGTAATAGATACCGACGACCTTGGGCTCGAACATCACGCCAAGGATGAAGCGGTCGACGTTGCGGCTGCCCCATTCGAGGATGTCCGCGCCCGCCAGCGGCACATTGGCGCGGGCGAGCGCGTAGAGCGGGCGCAGATGCGGCGACCAGCCGCGCGGCAGCCCGTAGCTGCGCACGAACGGCACGAGGCTGGCGATCAGCGCCGCGGTCATCGACGCGACGTAACTCAGCACGAGCCCGTCGCGGATCGTGAAATAGGAAAAGGCCCAGGCGGCGATCGAGATCGTCCACGGCTCGACCACCGCGCGCGCGGTGACCGCGGCCTTGACGTTCAGCCGATAGGCGAGTGCGGCCAGGCTGACGTCGGACCAGGCGACCGCGACGATGATCAGCGGCAAAAACCGGTCGAGCCCGGTGATCGCCGTATTGGGGTACATGATCTCGGGGAAGGTGAAGAGCACCACGCTCGCGATCAGCGACGCGACGAACGCCACCGCCATCGCATCCCACACGACATAAGCGTGCGGCCGCTCGGTGCTGCTCAGCGCCTGCGCAAGACCGCGCTTGAGGCCGAGCGTCGCCAGCAGCGCGGCGAGTTCGACCACCACGACCGCGATCGCGAATCGGCCGACCAGGTCCGGGCCGTAGATGCGGCCCGCGATAAACAGAAACGGGATGCGCGCGGCGAGGCGGAGGACGAAGCCCGCAATGTTGGTCCGACCGCCCTTGGCGAGCGTGTCGATGTCCTTGGTCGATTCGGTCACGGGCGGGCGCCGTTGGTGCGCCGCGCCACGGCAAAGCCGCGTCGTCGGTCGGAGCGAACGCTCCGCCGGCCGCGCTTGTGCGAGTCAGCCGGGCGTGGCCGGCTGCCGCCCTGCGCGATCAATGCGCTGCGCCCCAGCTCAGGCCGGTGCCGATCTCGATCCCCAGCGGCACGTCGAGCGTCACCGCCGGCTCGGCCGCGGACGCCATCACACGTTCGATGACGGGCTTGGCCGCCTCGACATCGCCTTCGGGCAGTTCGAACACGAGTTCGTCGTGGACCTGAAGCAGCATGCGCACGTTCGGCAGCCCGGCTTCGAGCAGCGCCGGCCCCATCCGGACCATCGCGCGCTTGATGATGTCGGCGCTCGTCCCCTGGATCGGCGCGTTGATCGCGGCACGCTCGGCGCCCTGGCGTTCGTGCTGGATCTTCGAGCGGATCCGCGGGAAATGCGTCTTGCGGCCGAACAGCGTCGTCGTGAACCCGGTCGCGCGGACGCTTTCGGTGGTGTCGACGATGTAGCTGGAGATGCCGGGGAAGCGATCGAAATAGCGGTCGATCATTGCCTGCGCTTCGTCCGCGGACACGTCGAGCCGGCCGGCGAGCCCCCAGCGCGAAATGCCGTAGAGGATCGCGAAGTTGATCGTCTTGGCGCGACCGCGCGTGTCGCGGTTGACCTCGCCGAACAGCTCCTGCGCAGTCAGGCTGTGGATGTCGTCGCTGTTCGCGAACGCCTGCTTCAGCGCGGGGACGTTCGCCATGTGCGCGGCCAGTCGCAGTTCGATCTGCGAGTAGTCGGCGGCGAGGATCACGTTGCCGGGCTCCGCCACGAACGCGTCACGGATCTGGCGGCCGATCTCGGTGCGGATCGGGATGTTCTGCAGGTTGGGATCGGTCGACGACAGCCGCCCGGTCTGTGCGCCGGTCAGCGAGTAGGAGGTGTGGACGCGACCCGTCGCGGGGTTGATCTGCGCCTGCAACGCGTCGGTATAGGTCGATTTCAGTTTCGACAGCTGGCGCCAGTCAAGCACCTTGCGCGCGATCACCGCGCCGGGCGAATCCTTGTCGGCGGCGATGCGTTCGAGTTCGGTGACGTCGGTCGAATAGACCCCGGACTTGCCCTTGCGGCCGCCTTTGATGCCCATCTTCTCGAACAGCACGTCGCCGAGTTGCTTGGGGCTGCCGATCGTGAACGGCGCGCCGGCGAGCGCGTGAATCTCGGTCTCGAGGCTCGCCATCTGTGCGGCGAACTCGGTCGACAGCTTCGACAGCTTCGCGGCGTCGACCTTGATCCCGTGCATCTCCATCTGCGCGATGACGGGGACGAGCGGGCGGTCGACCATCTCGTAGACCCGCGTCGAACCCTCGGCGGGCAGGCGGCGCTTGAACCGCCGCCACAGGCGCAGCGTCACGTCGGCGTCCTCGGCGGCGTAATGGGTCGCGGCCTTGAGGTCGATTTCGTTGAAGCTGCGCTGCGACTTGCCGGTGCCGACCACGTCCTTGAACGCGATGCAGGTGTGCGAGAGGTGCGTCGCGGCGAGCTCGTCCATGCCGTGTCCGTGAAGCCCCGCGTCGAGGTCGAAGCTCATCAGGATCGTGTCGTCGAACGGCGCGATCGTCACGCCACCGGTGGCGGCATAGGCGCGGGCCAGCACGATCATGTCGTATTTCAGATTATGGCCGATCTTGAGGATGCTCGGATCCTCCAGCAACGGCTTCATCTTCGCCAGCACGACCGCGCGGTCGATCTGGACCGGGTTTTCCGCGAGCAAATCGGTGCCGCCATGCGCGATAGGCACGTAGCAGGCGAGGTTCGGATGCAGCGCCAGGCTGATCCCGACCAGGTCGGCGCGCGTCGCGTCGATCCCGGTCGTCTCGGTGTCGATCGCGATCCAGCCCTGATGCTTCGCCAGCGTGATCCAGCGGTCGAGCGCCGCCTCGTCGACGACGGTCTCGTAATCGTCATGCTTGCACGGCTCGTCCGCGTCCATGTCAGCGACGACGGTCGACTCGGCGACCGGTGCTTCGGCGACGGCCGACAATTTGGCGATCAGCGACTTGAAGCCGTGATGATCGAGGAACGCGCGCAAGGGGGCGTCGGGAATGCCCTTGAGCTCGAGATCCTCGAGCGGCTCGGGCAGCGCGACGTCGCATCTGAGCGTGACCAGCACCTTCGACAGCCGCGCCATCTCGGCATGCTCGATCAGATTGTCGCGCAGCTTGCCCTTCTTCATGCCCTCGGCGGCGGCGAGCACCGATTCGAGATCGCCATGCTCGAGGATCAGCTTGGCGGCGGTTTTCGGGCCGACGCCGGGAACGCCCGGCACATTGTCGACGCTGTCGCCCATCAGCGCGAGCACGTCGCCGAGCTGCGCCGGGGTGACGCCGTGGAATTTCTCCGCGACATGCTCCGCGCCCAGCCGGCGGTTGTTCATCGTGTCGTACATGTCGAGCCCGGGCTCGATCAGCTGCATCAGGTCCTTGTCCGACGAGACGATCGTGACCGACCAGCCCTGCGCCAGCGCAGCCTTCGAATAACAGGCGATGATGTCGTCCGCCTCGAGCCCCTCGGTCTCGATGCACGGCAGCGAGAAGGCGCGCGTTGCGTCGCGGATCATCGGGAACTGGGGAACGAGATCCTCGGGCGGGGGCGGACGCTGTGCCTTGTACTTGTCGTAGAGATCGTTGCGGAACGTCTTCGACGACTTGTCGAGAATGACCGCCATGTGCGTCGGGCCGTCGGCGGCGTGGACCTCATCGGCGAGCTTCCACAACATGGTGGTATAGCCGTACACCGCGCCAACCGGCTCGCCATCCTTGTTGGTAAGCGGCGGCAGCCGGTGATAGGCGCGGAAGATATAGCCGGAGCCGTCGACGAGATAGAGATGGGGCATCGCGCGCGGTCTAGCGGATGCGCGCGCGCGGACCAATGGGCGAAGCGTGGTTGTTGGGTATCAGGTGTGAGGAAAATCTCAGATCGACGGGCGGGCGCCACCGGCATGCGCGGCAACCGCGGCAGCGACCGCCTGGATCAGCATCTGGCGTTCGCGGATCGGCCGCAGCGTGTCGCCGATCATCACCGCGATCGCATAGCGCTTGCCGTCGGGTGCGGTGAGAAGTCCGACATCGTTGAAGCCGGCGTTGCGGGGACCGAGATCCTGGCCGGTGCCGGTCTTGTGCGCGATCCGCCACCCCGCGGGCAGCGCGGCGCGCAACCGCGCGCGGCCGGTGACCGACGCGCCCATCGTGTCGAGCAGCACCTGGGTCGAGCTGGCGCTGAGCAATTCGCCCCGCGCGAGCCGGGCCAGCGCGTCCGCGATCGCGATCGGCGCGGCGCCATCGGGCGGATTGGCGACATAGGCGTCGAGTGCGGCGGCGCGGATCTGCGGATCGAGCCGTGCGCGGGCGACCGCAAACGCGTTGCCGAGCGCATAGGCGGGCTGCCAGACGAGCCCCGCCGTCCCGCTTTGCAACAGCCGCTCGCCCGGACCGAAGCGGATCTCGCCCAGCTGTTTGCGCAGGATCATGCCGCGCACCGCGCGCGGGCCGCCGACATAGCTCAGCAGCCGGTCGTTCGCGGTATTGTCGCTATGCGTCAGCGCACGCCTGAGCAATTCGCCGACGGTGGTGTGATAGCCGTCGCCGGTGACGAGCATCGCGATCGGCTGATGGAACAGCGTCAGATCCTCCGCGCGGACGACGACCGGATCCTCGAGCTTCGCCTTGCCCTGGTCGCGCAGGTCGAGCAGCGTGATCGCGACCCAGAGCTTGCTGACCGATTGCTGCGGCAGGCGCTGGCGTCCGCCTGCCTCGACCGTCCAGCCCTCGTCCACCGCGCGGATCGCGATCCCCGCCTTGCCCGCAAAATCATGGTGCAGCGCAGTGACGGCCGCGACGAGAGATGCGGGGGCGGCACGGATGGGGCGTGCGGTGGGCAATGGGACCGGGATCGATACGCTGGCAGTTCCATCGGCCTGCGGCGCGGCGCCGGTCGCCCCGGGGCGTGACGTCGAGCCACAGCCGGTCAGCGCGAGCGCGATGCCGCCGGTCACGAAAAGACGCGCGAACCTGCCAATTGCCATGGGTGTCGGATATCCTGCGATAGCGCTACGATCCTGATACGGTCCGGATCGCCGCGATACGCCCCGCGCGCCCGGCTGCGACGAACTGCACGCACGGCGCGCCGGGATGTGGAACGTCAGGGCGTCAGGACCGTATCGACAGCCTCCGGCAGCATCTGCGGATAATCGAGCGTGTAGTGCAGGCCACGGCTTTCGTGACGATGTAGCGCCGAGCGGACGATCAGTTCGGCGGTCTGAAGCAGGTTGCGCAGTTCGATCAGGTCGGGCGTGACGCGGAAATGCTGGTAATATTCGGCGACCTCCTCGTTCAGCATCGCGATCCGGTGCTGCGCGCGTTCGAGCCTTTTGGTCGTGCGGACGATGCCGACATAATTCCACATGAAGCGGCGGATCTCGGTCCAGGTCTGCTTGATGACCACTTCCTCGTCCGAATCGGTGACGCGGCTCTCATCCCAGGGGCGGATCGGCGGCGGCGGGGGCAGGCTGTCCCAATCGGCGGCGATGCTGTCCGCCGCGGCCTCGCCGAACACGAAGCATTCGAGCAGCGAGTTGGACGCCAGCCGGTTCGCGCCGTGCAGCCCCGATTCGGTGCATTCGCCCGCCGCGTAGAGCCCGGGCAGGTCGGTCTTGCCATGCTCGTCGACGACGATCCCGCCACAGGTGTAATGCTGGGCAGGGACGACGGGGATCGGCTGCGTCGTCATGTCGATCCCGACCGTCAGCAGCTTTTCGTGAATGTTCGGAAAATGATGCCGGATGAAGTCGGCGGGCATGTGGCTGATATCGAGATGGACGTAATCGAGCCCGTAGCGCTTGATCTCGGCGTCGATCGCGCGCGCGACGATATCGCGCGGCGCCAGCTCCATCCGGACGGGATCATAATAGGTCATGAAACGCTTGCCGGTGGTCGGGTTGATCAGCCGCCCGCCTTCGCCGCGCACCGCCTCGGTGATCAGGAAATTCTTGACCTCCAGATTGTAGAGGCAGGTCGGGTGGAACTGCATCATCTCCATGTTCGACACGCGCGCGCCCGCGCGCCAGGCCATCGCGATGCCGTCGCCCGTCGCGCCGCGTGGCGCGGTCGAGAACAGATAGGTGCGGCCCGCACCCCCGGTCGCGAGGATCGTCGCGCGCGCCGTGTAGAGCGCGACGCGACCGGTGCCGCGGTCGACCGCATAGACGCCCCAGACCCGGCCCGCGCCTGAATAGCGCATCTCGTGCCGCCCGGTGGCGAGGTCGATCGCGACCTGGTCGGGGACCAGCGTTATGTTGGGATGCGCCTCGGCGGCCCTCTGCAGCGCCTCCTGCACCGCCCAGCCGGTCGCGTCGGCGACATGGACGATCCGCCGATGGCTGTGGCCGCCCTCGCGCGTCAGGTGCAGCGCGTTCCCCTCGGTCTCGAATGGCACGCCGAGATGGGTGAGCCGTTCGATCGCGGCCGGCGCGCCCTCGACCACCATCTCGACGATCCCGCGATCGTTCAGCCCGGCGCCGGCGACCATCGTGTCCTCGACATGATTCTCGAACGTGTCGCCGGGTTCGAGTACCGCGGCGATCCCGCCCTGTGCCCAGGCGGTCGACCCTTCGTTCAGCGCCCCCTTGGCAAGCACGGTGACGGTGAAACGGTCGGCGAGGGTGAGCGCCGCGGTCAGCCCGGCCGCGCCGGAACCGATGATGAGAATGTCGCTGGTCATGCGGCTCGGGATCCGGGGCAGGGGACAGGGTAATGCGGGGTCCTGCTGTTGCACGAAAGTGAGACCACAGGACAGGGGGTGTTCCGATCGATCGCCCGGACTTATCCGCGCGCGCGTTTCTTCGTCTCGGGCATAGCGACCAGATAGAGCAGGAACCCGGCCCCCGCGATCGCCGCGAGCGTGAGGAAGTTCGCGCTATAGCCTGCCCAGACGATGATCGATCCCGCCAGCGTCGCCGACAGCGCTGCGCCAAGCCCTTGCGTCGTCGCGACCGCGCCCTGACTGACGTTGAACCGGCCGCTGCCCTCGGTCAGGTCGGCGATCACGACGGGGAACAGGGCACCGAAAATGCCCGCGCCGACGCCGTCCAGTGCCTGCACGCCGACCAGCCAATAGGGGTCGTCGGACAGCGTGTAGAGCGCGCCGCGCGCGGCGAGGAATCCGAAGGCGACGAGGAACAGCGGCTTTGTGCCGAGCCGTTCGGCATGGCGACCAACGAAGATCGCGACGGGCACCATCACGAGCTGTGCCGCGACGATGCACGCGGCGGTCAGCGACGTCGCCTGATCCTTGCCGACGGTGCGCGCGAGCAGCTGGCTGACCGAGGTCAGCATCGCGGCATTCGCCAGATGGAAGAGGAACGCGATCACCGCAAAGGTCATCAGCGGCCGGTTCTCGATCAGCGTCTTCCAGCCGCTCGGCTCGTCGCAGTTTGCATCGGGCTCGCAGTCGAGGCCACGCGCGACGGCATTGTCGATATCGTCGTTGTGGAGCCGCGTCGCGGTGACGATGCTGGCGACGGTCAGCGCGCCCATCAGCCAGAAGACCACGACCGGTCCGAACGTCCAGGCGAGCACGCCCGCGAGCCCGGCGGACACCGCGTTGCCGGCATGGTTGAACGCCTCGTTACGGCCGACCCGCTTGGCGAACATCTTCGGCCCGACCAGACCGAGCGTGATCGCCGAGATCGCGGGGGCGAAGATCGCGCCGGCGACGGCGGCGACCGACTGGGTGATGGTCACCACGGTGAAGCCCGTAACGAACGGCAGCGACACGCTGGCCAACGTCACCAGCAACGCTGCCACCATGACGATCCGCGGCTTGTTGCGGCTCTTGTCGATCAGACTGCCGGCGGGCGTCTGCGCGATTAGGCCGACGATCCCGGCGATCGTCAGGACCAGCCCGACCGTCGCCTCGTTCCAGCCATGCGCAGGACCGCGGACCGCGACCAGATAGATGGCGAGATAGGGCCCGAGCCCGTCGCGCACGTCGGCGAGGAAGAAGTTGAGCGCGTCGAGCGTGCGTCCCGCCGGCGCATGACGGTGCGGAGCTTTGCCGCCGGGGGGGTGGCGGGAGGGCAGGGAAGCGGAGAGGGTCGCCATGGTCGGTCCTTGGTCCTGGAAAAGAGGGGGCGGGCAGAGGGGAGCGTCGAGGGTCAGCCGATCAGCAGACGCGTGCCGAGCGCGGCGGCAAGCGCGGGAATCATCGTCACCGCGCCGACCTTCAGGAAGCGCAGGAACCCGACATCAAGGCCTTCGCGGCGGATCGCCTGGAGCCACAGGATCGTCGCGAGCGACCCGGTGATCGACAGGTTGGGGCCGAGATCGACGCCGATCAGCAGGGCGTCGACGACGACGCGCGGCGGCTGCGCCTGCGCGACCGCGGTGCTCGCGATCAACCCGGCGGGAAGATTGTTGACTAGGTTAGACCCGAAGGCGAGCGCTGTCCCCGCGGTCATCGCCGCGCGTGCCGGATCGGCGGCCTCTGCACGCAACCACGCCGCGACGTGGCCGATGACGCCGCTATGATCGAGCGCCTCGACCAGTACGAACAGCCCGGCGACGAGCGGCAGCACGCTCCACGACACGTCGCGCACGACCATGAGGGGTGACATGCGTACCAGCAGGCAGATGGCGAGCGTCGTCGCGACCCCGGCGATGCAGGTCGGCAGCCCGAGTTGCACGTCGAATGCCGAGGCCAGCAGCAGCACGACCGCCGTGACGACGATCCCCGCCAGCGCCGCCTTGCCGCCGATGGTCAGCGGCGTGCGCGCGATCTCCGTCTCGCATTGCCCGACGAGTCGTGCACGCTCGGTCCAGCGGAGCGCGACATAGGTCACGACGATCGCCGCGACCGATGGCAGCGCGAACGACGCGAACCACTGGCCGAGCGGGGGCATCGTGCCGCCATAGAGCACGAGGTTCGCCGGATTGGAGATGGGCAGCACGAAGCTTGCCGCGTTGGCGATGAGCGCGCAGGCGAACAGCAACGGCAGCGGATCCGCCTTCGCCTTGCGCGCGGCGGCATAGACGGCGGGCGTGAGCACCACCGCGGTGGCGTCGTTCGACAGAAAGGTCGTGGTGACGATCCCGGTGACATAGACGAGCGCGAACAGGCGGACGGGCGACCCCTGTGCACCGCGCGCGGCGGTCGCGGCGATCCAGTCGAACAGGCCCTGCTGGCGCGCGGTCTCGCTGAGCAGCATCATGCCGATCAGGAAGAGATAGACGTCCATGCCCTTGCCGACCGCGGTCAGCCCCGCGGCGACCGGCAACAGACCCAGCGCGAGCAACGCGACCGCGCCCGCGACCGCCCACACCGCCTCGGGCAGGCGGAACGGGCGCGTGATCACCCCGGCCGTCGCCGCCGCGCAGATCGCCCAGGTCAGGCCAATCCCGGGGGTCACGCGCTGTGTCCGTCGCATTTTCCGCTGCGGCACCGATCCGGCGCGACACGGCAGTCATTATCGCCACAATGACCAGCATAGCCGGTCATCACCCTGGTCCTCGCCATGGTCCTTTCAGACTAGGCGGCGTGATCGGGAAGTGTTGTTGCCCTAATGATTGTGTTACGCATCGATCCGGCCCCTGACATGACTTGCGGACAACTGGTGTCAGGCGCGACAACACAGCAGTAGGGGCAAAGGACCCCGCCGCGATCGTGACAAATCGTTCATGTGGCAATCGGACCCGGATCAACGGGTTTATCGCCCGTTCTCAGCGGCTTGATTGCAGCGGCTGGGCGGCGAGCGGCGGTAAGGCCGGGGCCCGTCCGTCAGGACGTGGCCCCGGCGTCGCGGGTCGATCAGAGGAAGCGGTTGATCAGGTTTTCGAGGCGTTCCTGCTGGCCCGAAACCGGCTTCGGATCGATGTCGCGCTCGACCGCGAGATCGGCGATGCCGGCCAGATCGAGCCCGCCGATCGTGCTGCCGAAGTCACCGTCCCAGCCGGCATAGCGCTTGGCCTTGATCGCATCGACCCGACCATCCTCGATGATCGCGGCAGCGGCGAGCAGCCCCTTCGCGACGACGTCGATGCCGCCGACATGGCCGTAGAACAGGTCGGCCGCGTCCATGCTCTGGCGCCGGACCTTGGCGTCGAAGTTGAAGCCGCCGGTGGTGAAGCCGCCGCCGCGCAGGATCTCGACCATCGCCAGCGTCAGTTCCTCGACCGAATTGGGGAACTGGTCGGTATCCCAGCCATTCTGCGGATCGCCGCGATTGGCGTCGATCGACCCGAAGATGCCGAGCGCGTTGGCGGTCGCGATCTCGTGTTCGAAGGTATGCCCCGACAGCGTGGCGTGGTTCGCCTCGATGTTGACGCGCACCTCATTCTCGAGCCCGTAGCGCTTGAGGAAGCCGTACACCGTTGCGGTGTCGAAGTCGTACTGATGCTTGGTCGGCTCGTGCGGCTTGGGTTCGATCAGGATCGTGCCGGTGAAGCCGATCTTGTGCTTGTGCTCGACGACGAGGCTCAGGAAGCGGCCGAAATTGTCGAGTTCGCGCTTCATGTCGGTGTTGAGCAGCGTCTCATAGCCTTCGCGACCGCCCCACAGCACGTAGTTCTGGCCGCCGAGGCGATGCGTCGCCTCGAGCGCGTCGCGGACCTGCAGCGCGGCAAAGGCATAGACTTCGGGATCGGGGTTGGTCGACGCGCCGGCCGCATAGCGCGGATGGCTGAACGCGTTGGCGGTGCCCCAGAGGAGCTTGCGGCCCGACGCGGCCTGGAGCTGTTCGAGATGGTCGACGGCTTCGGCGAAGAAGCGGCGATGCTCGGTCACGTTGGCGGCATCCGCCATGACGTCGACGTCGTGGAAGCAATAATAGGGCACGTCGAGCTTCTTGAAGAAGTCGAACGCGACCTCGCGCTTGTGCGCCGCGGCGGCCGAGTCGTTGGCGCCGGCATGCCAGGGGCGGTTGAACGTGCCGCCGCCGAACACGTCCGACCCCGGCCAGCAGAAGGTGTGCCAGAAGCACGCGGCGAAGCGCAGATGCTCCTCCATCGTCTTGCCGAGCACGACCTTGCTCTTGTCGTAATAGCGATAGGCGAGCTCGTTGCTGCTGTCGGGGCCCTCATATTTGATCTGGGGGATATCGGCGAAGAAGTCGGACATCGGGGATTCCTATGACTTTGGGGTGATACGGGAATAGGCCTGGCGGAACGCCGCCTTTTTCTCGGCGAGCGCGGCGACGAGGGCGGGGTCGGGGGCGATGCGGTGCGACACGGGCGGTGCGACGCAGACGGTCGCGGGATCGCCGCCATCGACACCAAGCTGCGCGAGCCGCGCGGCGCCGAGCGCGGGGCCGACCTCGCCGCCCTGGAGATAGACGAGTTCGACCTCCATCGCCGCGGCGAGCACTGCGCCCCAGTAGCGCGAGCGCGCGCCGCCGCCGATGACCGCGAGGCGTTCGACCGTCGTACCCGCCGCACGCAGCACGTCGAGCCCGTCGGCGAGCGCGAAGGCGACGCCCTCGAGCACCGCCTGCGACAGACGGCCGGCATCGGTGTCGTTGTCGAGCCGGAGGAACGCGCCGCGGACTTCGGCATCATTGTGCGGCGTACGCTCGCCCGACAGATAGGGGAGGAAGATCTCGGGGCCGCTGGCGGGACCAGCGGCTTCCGCGCGTGCGAACAGGTCGGCCGGGCCGGTCGCGCCGGTGATTCTCGCGACCCAGTCGATGCACGACGCAGCCGACAGATGGACCGACATCTGGTGCCACATGCCCGGCAGCGCGTGGCAGAAGGCATGGACCGCGCTATCGGCGTTGGGACGGAACTCCTTCGTCGCGACGAAGATCACGCCCGAGGTGCCGAGCGAGAGCAATGCGTCGCCGTCCGCGACCACGCCGACGCCGACCGCACCCGCGGCATTGTCGCCGCCCCCCGCCGCGACGGGGACCGGCGGCATGCCCCAGAGTTCGGCGACCTCGGCGGTCAGCGTGCCGGTGATCTCGGAGCCTTCGTACAGCCGTGGCATCTGCGCCTGCGTCAGTCCGCACGCGGCCAGCAGCGCGTCGCTCCAGCTCCGCGCGGCGACGTCGAGCCACAGGGTCCCTGCGCTGTCCGACAGGTCGGACGCCTTGTCGCCGGTCATCAGCAGGCGGACATAGTCCTTGGGCAGCAGCACGGTCGCGATCTTTGCGAAGATCTCGGGCTCATGCTCGCGCACCCAGAGCAGCTTGGGCGCGGTGAAGCCCGGCATCGCGATGTTGCCCGCGATTGCGCGCAGATCGGGCACCGCACGCTCCATCGCTTCGCACTCAGCAAAGCTGCGGCCGTCGTTCCACAGGATCGCGGGGCGTAAAGGGCGGTCGTCGGCGTCGAGCAGGGTCGCGCCGTGCATCTGCCCGGCAAGCCCGACGCCGCGGACCGAGCGGCGGACGGCCGGGTCGATGGCCTGGACCGCGGCGGTCGTCGCGTGCCACCACGCATCGGGATCCTGTTCGGACCAGAGCGGATGCGGGCGCTGGACGCTCAGCGCGGCGACGCCCTGGCCGACGACGCTGCCGGCCTCGTCGAGCACCACGGCTTTTACGCCGGAAGTGCCGATGTCGATCCCGAGGAACATCAGTTGACGAACGGATCGATGGTGGGGATCGAGCCGTCGGGCGCGAACTTCAGCTCGGTCACCTTGACGTTGCGCAGGTGGTTCTTGTTGCTCAGCTGCGTGTCCGCATAGAACAGCCACCATTTCTTGTTCCACTCGATGATCGAATGGTGGCTCGTCCAGCCCTGCACCGGCTTCAGGATATGCCCCTTGTAGGTGAACGGCCCGTACGGATTGTCGCCGGTCGCATAGTTCAGGAAGTGCGTGTCGCCGGTCGAGTAGGTGTAGTAATATTTGCCGCCGCGCTTGAAGACCCACGACGCCTCGAAGAAGCGCCGCTCATGATCGCCGCCAAGGACGGGCTTGCCGGCCTCGTCGAGGATCTGGACGTCGCGCGGCGTCTCGGCAAAGCTCTTCATGTCGGGGTTCAACCGCGCGATCTTGCCTGACAGCGCGGGCTGGTCGTCCTGGCCGAGATCGGTGTCGGAGCCGTTGGGGTCGAACTTGCCGTCCTTCCAGCGCTGCAGCTGGCCACCCCAGATGCCGCCGAAATACATGTAGCTGGCGCCGTTCGCGTCGGTGAACACCGCGGGATCCATCGAGAAGCTGCCCGCGATCGGCTTGGGGTCCGCCTTGAACGGGCCGACCGGGCTCTTCGAGGTCGCGACGCCGATGCGGAAGGTGCCGAGCCCGTTCTTGTCGAGCTGTTTGTCGCGTACCGGGAAATACAGATAATAGGTGCCGTTCTTATAGGCCGCGTCGGGCGCCCACATCTGCTGCGACGCCCAGGGCACGTCCTTCACGTCGAGCGCGACGGGGTTCACCTTCACCGGCCCGCCGATCCGGTCCATCGACAGCACGCGGTAATCGCGCATCGCATATTGGTTGCCCAGATCGTCGTCGGCAGTCGTCACGTCGATGTCGTGGCTCGGATAGACATAGATCTTGCCGTTGAAGACATGCGCGGACGGGTCAGCGGTGTAGATGCTGGTGACCAGCGGCTGCGACAAATAGCGCTTGCCCTCGGGGCTGCGCGGTTCGCCCTGCGGCTTGGCGGCGGACTGTGCGGTCGCGGCCCCGCCCGTGAACAATGTGGGTGCGAGACCCGCCAGCACGGGAACGACCAGAGCGGAGGCGGCCAGCAACGGGACCGCGCGCGCACGGCGGGCGGGCATGGGGAAACGGAGGCGCATGACCTTATGATCCTTCCTAAGAGCTGGTCTTCTACGAGACCTGTCCTCCGCCGGGGCGGGAGATAGCGCTATCATATCCCTCTCGTGCGCCGGAGCAAGGGGGTTCCGCATCGTCGCGCACGAAAAATACCCCATGAAAAGAACGGCCGGCGTCTCGCAACGGGGCGAGTCGTCCATCGAAGCCCGACGACGACGGCCGACTCGGGATCGGATCGCGTGGGGCTTTGCCGCGTCAAGGGGGTGCGCTAACGGTTGGTACATGAACACTTCCTCGATCGGCCGCGTCAAGACGTCGCGGCGCACCGGCGGCGCGCCGACCATCAGCGATGTCGCTCGACTCGCCGGGGTCTCGCCGATGACCGTGTCGCGCGTGATCAACGGCACGAGCAATGTGCGCGCCGCGACGCGCGACGCAGTGACTCACGCGATCGCGACGCTGAACTATGCGCCCAACCCGGCCGCGCGCAGCCTGGCCGGGGCGGGGCAGGTCCGCATCGGCCTGCTCTACAGCAACCCGAGCGCGGGCTTTCTCAGCGAGTTCCTGCTCGGCAGCCTCGACCAGGCGGCGCGCAGCGACGTGCAGATCATCATCGAGAAATGCGACCTGGGCGAGCACGAGATCGCGGTGACGCGTCACCTGATCGAGGGCGGGATCGATGGCATCATCCTGCCGCCGCCGCTGTGCGAGGCGGATGCGGTGCTCGACCTGCTGGCGGCGGCACAGGTCCCGACCGTGTCGCTGGCGAGCGGTCTGCCCGTGCCCGACATGCTGGCGATCCGCATCGACGACCGCGAGGCGGCGCTGACGATGACGCGGCACATCATCGCGCTGGGCCATCGCCGGATCGGCTTCATCACCGGCAACCCGAATTTGTCGTCGAGCGCGCGCCGGCTCGAAGGCTATGCGGCGGCACTGGACGAGGCCGGGATCGCACGCGACGAGTCGCTGATCGCGCACGGGCTGTTCACCTACCGATCGGGGCTCGATGCCGCCGAGACGCTGCTGGGGCTCGCCGAGCAGCCATCGGCGATCTTCTCGTCGAACGACGACATGGCCGCCGCGACGGTCGCGGTCGCACATCGGCGCGGGCTCGACGTGCCGGGCGACCTGACGGTGTGCGGGTTCGACGACACGACCCTGTCGACCGCGATCTGGCCCGAATTGACGACGATCCACCAGCCAATCGCGGACATGGCGCGGTCGGCGGTCGAAATGCTCGCCTCGACCATCCGCCGGTCGCAGGCGATTGATCCGCAGGACCGGCACAAGACGTTCGATTTCACGCTGATCCGGCGCCAGTCCGACTCGGCACCGCGGCGCAGGCCCAAGGTCTCCGTCGACTGATCCGCTACGTGCCACCCGTTAATGATAGCGATATCATAAACGGGTGGCGGGGGCCGATCAGGCGCGGGTGCGCTGCTTCACCGCGTGATCGGCGGCGCGTGCGGTCAGTGCCATGAAGGTGAGCGACGGATTGACGCAGGAGGCCGAAGCCATCTGCGCGCCGTCGGTGACGTACAGGTTGGTCGCCTCGTGCGCGCGGCTCCACGCGTCCAGCACCGAGGTGCGCGGATCGCGCCCCATGCGCGCGCCGCCCATCTCGTGGATCGCGTCGCCGGGGACGTGCTCCTGTTCCGAACTCTTGACGTTGGTCAGCCCGGCACCGCGGAGCATCGCCTCGCCCTGCGCCCGCGCATCGGCCATCATCTTGAGTTCGTTGTCGTGGAAGCGCACGTCGAACCGGAGCAGCGGCACGCCGAACCGGTCGACCTTCGACGCATGCAGCGACACATGGTTGTCGGCATAGGGCAGACATTCGCCGAACGCGCCCATGCTGAAGTGCCACGGCGCATAGTTGCGCATCCCGTGCTTCATCGATGCGCCGAACCCGACGGGTGCCGCGGGCGTGCGATAGGCACCGCCCTGATAGCCATAGCCGCGCTTGAAGCCGACACCGTCGTCGCCGCCGATGTTGCGGAAACGCGGGATGTAGACGCCCCCCGGGCGGCGGCCATATTCGATGAACTCCTGCATCCCGCCGATCTCGCCGTCGACCCCGACGCGGAAGATGTGGTCCATCACATAGCGGCCGAGCGTGCCGCTCGTGTCGAAATGGCTGCGATCGCTGCCCGCCGGACGCGAATTGAGCAGGATCTGCGTCGATGCCATCGCCGAGGCGCAGAGGAAGACGAGGTCGGCCTGGACCGACTGCGCCTGGCCGGTCTTGGTATCGATGTAGCGGACGCCGGTCACGCGCTTGGCCTTGGGATCATAATCGAGGCTGGTGACGACCGCGTCCGACTGCAGCGTCAATCGGCCGGTTGCGCGCGCCGCGGGCAGCGTCACTGCCTGGGTCGAGAAATAGGCGCCGAACGAGCAGCCATTGCTGCACTGGTTGCGGAACTGGCATTTGGTCCGGTTCTGCTCGGGCTTGTCCTCGGTCATGTTGGACAGGCGCGTGTTGATCAGCTTGCGACCGGGGAAGCGGCTCTCCAGATTCTGCTTCAGCCACTTTTCCGCGACGTTCATCGGGATGGGCGGCTGGAATTCGCTGTCCGGCAGATAGGGCAGGTTCTCGCGCGAGCCCGACACGCCGATATATTTCTCGACATAGCTGTACCAGGGCGCGACGTCGCCATAGCGGATCGGCCAGTCGCCATCGATTCCGTCACGCTTGTTCGCCTCGAAATCCTCCTCGCTCCACCGGAAGCACCAGCGTCCCCAGATCAGCGACTTGCCGCCGACCGCCGCGGGCCGGATCCAGTAGAATTTGCTGCCCTCGTCATAGGCATAGGGGTTCAGCCGGTCGTCATTGTAGAAGGCGCGGTTGCTGGGTGCGACATAGCCGTGCTTGGCGATGAAATAATCGCTTTTGACGAGCGCCGGGGGCATGATGTTGCGCGCGGGCACCTCGTAGGCGGGCTTGCCGTCATAGGCATAGCCTTCGCCGTGCTCGACCATCACGCCGCGGTCGAGCATCAGGACGCGCAGGCCCTTTTCGGTGAGTTCCTTCGCAGCGAACCCGCCGCTCACGCCCGATCCTATGACGATCGCGTCGAACCTGTTGGTTGCGGCCATGGTCTTGGTCTCCTGTCTCGGTCAGAAGCGCAGTGCGCGCAGCGTCCGGAAGCTGGTGGTGATGTCGGGCAGATAGGGCGCGGGCGCCTGGTCGTTCTCGACGTAGAAATGCTGCACGCCGGCACTCGACTTGCGCTTGAACAAAGCGGCAAAGTCGAGCGTGCCCTGGCCGACCGCGGTCATGCTGCGATCGGGCCGCATGTCCTTGACGTGATAGGCGTAGAGGCGGTTGGACAGCCGGTCGATCAGCGCCGCGGGATCCTCGCCCGCATGCGCCGCCCAGTAGATATCGAGCTCGAGCTTGACGAGCGCGGGATCGGTTTCCTTGAGCAGCCGGTCGTACAGGCTGACCCCGCCCGGCCGGACCGTGAATTCGAAATCATGGTTGTGATACGCAAAACCGAACCCCGCCGACTTCAGCTGTGTCGCGAAGCGGTTGAAATTGGGCAGCGCGGCGTTCCAGCCCTGTTCGTTGCGATGCTCGTCGGTCATGTACGGCAGCACGACGGTCTTCGCGCCGAGCGTCCTCGCCATTGCCACCGACGGTTCGAACCGCTGAAGCAGCGCGTCATAGCCGATATGCACCGAGGGTGCGGTCAGGCCGAGCCGGTCCATGGTCTTGCGCAACAGCGCGTGATCCATCGTCTCGTACCCGCCACCGCCGAATTCGACCTCGCGGTAGCCGATCCGCGCAACCGCCTCGAGCGTGGCGACGGGGTCCTTCGCGAACAGCTCGCGCACGGTATAAAGTTGCAGGCCGATCGCCTTGAGCTGTGCGGCGGAGGCGGGGGAGATCGAGCGATCGACCAGCGCGAGCGCCGCCACCGCACCGGTGCCCGTAAGCAGGGTTCTACGGCTGAGGATCATGAGGAATACACCTTGTTGACCTGAGAATAGGGGAAGGCACCGTTATATTCGCCGGGGACCGGCAGATATTCGCGTTCCTGCGTGATGCCGATTTCGGACGTGTAGTAACCGGTGATGACGAGCTGCCGGAATGCGGTGAAGAACGCGCCGCCCGACGGCAGGCCGTCGTTCATCGCCAGGGTGAGCAGCGCGTCGTGCTGTGCCGCGGTCGCCCGGGCGCCGGCGACCTTATAGTCCTGCAGACAGCGCGCCTCGATCGAGTCGAGCCCGGCGATGATCGGCACGCGGTCCTCGGGCCGGGCCCAGTCGGCGAGCAGCTTTTCGATAAAGGCCGGGACGTCCGCCGCGATCGCGCCGGGGGTATCGGTGGTCGGCAGGACGCGCTCGCTGAGCGGGGTCATCAGTGCACGTTGTGCAGGCGTGAAGACCGGCGCGCTCGGTGGCCCTTCGCTGATCGGCGGGATACCGGCCGCCGGCTGCTGTACGAGCCCGGCCGCGCGCGCGATCGGGGCATAGAGCGCTGCGCCGAACATGCCGGCGACACCAGCCAGCGCGGTTCTGCGATCGATCATTTACCGTCCTTTCCAAGGTCCTGCGCGATTGCCGCATCGGTCAGCGGGCGGATCCAGATGTTGCGGAACGCCACGGGGGAATCATGGTCCTGCAGCTGGATCGGTGCCGCATCGGGATGCGCGGTATAGCGTGCGACATGGCGCCAGTTGGTCGTGCCGAGCATCGCCTGATGATTCTGGACGAGCACGCCGTTGAGCAAAGCGGTCACGTAAGCCGGCCGAACCAGACTGCCGTCGGCGGCAAAGCGCGGCCGCTCGAACACGATGTCGTAGGTCTGCCATTCGCCCGGTTTGCGCGCCGGGTTCACCAGCGGCGGCTTCCAGCCATAGACCCCGCCCACCGTGCCATCGGCATAGGTCGGGTTCCGATAGCCGTCGAGAATCTGCAGCTCGTAGCGCTGCATGAACCAGATGCCGCTGTTGCCGCGGTCCTGCGAGCTCTTGGTCGGCGGATTGGGCGAGCGGAATTCGAGATGCATCTGCACGTCGCCGAAGCTCTGTTTCGAGACGAGATTGTTCTCGCCGCCGCTTTTTGCGCGCGACGGGATTATCAGCGCACCGTTCTCGATCGGCCAGGCGATGCGATCGGGCTTCCACGCGTCGAGCGAACGGCCGTCGAACAGCACGATCGCGTCGGCGGGCGGACCGCCGGGGGCGGCGGCCGGCGCGACGGCGACGGGCGCAGGGCGGTCGGCGTCGTGGACACGCCATTGGCCGCCGGGCAGCATCGGCGTGTCCTTGAAGCCCGGCTTGTCCTGCGCGGCAACGGACCCCGTTGTCGTCAGCGCCATCGCCGCGACGACCCCCGCCATCACATAGCTCGTCATGCTCTTCCCCCTCATGCCGCGTCGATCGCGCGATAGGCGGCGATCAGGCGATCCTCGCCCGCGCGTCCCACCACCGAATTGCCGTGTTCCATGCCGATCACCCCCGCATAGCGCCGGCCGCGCAGCCAGCGGACGATCGCGGCATAGTTGATCTCGCCCGTCATCGGCTCGTTGCGGCCCGGATTGTCGCCGAACTGGAGATAGCCGATCTCGTTCCAGCAGCTGTCCAGCGTGGGGATCAGATTCCCCGACTGGATCTGCTCATGGTAGAGGTCGGCAAGGATCTTGACCGCGGGGCTGTTCGCGCCGCGGGCGACCGCATAGCCCTGCGCGATCGTCTGCATATAGACGCCGGGATGGTTGGTGCGCGTGTTGAGCGGCTCCATCACCATCGCGATGCCGTGCGGCGCGACGATGTCGCCGGCCCGTCGCATGACGTCGATCACGCGCGCCGTCTGGATCTCGACGGGCAGTTTCGGGTCCATGAAGCCGGTGACGACCGTCATCCGGTTTGCGTTCAGCCGCTTGGCGACAGCGATCGACGCGCGGATATCGGCAAGGAACCCTTCGCGATCCGCGTCGTCATTGGCGCCCAGCAAGGGGCGCGACTTCGCCCATTTTGGCATGCTCGCGACGAAGACGCCCATCGTCATGCCCCGCTGCGCCAGCGCCTTGGCCATCCGCTCCTGGTCGGCGAGGGGGCGGGCCGCGGCCTCATTGTCCTCCCAGGCGGTGAAGCCCTGGTCGGCGGCGAAGGCGATCTGCTCGATCAGTCCGCCGCGGCTCGCAAAGCTGCCCTCATGCGGCGCATAGCCGAGCGAGAAGCGGGCGGCGGTCGTGCCGCGGCGCTGCGCGGCGATACCCGCGGGGAGCAGCGACGCCGCGGCGCCGGCCGCGATCAGCGTGCGGCGGGAGAGCGTCATCGCCGGATCCGTCTCATTTCGAGCCCGCCGCCTTCAGATAGGCGATGATCGCGGCGCGCTTTGCGGGATCCGGGGTCGCGATCGGCATGCGCGATCCGGGGACCTTCTTCGACGGGGCCGCCAGATATTCGCTCAGCGTCGCGTCGTCCCAGCGCAGCTTCGACGCCTTCAGCGCAGGCGAATAATTGAACCCCGGCGACGCGGCGGCGGCACGGCCGACCACGCCGTGAAGATTGGGGCCGATACCGTTGCGGCCGCCCTTGTCGACCGTATGGCAGGCCCGGCAAGCGGCGAAGGCCGGGGGCGCCGCGGCGGGTGTCGTCTGGGCGCTGGTCGGCGCGCAGACGGCGATGAGGGCCGCCGCGCCGATACCGGCTGCGCCAAGCCCGATGAAGAATTTCATTCCGTCTCTCCAGGATAGAGCGGCGACCATTTGCGGTCCGATGCCGCGTTGGCGATCACCGCCTCGATAAACCGCATCGTGCGAAGCCCGTCGACGACGCCGGGGAACCAGCGTCCGCCCTCGCCGCGGACGGTTGCCGCAAAGGCGCGGTACAGATTGGCGAACGCCTCGATATAGCCTTCGGGGTGGCCCGACGGGGTTCGCGTCAGCGTGGCGACGCCGGGCTGCAGCGCGGGGCCGCCGGTGCGGACGATCTCGGCAGGGCGGTCGAGCCAGCGCATGACGAGCGTGTTCGGCTCCATTTGCGCCCATTCGAGCCCGCCTCGCTCGCCATAGACTCGCAGCGTGAGCGCATTTTCCTCGCCGGCGGCGACCTGGCTCGCCTTCAGCATGCCGCGCGCGCCGCCCTCGAACCGCAGCATCGCGCTGACATCGTCGTCGAGCCGGCGGCCTGGCACGTGCGTCGTCAGATCCGCCGAGACCGCCTCGACCCGCAGCGCGCAGACATGTTCGGCGAGGTGGAAGGCGTGCGTGCCGATATCGCCGAGACAGCCGCCCAGCCCGGCACGGGCCGGGTCGGTCCGCCATTCGGCCTGGCGGTTGCCGTCGCCATCGATCGGCAAACTGAGCCAGCCCTGCAGATATTCGACCTGGACGAGGCGGATCGCGCCGAGATCGCCGCGTGCGACGCGGGCGCGCGCCTCCTCGATCATCGGATAGCCGCTATAGGTGAAGGCGAGCGCGAAATGCCGGCCGCTCGCCTTGGCGGCGGCGGCGATCGCCTCTGATTCGGCGACGCTCATCGCCATCGGCTTTTCGCACAGCACGTCGAAGCCCGCGTCTAGCGCGGCAATCGCCATCGGCGCGTGGAGATGGTTGGGCGTGACGACCGCGACCGCCTGCGCGCGGATGTCCGCGGGCAGCGCACGTTCGCCGGCGATCATCGCCTCGAACGACGCGTAGACGCGTGCCGGGGCGAGCCCGAGCTGTGTGCCGGTACGCGTGTTGCGGCCGGCATCGGTGCTGAACGCGCCTGCGACGAGGTCCCAGTCGCCGTCGAGCGCGGCGGCCATCCGGTGGACCGCGCCGATGAACGCGCCCTCGCCGCCGCCGACCATCGCGAGCCGCAGCCGGGTCATGCGCGGTCCTCGGCCAGCCCCAGGATCGCGCGGATCGATGCGCGATCGATCCCGCTGGCGGCGAAATCGTCGAACGGGCGCTCGGTCAGGCGGATGATGTGATCACGGATGAACGGTGCACCCTCGCGCGCGCCGTCCTCGGACCGCTTGAGCGCGCATTCCCATTCGAGCACCGCCCAGCCGGCAAAGCCATATTGCGCCATCTTGCTGAAGATCGCCGAGAAATCGACCTGTCCGTCGCCGAGCGAACGGAACCGCCCGGCGCGGTCGACCCAGCTTTCATACCCGCCATAGACGCCCGATCGGCCGGTCGGGTTGAACTCGGCATCCTTGACGTGAAAGCACGATATCCGGTCGTGATAACGGTCGATGAAGTCGAGATAGTCGAGCTGTTGCAGCACGAAATGCGACGGGTCGAACAGGAGGCGCGCGCGCGGATGGTTGTCGACCGCGGCAAGGAAGCGTTCCCAGGACGCGCCGTCGTGGAGGTCCTCGCCCGGATGCACCTCGAACGCGCAGTCGACCCCGGCATCCGCAAACACGTCGAGGATCGGGGTCCAGCGCCGCGCGAGCTCGGCGAACGCCTCCTCGATCAGCCCGGCCGGG
Organism: Sphingomonas sp. BK481; assembly: GCF_014194875.1. Taxonomy (NCBI): domain Bacteria; kingdom Pseudomonadati; phylum Pseudomonadota; class Alphaproteobacteria; order Sphingomonadales; family Sphingomonadaceae; genus Sphingomonas; species Sphingomonas sp. BK481. Next base: position 130,388 of record NZ_JACIAP010000003.1, on the reverse strand, counting down.
CGTTGCGGCCAGGGATAGACATAGGGCCAGGCGAGCGCGCCCGAAAAGGTCGCATGCGCGGACAGGCCGAGATTGGCGCTCGCACGCGCAGCCAGCTTGACCTGTTCGACCGCCCATTGCTGGCGCTCGGCGGGCTTGCCGTGCAGCTCGGGCGGGGCGAACCCGTCGAACAGCGCGTCATAGGCCGGGTGGACCGCGACGAGCTGGCCCTGGAGATGCGTCGACAGCTCGGTGATCGCGATGCCGTGCGCGGCGAGCCGGCCGCTAAGATCGTCGCAATAGGTCTTGCTCTCGGCAGCCAGCGACAGGTCGATCAACTGCGACGTGCAGGGGATCTGCACCCCGACATAGCCAAGGCCCGCAGCCCATTGCGCGAGTCCGTCGAGCGTGTCGAACGGCGGCTCGGAACCGAGAAACTGGGCAAGAAAGATGGCTGGTCCGCGCAGTCCGGTCATGCTGCAATCTCCCGTCGGGTATCGTCGCGAAACAGGATCTGGAACAGCAGCGCGATCACGGCGGCGGCGATCGCGGGATACCACCACATATGCTGCCAGTCGGCGATGGTCGGCGCGGCGGGCAGCTGCGCATAGAGCATCGCGCCGATCTGCGACCCGAGCAGCATGCCGACGCCATAGGTGAACAGCGTCAGCATCCCCTGCGCCTGTGCGTTCACCCCCTTGGGCGTCGCGATCGTGCCGGTGTAGATCGCGCCCGCGACGAAGAAGAAGTCATAGCAGACGCCGTGCAGCGCGACGCCGAGATAGACCGCCCAGAGACTCGATCCGCCGTCGCCGATCGCGAACAGCGCGTAGCGCGCCGCCCAGGCGATCATCCCGACCAGCAGCAGCGGCTTCACGCCGAATCGGCGATACAGCCACGGCATCGAGAACATGAAGACAAGTTCGGACATCTGCCCGATCGCGAGCGTACCGCCGACATTGGTGATGCCGGTCGCGCCGACATAGGGCGAGGCATAGGCATAATACATGGCGAGCGGGATCGAGATCAGCGTCGCGCAGGTCATGAAGATCAGGAACGACCGCTGGCGGAGCAGCCCGAAGGCCTCGACGCACAGGACCTGGCGCAGCACGCTTTCATCGCGTGGCGCATCGGTTGCGACATTGGGCAACGTGAAGCTGTAGAGCCCGAGCGCGATCGAGACGACCGCTGCGACCCGGAAGATCTGCGGGCTCGCGGACAGGCCCGCCCAGCCGATGATCAGCCCCGCGGTGATCCAGCCGAGCGTCCCGAACGCGCGCACGAACGGGAAATTGTCGGTCCGATCGCCAAAGCTCTTGAGCGCGATCGTGTTCGCGAGGCCCACGGTCGGCATGTAGAGGATCATGTAGCCGAGCAGCAGCCAGACGAAGCTGGCGCCGCGCTCCGGCGTCACGAACGACGGCAGCACGAACAGGATCGCGCCGCCGACGAGATGGAGGATGACCATCAGCATCTTCGGGCTGACATAGCGCGCCGCCGCCATGCCCAGCAGGAACGAGCCGACGATCGACGCGATCGGGCCGACTGAAAAGGCATTGCCGATCAGGTTGCCGATCCCGACGGTCTGCATCGCCAGCCCGAGCGTGACGTTCCACGCACCCCAGACGAAAAACTGCATGAACATAAGCGCACTGAGGCGCGCGGTGAGCATGCCGCCCGTCGCGGTGTCGACACCGCGCAAGGGGGCCGTTCCCAGATCGTCCGCTACCGCCATTCGCCACCTCTCAACCGCAGTTTTGCTGCTTGTCTGACATAAGGCTAGGTCGACGCGGGATCGATGTAAAGGATTACATCGGTTATCGGTCGACAGCGGCAGCGCCCGGATCCATGACCCGGCGATGCCGACGATCATCGAAGTGGCCGCGATGGCTGGCGTCTCCACCGCAACCGTGTCGCGCGTGCTCAGCCGACCGGACCAGGTGTCCGAAAAGACCCGGCTGCGCGTGCTCGCGATCGTCCGGTCGTCGGGCTACGCCCCCAATGTCGCCGCGCGCAGCCTGCGCACGCTGCGCGCCGCCAAGATCCTGCTGACGGTCCCCGACATCTCGAACCCGTTCTTCGCCAGCGTCATCCGCGGCGCAGAGGAGGCGGCGCGCGACGCGGGCTATTCGGTCGTTGTCGGCGACACGCGGCATGATTCCGCGGTCGAGGATCAATATGCCGACATGCTGTCGCGTCGCGAGGTCGACGGGCTGATCTTCCTCGGCCATCGCCTCCCCGACAGCCTGGCGGCGCTGCTCGCGCGGGAGGGGGGTGCCGCACCGATCGTCAATGGATGCGAATATAGTGCGGATCTCGGCGTCCCCAGCGTCCATATCGACAATGCGGCGGCGAGCGCGGAGGCGATCGCGCATCTCGCCGGTCTCGGCCACCGGGCGATCGGCGTCGTCACCGGCCCCGAGATCAGCCCGATCAGCCGCGACCGTCTGACGGGTGCGCTGCGGGCGGCCGAACTGCGCGGTCTGCGCGACGCGCTGCACGTCGAGATCGGCGATTATTCCGCGGGGTCGGCGTTCGTGGCCACGCGTGCGCTGCTCGCCGCCGGGGTGACGGCGATCTTCTGCTTCAGCGACGAGATGGCGCTGGGGGCGCTGAGCGCGATCGGCGAGGCCGGATTGTCCTGTCCGCGTGACGTGTCGGTCATGGGGTTCGACGATCTTCCGCTCGCACGCTATTTTCAGCCCGCGCTGACCACCATCGCGCAACCCAAGGGGATGATCGGCCGGCGCACCGTCGAGCTGCTCGTCGACATACTGCGCGGCGTCGAATGCCCGCGGCGGCAGACGACGCTCGCGCATACGCTCGTGGTGCGCGGCAGCACAGCCGAGCCGCGCACCGACCCCTAACGTTGACACGCGGCACCGTCCGACGGGCCGCCCGCATCGTCCCTGAGGCCGCGTCCCGCCAAGCGCGCGCGCCGGATGTCGTCGACCGTGCCTCGGCCCCGGCGGACCGCCGCGCCTGCCCGTCCCTCGACCATTCTCAGAAAATATGAAGTTCCAGCAGGCACTTAATGATGCAGCCCGTCAAAACTATCATAAAGGCAGCGGGACTCATCTATTAGATGCTTACAATATGTTCGGCCTTATATTTGCCAATGAAGTCTATAGAATGATTGTAGATATTCAGAAAACAAGATTGTATTATTAGATTCAGACTCAACAAGCGCGATATTTATACAATTACATTGCCTTATTGAATGCAACATAGAGGAAAGGTTTGTGTTGCATCGCAGAATAACAAATGCGCTTTGCTATCACCGTGGGGGGTTTTGTGGCGACACGCGGGGAAATTCTTCAATATGGTGCTGAGCGCAGCCCGGCACCGCCAGCCATTTCTGTCGAACGACGCCTCATGCGGCTTTTCGACATTCTGCTCGCGCTTGTTGCGCTGCTTTTCTTTGCGCCGCTGCTCCTCGTCATTGCCGCAGCCGTCTATGTCAGTGACCCCGGGGCGATCCTGTTTGCGCAACGCCGCATCGGCTATGGCGGTGCCTATTTCCGGTGCTTCAAGTTCCGCTCGATGGCGGTCAACGCGGAGGCGCTGCTCGCCGATCTGCTGGCGTCCGACCCGCAGGCCCGGCTCGAATGGGAATTGAGCCACAAGCTCAAGGAGGATCCGCGCGTCACTCGCGTCGGCAGCTTCCTGCGCAAGAGCAGCCTGGATGAATTGCCCCAGCTGTTCAACGTGTTGCGCGGAGAGATGAGCATTGTCGGGCCAAGGCCGATCGTCGAGGCGGAAAAGCGGCGCTACGGCCGGTATTTCGAGCATTACTGCATGTCGCGTCCGGGGATTACGGGGCTGTGGCAGATCAGCGGCCGCAGCGATGTCTCCTATCAGCGCCGGGTCGCCTTCGACGTCGCCTATTGCCGGTCGCAGTCGCTGTCGCTCTATCTCAGGATCATCCTGATGACCGCGCCCGCGGTACTGATGGCCAAGGGGTCCTACTGACCCGGTTGCACGGTCTGGAGATCGAAGATCGCGGAAAGGATGATCCGCGCCTGCTCGCGCCAGGAATATCGGCTCGCTTGCGCCAGCCCGCGACCCGCGAGCATCCGCGCATAACCGGGATCGTCGAGCACCGAGGTCACCGCACGGTGGATCGAGTCGTGATCATAGGGATCGCAATAGGCCGCTGCATCGCCGCACCGCTCGCGCATCGACGGGATGTCGGAGGCCACCACCGGGCAGGCGAAATGCATCGCCTCGAGCGGGGGGAGGGGGGAGGCTTCGTAGAAGGACGGGAATAACAGGCACCGCGCGTTGCGGTACAGATCGCCAAGCCGGCCGAGATCCTCGACCTGACCCTCGAGGCGGATCAGATGTCTGACGTCGTCGGGAATGCTGACGGGGAGCGGCGACAGAAATGCGCCGGACGATCCGACCAGCACGAGCGGGATGCCGCGTTCGCGCGCCATCGCGATGCCGACCGCCAGCACCCCGGCGATGTTCTTGCGATGCGACAGCGAGCCGACATAGAGGATATAATCGCCCCGGGTCGCGTCGATATCGGGCGGCGGGGCCGCGCGAGCATCGCAGCCGGCCCGCCAGCCACCATTCTGCGCGACGATCAGGCGGTGGCGTGCACCCGGCACCAGGCTGGTGAACATTGCCTTTTCTGTTTCGGACACCGTCACGATCGGATCCGCGCGGCGCAACAGGAACGGCAGCATGAGCGCATGGCCGAGCTTGTAATGACGGCGATAGGCATCGGGAAACAGCCGATAGGACAGATCGTGGATCATCAACGCGACCGGCTTGCGGCCGAGCAACGTCACAATCGGTGCGGTATTGCCGAGGCACAGCAGGCGTCCGCCCTTCACATGGCGGGGCAGCACGAACTGTTCCCAGACATGGCCATGCGCGTGACGCGTCCGTTCCACCTGCATCGCGCGCAGGTTGAGATCGCCGATATCGGCATCGGCTTCGCACACCAGGCGGACGCGCAGCGGCACGTCGCCGTTCGCAACGAGGTGATCGATCTCGCGTGTGATTTCACGTGCAACGCGTTGAACGCCGGTCGTGGGCTGCATCAAGAAGCGCCCGTTGATGACCAATTCCTGCAGCTGGTCCGTCATTATTATCCCCGAACCAAAAGACATGTCGTCCGCGACTAACATCATCATTATGAAAATAAAGTATTTCTATTTTATCAAATTGTACAAAAGATTTTCCAAGCCGTAATAGTAAGCGACATGCTTGCTATGAATAGAAGGTACGTTACAATACAAGTCGTCAAGCAGCTATGCTGGATATTGCTTGGGGGCGAATAGTGGCTTTGATGTATGTCGTCGTGGCCACGGTCGGTCGGGCGTCACTGACGCGTCGAACGATCGATCTGCTGGAACGACAGACGCGACGGCCCGATCGGGTGATCGTCGTGTCGGTCTCGCCGCAGGACGTCGAGGGTGTCGCGGAAAGCCCGGTGCAGCCCGAGATCGTGTTCGCCGGACGCGGCCTGTGCCGGCAGCGCAACGCGGCGCTCGACATGATCGGCGACGCGGCGGCGTTCGTCACCTTCTTCGATGACGATTTCGTCCCCGCGCCCGACTATCTCGAAATGGTCGAGCGCGTGTTCGAAGGCGATCCCGCGATTGTCGGGATCACCGGCGACCTGCTCGCCGACGGCATCAATTCGAGCGGGCTGAGCGTCGAGGCCGCGCTGGCGATCGTCGCGGCGCGTGCCGCCAGCCCCGATTCCCAAGCCGATCCCCAAGCCGACCCGGCGCTGCGCGACCGTCAGGCGCTCTATGGCTGCAACATGGCGATCCGCCTGAGTGCCGCGACCGGACTGCGTTTCGACGAGGCGCTGCCGCTTTATGGCTGGCAGGAGGATATCGATTTCACGACGCAGATCGGACGACGCGGCCGACTGGTTTCGTCCGCGTCGATCACCGGCGTACACATGGGCGTGAAGTCCGGCCGCACGCCGGGCAAGAAGCTCGGCTATTCGCAGATCGCGAACATCGTCTATCTGAAGCGAAAGGGTACGATGCAGCCGCGGCTGGGCGAACGGCTGATGACCGCGAACGTCATCGCGAATCTGGTGCGCAGCCTGTGGCCCGAGGCGCATGTCGATCGGCGCGGGCGCTTGTGGGGCAATGTCCTGGCCTTTGCCGACCTGACCCGCGGCAAGCTCGATCCCCGCAAGATCGAGCGGATGTGAGCAGCACCGCGACGCCGATCTATTTCAACGGCAAATTCTATGCGGGCGGGATGAACGGGGTGCACCGCGTGTCCGATCGGCTTATCCGCGAGGTCGACGCGTTGCTCGCCGCGATGCCGCCCGAACGTCGCCCGCCGGCCCGCCTGCTGATACCCGCGCGGCGGCAATGGCAGCCCGTGCTGCGCGCGATCGAACTGGTCGAGCAGGCGGACGGCGATACGCAGCGATGGGAGCAGCTCGTCCTGCCCGCGCGCGCGGCCGACGGCGTGCTGGTCAACCTCGCCAACCTCGCGCCGATCCGGCATCGTCGCAAGATCCTGCTGATCCACGACGCGCAGTTCCTCTTTCCCGACAGCTCCTATCCATGGCGGCAGCGCGTCGGATACCGGCTGCTCGTGCCGCGCATGGCGCGCAGCAGCGCGGCCGTCCTCACCGTGTCGGCCTATTCCCGGCAGATGCTCGACCTGCTCGGCGTGGTCGATCGGCGGATGACCGAAGTCCTCCACAACGGCGTCGACCATATTCTCGACGGCGAGTCCGACCGCGACGCGCTGGCGCGACTGGGGCTCACCGCGGGGCGCTATGTGCTCCTGTTCGGCAGCCCCAAGGCTTATAAGAACAACCACGTCGTGTTCGAGGCCTTTGCCGATGGCGCGCTGGCGCCGTTGCAGCTCGTCGTGGTCGGCGCGGATCGCGCAGCGCTCGACGCGGCTGGCCTGACGCCGCCGCCCGACGCGCTGTTCGTCGGCCGCTGCGACGATGCGACGCTGCGCGCGCTCTATATGGACGCGCATGCGCAGGTCTTTCCGTCGCGCACCGAAGGCTTCGGGCTCCCGCCGCTCGAGGCGATGCTGTGCGGTTGCCCGGCGATCGTCGCGCCGGCGGGCGCGATTCCGGAAATGTGCCGCGATGCGGTCCTCTATGCCGATGTCGACGATCCGGCGGGGTGGCGGCAGGCCATCACCGCGCTGGCCGATCCGGTTGTCCGGTCGGCGAAGCGCGCCGCCGGCCATGACCGGGCCGCGGCGTTCCGCTGGGATTCGGCGGGACGGCAGCTGCTGGACGTTATCGAGCGTGTCGCGCGTGACTGAGGGGATCGATGCGCGTGCGTATGCACCGGCGGGGCCGGGCGCTGATCGAAGCGATCGCGGCGTGACCCGCCAGCGCCCGCATTATGCAGCGCTCGACGGGCTGCGCGGGCTGGCGGCGATATCGGTCCTGCTCTTCCATCTCGGTCATTGGCAGGGTCATCCCTGGCTGGCGGCGAATGCGGGGCTAGCGGTCGATTTCTTCTTCTGTCTGAGTGGCTATGTCCTGTCGGTGGCGTATCGCGACACGCTTGATCAGGGGATGGCGACGCGGACGTTTGCCGTCCTGCGGCTCGTCCGGCTGATGCCGCTCGTCATTCTCGGCACGCTGATCTCCGCCGCCTATCTCGCCGCGCGCATCGTCTTGCTGCACGATTCAACCATCACTATCGCCGAATTGAGCCGTGCGACCGCGTTCGGGCTGTTGTGCCTGCCGATGCTCGACGCGAGCCGGGCGATCGGCGGGCCACAGGTCTTTCCGCTCAACGGCCCGCAATATACGCTGTTTCTCGAAATCGTCGTCAACATCGCCTGGGCGGCGCTGCGCCGGATCGACGGGATGGGGAGCGCGCTGGCGATCGTCGTGGCGGGATATGCGCTGATGGCGCTGGTCGGGATAGGCGGGGACGAGGTGGCGAGCTTCTGGACCGGCCTGCCGCGCGTGTTCGGGGCCTTTTACGCCGGGGTCGGGCTCTATCATGCGCAATCGCGGTTCGCGCTGATCCGCAATGCGCGGTGGCGGTTCCTGTTCTGGCCGCTGCTCGGGCTCAGCGCGCTGCTCTTCTACTGGCCTCAGGGCCTGTCCTTCTGGGTCGGATGGAGCTGGTCGCTGATCGTCTCGCCGCTGCTGGTGCTCAGCGGGGCGCATGTCGTGCTGCGCGGCCGGGTGGCGCGGGCATCGGCGGTGCTGGGGGCGCTCTCGTTCCCCGTCTATGCGCTGCATTATCCGATCTTCGTCTGGATCAACGCGGCCTATCAGGCGATCCTTGGAAGCAGGAGCTTTGCGGTCGGCACCGGGCTGGCGCTGCCCGGCGTGCTGATCGCGAGCTGGCTGATTCTGCGGTGGTGGGACGAACCGGTGCGCCGTGCCATGACGACGTGGTTGCGCACCCGCGCGCCGCAGCGCATCGCGAACGGCGTCTGAGATGACGCAGGCGGCCCCCATTGCCGGACGCACCACCGCGGGTGCCGCGTGGCTCATCGCCTCGCGGTTCCTGGCGCGGCTGATCGACTTTGCCAGCCTTCTGCTGCTCGCCAACTATCTGGTGCCGCAGGACTTCGGGCTCGTCGCGATCGCGATGACGCTGGTCCGGATCGTCGAGGCGGTCTTCGAACTGCCCGTGGGTCAGGTGCTCGTCCGCGCCGAGGCTATCAGTCGGCCGATGCTGGAAACCGCGTTCACGCTCGGCGTAATGCGCAGTGCCGTGCTCGCGGTGGGTCTGGCCTTGCTCGCGATACCCTTTGGCTATTTCTACGGCGACCCGCGGCTCGTCCCGCTGATCTGCTTCATCGCGCTCGCCCCCGCGCTGCGCGGCCTCGTCAGTCCGAAGATGGCGCAATATGCCAAGGATATCAGTTTCCACCGCGACCTGATCATCGAGGTCGGCGGCCGCGGCTGCGCCTTTGTCGCGGCCGCGGCCTGCGCGATCCTGACGCGCAGCTACTGGGCGATCGCCGCGGGAACGGTCGTCGCCCCCGCCTTCATGGTGCTGGCCTCCTACTGGTTCGCCCCCTTCCGCCCGCGCTTCGGACTCGGGCGCTGGCGCGAATTCGCCGACCTGCTCGGATGGACGACCGCCGCGCAGGCCGTGACCGCGATCAACTGGCAGATCGACCGGCTGGTGCTCGGCTTCACCGTCTCGCGCGCGCAACTGGGGACGTTCTCGCTCGCCAGCGACCTTGCCAGCCTGCCCGACCAGGCGGTGCTCAAGCCGACGATCCGGCCGCTGCTGGCGGCCTTCTCGATGGTGCGACACGATCCCGAACGCCTGCGCGAGGCCTATCTGCGGACGACCAGCACGATCGTCAGCGCCGTCCTTCCCGTCCTCGTCGCGATCAGCATCCTCGCACAGCCGCTCGTCGCCTTCGCGCTCGGGCCGAAATGGCAACCGGCATCGCCGCTGCTGCAATGGCTGGTGCTGGCAATGATCCCGACGCTGTTCGCTGCCGCGCTCGCGCCGCTCGCCATGGCGCTGGGCCAGACCGCGATCTTCTTCCGGCAGAGCCTGTGCGAATTGTGCATCAAGGTGCCTGCGACGATCCTCGGCGCGCTGTATTTCGGCGTCGCCGGCGCGATCGCCGCGCGGGCGGGATCGTCCCTCGTCACGGGCATCGTGTCCGCGGCCTATGTCCGGAGCCTGATCGGCGTCCCGCTCGGCGTGCAGCTCGTCCGGCCGTGGCGGGCCTTTGCCGCATCCGCGGTGATGGCCGCGCTGTTGCTCGCGCTGCGCCCCTGGCTGCAGACGCTGACCGGGTTCGACCGCGGGCTCGGGCTCGTCGGCGCCGGGGCGGGGGGGATGATGCTGTATCTCGTCGTGCTGATGCTGGTCTGGCAGGCCAGCGGCCGCCCGCGAGGGATCGAGACGGTCGCCGCGGACCGGTTTCACCGGCTCGTGTCACGGCGTACGCGCGGGGTCGCGTGACCCCCGCGGCCCGCCCCCTCGCGCGGGGCGGGTCACAGCAGGCCGTGTTTACCAGGAATGACTCCAATAGGTGACGACCGCGGCGTCCGGAAAGAGAGTGCGGCCGACCTCGATCGGCAGGATGCGGCGGTCGGTGCGCAACCGGTTGCACAGCCGCTTGTGGAACATGTTGGTCCAGTCGAGCGGATACCAGTTCCGGCCGTCGAGCAGCGTCGGTCGCGCATAGCGCAGCCGGGTGCGCTGTCGCTCGGTAAGCTTGGCGAGCAGCGGCGCGAGCAGCGCCATGACCGCGGCTTCGTCGAGCGCGACGAACGCGTCATAGGCCTGTTTCAGCAGCACCGGGCCGGTCATCGTCTCCGGCCCGGCGGCGATCCGTGCGGCGGCATCCGGGATGCGCTCCGCCGCCTCGATCATGCGGTGGATCGCGAACAGCCAGAAGATCTGTGACGGCCGGGATGCCATGATCGCGTTGGGAATGGCGTGCGCGAAATCGGGATTGCCCCCCATGCGACACAGCACGACCGCACCGGTCGACGCGCTGGGCCGGATCGGGCGCAGGCATTCGGTATCCATGTCGGCGTACAGGCCGCCGAATTCGAGCAGGAAGAAGAACCGCACGGCATCCGCGCGGAAGATCTCCTGCGGATAGCTGTCATAGACCGGCAGCGCCCAGGCGAACCGATCGGCGATGAAGGCGCGGTTGTCGGCGTCGTCCCAGAGCAGCACGCGACAGTCGGGGTTGGTGTCGACGAAGGTCTGCCGCCAGTGCCGGTAATTGCCGGGAATTACCGACCGGCTTTTCCACGTCTGGAAGATCACGGCGGGAAAGTCGTCCAGATCCGCGTCGTCGAGCGTGACCACGTCATTGCGATAGCTGCCCACAACGGGATCGTCGGACACCACAGGCGTAACGGCTGCCCGATCGCGGGCGTCGTGGCGCAGAAACCGCGCGATGCGCCAGGCGGAATCATCACGCAGCGAATGCACGACGCGTTTCACTCGCAGACTTAAAGGCTCCGCCATTGCCGCAAATCCCTCATTATTGGTCATAAGTCTGAACATAAAAGAAAGTCGAGTTGTAGCCCGTGATGCAGGATATTGAGCCAAGTAATGGAATCAAAGGAAAAACATACTAGTGTCTAAGAAATAAAGTCTGCCGCACAAGACATACACAAAATACATGCGGAAAGAATGTGGAGAGGGTCAGATTTGATGTTCTGGACGGCCTGCGGGGCGTTGCCGCCTTCGCTGTTCTTGTCATGCACGTCACGCCGTATAATGCGATCCTGATAACCCCGCACGCCGCGCTGGCGGTCGACTTCTTCTTCGGCCTGAGCGGTTTCGTGATCGCGGCCGTCTATGAGGAGCGGATCAAGGCGGGGATGTCGTTGAAGGCCTTCATGTGGGTGCGCGTGGTTCGCCTGTATCCGTTGATCGTTCTCGGCGCCGTCATCGGTGCGGCAGGGTTTGTCCGTCTTTACGATGGCGGGATGCTGGCGCTGCTCTTCGTGACCGGGGTGCTGATGATCCCGACCCCCTATGGTGCGCTGTCGGAAGACCAGTGCATGTATGCGCTCAATGCGCCGAGCTGGTCGCTGCTGTGGGAATTGCTCGTCAATCTTCTCTATGGCGCGATCGCACCGCTCCTGCATAACCGGATGCTTGCGGTCATCGTCGGCGTATCGGCCATCGCGCTGGCGGCGACCGGCCTTTATTTCGAGACGCTCGCGGTCGGCCCTTATTGGCCGGAAGGCTGGGCGGGGCTCCCCCGCGTGATGTTCTCGTTCTTTGCCGGAGTCGGGGTGTACAGGCTGCGCCGGGCGGGCCTGCTCGACCGACTGCGCGCGCCCGTCCGGGCGATAATCGCGACGCTGTGCGGGATTATGGCGATGCCCCGGCTGGGTGCGTGGAACGGCGTGTATGAGGTCGCCGCGGCGATCCTCCTCTTCCCGCTGCTGGTCGCGGCCGGCGCTAATGCGACGGTCACGCGCACTGTACCGCTGTGCCGCACGCTGGGGGCACTCTCCTATCCGGTCTATATCCTGCAGGGCGGTATCGCTCCGCATATCCGCGGGCTGGCCGGTCATCTGCACATCCAGGGTCTGGCAGCAACGCTGCTGGCGATCCTGATGTCGGTCATATTCACGGTGTTCGCATGGGTCGCGGTGAAGACGTTCGACGAGCCTGTGCGCAAGTGGTTGCTCCACCGCACCCGCCTGACACATCCCGCCAAGGCGGCACGCTAGGCGCAGGGTCAGACCATCGCTGCATCGTGCATCGTCGCCTGGCCGGGCGGGGGGCCGGCCTGGATCCGCTGCGGCTTGCGCGATACCGCCGGGCGCAAGGCCAGCGCGGCCCCGGCAAATACCGCGAAGAGCACGCCCGGGTCGGGTGTCGGACTGCCGACCGCGGCGGGCACCATCGAGGCGAAGCAGACCCAGGACGCCGCGGCGCCGACTGCGGCGCGAGGATCGGCGGGGGAGACATAGGTGCTCAGGCGCAGGGGTTTGAAGACCTGCAACAGATAGCTCACGAAGCAGACGATGCCGATCACGCCCATCGATCCCATGATCGCGGTGATCAGCGACGACGACCGGAAGCTGCCTGCGCCGATACCGAGGCCATAGCTTTCAAGAAACGCCCGGTAACCGATCAACGACCAGAATTGCCGTTGTTCGCTCGATTGCGACTGGGATTTTTCGAGGGTGAAATGGGTGATCATATCGCCGAATTCGGCGACCAGCTGCGGGTACCAGACGCTGGCCGCGGCAACCACCATGACGAAGAGCATCGTCGTCGCGCCGAGCACGAGCAGGCGATCCACCCGCATCGTCTTGGGAAAGACGACCGACCGGAGAAAGACGAGGACGGCATAGGAGACGAGGCCGAGATAGGCCAGGCTCGACGTGCTGGCGCCCAGCGCGAGCCCCAGCGCGAGCGCGCACGGGCCCGTCAAACGCGGCATCACGTCGCGGATCCAGCATTCGAACAGGAACACGAACAGCATGAACCCGAATCCGCCATAGGCGGACGCCTCGGGCGCGATGCCGTTCATCCTGACAAAACCGCGATAACTATTGTCGATCTGCGCATAGGCGCCGTTGCGGAAGAAGGTCAGGACAGCGTTGCCCGGCACCGCCACGCTGGCGATGCCGATGACGACATGGATCAGGGCGACCACGGCGACCGTCTTGACCAGCAGACGCCATGCATCCTTGTGCGTGAGCGCCACATAGGCACAGATCGTGACCATCACCGTCCCGAGAAGGTAGATGGCGGTGGTCAGATTCTGCGACGTCGGCAGCAGGCGCTGGGTCGCATAGGTGAAGCGTTCCATCGATTCGTAGCGGTTGAGCGCGCGGACGCGCATCGGCACGACGTCGATCTGGCCGGCATAGAGCCGCGGCAACAGGATCGCGCCGACGATGCCATAGGCGACGAAGATGATCATCAGGATGTTGGCGCGCAACGCGGCCGCCAGCGCGGGCACGTTGATCGATCCGGGCAGCAGCACGCGAATCGTGAGGAACACGGCGGCGAACTCGATCGGCGGGATCGACGACGCGCCGATCGCGGGAAGATCGATCGCCGACGACCCCATCATCAGCGCGGAGACGAGCACGAAGGCGAGCATGCCCGGCACGGTACCGAACATGAGCAGGAGGAAGCCGATGACGAGCTGAACAGCGCCGATGAGCGTCAGATGCATCCTGCAGGTCCCTTGGTGGCGTCGGGCGAAATGGTGCTGCCCGCTTCGGTGAGCCGGATCCGATAGGTAAAGGCGTCGTGTCCCGGGATCTGGTTGGGGCCGACCGACAGATCGACCGTCTCGCCGGTGCGCAACGTCACGGTCTGGTCGGTGGCCGTCCAGCGATCGACGACGACCGCGCCTGCGACCCGCTTGCCCCTGACCAGAAGCGCGACGTCGAGCCCGTCGCCACCGGGTGATTTCGCGATGCAGGCGGCAATGCGCGCGGTCATCGCGGCGGGGGCGGTGTAGCGGATCACGGCGCGGGCCGCATGCGCCGCATCGCCCGCGACCGCGCCGCCGGTGTCGCTGATCGCCAGCGGCCGCGTGAAGCGGCTGCCAAAGGCGCTCGTCCACATCCCGTCGAGGATGCCGAGCGCGTGGCGCTGTCCGTCGGCGCCTTCGACCCAATAGGACCAGGGGGCGCTGCCATAGCCGCTGAGGCTGTCGGCGAGCACCGTGCCGCGCGTGAAGGCGAAGCGTCCAGCGCCGATCACGACGACCGGATCCGGACCGATCGCGACGCTGGTGCCGGGCAGGGGCCGGTTGCGCGCCGATAGGATGCGCCCCGCATCGAACCGCAGCGTCCCGGATGGACCCCAGACCACCCAGCGATCTGCACCGAAGCGATAGAGCCGGACATCGCGATCGCCCGTGTCGATACGCTGCGCGCGCCCGGCGGGCAGCATGTGCGTGGTGAGCAGCGTGAAGGCCTCCGCTGCGGGCTTGGCCGCCTGCGACTGTGTGAAGAGACCCATGTTCCGAAAGAATCGCTGGTCGATCAGCGCGTACCAATAGGCGCGCCGGACCCCGCTCGCGCTCATCAGCGTGACGAACTTGACCAGTTCAGGCGCGGCGAGATCGGGCGTCGGGTAATTGTCGCTGAACTCGGTCGCCCAGATCGGGATCGGCGTGCCGTAGCGGCGCATCGTCGCGTCGAGATGCGCGATCTCCCAGTCGATATTGTCCGCCAGGTGGCGATAGGGATGCACCGCGACGCCGTCGGCGACACCAAGCATCCCGGCCTTGAACAGCGTCTCGAGGAACCCGGTGCCGATCATGTTGGTCGAACCGCCAAGGATCGCGACGGACGGGTGGCGCGGCTCGATATGGTCGCGGACGACCGTCAGCAGCGCGACATAGGCGGCGGCGGGGTCGACACCCTTCGGATAGGCCAGGTTGCCGCTATTGATCTCGTTGCCGACCTCGATCGCGGTGACGCAGCCGGGGAGGCGATCGAGGACCGTGCCGACATAGGCCGCATAGGCGGCCATCGCCGTCGGCGTGCTGACGGTATGGCCGCCGTCATAGAGCGGGTGGCGTGGGTCGAGCGTCAGCAGGACGTCACCGCCGCTGCGGTGGCAATAGCGGGACAGGGTGCCAGCGACGCTACCCTCGATCGCATATTTGCCCGGACGCGGTTCGCCCGAAGCCCAGGGGATCGAATCGCGCAACGACCCGGCGGTGACGTCGATCGCCCGATCGCCCCATGCGGCAGGCCAGTTCTGGCTGAAATGAGTCTGGACGCCGAGACGCATTAGCGGGGTCCCGGGCTGCTGCTGCGCGCTGCCGGCGACCGCGAACGCCGTGCAGATTGCCGCGATCAGGGCCCTGCGGCGCATCATGCCTCCAGCGCCGCCAGGATCCCGGCATCGAAATGCTCGAGGGCGAACCGTTCCGCCTGCGCCACCGCATCGGCGGGGTCGAATTCCGGCAGCCATGCCTCCATCGCGCGAACGCCGTCGATCAGCGATCCGACCGTCTGGTGTTCGAAGAACAGTCCGGTCTTGCGCTCGACCAGGCTGTCGCGGATCCCGCCGCGTGCATAGGCGAGGACCGGGCGACCCGATGCCATCATCTCGACCGGCACGATCCCGAAATCCTCCTCGGGCGTGAAGATGAGCGCCTTCGACGTCGCATAAGCGTGGCGCAGTTCGTCGAACCGCATCCGCGGGATGATCCGGATCGTCGGGCCGGCGCGCTTGCGCAGCTCGGCCGCCATCTCGCCGTCACCGACCATCAGCAGGGGCAGTTGCAGCGCGTTGAACGCATCCACCGCCAGGTCGGCACGCTTGTAGGGCGTCATCTGGCCGACCCACAGATATTCGTCGCCAACCACGGCGGCCGGGGTGAAGAGACTCGTGTCGACCGGCGGATGGACGACGACTGCATCGCGGCGCCACGCCTTGGCGATCCGCTTCTTGATGAACTGCGAATTCGCGACGACGATGTCGATCCGCGCCGCGCTCGTCATGTCCCAGTGGCGCAGCCGGCCGAACAGCAAGGTCATCATCAGCCGGGTCAGGCGTCCCGCGCTGCCGCGATACTGATGGTAATGATCCCACAGATACCGCATCGGCGAATGCGCATAGCAGAGGTGCACCGTATCGGGATCGGTGATCACGCCCTTTGCCGGGCCCGATTCGCTGCTGATGACGAGGTCGAAGCCGCGCAGGTCGAGCTGTTCGAGCGCCATCGGCATCAGCGGCAGATATTTCTGATAGTGACGCCGGGCCCCCGGTAGCCGGTTGATGAAGCTGGTATGGACCGGGCGCTCGCGGATCGTTTCAGACACCGCGCTGGCGTCATAGACATGCGTAAAGATCTCGGCGTGCGGAAACAGGTGCAGCAGCCGCTCGACCACCCGTTCGCCGCCGCGCATCGTGACGAGCCAGTAATGCACGATCGCCACCCGCTGCGGCCACCCTTCCGGGCGGCTGCAATTCGGGACGGACGGGGCGCGACACGGGTCACGACACGGGGCACCGGGCATGATCGCTTCAGCCTGGCGGGCCAGACTGCCGATGCCGGCATCGACGACCAGCTCAGGCATAATAGCCCTTGTAGTCGTGGTAATAATAGGTCGAGTCGCCATAGCCGAACCGCGCCTGTTTGCGGATGTCGACCTTGGTCAGCGCGATTCCGGCAAGGTGGATGCGGTCGAGCGGCAGGAGCCGCAGTGCCGAGCGGATCGCATGATCGGGTGTCTTGCGCCACCGCGCGACAAACACCGCGACATCCGCCTTGCCGAGCATCAGCCGCGCATCCGCGATCGGCAGGACCGGCGCTGTATCGAGCACGATGACGTCGAACCGGTCACGCAGCGCGTCGAGCAATCCGTCCATCTTGTCGCCGATCATGAGGTCGCCGTCGAAATCATCATCCGCCGCGATCGGCAGGACCATCATCCCGGTCGCTGTGTCCTCGACCAGCGCGGCTTCGAGTGTCGCCTCGCCGCGAAGCACCTGCATGAGGCCCGGGCGATCTGCTTCGGTGCGCAGGAACCGGCTGACGCCGTGGCGGCGAAGGTCGCAATCGACGAGCACGACCTTTTCCCCGGCCAGACCCATCGACCGTGCCAGGCAGATCGAGGTCGTCGTCTTGCCTTCCTGCGCGAGCGCGGACGTGATCGCGATCACCTTGGCGGGGGCGTGGGCGGCAAAGGTGATCGACGCGCGCAGGCTGCGGATCGATTCGGCGAACGCCGAGCGCGGCTCGGCCGCGATCGCCGAGGGCGGGGACTTCGCCGATTTGGTCACCGAGGCGAGCAGCGGCACCGCGCCGAGATAGCGGACCCCCAGACGCTGTTCGATATCGTCGCCCGTGGTCAGCCCCGTGAACGCCATCTCGGTGAGGAAGGCGGCGACCAGGCCAAAGCCGAACCCAAGCACGGTCGTCAGGATCAGGTTGAGCAGGATATTGGGGCTGGTCGGGGTGTCGGGGATCGCCGCCAGCTTCAGGACGGAGGCATCGGCCTGCTCCGTGCCGAGCCGGGCCAGCTGCTCCTGATAGCGCGTCAGATAGGATTCATAGGTCGACCGCGCGGTCTTGTTGTTCTGCGCCAGGTTGTTGAGTTCGACGGTGGCGGCGTTGTTGCCGGCCAGTTCGGCCTGCGCGCCGCTCAGCGTTCCGGACAGCGACGCGAGACGGCCCTCCGACACCCGCGTCTTCGCCGCGAGGTTCGAGATGACGCGCGCGATTTCGTTGCTGATCTGCTTGTCGATCGCGGCGAGCTGGCTGTTCGCGCGCAGCACGTCGGGATGACGCGCGCCATAGCGGGTCGTGAGCTCGGCGACCTGAGCACTCAGTGCCGACTGGTTCGCGCGCAGACCCGACACGACGGACGACCCCAGCGCCTCCCCGACATCATCGCCACGCGAGCCGGAACGAAGCTGCGCCCGCGCGGTCGACAGGCGGGCCTGGTCCTCGGCCAGCGCGGCGCGGGCCGCGGCGACGGCCTGGTTGTACGTCGAGATCTCCTGCTCGGTGAGCGACAGGCCCTGCGTGCTCGTCAGGTTGTGCTGGATGCGATAGCGTTGTTCGGCCGCATCGGCGGCCTGCCAGCGCGCGCGCAGATCCTCTGCGCGGCGGGCGATCATCGCGGTCGAATCGCGGTTCTCGACCTGCTTCTTCGCCAGCGACCCCTCGGTATATTGCCGCGCGAATTCGTTGACGATCCGCGCCGCCATCGCCGGGTCGGTGTCGCTGAACGAGATGTGGAGTGCGTAGGTCGAGTTCAGCCGCGTCGCGGTGACGCCGTCCTGAACATAGGTGATCGCCGCGGCTTCCGCCTCCGCCGCAGTCGGTCGCGCGACTTTCGGCGGTGCCGTGAACCAGCTTGTGATCCATGTGCGGATGCCACGGGGCTCCTGCAACGATGTGAAGCGCGGATCCGACGGCAGCGCCAGTGCCGAGGCGACGCGACGGGCAAAGGCCTCGGAGCGGATGATTTCGACCTGGGTATCGACGAAATTCGCGCTGGGTTCGGCGCGGTCGAGATCCGGCCGCTCGCCGACCCCCGCTGGCGTGAGCGCCGATTGTTTGACGTTCAGCGACACCTGCGCGACCGCGGTATAGGACGGCGTCTGCCGGAACGTCAGTACCAGGCCGATTATCAGGATGCTGAGGAAGACCAGGAGGAAGATGCCGAGCCGCCGACGGAACATCGCGACAAGCGCGCGCGCATCGATCCGATCCTGCGCGACCTCGCTAGCCTGCGGGGTATAGGGGCTGATCGGCATGGCATTGCCGCCGCCATAGACTTGGATCGCGGTTGTCACTTGCTCATTCTCCATATCCCGGGAATGTCGTTTGCTGGTCGGATCATCGGCGCGGGGCTCATAGTTGAAGCCGCATGCCGAGAAATATTCGGGTCTTGTCGAAGCGTCGGCCAATGCCCAGACTGTCGACTCCGCTCGCCTGATCGGGGCGGGTTCGAAGATAGTCGAGCCGAAGCGTCGACGAGATCAGTCGGCTGAACAGATAGGTCGCACGCGCCGAGCCTGTCATCTGCGTCTGCGTGCGGTCGATCAGGCCGTATAGATTGCGCGAATAGCCCGCGGTCGCGCCGACGATCAGGTTCCGGCGGAGCTCGTAGTCGGCGAGCAGCGTCCCGGTGGTCGTGGTGATCGCGCCCAGCGTCGGGCTGGGCGCGCGCTGCAGCGCGCGATTGAGCGTGAACGACGCGGTGGCGAGCGGGGTCGGGTTCCACGTGATCGCCGCGGAATAGTTCAGGCCATTGGTGCCATCGAGCGAGGGCTCGCGGTAGGTCTGGGCGAAATATCCGATGCCGATGCTGCCGTAGAGCAGCGGGGTCACGCCGAACGCGATGCCGGTCAAGGCGCTATAGCTTGTCGAATCGCCGCTCGGCCCGGCAGGTTCGTTGATATAATCGGCCGTATTGACGGTGCCGCGAACGAACACGCCGGCGGCAGGCGCGACGGGCATCGTCAGCTGGATGTCGCCGAGGATCGAGCGGTAATTGCGCTGGCTGTTGTCGACCTTGCGCCCGCCCGCGGCTTTGCGATCGCCATAGCGGAATTCGTCGAACGTGAAGCTGGCGCGGGTCAGAAGCGGCCCGAAATCATGGTCCGCGCCCGTGCCGAAATGATAGTCCATGAAATTGACCGGTTCGCCGTCCAGCGCCGTGTCGCCGGTGCTGCCGCGTGCTTCGATGAGCCGGCCGACGCGGGCGTCCGCGACCAGATGCGTCCTGCTGCCGATATCGAAGCGACCATCGGCGCCGATTTGATATTGTTCGGCATTTTCGACGGGACGGTCGACAAAGCGTTGGATGTCGCTGCTCGCCCGCACCGTGACCGCATTGCGCGACCAGTTGGAGCGCGCGACGACCGCGGGGCGCAGCGTGAAGATGAGGTCGTCGAGCACCGGGCTTTGCAGCGCGCGGACATTGCTGTCGTAGCCCGTGTTCGCGTCGAGCGAGGGCAGGATCGTGAACGTCCCGAGGCGAAGCCCGATCGGATCATAGTCCGGCCGCGTACGCTCGAGCACCGACTGCGCGCCGAACCGGCCCGCCGACATCTGCGCCGACGCACTGCCGGGCCTGCCGCCGCCGCCGATGAGCAACGTTGCGCACACTGCCCGCGCGATCAGCGCGACACTCTTCTTACGCTCAACCAATACGCCGCCCCCCAAGAGCTCTGCCCGGCCCCGCCGCCGTCTTTGTGTCGAACTTCGGCAGGATCGGAGAAGCCGTGCCCCATCACATCCGTATAACTACAATATTCTGTCGATGCGGCAAATGATCGTTATTGTATGCAAGTTACAGTTGGTGTCTCGTTTGGTAAAAAAGTTGATCTTACATTCGATGCTGTAACATGCGTCCTGTGAAGCAGGCTTCAATACATTTTATGATGTAGGCGGGGGTGTATGGGGAGGCTGTGAAGGCGGGATAAGGCCAGATGACATATGATCAGACGTCCTGCCTTCGGGCTAGATCGGAACATGATACCAGACGATGACGGCAATCTGGGCTAGGTCTTGCTGATCCGCGGTGAGCGGGTGTTTCACCGATAAGCACCTGAACTGTATAGGAAGACTTTGAGTTGTGCGCGCCGGACCCCTTGGGGTTTTTGCAAGCCGGGCGCTCTTCGGCCTGGCCGCATCGGCATCATGCGTCCGCGGTACGACATGTCCGCGGACCGGGCGCCGGTCGGCATCGGCGGTCCCGATGCTATCGCCATTTCCGTCCCGGCCGAGACGCCTCGCTGCAATGAAAGCGGCGATTATTTACAATGGTCATGAATAGCGATGTCTTGCCCGAAGAAAACGTAGATACCGTCGTCAAAGCACATGATGTCGGGCAGGCCGGGTCTGGTTGTGTCTGGAACTTTGGCAGTAAAGTTTCTGTTCTCAACGCCGTACGGATCCCTGATCCTGTCGCCGTCTCATTGTCGAACCGAAGGGCGAAGCGAATCATGACGGCGATCATCACGCGTTTGATTGCGGGTACGCGGCGGCGCGGCACGCGTGTCGGCCGCCACGTCGATCGTCAGCCCTGCGCCGCGTTGCGCGGCAATCGATTCCCCGTTGCGGCGCAGCGGGCGGTGCGACGATGACGGCCCTTACCCCGCCCGCGCGTACCGGGGCCGATCATGACCGCAAGTTGCTGCTCGATCTTCTGCGGGGGCTCGCGGCGATCGCTGTGATCGCGCTGCACGTCGGCGATATCGTCTTCGTGCCGCTGATGCCCGGCGGGTATCTGGCGGTCGATTTCTTCTTCGTGCTCAGCGGCTATGTCATCGCCACGGCGTATGACCGCCGCCTGTCGACGACGATGCGGTTCGGGCCGTTCGTGGGGATGCGGTTCATCCGGCTCTATCCGCTGTTCCTGGTCGGGGCAGGCCTGGGGCTGGTCAAGGTTCTGGCGCAGTCGCATCTGCACGCGCGGTTTGCGCTCGACGGCGGGCAGCTGGTGCTCGCCACGGTCAGCAACCTCCTGATGCTGCCCTATCTCCTTCCCTATCCCAGTGTGTTTCCGCTGAACGCGCCAGCCTGGTCGCTGTCGTTCGAGCTGTTCGTCAACCTGCTCTACGCATGGATCCTGTTCCGCGCCCGAACCCCGTGGATCGTCGCGCTCGCGGTCGCTGCGGCGGTGGTGATCGCCGCGGGGCCGATGCTCTACGGGACCGACCGGCTGATCGCCGGATCGACCGCGGATCGACTGCCGTTCGGGCTGGCGCGGGTGTTGTACGGCTTTCCGATCGGGATGCTGCTGGCCCGATTGCCGGCGATCACCGCGCGCCCATCGGCCAAAGCGAGCATGGCGCTGGCAGCGGTGCTGCTGTTCTGCCTCGCGCTGCCGCTCACCGGCGCGGCGTCGCTGGCGAGGGATCTCGCGTTCGTTCTGGCGGGCGGGCCGCTGCTCGTCTGGGCGGGGAGCCGGTTCGAGGTGCCGCCCCGATGGCGGCGGGTGGCCGCGTTCCTGGGCGACCTCTCCTATCCGCTGTACATCCTTCACTATCCGATAGTGTTGTCGGTCGCATTTATCGGGTTGCGACAGGGTTTCGCGCCCGCGACCATTATCGTGGCATCCCTGGCGTTCGTAATTGCCGCCTCGATTGTCGCCATGCGCTATTATGATGGACCGGTTCGGGTATGGCTATCAAGACGATACCGTCGCCGGGAATCGGCCATGCCATTGTCGGCGACGGTTATCCCAAGCTGATATCTCTGTATTTCTCTTTGTCGGCAATTCCGATACAGTCATGACAATCATAGTTTGGGGAAAATCATGCGTCCTATAGTCTATTTTCGGGCCGTCATCATTGCATCCCTGGCGGTGGCGACCGGATGCACGCAGGCGGAGCCGCCGGTTCTTTCCGCGTCCGACATGGCGATCGTTGAGGGATACAGGCTGGGTGCCGGCGACAAGTTGCGGATCACGGTGTATAACGAGCCCAATCTGACCGGCGAATATAGCATCACGCCGTCGGGGACCGTGGCGTTCCCGCTGATCGGCGCGATCAAAGCGGGTGGCCAGACGATCGAGCAGGTGTCGCAATCGGTGACGGCAAGCCTTGCCCAGGGCTATGTCAACAATCCGCACGTCAGCGTCGAGGTCCTTAACTACCGCCCTTATTACATCCTGGGCGAAGTCGTGCGGCCGGGCGAGTTTCCGTTCGTGAACGGCATGACGATCGAGCAGGCGGTCGCGGCCGCGGGCGGGTTCTCCTATCGGGCCAATCGCAACCGTATCTATATCCGTCGCGCACGGGCGACCGAGGAGCGCACCGTCGTCATTCGCGAGCAGCCGATCGAGGTCCAGCCCGGCGATACGATCCGCGTCGGCGAACGCTATTTCTGATCGCGATCCACGACGGGTTTAACCCGAAATTGAGGTGTCCCGGTTATGGCTATAGCCATGATTCGAGGACCCTCCCACTGGATCACCGGCGCAGACGTGGTCATGGCCGCGCGCGGCGGCCTGGTGCTGCTCGTCATCGCGGCGGGTCTGCTGTCTGCCGCGGATCTGATCGCGGCTCCGCTGGGCGCAATCATCGCCTATGCGCTGGCGCTGTTGCTGCTGCTCGGCCTGCCGATGGTGCGCAGCGCGGATATCGCCGGGCTTGGCGCGATCGGCCTGACGCTCGGCGAATTCGCGGGATCGGCGTTTTTCCATCATTCGATCGACGCGATGCGGTTGCTCTATGGCATGGCGGCCTTGGGCGCGGCGATCCTGCCGATGCGTGCGCAACGGCTACGCGCGACGGCGCTCGCCAATCCCTATCGGGTCCTTGCCGGTAGCGAGCGCCGTGGCGCCGGCAGCGTCCGCGCCGGAAAAACCACTATGGCCGACGACGGTAAGGGCGTCGTCAAGACCGGCTATGCGACGACAACCGCGGCCAGGACCGCCCGGGCGGACCGCCGGGGCGCACGCGGGGGCGCATTGCCGCTGCTGCTTCCCGCGCCGGCGTCAGTCACGCTGCCATAGCGACGCGACGCGTATAGGCGTCGAGCAGGCGGTCGATCCACGCGTCGGGCGTCAGCGCGAGCCCGCGGGTGTGGCCATAGGCCGCCTCGCTCATCCGGCGTGCGAGCGCATCATCCTCGGCAATCAGCCGGATCGCGGCGGCAAACGCGAGCGTGTCGCGCGGTTCGATCGCCAGCCCGGCGCCCGCTGCGACGATATCGTCTGCGAGGAAGGCGGTATCGGTGATGATGACGGGCAGACCGCTCCACAGCGCCTCCGCCGCGACCAACCCATAGGGCTCGGGGTAGCGGCTCGGCATGACGAGCATCCGCGCGCGTTCCGCATAGCCGCGGATCGCCGCCGGCGGCTGCTGGCCCATGAAGGACATTTCGGGGTAGCTGGCCTGTAGCGACTCGCGCAGGACGCCGTCGCCGATCACGCGCAAGGTGCACCCCGCCGCCCGCGCCGCCGCGGCGGCGAGATCGGGACCCTTGGTCGCTTCGAGGCGGCCGATGAACAGGATTTCGGCGTTGCGTTCGGCCTCGACCCGGGTGCTGCACCAGGGCACGACCGGATTGGGCAGTGCTTCGATCGCCGCGTCCGGAATGCCCGCGCGCATCAAATACGGGCGCATCGATTCGTGGATCGCCAGAACGGGCGGCGAGTGGCGCGGATCATAATGATGGCGTTGCACCGCCTGCCGACCGACCCGCCAGAGCTTGTGCGCGTAACTGCGACGATCGCAGTTCGCGCCGATGCAGCCGGGCGACATCGGCGTCAGCGTGCAGACCGCGCCGGTCTTCAGAAACGCGAACGCGCCGTTCGGACAGGCCAGGAAGAAATCATGCGCCGAATAGACGAGCCGCGCCCGCACCGGTGCGATCGCGGCGAACAGCGACGGCGACAGGATCTGTGCCCAGCCATGCACATGATACACCGTCGACGGGCGATCATTGGCGGCGATCCAGCGCGCGACCATGTCGGCGGCCGCGCGATTATAGACGCCGCGGGTCAGCGCGGTGAGCGCGCCGCCCGACAGCAGCCGCTTGCTTCCCAATGCGACGATCTCGACACCCTGGTCGCGAAGCGCCGGGTTGTCGCCATCATCGCCGGTAACGAAGGTGACGCGGTAGCCGCGTGCGCGAAACGCCGATGCGGATGCCAGCGCGAGTGCGGTCGCCCCGCCCTTGGGTACCGACAGGTCGTTGATGACGACGATATGATCGATCATGAACGCGCCGCGACCGCCGCCCTGAGTGCGCGGGCAAGCGCCGCAACGTCGCCGGCCGCCGCATCGATCAATGCCGTGCACGCGGCCCGATCGACCCCGGCCTGCTCGGCCCGTGCGGCTAGCTCGGCAAGCGCGGTCGGCGTGATCGTCGCGGGGTCGACGAAATAGGCCGATCGGCCCGCAATCTCGGCAAAGCTTTCCAGCTTCGGGTCCCATTTAAGAAGGATCGTCGGAACCGCGAAGGAATGCGCGGCGATGCAGGCGTGCATGCGGTGCGCAACCATCAGGTCGCAGCTCGAGATGAACGTGGCGAGGTCACCGGGCGTGGCGAAATCGGCGATGCGGGTGATGCGGGTCGGCGCGGCTGCCGCGATCCAGTCGGCCGCGTTGCGATTGAGATACGCCCGGTCCTCGGGGCTGCCGTTGGTGAACAGCCCGACGGTCCATCCCGCCTGGGCGAGCGCCGTCGCCACGCCACCATACCAGTGCGCCATGTCTCCGGCATCCGTGTCATGGCCGTGATAGCGCAGCGCGAGCGGATCGGTGATGCACAGTCCGACGCTACGGCGATCGGTGGAGGCGGGGCCTCGCGGATAGTGCCGGCTGGCCAGCAGACCCGGGTCGCGAACCAGCCCCGCCCGGGGGATCGGTGCGGGAAGGAGGTCGTCCCAGATCTCTCGCGATCGTCCGTCGCGCACCGTCGCATAGACCATCGTGGCATTTCGCAGTCCGTCGGCGAACAATCGCCTACCGGTCGCGGACCAGTTCCGCGCCACGCCGACCGCAAAGACCGCGGCCGGCAAATTGACGGCTTCGGACAGCGCGGCGTGGATCTTGACGGGAAAATTGAGATCGCTGTCGCTGAACAGATTGCCGCCGCCGACGACGACCGCATCGCAATCGACGAGCTGGCGGCGAAACGCCGGGCGCAGCCGGATCGCCGCTAGCGCCGAGAGGATCGTGCGGGTCGCGACGCGGCGCAGCGGCGCGGGCATTCCCTCGAGCACGGCGAGCATCCTGCCCCGGCTGGCATTACCGGGCGCGTAGCCCGTCCTGCCGGCAAGATCGATCGAGACCGCATCGATCCCGGCGCGGTGCAATTCGAGCTCGGTGCATTCGGACAGCAGCCCATCGCCCAGATTCGGGCTGTATTTCACATTGAAAAGCGCGACCTTCAAAGCAGCGCCTCCTAGGCTGACAGCAGATTATGACGGGGACCCGGCGGTTGGCGCGAATGAGTAATCAGACTTTATCGCGCCGATTGGATCAAACCTATCGAAGAAATATCCTGCGCGCAACATCAGAGCAGCGTTGCGAGTAAATATAATCTAAAAATGATCAATCAAATCGCTAAATATTTGATAAAATCTGGTAATTGCACAACATGCCGACAGATACTAGAGATCTGAAACATTACGGACATATGAACTGAAAATCGTCAGCGGCAGGCGTACATTGATCATCGTGGCCCGAGATCATCGTAAAAGCCATCGAGCCCTAGCCATTTTGGGCATGGCGTCGGCCGCCGGACAGTGCCCAAAGCCGTCGCGACACTTGGCCTAGCCGCGAGCCCCCCTTCAGCCCCTCCGCACTGCGGTCGAGCAGATCGTAGCGCAGTTCGTGGATCACGAAACGCGGATCGCGCGAGATCAGATAGTGGCTGAGGTTCTTGCGCGTCGTCGCATGCGCGACCTGCTCGAGTTCGCGGCCATCCTCGTCGCCGATCAGGCTCGCATAAGCGGTGCGCACCAGCGATCGCAGCCGCCAGTCACGTGCCAGGTCGTCCCGGATCGCGCCGGGCAGCGCGGTCTCATACAGGGCATGGCTGAGAATAAGTCCCGCCGCCACCAGTCGTGCCGCCCCCCGCTTCTGTGCACGCGCATAGAATTGATCGAGGTCGGCGGGCGTCTCGGCGCCAAGGATCGCGCCGATATCGGCCAGCCATTTCAATCGCGCCCAGCCATGTTCGGTACCGTGCGCGAACAGGTACAGGATCGCGGGCGCGCGCGGGAGAACCGCCACGCTGGCGCCCGGCACGAGCTGCATCGGCTCGCGCGCATCGAGATCATCGCCGCGCAGCAGATAGGGATTCTGGAACAGGCGCCAGTGCAGCTCGACCATCAGCCCCGAATCCGGATGTTCGAATGCGAGATCCTTGTAGCGCGCCATCCGCGCCCGCATCGTCGCCGCGCTCGCATCGGCCGCCGGCGCGATCCGCACATAGCCCCGCGCATCGAGCAGGCTGGCGGCGTGCGCGACCTGGTCCTTGGCGACGATCAGATCGATGTCCATGCTGTAGCGGACACCATAACGGCCAAAGGCGAGCATCGCCGCGGTCGCGCCCTTCAGCACCCGGACGGGAATGCCGGCCCCCTCCAGCATGCGTACCAGGTGTAGCGTTTCGAAGACGGATTGCAGCTCCTGCACCGCACTGTCCCGCGCGAGCGCCCCGATCGCGGCGCGCGCGTCGGTCCCGGCGTCGATGTCCGGCAGGCCCGCATGGTTCAGGCCTGCCGCAAACAGGCCGGCAACGCGGTGGCGCTCGACGATCGCCGCGACGCGCGGCCAATCGGTGACCCGTGCCGCCAGCTCGCGAATCCGTGCCGCCCCGCGCGGATCATGCGGCCACCGCGTTGCTGCTACGACGAGCGCGAATTCCGGGGTAGCGATCTGGGCATCGCCGTCGATCAGCGCATCGAGGTTCAACACGGCTGAAATCCGCTCGCCTCACGACCCGGCGGGAACGACGCCAGGATCGCATAGCCTCCATCGGGCGGCGTGCCCGTCACGTCGAATCCCTGATCGAGAACCCAGACATGCGCGTCGAGCGGCATCTTCGAACCGGGGCGGATCCCATAGAACAGCGTCGAATCGACCCCGCGCCGCCGCAGCATGACCTGTGCGGTGAGCCCGCGCTCGAAACACAGCGCGCGCAGGCGGCTGCGCTTGGCCGCGCGATCGACGGCCCAGGCGATGATCTCGGCCAGGTCGCGCCGGCGTGGCCCGGGCGGGAGCGGGCGGGGCAGCGGGCGCGAGGCGATCCGGCCGAGCCGGGGCAGCGCCGCGTGGCGGATCAGCGGCGCGGAGACCGTCAGCAGGATGGTCGCCTCGGCGAGGGCAAACCGTTCCTCCCACGAAAAGCGTCCGAACTTGGTCCAGAATCCGTCCTGGCGCCGAGGCACGATCACGCCTCCAGCCAGAACCATGGCACGTCACGGTCGTGCCGGCCGCAAATCACCACCGCCTGGCCGTCGGCGACGTCGAACGGCTCGACCGGCGTCACCTCGGTTTCGAACGCCCGAACGCCGGGATCGATCGTGTCGTAGACGATCCCCTCGGCCAGATGGAACCGGATCCACTGGACAATCGCGTGCACCCGACCTGCGGTGGCGTGGACCGTGACGGCGTTGCGCGCCGCGGGGATCGGCGGGCCGGTAAAGTCCATGTCGAAGATCGCGACGCCGTTCGAGCGAAGGTCGATCGCCCCCCGGTCCGGCGTATCATGGGCGACCGCAAGCTGGTTGAACGGGGTCATGTCGAAGCCGTCGACGATGCCCATCGCATAATCGGCCGGGCGACGATGCGTGGCGAGCCCGACCATGATCTCGGCCCGGTACGGCATGATCACCGCGTCGTGCGTAAGCAGGCGCGCGCGCGCATCCTCGACCGTCTTCAGTCCGCCCGCACCGATCAGGTTGTTCGCGAGATTATCCCACAGCAGCAGATTCGCAGGGGCGGCCAGATCGACTCCGATCTGCAGGTCGCGCGCGTCCTTCGCGACGATCGTGACGCGGTCCGCATAGCCGTTTTTGGCGACGACCGCGGATGCGGCCGCGGCAACCGCGGAATCCCGCTCGCAGGCGATGACGCGCGCGGCACCGGCTCGCGCCGCGATCATCGCGAAGAGGCCGGTCCCGGCGCCGATATCGAGCAGCGTCGCGTCGGCGGGCATCACGCTGCGCAGCGCCGCGGCGTAGAGCGCGTGGCGATCATCGTCCTGCACCATCGTAAAATACCATTTGCCGACCCCGGCGGATCGGATCCGGCGCGCCTGCGCCGCGATCTCGCGATCATCGGGGGCGAGCGCCAGCGCAGCGTCGCACAACCGTCGCGCGGTTTGTGCCAAGCCGCGGGGCAGCAGCAGCGTCAGGGCCAGCGCGACCATCGCATCGGGGCGGCCGTCGACCGCCGCGATCAGCCGCTGAATACCCGGATCGAGACGCTCGTCCGCGGTCATCAATAATTGCTCCCGGCGGTCCGACGCATGTGGCTGGCCAGTGCGACGGCGTGCAGCAGATTCTCGCGATAGGCGATCTCATAGGCGATATCCGTCCAAAGCGGTGAATCGGCGGGCGGCATGTCGTCGACCAGCTTCTGGAGCCGGTCGACATCCATCGTCCCCGCGGTCTGCTCGAACATCTTCATCCGGTCGATCTCGTCGCGCAGCCGGTCGCGCGAGGCGACGAGCGCGACGGGCCAGTCGGCGCCCTGATAACCGCGCAGCCGGGTATCGAGCACGCTCGGCGGTGCCTTGCCCCGCATCGCCTCGCGCAGGATCGCGCGGGGCTCGCCGCCCCAGGCCCAGCGTTCGACCGGCACGCGCAGCGCCCATTCGACGAGGCGTCGGTCGGCAAGCGGATCGCGGACGTCGATCTTGAACTCCGCCAGCATCGCCTTGAAAAAGCTGCCGTCCTCATTGCCGGCCACCATGCGCAGATTGGCGCCGACAGGATCGGTGCCGTACCGCATCGCGTCGGACAGGTCCGCCGCATGCGCCGGGTCGATCGTCGGGTTCTCCGCGGCGATGCGCGCCTCGACCCGGGCGAGCGTCTCAGGGAGCAGCGGGATGGCGGTGGCCACCGACGGCATCACGATGCCGCGGGCGCGCATCACCTGTTTCCACAGCGATACGGGCAACAGCGGGCCGATGGTGTTCCAGCCGACGCCCGGCCAGCGCATCCACCCCGACCGGACCAGCCCCCGGCCGAGCCGCGCCCAGGCGAGTAACCGTCCGCGTCGCACCAGCGACGGCAGCGCCGCGACGCCCGATGCGCTGATCGAGAGATTGCCCATCGTGCCTTCGAGCAGGACCCGGATGCCGCGGCGCTGCACCGCTGCGTTGATCGCGTCGACCCACACCATGTTGCACAGATTGGGGATCGGTTCGGGATAGAGATCGACGGTGCGGTCGAGCGCCGCAAGCGTCGGGGTATCGCTGCGGATCACCACATGTTCGACATTGGGGTACATCGCCGCGGTTTCGGCGGCGAGCGCGCTTTCGTCGGAGAAATGATGCGTCTGGTAGGTCTGCGGCGTGTGATGCGGGGCGGCGGTATAGGCGACGATCCGTTTCGTCGTATCCGCGAGAAGCCGCGCCGCCGTCACGACGATCGTGGTCGAATCGAACCCGCCCGAGAGGTGCGCGGCGATCTCGTCGCCCGCGCCGCGCAGCGTCGCCGAGACCGCGGCGTCGAGCCGGGTAAGCATCTGGGTCTCATAGTCGCGCTGCGTCTGGCGTCGCAACGGCGTCAGATCGGGTTTCCAATAGGCATGCGTCGTCGCCCCTTGCGCGGTGAAGACGCCGTAATAGCCCGGCATGATGCGCGAGATACCGGCCATCGGCGTGCGATCCGGCGAAAGCGGCGCGCGGCGAAACAGGCGCAGATATTGGTCCTCGTCCGCCGCGCGTGGGACGATGCCGAGCGCGTGCAGTGCGGCGGGCATCGAGGCAAAGGCGAGTGTGCCGTCCTCGGCGCGCAGATAATAAAGCGGGCGCTTGCCGATGAAGTCGCGCGCGAGCAGCAGCCGCTGGTCCTGCGTGTCCCAGGCGGCGATCGCGAACCAGCCATAGAGGCGGTCGAACGCGCACTCGCCCCAATGTTCGAGCGCATCGGCGACCAGCATCGCATCGGACAGCGCTGCCGCCGACCCGCCCGAATGACCGAGTTCGCGTTCCAGCCCCGCACGCTCGGTAAGATGCACGTCCGCCACCACGGCGTAGCGGCGGTCGCGGGCGTGGATCGGGGCGACGAACCGGTCCTCGTCGAGCAGGAAGGCGTGACGCGCGCCCAGCGCGATCGTCCCTCCCCGCCAGATCTCGTGCGCGTCGCGGCCATAGCGGGCCAGCACCGTGCCCATGCGGTCGGCATCGGCATCGACGTCCCGGTCGGACCAGTGCGTCAGGCCATAGATCGCTGTCACGCCATGCGCTCCCGATCGATGCGCGTGCCTCCGCGGATCAGGCGGATATCGCCAACTCCGCCGCGAGCAGCTCGAGGATCAGATCGAGCGTCTGCTCCTCGGCGGTCGCCTGGTCGACGTCATATTCATCCACGAGGATCGCGCTGATCGCTCGCGCGGACATAGGGGCATCGATCAGGCCCCAGATGCGCGTACCGACCTCGTTGAGGCCGTAGCAAACGCCCTTGTTGATATCGAGCGCGACCAGCTGCCCGTCAATCTCCGCCGTTGCCGCCGATGTGCTGCGGCGGACCGGCGTATCCAAATCTGCACGAGCCAAACAGAATTCCCATGCTTTTTGAAGCGTTTCGCAGGCCGTCCGCGGAGGCGGCGCGCCTGGTGGGCCGATCGATACCCAACAAAAAATCGCGCGGCATTATCGCCGCGCGATTTCCCGTGCCTGTTCAGGCCTGAAGATCAGGATGGGCCCATCTGACGACGGAACGTATCACGGTTATAGGGCTGTCCAGCATTCTCGGCATCTGCTGCGTCCATGCGAACAAGTGCAGGGCGCTGCCATGTCTTGCGAGTCTTGACCATATCGATACCCCTTGTAGCATTTGCTGTATCGGCGGCATGTCGATCAGCTTCCGGCTTTCGCAATAATTGCATGAACGGGCCAAAAGGCGTGAATAGTTTTCCTTACCATTTATGAATTCGCGGCTCGTATGAATGATCGTGGCGATTTGTTACCCGTGAACCAGCCGGATTTGCTTGAAGAATCCCGGTGGCGTAATCGAGCGGCTGTGGAAGTCAGCGAAATCATGCACCGTCATTATCGAACCGGAATGCAAGTTCAGCGTAGTTCGGAGCTGGGTGACCGCACATTCCTGGGCGCGGCACCGCTATGATCGTGACTGGGTTCCCGAGGTCGACGCGCCCCGGTGCGCTTCGTCGACCCACCGGGACTGTGGAATCAAGACGGGCCCATCTGGCGGTGATAATAATCCCGATTATACATCAGCGATGCGTTATCGGCATCGGCGGCATCCATGCGAACAAGTACTGGACGCTGCCATGTCTTGCGATGCTGTGTCATGACTAATTCCCAAAGATAGTGTTTCAGTGCGATTTAATATTATTACGTGTTGTTAACCGGTCGTCGCACACATTATCGAAATCTTCGCAACCGTTTTACTTACAATGGCAGCATTGCGTCCCTTATTGGGTCACCTTGACGCCGAGTAGATGGGCTTCGGCAACGGCGGCATCTTCGACAACGTTCTCCAGCCCCCATCGTCGATTGAACCGGAAAATGGGAACGCTGCGGATCAGCGCCATCGATTCGGCCAGATAGCCCGGCGCGCGGCCAAGGAGGTCGGCGATGCGGCGGCGATAGATGTTTGCCGTCACCGCATTGGCAGCCTCGAGCCCCTGCAGTCGGTGGATGCCCGGCGGCGCATCTTCGCCGGCCTGACGCAGATGATAGATGGCGGCGACGGGATAGCGGCGATCCTCGGCGGCGCGCGACATCGCGACCTCGAACTTGTCCTCATACCAAGGAATGCGGGTGACCTCCGCGCCTTCGCGGCCGAGTGCGGTGAGCGATTCGATCCAGAGCTTGAGCCGTGGGATTCCCGGGGTGACCGAAAACCGGCCTTCCGCATCCACTGCGACCGCGCATAGATCGTCGGTGAGGAGGGGATAGCCGCGCGCTTCGAACACCGCGGCCAGCGTCGACTTGCCTGCGCCGGAGTCCCCGCAGAACAGATAGGCCCTGCCGTCATGGACGATCGCGTTGCAATGCAGCGGCAGCAGCCCGCGCTGATGGAGCAGCGCCCCCAGCGCGGTCCCCAGGAGATAAGGTGGCATGTGTTCCGCCGGGATGCCGGCGCGCGCTTCGTAGATGATGCGCGCGCCCCCCGTCACGTCGAACCAGCCGCACTCGGGCACGGACAAGCGCAACGAGTCGGCGTTGATCTCGACCCGCATATCGTCGACCGCGACCCCCGGATCGGGACGTGCCGGGGTGCCGCGTCGGATATCGACATCGGGCTGCTGTGCCGCGATGCGGTTCGCGGCAAGCGACCCGAGCGGGATGTCCGAGCGAAACACCAGTCCGAACGCGCGATAGAAGTTCACGATGCCCCCTGCGTCTGTCCGGCGTGCGGCGCCGTGGCAGCCGCATCGTCTCGCTCGACCGCGACCAGCCGCGATCGCATCGTTTCGAACGATCCCTGTGCAACGACGCGCCCGGCATCGAACAGGAGGATCCGGTCACACCGGCGCAGGCTTTCGAGCCGGTGCGCGATCATCAGGATGGTCGTGTCGGGACACGCCTCGCGCAGCCGGTGAAGAATGATCTGTTCACCGTCGATGTCGATCGCGTTGGTGGCCTCGTCGAGGATCAGCAATTGTGGATCGCGCAACACTGCGCGGGCGAGTGCTAGCCGCTGGCGTTCGCCCCCGGAGATCAGGCTGCCGCGTTCGCCGACCCAGGTGGCGAGCTCCTCGGGCAGTCGTGCGAGCAGGTCGTCCGCGTCGGCGATCCATAGCGCCCGTGCGATCGCCGCATCGCTCGCGCCCGGGTTGGACCAGAGCAGGTTCTCGCGAATGCTCGCATGGCGCATGAACGGATCCTGCGCGACATAGGCGAGCCGGTCGCGCCAGGCGCTGTGGTTCGCCAGCGTGACGGGGGTGCCGTTGAGCAGGATGCGCCCAGCCTGCGGGTGGTAGAGGCCGACGAGCAGGTCCGCGAAACTGGTCTTGCCCGCGCCCGATCGCCCCGCAACGCCCAAAAACTCGCCGCGCCGGAGTTCCAGATCAAGCGCGTCGACGCCGGAACCCGCGCCGTCGGCCCCGCGCGGGTGACGATAGCCGACCCGGTCGAACGACAGGACCTCCAGCGCCGGCAGGATCGCGTCGGTCGCAAGACCGCGATCGCTGGCGAGTTCGGCCTCCAGCTCGCGAATCTGCGCATAGGCCGGCAGCGCGCGAACGACCTCGAGCGCCTGGGTCTGCAGCGCCTGCGCTGGTCCGGCCATCCGCGACAGGATCAGCAGCAGCGCGACCAGCGTCGGGACGGGGACTGCGACCACGCCCAGTCCGATCCCGGCGATCCCGCCCGCCATCACGATGCCCGCCACCGTCATGCGGAGCCGCGATCGGTTTTCCCGCGCGACGAAGGTCAGCTCGGCCTGGACCGAGTCGGTCATGGCGTTCGAAAAATCGGCGACGAACCGGGGGGCCAGGTTCTGGCTCATCGCGAGCTTGAGGGCCCCGAGAAACTGGCCGACTTCGTTCACCATCATCAGATTGGCATCGGTCACGCTGTCGCCGACCTGTCTGGCGGCGCGGAACAAGGGGGCACTGAGCAGCGCGCCCGTCGCGACGAACAGGACCGCGAGCAGCGTGAGCAGCGGGCTGAGCAGCATCGAGATGGTCAGCTGCACCGTCAATGTGATCGCCGCCACGATGGACTGGACGAGCCCGATCGCAGCTTGGCCGAGCCGCTGGATGTCGCTTCCGAGGATACGATTGACCCGGGCATGCCGCAGCCCGACGATCGCACTCCAGGGTGCTGCCCCCAGGCGTTCGATCAGCCTGATCTGCAGCGAGGACAGGAATTCCAGCTCCAGCCGGATGACCGCGCTCTGCCGGATCGAGATCAGCGCGGCGCGCACGAGCATGAGCACGGCAAAGGCCGAGAGCACGAGCGTGATCTGCTCCGGGCGGCTGTCGAGATGCAGCCGGGCGAGCAGTGTGGACCAGTGTCCGCGAGCGCCCGTCCCCCCGGCAATCTGGAGAAGTGGAATGATGAGGACGAGGCCAAGCGCCTCGACCAGGCCGGCAATCGCGACGAGCAGGCCCGTCGCGAGCGACGCGCGCGGCTTGAACAGGCAGAATGCGATGACGAAGGCCCGTGCTTCCTGCCAATTCACAAGGTCATGCCCGTACCGTCGTGATGCGCAGCGCGATCCCAGAAGCGGCGTTACAGGCCGTCGGATCGATCCTGGCGATGTCATGCCGATGCGCGTCGATCGGGGAGCTTGGGGTATCTGTCATCGGCACACCATATAGTCTTTCCGCCTAAGGCAGTGTGCAATGATCAGCAATGACGCGGGTCATTATTGGACGTTTCAGCGTTAATCTCTGAGGTTATTGTTTAAGAAAACAAATGTTGATTTGCTAAGAATCTGTATAATGGCATTTGTTAGGGGGTTAACTGCAAAAATGATGATGCCGGACTGCGCTGATAATCTTGTGTTAAGAGCCGCGACTTATACGGCCCTTAACCTGGAGGACCGATGTCACTCACCGCAACCATGCAGATCATGCCCATCGATGCGCTGACGATGCGCGAAAGCCGTGCCACACGGCGCGTCGTCTCCGCCGACAGCACATTACGGCTCATGCCGGGTGTCGCGCATGACGTGATCGTCGAGGATTTCTCGATGACAGGGTGCCGCCTCCGGTCCTCGATCCCGATGACCGTGGGGACGCGCCTGCGTCTCGCACTGAGCGGCGGCGGCGCGACCGTCGAAGCAGACGTCGTCCGTCTCGCACCTGGCGGCTATGGATGTGTCTTCGCGGTGCCCATTCCAGAAGAGACGTTCGCAAAGGCCTTTTCCGGCCAGACGATCGTCCATGCGATGTTCGAAAAGGACCCGGCGGCGCACGATGCATCCGTGGCTGAGTCCGTGCCCGACATCACACCCTGGCCGCGACCCGTGCGCGCCGTCGTCATGGTCGGGTGCGGGGTCGGTGCCTGGGTGCTGCTCGGACTGGTCGTTGGCTGGCTCTGACAACCAATTCCGAGATATCAGTACTTAGATCAGCAAAACTGCTGTTTGCCAGTAGTCGGCAGTCTTATTATTCAGCAGTACTGCAAGAATACGATATTCAAGCCAAAAAATGCCGACTTCATCCATTTTAGACTCATCTGTTCTACAAGTGGGGTAGGAAAAGTGCGGCGACTCGTCGTGAGGGCGACGGGCATGTTTGGCGCGGGGGGCGTTCGAATGCAGGCGAAACTAGCGGTCGGTCTGGCAGCGGCGACGTTGTTGTACGGGGTCACGGCATTTGCGATCGGCGCGAGCGGCGCATCTGTGTCCGACCCGGCGATCACGGTCGTCTCGACATCCGCGACGGCGTCTCAACCGGCAAGTGGCCAGCAGGCCCCAGGCGTGACGACCGGCACTGCGGCGACGAGCGCTCTGCCGAGCGAGACCGGGTTCGCGTTCGGCGTGCAGACCCATTTCAGCCAGGGATGGAGCCCCGCGTGGCTCGATCTAACGACGCCGCTCGCGACCAAATCCGTGCGCGATACGGTCAACTGGGCCAGTGTCGAGCGGACGGCGGGCGTGTACGACTTTTCCGGTACCCCGGTTCAAACGCTCGCCACATTTTGCGGACGCGGCGGTGCGCTGACGCTCACGATCACGCCGAAGAACGCGCTCTACGACGG
Organism: Sphingomonas sp. BK481; assembly: GCF_014194875.1. Classification (NCBI taxonomy): domain Bacteria; kingdom Pseudomonadati; phylum Pseudomonadota; class Alphaproteobacteria; order Sphingomonadales; family Sphingomonadaceae; genus Sphingomonas; species Sphingomonas sp. BK481. The sequence goes on along the minus strand of NZ_JACIAP010000003.1, from coordinate 94,154 downwards.
CGGGCGGATGGTGTCGTCGGCGGCGGGCCGGACCGCCTATGCGAATTATATCGCCGCGCTGCTGACGCGGTTCGGATCCTGTGTCGTGGCGATCGAGGTCGGCAACGAAGTCAACAGTGCCGGCGCGCTCGATTATCCGGCCGGCGTCGACAAGTTCCGCGCCTATGTCGACATGCTGCGGGTCCTCTATGCCCGGGTGAAGCCCGCCAACCCGCAGGTCGCGATCCTCGGCGGATCGACCAACGTGATCGGGACGGGGTTCCTGACCTCGCTGTTCGCGGTCGGCATGCTCGACGTGATCGACGGCGTCGCGGTCCATCCCTATCGCCCCGATGCGGAGGGGATTGATTTCGAGATCGCCAATCTCAACGCCGCCATGAGCCGCTACGGGACGCCAAAGCCGATCTGGGCAACCGAATTCAGCTTCGGATATGCCGATACGCGGCGCGCCTCGGCCGGTTTGGTGAAATCGGTCGTCGAGCTCTATGCCGCCGGCGTCCGGCATGCGTCCTGGTACGCGCTCGTCGAACAGACTCATTTTCCGTATATGGGGCTGTTTACCGGATCGCTGATCAAGCCGCAGGGCAGGGCCTATCGCAACGTCATCGATTCGCTGTTGCCATACGGCCAGCCGGTGCGGGTCGATACCGGGGACCAGCCGTTCAACCTCTACCGGATCGGTGCCGATCGCTGGGTCGTCTGGGGGCTGCGCGGCACGATCAGCTTCACCGGCGGTGTTGTTCGCGACATGTACGGGGTGGCGTTGCCCGCTGGTCCGGTCAAGATCGGGTCCGAGCCGCTGATCGTCACCGGGGCCACCGGCTATACGATCACCGCGTCGCAGGTCGTTGCCGACACGATGCTGCAATATGGCAGCGGATCCTGGAGCTACTGGCGTCGCGACAAGGCGAATGTCGATACCCGGCTCGGCGTGTTCGACACCGATTTCGCGAGCCATTTCGGCGATCGCTGGTCGAAGCCGCTGCGCATCAACAATACCACCGCCGCACCGGCAGGCGATGGCGCGAACCCGATACGCGCGGTGATCCGCTATACCGCGCCGCGCGCGATGCAGGTCGAACTGTCCGCCTGTTTCAGCAAGGCGAATACGGGCGACGGCGTCGATTACCGGATTACCCGCAACGGCGTGACCGTCGCCTCGGGGATCGTCGTCGACACCGCCACGGTCAACGGGGTCAAGTTCGGCCTCGAAATCGGCGACAAGGTCGATCTCGTATTCGGCCCCAACCAGACCTATGGCAGCGACTCGTTCTTCTACCGCGCCACGCTGAGCAACCGTGGCCAGGGCACGACGGTGGTCTGCCCCACGGCGTGAGCCGAATCGGCCCCGGCCGCTGCGCTCGGGGCCGTGCGCGCTCAGGCGTTGGCGGCGCGGGTGAGGCTGAGGAACACGTCCTCGAGATCGGGTTCCTTGGTCGAGACGTCGACGATCCCGAAACCGCCCGACTGGACCGCGGCGAGGACTTCGCCGGCGTTCACGCGGTCCTTGGCATAAGTGATTTCGAGCGTGCGCGTGCCCTTGAGCGCGATCTTCTGGAAGCAGGCGTTCGCCGGGACCATGCCGACATCGCGGTCGACGGTGACGGCGACGATCTTTTCCTGCGCCTTGCCGACGAGCTCGCGGGTCGGCTCGTTGGCGATCAGGCGGCCGTTGTTGATGATCGCGATCCGGTCGCAGAGCTCTTCGGCTTCCTCGAGATAATGCGTCGTCAGGATCACCGTGACGCCCGCTGCATTGAGGCTGCGGACATAGGTCCAGAGCTGCTGGCGCAATTCGATGTCGACGCCCGCGGTCGGCTCGTCGAGGACGAGGACGGGGGGCGAATGGACCATCGCCTTGGCCACCATCAACCGGCGTTTCATGCCGCCCGACAGCGTGCGTGCATAGGCGTGCGCCTTGTCCTCCAGATGCACCGCGCGGAGCAGTTCCATCGTCCGGCGCTTCGCCTTGGGCACGCCGTAGAGCCCGGCCTGGATTTCGAGCGTCTCGAACGGCGAGAAGAAGGGATCGAACAGGATCTCCTGGTTGACGATCCCGATCGACGCCTTGGCGTTGCGCGGGTGGCCGTCAATGTCGAAGCCCCAGATCGCGGCGCTGCCGTCGGTCTTGTTGACCAGCCCCGCCAGGATGTTGATCAGCGTCGACTTGCCAGCACCGTTGGGGCCGAGCAGCCCGAAGATCTGGCCGCGCGGGACGTCGAACGTCACCCCGTCCAGCGCGCGCTTGCCGCCGGCGTAAGTCTTGCAGAGGTTCGAGATTGCGATCGCGGCTTCGGTCATGGTTGCGGCATAGCGGGGCGGGGAGGGCGGGTCATCCCCTCGGGCATGGCAAAGAAGATTTGTTCGCGCGGAGGCGCGGAGGCGCGGAGATGTCGCATCCAGCCTGTCGGTCGGGAGACCCACTTCCTGTTCCGCCGCATCTGATGTGAAGGTCGCTTCGCGAGAAGCGCAACACCTCCGCACCTCCGCGCCTCCGCGTGAACAAATCCTTCCTTCCGATCACCACCGAAGAACCAATTGCCCGCCCCGCCCGCGCTTGCTATCGCGCCCGCATGCATCCGCCGCTCGAAACCACCCGCGTCACCCACGCCCGCGTCGCCTGCGATGGCGCCACCGACATTCCCGGCGGTGCAGCGCTCGGCCATCCGCGCGTGTGGCTGCAGATCGACGAGACCGGCTATGTCGATTGCGGCTATTGCGATCGGCGCTTCATCCTGGTCGGCGGGGCCGCCGATGGCGCGGACCAGTCGACATTGCGCGACCATGGGGATGGCGCGGGGCGCTAAGCCGCTTATATCTATCGGATGACGATAGCTGCAGACCCCCGCTCGTTCCTCTACCGCGACACACTCGACCCCGAGCAGGCGCAGGCACTCACCGCCAAGGCGCTCGCCAAGGCCGATGACGGCGAACTCTATCTCCAGTACCGCAAGGCGGAGGCGTTTGGCTTCGACGACGGCCGGCTGAAGACCGCCTCCTACGACACCAGCTCGGGCTTCGGCCTGCGCGCGGTGTCGGGCGAGATGACCGCGTTCGCGCATTCGAACGAGATGACCCCAGCTGCGATCCGCCGCGCCGCCGAGACGATGGCGCTGATCGAGCCGGGCGTCGCCGCCAAGGCCGGCCCCCCCCAGGGCACCAACCGCCACCGCTACACCGCCGCCGATCCGCTCGACCTCGTGCCGTTCGCGGACAAGGTGAACCTGTGCCAGACGATCGACGCCGCCGCGCGCGCGCGTGATCCGCGCGTGGCGCAGGTGTCGGTCAGCCTGTCGGGGACATGGTCGGTGGTCGAGATCGTCCGCGCCGACGGCTTCATCGCGACCGACGTGCGACCGCTGGTGCGGCTCAACGTGTCGATCGTCGCCGAGCAGAATGGTCGTCGCGAGACGGGCAGCTACGGCATCGGCGGCCGCTATCTTTATACCGACCTCTTCGAGCCCGAGACGTACAACCGGGCGATCGACGAGGCGCTGTCGCAGGCGTTGGTCAATCTGGAATCGATCGCGGCGCCGGCGGGCGAGATGACGGTGCTGCTCGGCAATGGCTGGCCCGGCATCCTGCTGCACGAAGCGATCGGCCACGGGCTCGAGGGCGATTTCAACCGCAAGGGCACGTCGGCCTTTTCGGGGCGGATCGGCGAACGCGTCGCGGCCGAGGGCGTGACCGTGGTCGACGACGGATCGCTCCAGGATCGCCGCGGCTCGCTGACGATCGACGACGAGGGCACGCCGACGCGCGAAACCGTGCTGATCGAGGACGGCATCCTCAAGGGTTATATGCAGGACAGGCTCAACGCGCGGCTGATGGGCGTCGAGGCGACCGGCAATGGCCGCCGTGAAAGCTATGCCCACGCGCCGATGCCGCGGATGACCAACACCTTCATGAAGGCGGGCAACGACGATCCCGCCGAGCTGCTGAGCCGTGTGAAGAAGGGCATCTTCGCCAAGGCGTTCGGCGGCGGGCAGGTCGACATCGTGTCGGGCAAGTTCGTGTTCAGCTGCACCGAGGCGTATCTGGTCGAGGACGGCAAGCTCGGTGCGCCGATCAAGGGCGCGACGCTGATCGGCGACGGCCCCAGCTCGCTGACCAAGGTGCGCGGGATCGGCAACGACTTCGCGCTCGACGAGGGCATCGGCATGTGCGGCAAGGGCGGGCAGTCGGTGCCGGCGGGCGTCGGCCAGCCGACGCTGCTGGTCGACGGCCTGACCGTCGGCGGCACGGCGGCGCAGTAACGGGCGCCGCCGTTCAGCGGCGTCCTAGTCCTCGATCCCGAAGTTCAATCCGCGCGAGACATTGGGGTCGACGACCGCGACCACGAAATAGGCGCCGAACTGCTTCACGCGCTGCAGCCAGCCGGTCTTTGCCTTATAGAGCGCCGGTGTAATCTCGGTCGAAGCGGCGATTTCGGCGTCGACATAGCGGCGGACATGCGCGGCGAAACCGGGATCCTCGATCCGGATCATCAGCTCCATGTTGATGAACAGGCTGCGCATGTCGAAATTGGCGGAGCCGATATGGACCGCGTCGTCGATGACATACAGTTTGGTGTGCAGCTTGGTCGGCTGATATTCGAAGACGTGCACGCCCTTGCGCAATAGTCCGGCATAGGTGAACCGCGCGGCGGCGATCGTCGCGTTGTTGTCCGATTTCGCGGCGGTGACGATGCGCACGCGGTCGGTGCGACGCCCAGCACGATCCAGCCTGCGCAACATCGTCGGGCTCGGGGTGAAATAGCCGGCGATGATGTCGATCCGTGTCGCCCTGCGCATGTCGTCGCGGACCGCCCGCGCCCAGGGTGACAGCCGCCGCGTCGGTCCGCCGATCAGCCAGCGCGTCGGCCCCTGCGTCTCGCTATAGCGGCGCAGCGCATGGTTCAGTTTGCGCAGCTTGCCCTTGGGCTGGTGGATCCAGCTGCTCAACGCATCGAAATAGCCCGTCAGCCGCCCCGCGGCCGGGCCTTCGATCAGCAGGCCGAGATCGCGCCAGGCATTGTCGGCAATCGTGCCGAAATAGTCATCCTCGACGTTGAAGCCGCCGACGATGATCCGTGCGTCGTCCCGTTCGCCGTCCGCCAGCGCGAGCTTCTGGTGGTTGCGCAGCAGATATCGCCGCCCGAATCGCGCGGAGAACCGGCACACCGCGATTCCCGCCGCTTCGAGCGGGTCGAAGAAATCGGCGCTCGCCGCATCGTCGCTGCCGAAGCCGTCGACGATCAGCGCGACGGTCACGCCGCGTTTCGCCGCCGCGATCATCGCCGCGTTCACGCGCTGGCCGGCATCGTCGTCGGCATAGATATAATAGAGGATGCGCAGCGACTGCCGCGCGCCGTCGATCAGCCCGATCAGTGCCGTCAGGCGTTCGGGGCCCGCCTCGAGCAGCGTCAGCCGGTTGCCATCGACGGTGAAGACCGACTCCGCCGCCTGCGGGGTCGTGGTGCGATCGAGCTCGGGGGCGGGCATGGTCATGGCCCGGGTAGTGGACATAGCATCGGGCCGATGCAACCTTGCGGCGGGCCGACACGGGGTAGCGCCGGACACCCAACCGGCAAAATCTTGACTTTGTGGCGCGGTGTGGGTAGGCGCCTGTGTCTCCCTATCGGTGTTTGTTGCGAAGGAAGCGTCATGGCGCGCGTTACCGTCGAAGATTGTGTCGACAAGATCCCCAACCGGTTCGACCTGGTGCTGTTCGCAGCGCAGCGTGCGCGGCAGATCTCGGGCGGCGCCGAACTGACGCTCGACCGCGATCGCGACAAGAACCCGGTGGTCGCGCTGCGCGAGATCGCCGACGAGAACGTCAAGCCGGCGCATCTCAAGGAATCGGTCATTCAGGGCCTGCAGAAGGTTCGTGTCGACGATGACGACGAGGTCGATGCCGTCGGCAGCCTCGCGGCATCGGCCGAGGCGCTGCGCCTCACCGCCGCCGCCCCGCCGCGCAACCAGAATCTGGGTGCCGATTACGAGGGTTGATGGCACGGACGTGGAGCTGCGTGAGCCGGGCCATGTTGTGATCTGACCCTGATCGGTCTCCGGCGAACGATGCTGCGGTATCGGTTGGTTGATGTGATTGAAAGGCTCGTGGACCTGAAGGTCCGCGGGCCTTTTCTTTGCGTGGGTGTCGTTGGGGGTGAAGCGGGGGGGTAGCGGGGGCGGTTCACATTCGCCGTCACGGTGGCCACCGGACGCTACCCTCATACCGGCCGCCACCCCGACACCGGTCGCCATCCCACACCGTGCGTCACCCCCACGCCGTTCAAAACCCGCACACCGTTCGCCACCGCCGTACCGTTCGCCCTGAGCGTAGTCGAAGGGCATGGGACTAAAGGTGCTTCGACTGCGCTCAGCACGAACGGGGGGAGGGGGCGGGCTACCGGGCTTAGTCTGAAGGGCTCAACGCAAGCGCGCCCCCGGCCATGCCGCGGCCATCATGCCTAAAACCACCCCTCCGCGGCAAAGCCGCGTCGTCAGGAGCCGCACAGCGGCGTTGGCCGCGTCGATCGGTGGATCAGCGCTCCCGATCCACGGATCGCCCCTTGAACCCCTGCGCCACCACGAACCACTCGACCGAGCCCTTGCGGCTCGCCGGCGGCTTGGCGTGCTTCACGCTGGTGAAGTTGCGCTTCATCTCGGCGACCAGCGCGGAATCGGCGCCCCCCGCGAACACCTTCGACACGAAGGTCCCGCCCTTTTCCAGCACGTCGCAGGCGAAATCGAGTGCCGCCTCGACCAGCGCCATCGTGCGAAGCGCATCGGTCTGTGGATGGCCGACGGTGTTCGCGGCCATGTCCGACAGCACCAGGTCGGGCGCGCCGCCGAGCGCGTCGATCAGCATCGCGGGTGCTGCGTCGTCCATGAAATCCATCTGGAAGATCGTTACGCCGTCGATCGGATCGACCGGCAACAGGTCGATCCCGACCACCGCCGCCTTGGGCAGGCGCCGCTTGATCACCTGTGCCCAGCCACCCGGCGCGATGCCGAGGTCGATGACACGCTTCGACCCCTTGATGACCTCGAACCGTTCGTCGAGCTCGGTCAGCTTGTACGCCGCACGGCTGCGATAGCCCTCCGCCTTGGCGCGCTTGACGTACGGGTCGTTCAGCTGGCGTTCGAGCCAGCGCGTCGACTGCGCGGTCCGCTTGCGTGCGGTGAGGACGCGGGTGTGCCCGCCCGAGCCGCCGCGGCTCATGGCCTGGGGCTCCCCATCAGGCGGCGCAATATGCCCTCGCGAATGCCGCGGTCGGCGATGCCGAGCCGTTCGGCGGGCCAGATGTCCATGATCGTCTCCAATATCGCGCAGCCCGCGACCACCAGGTCGGCGCGCTCGTTTCCGATGCAGGCGAGCTTCGCCCGTTCCTCGATCGCCATGTGCGACAAGTCCGCGCTGATCCGCCGCATCGCGCTGGCGGGCACGATCAGCCCGTCGACCTCCGACCGGTCATAATGGCTGAGCCCGAGATGCACGCTGCCCAGCGTCGTCACGGTGCCGCTGGTACCGAGCAGTCGGGGGCGCTCGACGTCGAGCGGCAGCCGCGCGGCGAACGGCGCGATGCTGTCCGCGACGACCTGGCGCATCCGCGCATAGGCTGCGCGCCGGCCCGCCTCGCCCTTGCCGCCGCCCGCATGTTCGGTCAGCGACACGACGCCCCAGGGGGCGGAATGCCAGTCGAGCACGGTCGGGATCGGCGTCGACGTATCGACCAGCACAAGCTCGGTCGAACCGCCGCCGATGTCGAAGATCAGTGCGGGGTCGTTGCCGGGTTCGATCAGCGCATGGCAGCCGAGCACGGCCAGCCGCGCCTCTTCCTCCGCGGTGATGATGTCGAGATGGATGCCCGTTTCGGCAAGCGCGCGGGCGATGAAGGCGGGGCCGTTGCGCGCCTGGCGACAGGCTTCGGTCGCGACCGAACGCGCCAGCGTGACGTTGCGGCGCTTCAGCTTGTCCGAACACACGCGCAGTGCGGCGATCGTGCGCTCGATCGCGGCGTCGCTCAGTTGCCCGGTGGACGCGAGCCCTTCGCCGAGCCGGACGATCCGCGAGAATGCGTCGATCACCGCGAATCCGCCTGCCTGCGGGCGCGCGATCAGCAATCTGCAATTGTTGGTGCCGAGATCCAGCGCGGCAAACGCCTGCGCATCGGCCCACCGCCCTCGACCGGGCCGGGTCGCCGCCGGACGGGCAGGACCAGCCTGCCGGGACGGCATTCGGGCGGAAACATCCCCCATCGCCGTAAAACTCACTATCTATATCTGCCGCCGCGGGAAAATACCCGCCCGGTGCTTGGCGACGAATGTAGCGCAGCGCGGCGATTACGCAAGCGACGTGGCGAATTGGCACCATCAGGGCGTTGACACGGCGCAAACCCCCGCTTAGATCGCGCCCTCGCTGATGCCCCGTCGTCTAATGGTAAGACTGCGGTTTCTGATACCGCCTATTGAGGTTCGAATCCTCACGGGGCATCCAGCGCTTTATCCTTTGACGCTGAAACCGGACCTCCGTGACAGGAGTACGCCTTGGGCGTGCTTCCCCATGGCGGCGGGAGATCGTCGTGTTTCGCTGGGATGAGCGGCTGAGATGGCTGGTAAGAGGTAAAGTCGCTGGGATGAGGTGCGCGCTTCGTCCCGAGAGATATGCCTACAAGATCATATGCGCCGGATTAGGGGGCTGTGGTCCCTAAGACCCACAACCGGCCATTCAGACCGCCTTTCCCGCTTCCCAACTTCGGCCGTTCATTCATCTTAGCAGAACGGACCCGTCGGCTCCGGCTGGTCCCGGCTAAACGGCGAAATGTGAGACTTTCCTGCCCTTACGAGGTGATGCCTCGAACGGCAGGTCGCGCTAGTAGCGGACGTCCAGTGCTTCCCCGAACGGCCATCGGAAATCGACTGGAGATGGGCCGATTGCGGCCTGACTGCTCATAGTCGCCAAACTGCCAAAACGGACCGTGCGCATTGTTGCGGGACGCTCCCCGCAGATAAGGTGCGCCGAGACCACGGGGCTCGGCCTCAGAGGAAGCCCCCGCCCCGAGCACGCGCTGAAACGTAGAGCTACACGAGAAGTAATCGGAATCGGCGGTGAAAGCTGTGGACGAAGCAACCGAACAGGTTTCGTATCCAAGGTTGGCCCGGTAAAGATTCATCCATGTCCGACCTTCCCCCTCTGGCGCGCCGACTATCCTGGGACCGGGGTGCAGACGGCATAAGCGGTCTCGGCGAAGACCAGATCGCGGCGCTGCCCGCTCCGATCGTGATCGTCGGAGATCCGGGCGCCGGGAAGAGTGTGCTGATGAACACGCTCGGCGATACCACGGGCCATGTGCTTCTGCGCGCGGGCAGCTTTGTTCGGAATGCCAATCCGCAGCTGCTGGTTGGTGACGCCACCACGCTGGTCATCGACGGGGTCGACGAAATCGGAGCGAATGTCGCTGGCGGGGGCGTCGAGGCGGTGCTCACCAAATTGTCCGAGCTCGGCAATCCCGCTTTCATCCTGTCGTGCAGAGCGGCGGATTGGCGAGGAGCGACCGACCGCGCCAGGATCAGCGACGACTATGGACGCGATGCGGTTGTGCTGGTGCTCGAGCCGTTCCACGTCGACCAGGCACGCGACTATTTGCAGACGCGTTTCCCGTCGGTCGACGCCGACGCGGTGCTTGAGCATCTGGTAACGCATGGTCTGCGGGACATTTACGGCAACCCTCTCACATTGCGACTGATCGGCGAGATCGCGGAGTCCGAGCAGCAATTGCCGGCCAGCCGGGCAGGATTGCTCGATGCCGCATCGAGGTTGCTGCTAAGCGAGGAAAATGCGCGGCATCAGGATCGGGCGCATGCGCTGCGCGATCCGGAGGAATTGCTCCAGGCGGCCGGTGCCGCGTGTGCCGCGATCCTGCTGGGCGACAAGCTCGGCGTCTTCGTCGGTCCGCCTGCCAAGGCGCCCGCCGGGTATGCGGCGGCGTCCGGTATCCGAACCCTGCCGATGGGCGAGGCAATAGAGGATGCGCTGAAGACGCGCCTCTTCCAGCGTGATGGCGAGGGCCTGTTCGTACCCGTGCACCGGGTGATCGCCGAATTCCTGGCCGCCAGATGGATTGCCGGTTGCGCCGGGCGAGGTGCATCGGCAGCCCGTTTGCACGCGCTGATGCTGCAGGGCGCGAATGTGCCCACCTCGCTTCGCGGGCTGCACGCCTGGACGGCCCATTTCAGCGCCGAGCTGGCGGAGCGATGCATCGCCGCCGATCCGTATGGGGTGCTGCGCTACGGCGATGGCGATAGCATGCCGCTCGCGAATGCGCGCGCGTTGTTGAAGGCGCTGGCCGCGTTGTCGCACGAGGATCCCTATTTCCGGTCGGAAGATTGGTCTCGTCATCCCGCCAGCGCGCTGATGCGCCCCGAATTGAAGTCCGAGATACTTGGCCTGCTCGCGGTCCGGGACCGGCACGTCGCGCTCGGCGCGCTACTCCTCGAAGCCTTGGCGGGAAGTGCCCTAGCGGCGGACATGAAGGCTGAGTTGACCGCACTGCTGCTCGACCCTGCGCGCAGCTTCAACCAGCGTGATGCCGCTCTCGACGCGATGAAGGCGGCTGGGCTGATCGAGAGCTGGGCGGACCTGGTCCGGGCGCTCTGGCAATTGGGTGATCAGAACTCCATCCGGCTTGCCGCTGACGAATTGGTGAACGACGGCACCGAGGACGTGCCTGTCGCGGAGGCGGTCGCAGTCGTCCTTGCGCGAGCACAGCTTACGTTGAAGCCGATGAGCCGAGCGGAGGCCCGGCAGATTCGCAGCGTCCATTTCTCGACCCGCGCGCTGGCGAAGCGGAGACCCGCAGTCCTGGATGCGTGGCTGGACGAGATCGCCGCGCAGGCACAGCCGTTCATGCGCGGCGCCGGGCAATCCGCGGGGCTGGTGGGCGATCTGGTGCGCGCGCTGGCGATCGCACGGATTGGCCATGCGCCGCCGCCGAGCGCAAGCCAGTGCATTCGCTGGCTGTGCTGGCTCGACGGCAGGCAGGGCTATGATCAAAAGCGCCGCACGAGGCTTCGTGAATTTTTCAGCGAGCAGCTGGATTTGCGTCGCGAGGTACTCGCAGAGCTACTGCTCAAGGCAAAGGACCAGGATGCATGGCGGGCTTATTTCAGGCTCGCCGATTCGAGCCTCGGTCTGCTGCCCAGCGAGGATGACATAGTTTTCCTGCTGCAGCAGTGGCACGCCACGGAAGCGACTGAGGGGCGAAATGACAAAGTCTGGGAAGACCTTTTGCGCATTGCGCGGCAGCGAGACGGGCTACCCGAGAAGGTCAGGGCAGCTGCGATCGCTGGCGCGCATGGAGACGCTGCGCGTTTAGCGCTGATTGAGGCCTACGCGCCCGCAATGGAGGAGGAGGATCCCCAGGATCTGGAATGGGAGGCCGAGGAGGAAGCGCGGCGGTCGGAGGTCTTTGCCTCACACCGCACCTTTCTCGCTGACCATCTTGACGACATCGCCAAAGGGCATGGTGGCACGCTGGACACGCCGGCCCGAGCCTATTTCGGGCGCTTCCACGAATTGAACGAGGACGGGGACGACGGGCCGAAGCGCATAGCAGTTCTGTTGGGCGAGGCACTGGCGGGCAATGTCCTGGACGGCTTCGTCGCGGCGGCTCACCGCACCGACCTTCCAACGGCGCGCGAGATCGCCACGGAGCATGCCGGAAACGGTCGGTACTATGCCGAGCTTCCGTTAGTCGTCGGAGTGATCGAAATGCTCCGCCGCGGTGAGGATATCGCTGATTTACCGTACGCAACGCTTGCATCGGCCTGGATGGCCTGGCGCCGCGATCCGGAGTCGAATGGTACCGACCATTTCGGCATCGGCGAACCGTTGCAGGCCGCAGCACTACCGGATGAGGCGGCGACCGAGCAATTCTTCAGGGACAGTATCGAGCCGCAGCTTGAGGTCAGCGCAGCCCATGTGATGGACCTTTACCTGCTGACACACACGCCGGACTTCACCGAACTGGCCGCCAAGTTGGCCGGCGAATGGTTACTGCGGTTTCCGCAGGTTCCAAGCTTTGCACTCGCAGATCTTTTGCTGGCCATCCTTGCCTCCGCCGATTACGTAGCTGCCAGCAAGGTGGTCGTTGCATCCCGCGACCTGATCTGCGCCGACCGGGATGCCGTCGATCTCTGGCTATGCGCCGAGTTCGTCCTCGATTTCGAGGCACGGGCCGACGTGTTGCGCGAAGCGATTGGCGACAATCGGGAACTGCTCTGGGGCGTGAGGCGAGCCCTGACGCGCTGGGGAAATCTCAATCTCTCGCGGCTGTCCATCGCGCAGCTCGGCTTTTTGGTCACCAGCTTCGCGCCGCTTTGGCCCTATACGGCTCGCCCCGATGGGATCACGTCGGGCGATACGAACAAATGGGACGCCAGCCGCTTCATCGACGCCTGTATCTATCAGCTGGGCGCGATGCCCGAGGCAGCTGCCACTGATATGTTAGCGCATCTCGGTCAGACGGTGGCAAATGGTCACGAAGAGTCGCTTCGGCACGCTGCGAAGCTTCAGCTACGCGTGCGTAGCGATCATGACTACAGGCCAAGCGACGTCGTCCTTTTGCGCGCGGTCGCGATGCAGGACGATCCGCAGAGCGTGGACGATCTGCGCGCATTCCTCGGGGATAGGATCGCGCTGCTGAGCAGGAAGCTGGAGGGAAGCGGCCTCGACAGCTGGGTTGTCTATTGGAAGGATGAAAAGCCGCATATCGAGAACTACTGCCGGAACCGCTTGATCGAGCAGATTTCGGGCGAGCTTCCCAAATCGGTGCGCTTCGGACCCGAGGAGCAGATGCCCGGGCAAACCCGCGCCGACATTTCTGTTGCCAAGGATCCGCTCGGGCTCCCTGTCGAGATCAAGGGGCAGTGGCACAAGGATGTCTGGGATGCGCCGGTCGAACAGCTCGACGCGCGCTACACGCATGATTGGCGGGCATCCGGGCGCGGCGTCTATATCGTGTTGTGGTTCGGAGACGTGCCCGGAAAAAACCTCCCGGCGCACCCGGCCGGGGAGACCATGCCGACGAGCCCTGGCGAACTCAGACGGATGCTGATCGATCGTATTCCTGAAGGTCGGAGATCCCAGATCGACGTCTACGTGATCAACGTCACCGGCTCGCCTGACGGTCAGCGCAACGTCAAGGTGAAGGCCAAGCCAAAGGCTGGAAAGACCGGCAAGGCGAACACCAAGGCGCCGGCGCCCAAGCGCGCAGGCCGTTCACCCAAATCAAAATCCGGCCCACCGCCTGCCTAGTATGTCGGCCGGCCACCCTGCACTGCGGTGACCGTGCGCGGTCACGTCGTTATCGAGAATTCACCATGGCCCTACCAAAGAAATCCGGCGCATCCGTCCCTGTAAAGAAGACTGCGTCCAAGGCGAAGAAGCCGGGCGGTGGAATTGCCGCCGCGGGCGGCACCAATTTCCAGGCGACCCTCACCGCAGTCGCGGCGGCCCATCTTCTGGCGGGCAAGCCGCTTGGCTGGCTGCGGGGCGTAGTCGATGACACGCCTATCGCGATCTGGGCTGAATCCGAGGGCCCGGGAGATGATCTTCGTCTCGAGCTCGCAGACGGTCGTGTCGTGGAGGTCCAGGCCAAGAAGGGCCTGCAGAAAGGCGCAGCGCTTTGGGAAGCCCTCGACGCCCTTGCATTGGCCTTGGCGAGCGGCAGCCTCGGTTATGGTGTGCTGGCTGTGGCTCCCGACAGCAGCGGGACGGTTCGCGGAGAATTGGCCCGAGACATCGAGCGGATTGGCCAGGGGCGTACTGACATGCTGTCCGGGATCGGCAAGGACTGGCTCGCACGGCTTCTAAAGGACGGGCTCGATCCTCAGCGGGTATGCTCCCGGCTGCGGGTGCAGGTCGTGCACGGGCTGGCCGCAGATGACGTGGACCGACGGCTGGCCAGCACTTTGCTCGCCGCGACGTGCAAAACTGCGGCGGACGCGGATCACGTCTGGCAGATTTTGTACGAAGATGCCGTGACTATGATGGAGCAGCGCGGCCGTGCCGACATGCCGCGCCTGATCCGTCTGCTGACATCGAACGGCATTGTGCTGAGCGACAGTGACGGTGCGGCGGGAATTGCCTCACGTCTAGCGCGTTGGGTCATGGAGACCCGCGACGGGTTCACGCTTTCGGCGACGCGCAAACGGCTCCCACTGTCGGCGCTGCTCGACATGCTGATGGTCAAGATACCGTTCGAGCTGCCAACCGCCGAAAGTGCCCACAAAGCCCTGGCTCGTTATCACGACGGGTCACTGGGCGGTCCGCGTTCCGACCGGGAATATGACGCTGAGTGGACGGGACGCTTTCGCCGCCGGGCTGTGATCCAGGCCGGACCCGGTCTCGGCAAATCGACCCTCGCGACAAAATTGGCATATGAGTACGCGTCGGACGGTTATCCGGTCCTGCTCGTCTCTTTGAAGCAGGTGGCTGCGGCAATGCTGCGCGGCGAAGGGTTTGAGTCCGCGCTCAAGACGCTCGGTCTAGATGGATCGCCTGTCACGGTCGAGGCTTTCGATCGCGCACGCCTTTCGGACATCGTGGTGATCGCGGATGGTCTCGACGATTGCGGCGCCCGGCACGAAGCGGTGGCCGCTGGAATCCAGGCCTATGCGGTGGGCCATCCCAGGGCGCGAATTATCGTCACGACGAGGCCGATCGGATACACATCGACGCAGCTTTCTAAGTGGCAGCATTATCGGCTCATCGCACCGAGCAGCAGTTCCGGCTCGTACAATCTCGGCAGTTTGCTGGCTGCTCTGTCCGATGAGTCGTCGCGCGGGGAAGCGCACGAACTCGCGCGCAAGGAACTCGAGGGCACATCCAACCCGAATGCGATAGCGATAAGTCCGCTGGCTCTCGGCATGGCGGCGTCGCTTCTCCATCGCCAAGGGCGTCTTCCGGAGACACGGCCCAAACTCTACGAACAGCTTATCGCGTTGTTCGAAAGCGGCGACGGGATTGAGCGCCCGGAGGATCTGTCGGCGCAGATCGCAGGCTATGTGCTCGACGTGCTGGGCTGGACGGTGGTCGGGGACCCGCTTGTCGCAAAGGTCAGCCTGGTGGATCGCGGCGCACAGGAATTGGCGACCGCGCTGGGCAAGACCAAGCTCGCCACGACCAGCATTGTCGAGGCTGCGCTTCGCTATTGGGAGCGCGCCGGGCTGATCGAGGCCGTTCACCATGACGGCGTCGAGATGCTGACCTTCGTGCATAAGACCTTCGCCGAGTTCGCAGCCGCGCGTCATATCGTGGGCATGGAACCGGAGGCCCGGGCAGGCGAGCTGGCGCGTATCATTGAATTGCCGGACTGGACCGAGGTGACGACGTTTGCCAGCGGGCTGGGCTATGGGAACGATATCGCACGCCAGTTCCTGGCGCGCGGCTCTGCTGGATATGACGGGCAAGTGGAACGCGCGCTTGCCGTGGCGATCGACCCGGACGCGCGGACCGACGACACGGTCGCAAGCGAGCTCGCGATCATGGCCTTCGATGCGATCGAAGCGGGGGCGAAGAAGAAGTTTGCGATTGGCGTCGCCGTAATGAAGCTGGCGGCTCGGCGGTCAACTGTTGTCCTGCCGCTGGCGGCGGAGCGACTGAGAGCCAAGGACTTCCCCACCCGGCTGACCGCCTGGGCCTGTAGCGTCTCCGCCGACAAGACGGGGTTCAGCGCGGATCGTCTCGAGGCAGCGCTTGCGGACCTGCTGCCCAATACCGATTCGCGATATAGCAAAGGTGGGATGTTCGTACTGCGCCCGACGGACGATCTAGATCTGGTTGGCGCCGTCGGCATCGCGGCGCTCGAAGCTCAGCCGCCCGCTGCCATGGAAGCCTTTGCAGAGCTATATCTGCGGCATGAGGCCTTCCAGGGGTCGAATACCCAGTCGCGCATTGCTCGTATCCTAGGTGCGCACGGGCTCAGTTACAGCGCGTTACGCGCGCTGGAAACAGGCGGGAAAAGTCTGATGGATCGGTTCCTCAATCCGCCTGAGGACGAGTGCCGAGCGCATAACAGAGCGCTGCGCGCCCTCGCGGTTGCCGTGGCCCTGGACGAGGACAGCGCTCAGCCCAAGCCTGACTATCCTTTTGAACGGTTTCTCCAGTTCGCCGGATATTATTCCTTGTCGCAGTTCGGTCGGGTGAACGAGCGCGATTTGGGCCAGTGGTCCGACCCGTATGACGAGAGTGCGGTTGAAACCGCGATGCGGGCCATGGTGGCGATCTCGACCATCGACGGTGCAACGCTGGCGAAGGAGGCGCGCGAAGTAGTCCGCTTCCTCGATCTCGACCCGATCGCGAAGCCTTACGCGCTACATTTCCCGACCATCGACATGCCAAGGCTTGAGTGGGACAAGGCGAGCGCGTTGGCCATGGAGAAGGGGCACCTCGAAACCGCTGTCCGGCACGGGTCGAAATGGCTGGCCTATGTCGCGGGCAACCTTTTGGAGTCGGTCGAGATTACCCAGGATGATGCGCGCCGGATATTGGCGGGTGCGCGGGGGGCTTCGCTTTGGGCTGGGGCGGAGATCGCCCACGCAAAACTTTCGGCAAAGAGTGCAACCGAGGTGCTTGTCGAGCGCCTTTCGTCACCGCTTCCATGGGGCGCTGAGTATATTTTTGGCGTGCTGGAGCGCCTCAGGCCGCCAGTGACAGAAGGTCTCAGTGCCGCGATCGCACTGGGCCTCGATGATCGCTACGCCTCGACGGTAACCGCGGCAGCGGAGCTCGGGCTAGCTTTGGTCGAGGACGGTCAGGTAATCGATGCGACGCCTGCCGCGGCGTCCTACGCCGATTGGCAAGCTCATGAGGCGAAAAAGCCGGACAAGAATGTCCAGGGGCCAAGTCCGCTCGAGGCGCTGCTGAAACTGCGCATCGCTTTGGGGGACCTGGACGATGCCGCACTTACGGCAGCGCTGGGCGATCAGCGAAGTGATGTTCGAAAGGTCGCGGAAGCGGAGAGGGACAAGCGCAAACAGGTATGATGTGGAGGTGATCGGACTGCAAAAGTCCGGTCGGCGTCCGCGGAAATCTGTTCGACAGGCATTGACCAAATGACCGCTTTTTTGATCGCGTAAGCTCGCTCCGAAAGGCCGAAATTGGGGCGCAAAGCCGACCGGCCGGTTTGCTGAAGCCGAATGGCGAGTTTCAGCGAAAGCCGACGCTCCCATCGCCAACGCTGAATGTCTTGAGCTGGTCGAAATGTGCCGAGGCGACCGAGACCTATCTGCGGTCATTCGAGCAGCCCTTTCGAACGGCCAACTTCTGCCATTCGTTAATGTCCGCTCGACGTCTCGACGAACGGCCGTGGAATGACCAGAAGTGAGGACTTTTCTGCCGCTCGCCAGCGACGTGTCGAATGGAAAATCTTGCCAAGAGCCGCCACTTGGCGCCTGCATAATCGGGATCAACGAACGACAGAATTGGCCGACACCGGACTGACTGCTTTTGAATCGACAATGCGTGCTAGCTGACGTCTATGGGCATTTAATGTCCGGTGCCGCTTCGGTATGTAAATCCAACGTCAATGACGCATGACGCAGATTTTCTTTCGCGCTAAGATCATCCCTCCCAAAACGCGAGTTTAACCCTAGTAAGTGCCCGACGTCACTTTCCATTTTTCCGATCGCGTCACGCGGGTAGATGTCGCGGCTCCGCTGTTGGCAGCCAGCCGCCTCGGAATTTGTCTGCTGCAATTGCCGTCATCGGCGGCCGCGGTCGACGGCGATCATCCCCGGCCTCTGGCGATCGGCGCGGTGCGCGATCTGCTGGTAGGGGGCCCGGACCATGCGGTGCCGGCGCTGCAGCGTATGATCCCGGGCGCGGATCCGGTTTTGGTCGTCGCTCCAGAATATACATTTGGGTCGGGCGATTGGGCCGCGATCGACGCGCTAGTTCGTGCGTCGACGCGCCCGATCATCCTGCTGGCCGGTTTCGGCGCGACAATCGGCCAGTCGGTGCTCGACTGGCAGGCCGCAGGTGCCGGTGAAGCCACGCAACGCCACCTTGGCTGGCGCGAAGCCGATGGCGCGATCAGCGATATCCAGCGCGTGAACGGTGGATGGTGCTGGCTGCATGCGCCAGGCGAGGCCACGCACTGCATTGCTTATCTCAAGAATGTGCTGGAGCAGTCGGTCGAAGCGGTAAACTTGCCCGATCTTCAGGAAGGCCGCGCCATCCTCCATCTCGCTTTCGGCGACGTCGATATCTTTCCGCTGATCTGCGCGGATCTGCTGCAGCCGGCGGCGCAGGATGCAGGCTCGCCGCAAGCGCGGATCCTGCACGCGCTTGCAGCGACTACCGCCGACCGACCTGCGCTAGTGGTAGGATCGCTGCTGCAGAGCGGGTACAACGTCAACTGGGTCGCCGCGGTGAACTCGCTGCTCAACACGGTGCTCGCCGGGCGGCCGGGAGCAGTCGCCTTGTGCAACATTGCTGCGGATGCACCAAAAGCGGATGAAGCCCGTGATAAATGGCGCAGTCTGAGCGGTCTTTACGTTCCGTTCGATGCGCTGCCCAAGGGGCAGGACGATCTGCCGGCAGTACGCGCGCTCAATGATATGGGCATCGCAGGCGGTGTGGTCCGGGTTACTGAAGCCTGCGCGACCACCGGGCATGTGACATGGGGACCGTTTACGCCAGTAAAGGGCAAGTTCGCCTGGCGGGGCAATATGAGTTGCCCGATCGGCAATGCCGGGCTTGCCACACTTACTGGCCCGACGCCGCCGCCCGCGGCGGGCGAGATTGCGCGCTTCCTGCGCCGTTATCCGCCGGTTGCCACATCAGCGCCGCGCGTGCAGCTTGGTCTCAATCTGCTCGTCGAGCATTTGCACGCGGCGGCAGAGCCGACGCCGGAAGCGCTGCTTGATGCGACGTTGAGCGGGGTCGCTCCCGCCCGGCCGCAAGATCCTGACAGGCTCCACGTCGCGGAGACGAGCGTCGCGTTCAAGGCGGGTATCCACGCCGTTGCCACACTTAAGTCGATCGACGGAATCTCTTGGCAGGCCAACCCCAAGCTGACCGGCCAATTGCGGCTGGCAAATGAGAAGCATCTGCTGGTTTGGCGTTCGCCCGACAAGTCGCGGTTGGCGATGCGGCGCGATCTTGCCGCGTGGCGCATGCTGCCCGGCGGCGAACATCCGGATCTGATCGTGCTGGGCGCGGGACCGAACGGCGATCTGGTCGCGGGCGAGATCCCGCAGGACCGCCGTGACGATATCAGCACCGCGCCTTCGTCGGGTGCCGAACTGGCCGCAGGCGGATCGCTCGCCGCGCGCGCGGACGACTTCACCGCGGCGCGAAGCCTGCGGCGGGTTGCGAGTCTCGGCCTCGCCAACGTCGCGGACGTCTATGCCGATTTCGAAGAAGGCGCCGATGCCGGGCGCGTCGCGACGTTGCTTGGGCAGATCGACGCATGTTTTGCCGAGGATGTTGCGGAATGACAGATATCCAGCCTGCCGTCGGAAATCTCTACCTTGCCGTGGCGCAGGTCGACGAGCTTTGCGCGAAGGTTGGGTTACAGCAAGCTGACTTGCCCGTGGCGGCGGGCGAGCATGCGGTCCCGACGGGGACGACTTTGTGGACATCGAGCTATGCCCGACTTGTCCTGTGGCCGTGCGGTGCGAGCGATGCTGCCGGCGTGATTGCGGCCGCCCGCGATGGGCAAGGCTGGTTCGACGAGATGCTCGTGCGCGGCGAGGCGCAATCGCGAGGGCCGATCGACGGCTATCTTGTGCTTGCGTTGCCGGCCGCACCGGCAGCGGATGCCAGTGAGGACGTTAGGCGCCTTGAATTGTCGTCGCAGGTTTGCCGCAAGCACCTGATCTGGCCAGCGGGCGAGGCTGACCCCGATGAGGCTGCAGGTACGTGGCTGCGCGTGGCCGACGTGACCGTCGTTGGTTTACCCGACACGATGCCGTCGAGTGGTGGCGAGCTGGTGTGGCCCAAGATCGACAGTGAAGCTCAGGCGGTGTGGGAAGACCTCGCCGCGCTGGGCCTGCCCGCGACCGTTATCCAGGACGAAACGGCATGACGCGCGGGGTCCGCCTTTCGTCGCTCACGGTCGGTGCGTTTCGCGGAATCGGGGAGGTGCTCGAGTTCGATCTGCGCGCGCCGCTGACGCTGGTGTTTGCGCCCAACGGCACCGGCAAGACAACGATGTGCGAAGCGGCGGAGTGGCTGCTGACCGGCCAGGTCGACCGGTTGAAGGACAAGAAGGATTTCGACGCCGAGGTGTTGCGCTCGAAGTTTACCGGGCTCGAGCACAAGCCCCACGTCGCTGCCAATGTCCGGGTCGGCGGAAAGGCCTATCAACTTTCGCGCATCGCCGAGGGCAGCCAATCCCCGGCGGCGTTCGAGATCGACGGGCTCATGGTGCCGCAACGGCCGAACGATCTCCTAGCGCTGCTCGCACCGGCCGCCGCTGCCAATGAGGCCCATCACCTTACTGCGATCAGCCTGCGTCAGCGCTGGCTCAAGGGCACCCGGTTCTTGAGTGCGGAGGCACTGGCCGCCCTGGTCGATACGGACGATGAAACGATCGAGCGGCGCACGCAGGTCTTTGCCGATCTGTTGGGGATCCGACATCTGCTCGACGCCGAACGGCAGTTCGAGAAATATGCGGCCGAGCTATCGTCGAGGCTGCGCGCCAAGGTTCAGCTAACCCAGCAACGGTCGGCCGAGGCCGACGCGATCGAAAAGGAACTCAAGCGCAGTACGTCGCCGACTACGACGGCGGCGTCGGCGATCGGCGAGGCCGCGCAAGCCGAAGTCCTGCTCGAACCGACGGCTGCGGATATGCCCCCTTCCGATGCGCCGTTCCCCGATAGGCTGGAGGCGCTGACGGCGCTGCAACGGCGCGGCCGGCATGAGAATGAACGCCGGCGCAATGCCCTCAGTGCGGTAGAGGTTCGTCGCACCAGCCGCACGGCGCTCGAGCAGGCCGTTGCCGCCGCAAAGGCAACAGAGCTGAAGCTCGATGCCGAACTTGCCGAGATGGGCAAGAACGGTCAGGCCGCCGCTGCCAAGGTCGCCGCGAGCGAATCCGAACGCCAAAGCGTCACCGCCGCGAGTCAGGCGCTCGCGGCGGCTGGCGACCGGCTGGCGCGGCGGGGCGCTGCGATGCTCTCGATCATACACAGGGCACCGGTGTTCGATCCTGTCCCCGTCACGCTTGGCGCTCTGCGCGCCGGTCTGCCCGAGACAGGGTGGACCATCGATGCGCGCGCTGAGCGCCGCGCACTGTTGACTGCCCTTTCCGCCGGCTTGGAACAGGCTGACCGAGAGGCCGAACGGCTGCGTCTGCTCGACGTCGAGCGCGAGGCTGCCAGTGGGGCCACTGTCTCCGAAACGGCGTTCGCTGCCTTGCGGGCCGAGGCTGCCGATGCGGAACGCTTGGCGGCAACTGCGAACCAGCAGCGCGACGCCGCGGCTGCACCCTTGTCCAGGCTTCAATCGGCGGCGCGCGACCTGCTCGCGCATGATCATGGCCATGCAGCAAGCAGCTGTCCAGTTTGCGCGCATGACTGGCAGACCGCGGATGCGCTACGCAATGCAATCGCAGCGGCGCTTTCGACTATCCCCGAGCTTGCAAACCAGGCCGAAGCGGTGGCGCAGGCTGCGATGGAAGCAGCCCGAATGGCGACAGAGAAGCTGACGACCGCGCAGGCGGCAAATGCCAGGCTTGCCACGCTGGACCGTGAGCGTGCAGCGCTTGCGGACGCCGCGGAACGCCGCGCACTTTCGCTGCAGAGTGCAGGGCTGCCGGCGTCGGTTTCTGCGGGCGAACTGGGCCTGCAGCGCTTGCGCCTCGACATCGCCGACGCGCTCGCTGCGCTCGACGAAGAGATCGCGATCGCGCGTCCCATGGTTCCCGTCGACACAGCGCAGTTGCTCCCAGAGCAGGCACCGCTTTCCGACCTGGTCGAACGAGTCTTGGCTCAGATCGGCGCACGCGATCATGTGTTGCAGCTGCATCTGGCGGGATTGGCCCGCGACAGTGAGGACGCGACAACGCTGCGGGATCGGCTGCGCGCAGAATATGCCGGCATCCAGCAGCGACTGCGGGACTGCCGCGAGCAGTTGGCGGCGAAGGGAAGCGAGCTGGCCGAACTCCAGGCCTTGTGGGACGTCGCCGCACCGGAGCAGACCTGGAGCGAGGCTGCGTTTGCAGAGCTCAAGACCGAGCTGAAGAACGAGCAGGACAAATTCGCCCGCGCGGAGGCGCATATCGAAGCCGCGCGAGCCGCCTGGACCGCCGAAGCGCGCCGTGCGCAATTGGTCTCGCTACGAGCCGCCATCGAACCCGCGCTGGAGCAGCAGACGCGGATGACGGCGCGTATTGCCGCTGCGACGCGCGCGCAGGCGATGTTTCAGGATACTTACACCACGATCAGCAAGCGGCAGGTCCAGGATCTTGCCAAGGTGGTAAACCCGCTGTTCGCGCGCATGCACGCCAACCGCGTTTATGATCGCATCAATCTCGGCGAGGACAGCGAATTTCTCCACTGGCTGGCGCATGCCGGCGACGCACAGCTCGACCCGGGCAAGGACTTCAGCCAGGGACAGCGCCAGGACCTTGCACTTGCCCTCTTCCTGGCGCGTGCGCGCAGCCTCGGCGGGACGTTCTTCCTCGATGAACCGGTGGCCCATCTCGACGACCTCAATCGCGTCGGCCTGCTCGACATTCTGCGGGCCACGGTGCTCGAGGAAAGCCGGTCGGTGAATCTGGTCATCACCACATCGAGCCGGGCCTTGGCGCGTCATCTCATCGAGAAATTTGCTGGCATAGACAGCGTCGAAACGGCCGAAGGGTCAGTGCGGCCCCTCAGCGTCATCGAGCTGGACGGGAACAGCCGCAGCGGGGTTGAGCTGAAAAACATCTATCCTCTCAGTTGATTCTTTCGACATCGTAACCGACGTGGCCGCGCCGAAGAATTCACCGCAGGCGTGTATCAGCGGCGTGTTATCACCCGCTCGACATCAACGTCGCGAAGACCCACTTGCAGACACCTTGGGCGCATTAGTGGTTCTCGAAAGCGGACTCGTCCGAACAGCCGGACACTGGCTTCGCGACGACGGTCAGCGCTTGGGGAGGTCTGCGTTATGCCCGCTATGGGCGCGACCGCGAATCTGATAGCTTGGCGCCTCAATGATGACACCGGGTGAATTCCGCTGGGCCGAAGCCCTCGCGCTCGAGAAGCTGCGCGGCGAAGCCGCGCCGCGCTTCGTCGCCGACCGGATCGGCGCCCTGGCACTTGCCGGTGACACAGACGGGGTCGAGCGGCTCCGCCAGATCGCCGCCCGGCTAGAAGCGCTCATATACCGGACCAGTGCCCCAGCATGAGCGCAAGCGACTCGTCGATTGCTGTCTATGATGCACATGCGGCGGAGCTCGCCAAGCGCTACGATAATCCCGAACTGGTCCGTGTCCATGACCCGGTGCTCGCATATTTGCCCGAGACCGGGGCCGGCAAGCTCGCGCTAGATATCGGCGCAGGATCGGGCCGTGACGCCGCCTGGCTGGCCAGCCTTGGTTATGGGGTGGTCGCGGTCGAACCTGCGAGTGCGATGCGCGCTGAAGCGATGCGCCGGCACACGGAGCCGAATATTCGTTGGCTCGACGATCGCCTGCCGGGTCTGGGCAAGGTCCATGGCCTCGGGCTCGGCTATGATCTGATCCTGGTGTCGGCGGTGTGGCAGCATATCGCGCCGGCCGACCGCGCCCGCGCGTTCCGCAAGCTTACCACGCTCCTGAAGCCCGGCGGGCTTTTGCTCCTGTCGCTTCGCGACGGCGAGCCACCACCGGACCGGCCCATGTTCGCGGTCAGCTTGGGCGAGGTCGAAGCGCTGGCGCGCTTCAACGGCGTGGCGGTGCTGCGCGCGGCCCCGAGCGGCGACCGGATCGGTCGGGGTGACGTTAGATGGACCCATGTCGTACTCCGGATGCCCGACGACAGCAGCGGCGCGCTGCCGCTGCTCCGCGGCATCATCCTCGGCGACGACAAATCCTCGACCTATAAGCTGGCATTGCTGCGCGCGGTCGCAAGGATCGCCGACCTGGCGCACGCCGCCGCCCGGCCATCGGACACCGACGCCGATGTGGTCGAGGTGCCGCTGGGGCTAGTCGCGCTCAATTGGATCCGCATGTATGTGCCGCTGGTGCGCGCGCAGTTGCCCCAGGCGCCGAAGAACAGCGGACCTGACGGCCTCGGCTTTGCTAAAGCGGGCTTCCGAGCCCTGCTAGCGGACCAGGTCGGTGCACTCGATCTGCGCCCCGGTGCGAGCTTCGCCGGCCCCCGCGCTTCGGCGGTGGCCGCGGCGATCACAGAAGCCGCCAACACGATCACCAACATGCCTGTCAACTTCACGCGCTATCCGGCCAGCGAGCGGCGGATTTTCGATGCGACCCGGACGCGGCCGCCGCGAACTATAAATAGTCTCTCGCTCGACGTCGAGACGCTGCGCCTATGGGGTAGTCTGACCGTGCCCGGACATATCTGGCGCGCGCTCACCCGCCTCGGCGCGTGGATCGAGCCCGTGCTCGTCAACGAGTGGGCGCGGCTGATGCGCGGCTACGGCGATCGCATGGCGCGCGCCATCCCGTACGGGCAGGCCGAGGCGGCATTGGTCTGGGAAGAGCCGCTCCGCGACACCGCTCTCGGCCGAGCCGCGGCGGAACGGCTTCAACAACAAGGGACACCGATCACCTGCGTCTGGTCGGGCGCGACGCTTAATCGCGGCCGGCTAGATATCGATCATTGCTTACCGTGGTCGGCCTGGCCGTGCGGCGATCTCTGGAATCTGATGCCGAGCGACCGGCGCGTGAACCAGCATGAGAAGCGCGATCGCCTGCCCTCGCTCGCGACCATGGCTGGCGCGCGTGGCGACATCCTCGCCTGGTGGCAGACCGCCTGGCTCGACGATGCGAGCCTCGGGCCGCGGTTCCTGCGCGAAGCTGCGGCAGCGCTGACGGTGGAGAGTGATCCCAGCCTCGATGACATCTACACCGCGCTCGAATGGCGGCGCCTGCGCCTACGGCAGGATCAGCAGGTCCCCGAATGGACTCGCCTGCGCAGCCAAATGTCCGTACTAGCCAACACCGCCGGAGCCTCCCTAGCATGATACCGCGCAGTTTCGAGGACATCGCCAAGAGCGATATTGAGGCGCTGATCGCCAACGGCGTCGCCGAGCGCCGTACCCTCGAGTTCAAGCGCGACCTGCCCGGCAATAGCGAGAAAGATCGCAAGGAATTCCTCGCCGATGTAACCTCATTCGCCAATGCGCAGGGCAGCGACATTCTGTTCGGCATCGACGCGCCCAAGGGCGTGGCCACGATCATCGCCGGTATGAAGATCGACAACCCCGATAAGGAAGTGTTGCGCTGGGAGGAAGTGCTACTCGCCGGCGTCGAGCCTCGCCTGCCCGGTATCAAATTGCGCTGGATCGATTGCGGTGAAGCAGGCGGCGTGATGCTGATCCGTGTGCCCGCCAGCACGATCGCGCCGCATCGAGTCATCTTCGCGCGCACCAATCGTTTCTTTGGCCGCAAGAGCAACGGCAAATATGAGATGGACACGCAGGAGTTGCGTGACGCTTTCACAGCGAGCGAGGCGTTGCCGACGCGGCTCCGCGCGCTCCATCTCGAAGCGGTCGATGCAGCGCTGCGCTGCGATCTGCCGATCTTCCTTGGCGGCGAACCGACCGCCATCGTCTCGCTGATCCCTACCACGACTTTTCGCGAGGCGCGCGACCTCGATGTCACCCCGGAACATGCCCTAGCCCCGCACAAGCCCTCGGGTCACATGGAAGCGATCCGGATGATCGAAGGGGTGCTGCTGCACACCAATCCTGGCGAACAGGGCGCAGTGAGGTCCTATGCGGTTACGCACCGGACCGGCCGCACCGATATGGTCTGGACGATCGGCCGGGTGGTCGACGAGCTCAAGAAGTCCGAGACCAAGCTGGTCTGGCCGCAGCGGTTCGAAGACGGGCTGCTCGATGCCGCCATTTCGGGCGCCTCCTGGCTCAACCACTACGGGATCGACGGCCCTTGGCTGGTGATGGCGACGATCACCGGCATCAAGGATTACCGTCTGGTCGTCTCGAGCGAATATTGGTCAGACCCGGCGTGGCGGGACCAGGCGACGCTCCCGCCGCTGATGATCGAACGAATGAACCGCGCCGCCCTGCTCCCGCTATTACGGTCCTTCTGGCTCGCCTTTGGATTTGAGCGGCCGGCCAGCCCCTTCGGCGGTGACAGCTAGATGCGCGCCAGAAAGCCGAAACAGGACCAACTGGAAGCATGACGATAATGAGCGACGAACCTGTTTGGGCGCCTGAGCAGGTCAGCCTGTGCGCGGCCTGCGCCAAGCATCCCGAGGTGAAGGCGCTGGTCGAAAGCGACATAACCGAGGGCGTGTGTGGCGCCTGCGCGTCGTCCGACAAGGGCGTGTTCAACCCCGCGCAATTCGAGCCGCTGCGCAATCTCATCCGCGCGCTGATCCGGCTCCACTTCAATGAGGAGGACTATAACGGCCATTGGGGCGGCACCTCGATCGACGACATCCTGCTCAACCAGAAGAACCCAATCGTCGGGGTCGCAACGTCGCCCGACTATAATGACGACCTGATCCACCGGATCACCTGGGAGGGCGACATCTATCCAGACTCCGACAAGGGCATCTGCCTCTACGCAGGCAGCGACGAGACTGGCCGCCTCATTCAATATTCCATTCCCGAAACGCGCAACTCAGAACTCGACGACATCGAGCGTCGGCTTGAGCGCCAGAATTTTCATGAGGTCGAATCTGCGATGGAAGCGCTGGTGGCGCGTATCGAAGGTGACATTGCCGCCGAGGTATCCTCGGGTTCGCTCTGGTATCGAGGCCGGATCGGCGTCGTCGAGAGGCTCACCCATGTCGGCTTCAACGAGATCACCCGCGTGGCATACCCCTTCAAGGGGTCAGACATTGGGGCCTTGCTGCCACCGCGAGCGTCCGCTGGGCGAACCAACCGGCAAGGCGTTTCCGTCCTGTATATCGCATCGGAGATCGAGACCGCGCTGGCGGAGATTCGGCCGCATCCGAGCCATCTGATTTCGGTGGGCGGTTTTCGCGCCCGAAAGGATCTGCGTGTGGCACGGTTCGATCTCCCGATCGGGCCGTTCTCGTCCTCCGAAACCCGCCTGGACCTTTTCGCGCTGATCTATCACATCGACTCGTTGCTGAGTGCGCCGGTGATCCCTGAGGAGAGGCATCGTTACGCCGCGACGCAGCTCCTGGCCGATGTCCTCATTCGTCACGGCTTCGAGGGCGTCATTTACCGGAGCTCGGTGGGCAGCGGCATCAATCTTTGCGCCTTCGATCCCTGGGCATTCGAGTATGACGAGAGCACGTCAGCGGTGAAGCAGGTCGACCGACTACACTATTATTTCTCCGACGTCGCAACGGCGATACCGACGCGCTGGACCTAGCGCGGCCCTAGCGGTCGTTTGCCGGCAATCGTCGGACCAGCCAGGCGGGCACTTGCTCGCCAAGATGCAGCGCTATGGTCGGGCCGTCATAGAGTTTACAGAGGCGCCGCCAGAGCGTGCGCGCATGCGGGAGCGCGATCCCTTGGCTCTCGGCGAACACTCTCACCCGGCGCACGCACGCGGCCCAGCTCGGTCGCTCCGGCCGCAAATAGTCGGCGGCGAGACGATCCAGCAGCCGCGTCTCGATCGCGGCGGGGCACCCTCCCCCTTTGAACCGCGGCACGAGATAGGCGAGGCGATCATGCCGGTTGATCCCAGCGACGGCACTGAGCCAGCTCCAGATGCTCGCCGCGCTTGCATCGCCAAGGCCGGAGAGCGCAGTGACCGCGGCGGACTTGGTCATGCCCGCTTCCACGAGCGCCTCGATCTGATTGATCAGCGTGAGTCGGTTCATCGCACGCTTCTTCGCCACGTCAGTTTGGCGGGCATAAAAGTCCCATTGCTGTTCGCGGGAAGCGCCTTCGGCCATCGTCACGATTCTCCTTCAGAAAGCCCGACCGCAAACTCCGAAACCTTCGACGCGATGCTGGGTCGCTGCCCGGTTGGTCTAGGTTTGACTCAAGTGCGATGCCGTGAGAACAAATATTGAACACTATTGCGAGTCGCCGCACCAATATCAACAGTTGGAAATGCGAGATGCAACGCCAGCGCACGATCCAGTCCGCGATTTTTGAAGCGCCACGCGGTGAGGTGACGATCAATGCCTTGATGGCGATGGAGCCGGCCGCCTGGGAGCATCTGCGTGGCGAGATCAACC
Source organism: Sphingomonas sp. BK481 (assembly GCF_014194875.1). Taxonomy (NCBI): domain Bacteria; kingdom Pseudomonadati; phylum Pseudomonadota; class Alphaproteobacteria; order Sphingomonadales; family Sphingomonadaceae; genus Sphingomonas; species Sphingomonas sp. BK481. The sequence continues at coordinate 65,820 of NZ_JACIAP010000003.1, read as the reverse complement.
TGCGGCGTAGCAGCGCGCCCGATCGACCGCTCGCGCGGTGCCTGATCTGCAAGAGCCCGGTTTATATAAAGGCGCAGGCGACGGCGGCGGGCAATGTCCCGCTGTTCGCACATTACGCCGACGCCGAGCCGGACTGCCCCTGGTATCAGGGCAAACCCCTCGTCCCGGACGACGCGCGCGCCGCGCAATATAGGGGGCAGCAGGAATGCGCCCGGCACCGCTGGATGTGCGACACCATCGCCGACATCTTCCGGGCGGACCCGCGCGCCATCAAGGTGACGGTGGACCAATATCTGAAACCCGCGATCGAGGAGCGCGGCCGCTATCCGGATGTCTTCGCCGATCTGGGCAATATCGGAAAGTTCGCCGTCGAAGTGCAGCTCTCTAAGCCCTTCGCGTTCGAGATCGCCGCCCGCCACCTCCATTATCGCAGCGAAGGCGTGTCGCTAATCTGGGTGTTCAGCGATCTCGCCGACGAGCTGCCGCAAGGGTTTCGCGATGTCGTCAGGTTCCAGCGCGGCAACGCCTTCCTATTCGATGCCGTCGCTCATGCCGCCTCGCTCGAACGCGGCGGGCTGGTGCTGTCCTGCTATCTAGAAAGCGACGGCGGCTGGCTCAAACCCCGCCTGGTCGCACTCACCGATCTCGATCGCGGCAATGGCCGCGCGATGTTTCTTGATGATCGCCGCACGAAGAAGCTTCTCGACCACTGCGCTGCCGGCCGCGCCAAATGGCTCGACATCCTTGAGGCTGGAGCACCGTTCGATTTCGAGGACGCACCGATCGACAACCAGTTCGGCCCGGCTTGGGATTCAATCCGCATGTTCGTGCCAAGACTCTCGGGTTGGAAGGATGCCTGGTATCGCAAGCATCTGCGGCGCGGTCGCCCGCATTTCCTCGACCTGATGGCGATATTGTTTTCGATCCAGCGCAGCGCCGAGACCGGCCGCGAGCAGGTCTATGTGACGCGCTACAAGAGCGACCACGCCTTGCTGGAGATGCTCAACGCCCGCCTCTCCGGCGAATTCTACAAGCGCTATGCCGATCTGATTGAGACCATGCTTGCCGGGACAGCCGCACGGCATGTGCTGACCCGACCTTCACTCCAGACCGCGCTCGGGAAAGCCCGCGCCGAAGCGGAGCAGGTTGCCGTAGGCCATCCGATATGGGACGCGGCTGAACGGCTGTTTCCCGAAGTCTACGACGGGCTGCTGCGCGCGGAACTCGCTGATCTCGATCAATTGCCTGCTTGGGCCGCGATCGATCTCAATCCAGACAGCGAGGCGGCCTGATATGACAGCTCTCCTGCGTACCCGCGGATCAGCCAGTGAGATGTCTCGTCTATTTTACGCCGATGCCAGGGCAGGCCTCCGCTGGTCCCCGACGATTTGGGCCCGGAGAAGCGGTCCGGCTAGTCATAATGAAGCCTGGGGATGCCCTAGTTAACTGACGAATCCTGCACAAACAGCACCTCGGAATCGCTGCGAAGCCAACGCCGCTCGCCTAACATGTATTTGTTCACTTCCTCGACATCGACCTGCTGGAACGGGCCGTGGGTGTCCATGATCATTGCGCGGGATGACTCCATGCCCTCTCTCTGGCTGTCCGCGATCCAAGACAACGATACGAACTCATATAGATGGGCGGCCAAGCTTATAAGCTATCACTCTGATCGAAGAGGGCCGGGTCGACCTATTTAGCATACGCTCGCGCTGCCTTAAAATTTCACTCATCCACATCGCGAAAGAGTGCAGCCAGGCCTGACGACCGCGGCGTCGAACTGCTTACAGGCGCGGATGTGGAAGACGCAGGCTCATAGTCTTCTTCCATAGAGGCGACGGCAATCTGCACCGCTTTTCCAAGCGCCGCTAGCGCAGCGGTGTCATTGATTGACACGTCTTCTGCGATTTTTTTAACGGCCTTTTCAAGATCGTAGAAATAATCTTCAGGTGGATATTCTTTATCCCATTCTACTTTCAGGCGAGCCACGTGATTGCCAACCTTATCGAGAACTTCCGTTTTTGCTGTCTGCCGAGCGATGGTCAACTCATCGGTATTCAAAACGCTTTTTAGGCCAGACTCCTCGAAGATGCTGCTGTCTGCGCTGTCGGCAATTGCATCAATTACGGCTGCGGCGAAATTGGCGCGAGTTTCTTCATCCAGCAAACCGAGGGCATGTAATCGCGCCAACAACTGTGAGTCGGGATCGTCCTTGATGGGAGTGACAAAGCTGCTTAACCCACTCATCAGGTCCGGCCGTCGCTCGATCACCGCCTCGGTAAACGTCCGATTTCCACGGTATGTTACGAAGGTTCTGAGAAAGCCTTTGTCGATCCCTGCAATTTTCTCGACAAGCATGTTGACCAAGGTATCGGGAATGACGAGCGGAGCCCCTTTGATTGATATACCCGCGCAAACGACTTCGTAGATGACTGAGTAGGGCTTAGCTCCACGCAAGTAAATTTCCACCAATTCAGGCTTGCTAGCGAGATACTTGGCAAAAGCGTCGCTGACGGTTGGGTGCTTATACGTCCAAAAGCCGCCCGCCTTGTCTTGCGCTAACAGCAGTAGGCTTCCGTCCAAGGCTTCCAGCTGTGCACGCACAGCCCCAGGCTCCGCGCCGAAGGCCGTCGCGCCTGCAGCGATATTCTCTGAACTGACGGGAGACCGAGCGGTCCCGCCATTCAGGAAAACGGTCGCGATCGCTGCCCGGCAGTCGATCGAGAGAGATACCACCGTGTCAAAGAGAAAGTCCTGCGGCTTTGCAAAAAACTTTTCGACGCTCGCTGCATCCGTCTTTAAGCCGTCAGCGAAGAATCGTGAACCAAAGCGCCGGGCCGTCTCAGGCAAAAAATCTTTGCGCTCAGCCAAGGTCGGCAACAAATCCTTTACGGCTGCTCGAAATTCGGCGGGCTGATCGCCCATTTTTAGATGATTGTAGAGCATCTGTGCCTTCTCAGCGGTCGAAAGCTCCTGAACATTGATGATAACCTGGCTTTGGCGCAGCGTTGGTATGGCGCTGAGCTTCAGGTCACGTTGCGCTGCGTGCCAAATGTAGTCACGAGAGGTTATCAGAAACCGCGTGTCCCGGCGCATAGCACCCTGCATAAGGGGAAAGACCTGGTTCCAGCGCTCTGCCGTTTGCTGTTGATACTGGGTATTACCCCAAGCGTCGTCGATCCAAAAAAACTGGGAGCCTTTCGGGTCGAGATGCCGCTGGACGTCCTCGGGCGAGGTCGCACGTATGGTATTGCTCTGCCAAATGTCGGCCGCGCCGATCGCAACGCTAGCCCCGATGGTAGACTTCCCGGCCGCTGGTGCGCCTAGGAGCAGCACAAGGTTGTGTTCGCTTATCGCCCTGACACTGCGACGGTGAGCATCGGTCACAACCAATCGCTCCAGATCGTTTCCCATTGCGCTCAGGATCAACTGCGCCTGCTCGTAGGCGCGCGCGTCTATCAGTTCAGTGAGATCGCCCATTCCATATAAGCGCGGAGCCATCATCCGGAGCCGCGGTGACGTCTTAATTTGGCGGCTGATCCAGTCGCTACCGAAAATCCGGCACCGCCCTACACCTTCCTTCTGGAAAGCCTCCCGGATGGCAAGATCGCTTGCACCGGTGACCGGGTGGTTGGTCAGTATAATATAGTCGTGCGCTAGACCTTTTGCCGCAAGTTTGGCTGCCTTCGGTAGTTCGTCGGACAACATTGAGAGGCTAAGGTTCAAGCCTTCCTTGGAGGTGAATTTGCATTGGATGGTCGATTCGCCTGACGCTGGATCGTCGCCGTCCCACTTGCCTACGAACGCACCGTCACGCCCTGCATCTGCCGATGGCAGAAAGTTTTGCACGGGTCGGCGAAGGCACTCCTCTGCCACACTGACGCACAGGTCCTGAAACGACTTCCAGCCCAGCCGATGCAGCGGATAGTCAGCGCTAGCACTTAGAATTGAGCCGTCGATTCCTATCGTCATGCTCCATCATGTCAGACTGGGGCTTAAGGCGGAACCACCGACGTGAGGTTCATTTCAGTAAGCAGTCACGCCTGCGCTTTCACCACATCCCCAAGCCGCGTCGTGTAGCAAGGCGAGAGGCGCGCACGCCGCATCGCCCAGAGGCGCTTGGCCCCCACCGCCCCCTGTTGCACACCCGCCGCCACAGCAGCCAATTATGGGCGCGTAGCTGCCATCGGGAGCTTGATGAACAAGCGTCCGCTTACTCCGCCGAAGCGCCCGTAAGCGGCTAGGCCGTTCTCCACCAGGCTCCGTAATCAATCTTGACGTAGACAGCCGCCCCGCCGGATATCCACCTCCGGCAACATCTAAAAAAGGCCTATTCACAGTGGCTTAAATCGTCTTTCGATAGGCTGAGACATTGCCGAAGTCAGCTTTTAAAAACAGCTGATATCTAGGCCCGTCACGTGCGGTATAAGTTTTAACATTTGCTAGAACATGTTCGAGCAAAAGATGGTTTTGCCAAATACCAACAGACTTCGATGGCATTTTTCTAAAAACGCAATATTTCGCTAATTAGAATCATAGGACAATAAAATATATTTAATCACAAAAGGTAAGGCACACATTTTAATACAAAGATTATTTGCATAGCAAAAACAACCTTTTCGAATATTAAGTCTACGTATCATAACCTTGTAAATAGCCGTCAATAGTTTGCGTTAATTTGTTGCGCTTGACGGGAAGGTCGAATCATGATTCGAATCGCATACATGTCGTGAGGGCAAACTGCCGCTGCGACTTGGCGCAAATCACTTCCCAGTGAGGCAGGCAATGGGCGGCGAAAGTTGGCACGGGCACATCAAATGGGCGTTGGAACGCCGTGGGACTTCGTTGTCGCAGATTGCCCGTGATTTGAGCGTCAGTCCAAGTACAGTCACTAGAGTTTCCAAAGGCCTGGTGCGCTCACGCCGGGTGGAAGAGGCCATTGCCGAAGCGGCCGCGTTCACCCCAGCCCAGCTTTGGCCCTCGCATTATCCTCAACCGGATGGAGGAGATCGATGATGTCGTAGCAGATGGTCGCGCTGACGCGCGGAAACATTCCCAAGCTACGGAAATGAAAAGGCCCCGCCGGGTGCAACCAGCGAGGCCCATAGAAGATCAGAGACCTTACGAGCGCTGATCTCCTTCATTCCGTGAAACCTGTCAAGGTTCGAGGCCGTCCCGGACCATGTCCCCTCACGTCTATCGCATCCGATTGCGAGATCGAAGGAACGATCGATGACAATCAATACCGCAGACCACGATCACCTACCGGAGCCCGTTCTGGACCCGAACAGCGGCTCAATACCCAAGTTCACCCGCGACAAACATAGCGATGCGCACCATGTCCGAATGATCCGGGCTGACTATGGAGGTGCCCTGCGCACCTTCAACGGCGGACTCGCCCATGAAAATGGCTGGTACACAAGCCGCAAGGCCGGACGTGTTCTCCATTGGCAGGGTGCGGCGCAGTACGATTTCCTGACACGCGCCGAGGTGGATTTCGCCGTGGTTCGGGTCGCATCGGAGTCGGTACGTTTCGAATTCACGCGGCGAGGTAAAAAGCAGGTTTACACCATCGACGTCGAATTGGTTGCACCTGATGGCACCGTCACGTTCATCGAGATCAGCGTGACCTTGCCGACCCGGAGTACCGCGCGAAGCTGACGGCGGTCCACGAAATTTGTGATGAGCACGGCATCCGGTTCAAGGTCATCCTTCGTCACCAGATATGGGACAGTCTCGTTCATCGGCGCAATGTGATGCTGTTTGGTTCACGCAGGTTCGTGACGATCCTACCGGAGCATCTGGAGCGTCTAAGAGCTCACGAAAGGCAGGTAGGGACGGATGCTACCTTCGGAAGCGCCGTCAAAGCGATCGCGCCTAACTGCCCACGCACCGGCGAAGCCGTGCTTCAGGCGCTAACGGTTGCTCGGCGCATTGAAATCGACCTTACCCGTTCGCTGTTGGATACGACGCCGGTGACCATCCACTGAGGCGCCGGTATTTGCCCAGGATCCGGTCACCTCAATGGTCTGGGCCACTATCCAATCTATATCCGAAGCGCCTGTCGCCGGCATCATCTCGCTGCCGGCCACCTACCGGCGCGTTCCGAAAGGTTAGAATTCCATGGCGCACATCCGCTTTTTTCCCGGCGCAATCGTCGACGTTCGCGGAGCCGAATATCATCCTGCCTATGCTCACGGCCGCGTCCAGCTTACCCACCTGATCACGGGCGAGATCCTCAAGTACGAGCAGAAGGACGGATCGCTCGAATTGCCGACCGTCGAGCAATTCCAGCTTATGCAGCACGGTGGAGATGCTGTGACTCGAACGCCGCGTTCATCCGACACAATCCGCAATTACAACGATAGCGCAGAATGGACCCGCGATCAGGCGGGCGCGATCTCTTCCCGCGCTTTGCGTATGGCGACCGCTTGCCAAATGCTGGACGAACGGGGCGTTCCGCAAGGCACTGGTGCGATCAAAGCCGCCCTCGACGACTGCTGGACGCCCGAGTTGGCCCATCGATTCGGACAAAAACCTTCCGCATCGTCGGTGAAGAATTGGCGAAAGAACCGCGGCAGCATCGGAAATCGCCATCCTCGTCACATGGTCCCGCTGTCCGGCAGGCGCATCGTGCGTTCGCCGAACGGCAGCATCGATCAGCAGCTCCTCTGGACATGCGTGCTCGAGGGCAGGAAGGCGGGGCGCCACGTCGCGGACATTCATGCCGATTATGCCTATCGGCTCAATCTGGTGAATGACGGGCGTCACCCGTCCATCGACAAGCCGCACGAGCCTTTTGAGGTCTGCTCAGAGCGCACCGTGCGACGCCGTTTCAACGAACTAGAGTCGGACAAGACCTTGGCTACCTCCATAGAGGTAGAGGCCGTCAAGCAGGATTGGTCAGGAGCGGGCAAGCCGCTCGCGGCTGATTTCGTCATGCAGTATGTGATAGTGGATCACACTTGGCTCGACGTACATGTCGTATGTCCGGCCCTTCAGATGGTTCTTGGACGACCGTGGCTGACACTCGCTATCGACGTCAAAAGTCGCGCCATCGTCGGCCATCTGATAACCTTCCAAGATCCGTGCCGATGGTCGGTCAGCGAGATATTGCGGCGCATCGTGCTGCCCAAACGTCCCCCGCCGGCCATGACAAGCCGATATCCGGTTCTTGCGATGCTTTGCGGCAAGCCGGGCTGCCTGATCCTCGATAACGCCGTCGAATTTCGTAGCCACACGCTCGAAGCGGCAGCGCGGGATGCGGGATTTTCCGTTCGGTTCTGTCCGATCAAGCAGCCAACCTACCGAGCGATCGGCGAGCGTGCGATCAAAACCCTGAATGATCAGACAACCCGTCTGCTGCCAGGGCGAGCATTAACGCTGAACGATGCCAGACGTTGGGGTTACGACGCCGAGGCTCAAGCCATCGTCATGCTCGATGAGCTGGAGGCGATCGCGAACCAGATCATAGCATCCTACAATGTCGAGCCGCATGACGGCCTGGGTAGCCAGCAGCCTGCGCTTGTATTCGAACGTGATATCAATCGCTTCGGCATCAATGACTTCGCGGACTTTGCTTCGTTTGCACGCGACGTGATGGAGGTGCGCTCCGGCGCGCAGCTTTCCCCCTCCGGCATTCGTGCCTTCAACCTGCGCTATCATGAGATTCAGGGGGTGCCGGAACTATTGCGCGACCTTGTGCCCATCGAGCCGCGCCGCCAGCGGCGCAGCGATGCCACCGCGACCGTCGAGTTCCGCTACGACAGTATGGATATCAGTCGCATCCATGTCTGGAACCGCAAGACCCGGAAATATGTCGAACTGATGTGTGCCGACGAGAAGTACAGCAGCGGCATGCCCTTGTGGCTGCACGAGCAGATCGAACGCGAGGCGCAAAAGCAGGGGTTGGCGTTCAACACGCAAGAGGAGCGGATGAACGCCCGCGGGCATCTCATTGACGCTATCCGTAACATCAGCCCTGGCGACCTTGCAGCTTCACGAAAGCGCCTGGCCACCCTCATCGAAGTGCCACGCATAAGGCAAACTACAGGAAACATCGTTGATCTGGCTCACGCGACGCCCTCTTCGGTAACGCTTGGTGATTTCATCGCCAATGACCGCGCACGGTTGACCTCGCTCGACCAGGACATCCTCTCATCACGACCTGATCCGCGTACCAAACCGGCCAAATCGGCGCTCGAACGTCGCCGTGAGCATGCTGCGACGGGGCAAATCGAACTCGACGCCCCGGCTCGCAAGCGCCGGCTGCCTATGACCAAGGGGGGTACCAATGACCGAACGGTTCAGCTCTGCCCCCGAGCAGGAGACGACCGCCAACGCAGCCACCCGCGTCGGCAAGGCCAAGGCGCGGTTTGATGCCATTCGCGTAGATTACCCACCTCAGACGGCGGTTGTTGCAGCGCTTGATGAGATGCGCATTGCAGCGATAGGCCGTCCGGCACACGCTTCTTGCGGGGGAGCCATGCTTGTCGCGCCCCATGGTTGCGGCAAAACCGAGTCCATCGTTGCACTTCGCCGTCTCCTGGAAATATCGGCCGACGAGGGCTGCAAACCGTTGCTCCATGTCGAGACAGCTGGGGCAGGGACGACCGACTCCCTGCCAACCTCAATCCTGCAGGCTCTCGGAGCAGCTAGGCCGGATGTTGGCACCGAAAAGGCGCGCTGGCCAAGAGCGATCGCTGAGATGCGGCGCTGCGGTGTGCAGATCGTCGTCTTCGATGAGTTCAACCGCGCCGCACGTAGACCTCGAATGAGCCGTTCGATCGCCACGGCGATCCGCGAAAAGATCATGGACGCTGGTATCGCGCCGGTAGCCTTTGTCGGCTCGGAAGATGCCGGTTCGGTCCTGGCCCAAGTACCTGAATTAATGGAGCGGCTTGACGATGACATCGATCTGTCGCCGCTACGCTGGGACACGAAAGGGGACCGCGCCCTCTTCGTTAGCTTCCTGGCCGATCTGGACGATGCGATGGTGGATGCAGGCATTCTGGCTTGCCTGTCGGGTCTTACGCACGAGGGTATTGCGCGACCGCTTTGGGAAGCATCGGCGGGCAGGGTGCGGCGCATCTGCAAGATCGTGCGTGCCGCCATGGCGGTTGCCCTGCACGATGGCCGGGGCTCCATCGATCGGAACGATTTGGCAGAGGCAGTCGATAGCTACTGCATCCCCCGTGATTTCTGCCTGAGCAACCCGTTTCTCAGGCAGTCTGGGCAATGAGCACCGCTCTTTCGCCTTGGCGCGTAACGCGCGTTCTTCCGATAATCCCGGGGGAATCGTTGGATGGCTATGTCGCGCGCGTTGCGGCGGCTCATCACATGCCGCGAATGGCGAAGATCACCGAGGTCACGGGTGACATTCAATCGGACCGCCCTCATGCCTCCTTCTGCGACGATACGGGTCTGGAAATCCTTGCCGACTGTCTGGGGGTCAGTCCTGAAATCACCCGGTTGCATTCCCCGCTATGGTCACCCGATGCAAGAATGCTCAATCTCTTCGGGACGGTCGTACCTCGGGAATTTCTACAATTTTCCTACAGGCGCTTTTCACCCAAGGCATTGTCGATGTCCGCGCATCATCGTGGCCTATGGCAGGTCCGCCAACTCCCGATATGCACTGAAACATGGGAGTATCTTGAAGAGCACTGTCCGAACCCGTCCTGCCGTCGCCGTCAGATCTGGCGACGCACGGCAGGCATCGACCTATGTGATTATTGCGCAGAACCACTTACGCGTGCCCAGGCAATACCAGTGCCCGAAAACCTGCGTGAATGCCTCGGGATGCTCGTCGGCTTGATACACCATGACCCGGACAGGCGACGAATCGCCCGGTGTCATCTGCCACCTGATTTGGCCGAGTTGAACGGTGGACATCTCCAACTCGCTTGCACGCTCGCTCCAGTCGTCGACCGGCGGGTGACTTCCTTGTTCGGCGACAGATCGCTTTGTCTCGACAGCGCTCGGAACCATGTCGTTCCGGCCCTTGCAGCGACATGGCCCTTTCTAGCTGGCTGGCCTGGCGCGATCGAGCAGCATGTCGCCGAAAAGCTCAACGTCGGTGGTCGCGAGAAAGGTGGGAGTACCCGCAAAGCATTTTATCAGGTGCTGTGCGATCGCGACGATCCGCGACTGTCGCCTGTCGTCCAGAAGGTTCTTTCCCAACTCGTTGAGCGATGCCGGGCCGCACGCTCAAGTGGCGTTACCATCGCGGAAATGACGAAATTGACCGGTGCGGACCGGCCAACCCTTTTCGAAATGCGCAAAGCGGGCAAGTTGCCTTCGTTCCTGGCGCTCGACGGGATCAGGTTGCAGGTTCTCGTCGATCGAGAAGCGGTGGCGCCAATGCTCACCCGCAAAAAGACTCGCCTGCGTTTAGTTCATGCCGCCGAGATGCTCGGTACGCCGACGTACGCTATCCGCGAATTGGCTCATCTCGGCTTGGTAGCAGTTGCATCCGTACCGCCGGGCCGTGGAGACTCTCAGCAGCTCGCAGTGTGCCGAGACAGTTTGGAGGCCTTCCACGGCAAGTTGTCTCGCCGTTTAAGCCCGTCAAAAGGGGGGTATCCAATTAGGCTTACAGAGGCATTGCGGGGGATTGGCGGGTATTCAAAGCCTTGGGCGAGAGTGCTTGAAGCGATTGCGGAGGGCGACTTGGCGGCAAGCTCGGTTGATGGGGACGAGCCATTGGCGCAACGTATAACGGTTAGATCTGAGAGCATTCTTTCACTCGAATGTTTTCAGCAGACCGAAGGCATGGATTGGAGCGGCTGCATGGTAACAAAATCCGACCTTGCTGAAATGATGAACATCAGCCCCCCGCATTTTAGTCGCCATTCGGAGTTCCTGCTTGGACCCGGCCCCGCTTTTCGGGAGATAACTATGGATACGGCCCATGAATTAGCCCGAAGGTATATCAGCACGAGTGAGATGAGCCGAAAATTAGGTTTGTACCGGCGCGCAGTTGGCAATTTCGCTAGAACTCATGGAGTTAAACCTCAGGCTTCGGGCTTGTTCAGCCGTACTGAGGCCGAACAGCTCTTACCGGGTCTGCTCGTTAGCTGACACCGTGGTAGGAACCACAGCGGTATGATCGTTGCAGCCCTTCGTCGCTTAACCCGATTTTCGCGACATCTGTGAGAAGAACCGCGCTGTGAAACGTCGATGGCGACTGGCGTATATTGCAGGCACTAGATGCTATCCAAGGTGATGACGGGAAACACATGATAGGCGACACCCGGGCGTAAGCTTTTGCCAAACCAAACGCCCCGTAGGCTTTAACAATCGACAAACCCTGTCGCTTTGATAGTTTGTGTGGAAACATGCTTTTGAGGGTTTGTCGTACATGCTGGTCGGATACATGCGGGTATCGTCGGCCGACGATCGCCAGACGGTCGATCTTCAGCGCGATGCGCTGGTTGCAGCTGGCGTCGATCATCGTCATCTTCATACCGACAAAGCATCAGGCGCGCGTGACGATCGACCGGGGCTTAAAGCCTGTCTCGACTATCTGAACGCAGGCGACACGTTGGTCGTTTGGAAGCTCGACCGGCTCGGACGCTCGCTACCCCACCTTTTGGCGATCGTTACAGACCTGAAGGGGCGAGGCATCGCGTTCCGGTCCCTAACTGAGCAGATGGATACAACCACTCCCCACGGCGAGTTACTGTTCTCTATGTTCGGCGCATTGGCACAATATGAGCGTGCGCTGACGCGCGAACGGGTGATGGCGGGACTATCCGCGGCCAAACGCCGGGGCCGCCAGGGCGGCCGCCCGCCGATGATTGACGTTGAAACACTCGAACGAATTACGGCCGCGTTAGATGGCGGGGCCAGTAAGGCGTCTGTCTGCCGAACCTTTAAAGTGCCGCGCTCCACCCTACTTGGGACGCTTGCACGGATCGGCTGGACCGCGCAGACGAAAACTTAAGTCCCTGGTCGGCTTTGGGTTCTTCTCGCACGGGCGTCTCTCATAAGTATACTTCAAAAGGCCGATGCTCTGATCAGGCGGTTCGAGATGGACGGTCGTAACGATTCGGATGCAGAAGCCGGGACGCGATGAAACGGGCTACCGCGTTCCGAGAGCTCGCCGTCGGCGTAGTACCTCGAATGCTCCGCTTGCTTTAGCGAGCGCAACCTCCACCGCGTGCAGATCACTTGCAAGTCCCAACTCAGGTCGCGCAGCCATGGTGAGCACGGCAGAGAGCACAGCATCGGACTCGCGCGCTAGCCTCACCAGATGATGGCCGCTGGGTCCGACATTCCCGCTCAGCCAGTTCCGCGCCGTACGGTCGGACGCTTCTGTCCATCGCTGAATCTGCTTAGAGGCTCCGGCGCCTGTTCCAATCTCGGTCCGCAGGGCTTCGCTGATCGCAGCAATATAAGCGGCTTCGGTCAGCCTCCCTCCCTCATTTTGAAATCCCTTGCCGGTTTTCGGAAACATGTTGCCGTCCCTTTCAGGATAGTGGCGGCGGCGGGCGCGCGCGCCTTTGGTGAGAGGCCGCTAATGGTTATCAACTGGAACACACCCGACAATGACGAGTCACCGGTGCCACCACGCATACGAGCGGCTGAATACGTCCGCATGTCGACCGAGCATCAGCAATACTCGACCGACAACCAGGGGGTTGCGATCCGGCGCTTCGCTGACACGCATGGCTATGAGATCGTCCACACCTACAAGGACGATGGGAAGAGTGGCCTCAATCTCTCTGGCCGCACAGGTCTGAAGCTGCTGCTCGCTGACATCGAGGCAGGGCGTACCGACTTTCAGGCGTTGCTCGTTTACGACGTAAGCAGGCTCGGCCGCTTCCAGGATCCGGACGAGGCCGCTACGCATGAACTGCGTATTCGCGCTGCCGGCATTCAGGTCGAATATTGCGCTGAGCAGTTTCGCAATGACGGCAGCATCAGCTCATCGATAATCAAGACCGTCAAACGCACCATGGCAGCCGAATACAGCCGCGAGCTTTCGGTTAAGGTGTTCGCGGGACAGGCCAACCTTATACGGCGCGGTTACCGCCAAGGCGGTGCCGCCGGCTTCGGGCTGCGCCGGCTCCTCGTCGACGTGAATGGCGAACCTAAGGGCGAGCTCGGCCGCGGTGAACACAAGAGCATTGCGACCGATCGCGTCATCCTCGTGCCAGGGCCGCCTGATGAGGTGGCCCTAGTCCGAGAAGTCTATCGACTGTTCACCGATGCGGAGAAGTCGGAGCGTGACATCGCTAACCTGCTCAACAAGCGCGGGCTCGTCACCGATCTTGGACGCGCCTGGACCAGGGGCACCGTCCACCAGCTACTCATCAACGAAAAATATGTCGGCGACAACGTCTGGGCGCGCACATCATTTAAGCTCAAACGGAAGCACGTCTTGAACACTGAAGATGAGTGGATCAGGGCCGAGGGCGCGTTCACGCCCGTCGTCGACCGGGTCGTTTTCGCGCGAACACGCGCCATCATCGACGCGCGCTCTGCAAGGTTGAGCGACGAGATGATGCTTGCGCTGCTGGCATCTATCTTCAGCACCAAGGGTATGCTGACCGGTCTTATCATCGACGAAGCCGAGGAGGCACCGTCAAGTAGCGCCTATCGTAGCCGCTTCGGCAGCCTGCTGCGCGCCTACGAGCTGGTCGGCTTCGCCCCCGATCGTGACTATCGCTATTTAGAAATCAATCGGAAGCTGCGGCAGCTCCATCCCGCGATTGTCTACGATACAATGGCCGCGCTGGAGCAGGCCGGCGGCACCGTTGTTCGCGACGCTGACACCGACCTACTCACCATCAACGGCGAGTTCACTGCGTCGCTAGTAGTGGTGCGCTGTGCCCAGACCGCGGCAGGTACACTCCGCTGGAAGGTCAGGCTTGATACTCCACTCAAACCCGACTTGACGGTTGCGGTACGTATGGCACCGGGTAACGAGCTTCCCCGCGACTACTATCTCCTGCCCCGGCTCGACATCGGTGACGCCGTGCTGCGCCTATGTGAGCATAACGGCCTGTCGCTCGACGCATATCGGTTTGACGATCTGTCCGCCTTTCACCGCATGGCGGCGCGACGTTTGTGGAGGGCTGCCGCATGAGCACCGCCCGCCCCGCTCAGCGGGTGGAATGGATTCCGCTCGAGCGGATTACCGTTGTTAATCCGCGAGTCCGCAACAAGCGTTCGTTTACGGAAATCGTCGACAATATCGCTCAAGTCGGGCTCAAACGACCGATTACTGTCACGCGTCGAGTGGAGGCAGACGGGCCCTTCTACGATCTCGTTTGTGGTCAAGGACGCCTTGAAGCGTATCAGGAACTCGGACAGATCGAGGTGCCTGCCCTCGTCGTGTTAGCCGATCCCGAGGATTGTCTGATCGCCAGCCTGGTCGAGAATTGTGCCCGGCGCCAGCACAGTGCGATTGACTTGCTCCAGGACATCGGCGGCATGCGCAAGCGCGGGCACAGCTTGCCCCAGATTGCTCGCAAGACCGGCCTCACGCTCGAATATGTAAGTGGCGTCGGTCGCCTCCTCGAAAAAGGCGAACAGCGCTTGCTACGTTCGGTCGAAGCGCGGACTATTCCATTAAGCGTTGCCGTTGATATCGCTGAGGCGGAAGATCACGACGTACAGCGTGCTCTTCAACTGGCTTATGAAAAGGGAACGCTGCGCGGACGTAAGCTGATGGCGGCAAAACGCATCGTCGAAGAGCGGCGCCGGCGTGGTAAGCACCTAAGACAGCAGACCGGTAAGCCGCCAGTTAACCAGAAACTGTCGCCGGCAGCGCTGATCCGTGCATACCAGGAAGACGTCGATCGGAAGCGCGGCCTGATCCGAAGGGCTAACGTTGCACGTGACCGACTTCTTCTTGTTACCGAGGCGCTGCGCCGGCTTAGTCTCAGCGAGCAGTTTACGGCCCTAATCGAGGATGAGGGGCTCGGGACCATGCCCGAGAATCTCGCATTGCACCTTGATCGCATGGAAGCCTCGTCGTGAGCAGTCGGCACACGGCCATCCCAGTCAAGCTGGCTTTTGAGGAGGCGAGCCTTCGCATTCCTATTGACTGCATCATGCCGCTTCGCACGATCTCCGCGTCGGTGAAGAAGTCGGTAAAGTACGGGCAGATCGCCGCTTCCATCGCCGAGGTCGGTATCATCGAGCCGCCCGTGGTCGCTCGAGATGCAACCGATCCCGAACGCTACCATCTGCTTGATGGACATCTGCGTGTTGAGATCGTGCGGGAGCGCGGCGACACTGAGCTCGTATGCCTAGTTGCGACCGACGACGAAGCCTTCACCTATAACAAGCGAGTCAGCCGGATCGCGACCATTCAAGAGCATCGGATGATCCTGAACGCGGTCAAGAAGGGGGTATCTGAGGAAAGGCTCGCGCGGGCGCTGAACGTCGACATTGCCAGCATTCGAAAGAAGCGGAACCTGTTGGTTGGGATTTGCCCTGAGGCGGCTGAGCTACTTAAAGACCGGCACGTGCCCATCCACGTGTTCACCGAGCTTCGTTTTATGAAGCCCGTCCGCCAAGTCGAAGCCGCCATGGCTATGGTCACTATGAACCGGTTCTCGGTAAGCTATGCCCGTTCGCTAGTCGCCTCCACACCCGATGATCAACTCGTCGCCGGCAAGCCGCGGCGCATGGCCGGCCTAACCGAGGATCAGGTGGCGACAATGCAGCGCGAAAGCGAGAACGTCGACCGGCAGCTGCGCGCGGTTGAGCAGACCTACAGTTCTGATCAGTTCGACCTGATGCTTGCAGCCGGCTACGTGAACCGATTGCTTGGTAACGTCCGCATAGTCCGCTACTTGGCGCAGCATCACGCCGACATTCTCACAGAGTTTCAAAAATTGAGCGATCTGCAGAAGGCAGCGTAGCCGAAGCCTCGCCCTTCATAGCGGAGTTAAGAGAGGCGGCGACAGCTTTGGCCCGCATCGGGCGTGCCTAGGTGAGCGTCTTGCCAAAAATGGTAAGGGCGGCACCCGACTTGGCCATCGCACGATCATCAGGATGATACGGGGCCGTGTCATGTCTCAACATGCTCTGGCGGAAGATCGGAATGGCAAGCGCGATCAGGTGCGGTGCGTTAGCTACGGGCTTCAACCTCGGTCAGTGATAAATCGCGGCCATGTTATTTGTTGGTGAGCGAGAGTACATCGGGGCGCGAAGCCGCCGGGTAGTCAATTGCCACCATGCCGCTCGTACCAGGCGCTGCTTGCTACTGCTTCGACCCCATAATTCGCCAATCCGCCACGCGAGATGCCGGAGGGCAGGGGCTTGGGTGATCGTCTAGGACAAAATCTTGTCAAAAAATTGCGTGATCGGTCAACAATTCTGTCAGCTGGTTTTGACAGATCATGTTCTGTTCTGACGTGAGCGGTCAGGTTTATGTGTCAAAGGACACGCTTCACCTTCTCGACGCCTAGACCGAACCTCCATGACAGAGGTATGCGACGGCGTGCCGTCCTGTGGGATCGGCCGGGTGCAGTTCTGCCGCATATTTGCTGATGCCCCATTGTCGGTTTGGACCATCGCTGCGGACTCAGCGGTGGTCTGGCTTTGCAGTCTTTGGGCGTTCCGTAGCGGCTCTGTCGGTGTTCGGGCGACACAGGCGGGTCAGAGGCTGGCACGCTATGCCCAGGCTCGAGCAACGCTGCTTGCCATCGGTCGTCGTGCAGGCGCGGCATTCGCGGCGTGTATCGATGCATCCTTGCGGTGCTGCGAGCAGGAGCGCGAACATGAGAACCATCATCTTGTCCTTACATCGCGGGAAGTGTCAGCAGATTGCAGGCGCATGCTCTGCTGCGTCAAGCGACGGATCGGAGCCGCAAGAAAGCGGACTGCGGTCTATGTCTTCGGTGGCCACGCAACGGTATCATGGTCAGGATGCTGAAGGGATCTAATTCCTGCCAGATGCTCCGCCGCTCGTGGCTCATCTAGCGGGTGTTCGGGGAGATTCGCCAATGCCTGAACGTCGGCGATGCGCTCGGACGACGCGAGCTGTTCGGTCAGATGAACCAGGCGTGGTTCGTCCATGGCACCGAGCGTGAAACAGATGCTTCCCTCACCATATTCGAAGGTGAGCGGCGTGCCACAATCCCGGCAAAACCCGCGACGAGCCTTGTTCGAACTCTGAAAGTGACCGGGCTGACCACGGGTCCAGGTCACGGCAGACAAGGGCGCTCCGACATAAGGCCCGAACAGTCCGCCCGTTGCCTTCTGACACATTCGACAATGGCAGATGGAGGCGTCTTCCAGATCGGCGTCAATCCGGAACCGCACCGCGCCACACTGACATCCTCCAGTGCTGGTCATCATCGCTGTAGAATTCCATATCGGTCGACCATTCGCAATGGGGACGACGCGGAATATTCGGGGCGGAGCGGCAAGCGGAACGGCAGCATCTGAGGGGGGGCGTAGCTAGCCACACCGAACGCGGCGTCTTTGCCGAAGGTTAAGGCACTTTGGGAGGCGCGACGAACCCAGTTGAGCTTGCGAAGCGACGATTTTGCCGGGCATGATCTGATAAGATAACGAGCAGCAATCTGGTGGAGAGATCCGGTGGCAGACGCTTCCAATTGGCTCCTTGATCATACCGGCATCGGTGTCACTGACATCGTTCGATCGGCGCGGTTCTACGAAGCAGCACTTCGCCCCCTCGGGGCTAAAGTCGTCATGCGGATCAACGCGACTATGGGGCCGGCGGACGAGGGCGACGCCGACTTGGCAGGCGTCGCTTTCGGTACCGAATATCCCGCGTTCTGGCTCGACGTTTTCCATCCAACCGGCGCGAGGCAACACACGGCGTTCCGCGCTACATCGCGCGAAGCTGTCGAAGACTTTTACCGCCACGGGCTGGCTGCGGGAGGGGTGGATAACGGCGCACCCGGTCTGCGTTCGGATGGCTATCCCGAGGGCTATTATGCGGCCTTCATGTATGATCCCGACGGAAACAATATTGAGGCTGTGTACCGTGAGTCGAGGGGGGTGACCTGAGGCGCTTACCCGGTCCCGATCGGAAGCCCCTGACAGGGCTTCCCGATCTCCCATCCGCGAGATGGGACATCGGGAGTAATCAGTCTCACCGATGTGGACACGATGCCCGATCATGCATGATTGATCGATAACCATCTTGTTTATGCACGGTGTGAGGGTTAGGAACAGCGGATGCCAAATGACATCCCGTCCAGCCGTCGCGATACGATCCTTGCCCGTCTATCCCTGGGCGAACCGGTTCATGCTGGTGCGCTTGCCAAGGAGTTCGGCGTTTCCGAGGATGCGATCCGGCGGGATCTGCGGGGTCTTGCCGCGGAGGGCCTGTGTCGCCGCGTCTATGGCGGCGCCTTGCCCGTCGTCGAAGGGGCGAGGCCGATGGCCGAGCGCGTCGGCGAAGATGTGCACAGGAAGCGGACGCTGGCTGACGCCGCCGTTAGACACATCGAACCGAGCAGCCTTGTTTTCATCGACAACGGCAGTTCCAATCTCGCCCTTGTCGAGACGCTGCCGTCCTATCTCAATCTGACCATCGCGACGAGTTCGGTGACGATCGCCGCGGCACTCCAGCATCGCGACGACATCGATCTGCTGGTGGTGGGGGGCATGATCGACCGGATGGTCGGCGGCGCCGTCGATGGTACGGCGCTCGAGGCGATCGCGCGGCTCAATATCGACCTGTGTGTCCTCGGCGCGTGCGCGGTTTCCGCCGAGGGGGGCGTCAGTGCTTATGACCCGGCCGACGCCAATTTCAAACGTGCGCTGACCGCGCGCAGTCGCAGCACGATCGTCCTCGCGACGAACGACAAGCTCGGCCAGCACGCCCCGCACCGGGTCCTCGGCGTCGATGCCCTTACGCAGATCGTCGTCGAGCACGACGCCGATGCCGACCTTGTGCGCGATCTGACGAAGGCCGGCGCCACCATCGCGCGTGCCGACCCGCGCTGATCCAAGGATATCCGCCAGTGACGATTCAAAATTCCGGCGCGCGCCTTGCGACGCGCCTGGCCTTCCTCGTGTCCGGCTTCGGGCTCGCCTGCTGGGCGCCGCTCGTTCCACTTGCCAAGCAGAGGCTGGCGGTCGGGGACGGATCGCTCGGGCTGCTGCTGTTGTGTCTCGGCCTCGGCTCGGTGGGCGCGATGCAGCTTGCGGGGCCGCTGACCTCGAAGCTCGGCGCACGACCGGCGATCCTCGTCGGCGGCATCGGGCAGGCGATCCTGCTGCCCTTCCTCGCCTTTGCGCCCACGGTGCCGACCATGGCGGTCGCGCTGCTGCTGTTCGGCGCGTTCCTCGGCGTGATCGAAGTCGGCATGAACGTGCATGCTGTCGAAGTGGAGAAGCAGGTCGGCACGCCGCTGATGTCCGGGTTTCACGGGTTGTTCAGCGTCGGCGGCTTCGTCGGATCGGCGCTGCTGACCGCCGTCCTGTCGTTAAGGATCAGTCCGGTCGCCGGGGCCGTCGCAGCATCGGTCCTGATGATCGCGACGCTCGCATTGGCCGCGCCCCGGCTGATCCCGACCCCCAGGACCGAGGAGGCCCCGCTGGTCGTGATCCCGCGCGGGATCGTGATCCTGCTCGCGGCGCTCGCGGCGATCACCTTCCTGACCGAAGGCGCGATGCTCGACTGGGGGGCGTTGCTGCTGAGCGGCAAGGGCCTGTTGCCGGTCACGCAGGCGGGACTCGGCTACAGCGTCTTTGCGGTGGCGATGACCGCCGGGCGGCTGACCGGGGATGCGATCGTCGCGAGACTCGGGGATCGGCGGACGATGCTGTGGGGCGGGCTGCTCTCGCTGCTTGGCTATGGCGTCATGCTGCTCGCGCCGGTCGCATCGGTCGCGCTCCTCGGGTTCCTGCTGATCGGTCTTGGTGCGTCGAACGTCGTGCCGATCCTGTTCCGCCAGGCCGGCACGCAGACCGTCATGCCGGCGGGCCTCGCGATCGCCGCGGTCACGACGATCGGTTATGCCGGGATTCTCGCCGGTCCCGCCGTGATCGGCTTTGTCGCGCAGGGCATCGGCCTGCCCGCCGCCTTCTGGCTGCTCACGGCCCTTCTGTGTTTCGTGCCGCTGTGCGCGAAGGCCGCCACCGCCAATGGACGTAGATCATGATCCTTCCCGACACCGCGTTCCTGCATCGCCTTGCCGACCTTGCCGATGCCGAGACGATGCCCCGCTACCGCATCGACATCGCGGTCGATACCAAGGTGAAGGAGGGGTACAGCTTCGACCCCGTGACCGAGGCGGACCGGGAGGCGGAAGTCGCGATCCGCGCCGAGATCGGTGCGCATTTCCCCGGCCATGCCATCCTCGGCGAGGAATTCGGGCTGACGGGCAGCGGGCGTGTTCGATGGGTGCTCGATCCGGTCGATGGGACTCGCCCGTTCATCTGTGGCCTGCCCGTCTGGGGGACGTTGATCGGGCTGACGGTCGACGGCCGGGCCGAGCTGGGGATGATGAGCCAGCCCTTCACGCGCGAACGCTTCTGGGCGGATCGCGACGGCGCTTGGACCGAGCGGGACGGTGTGCGCCGCCCGCTGGCGACGCGCGACGTCGGCAGCCTTGATCGCGCGATCCTGCACACCACCTCGCCCGAGCATTTCGGCGACGACCTCGCGCCCGGTTTCGCACGGTTGAAGGCGGCTGTTCGGATGATCCGCTATGGCGGCGAATGCTCTGCGATGGCGATGATCGCGGCAGGCCGGATCGACCTCGCGATCGAGCCCTCGCTCCAGCCCTATGACATCGTCGCGCTGATCCCGATCATCGAGCGCGCGGGCGGTGTCGTCACGCGCCTGGACGGCGGCAGGGCCGAGGAAGGCGGCGCGGTGCTGGTCGCCGCGACTCCGGCACTCCATGCCGAAGCGTTGCGGATCCTGGGATGACCGCTTCCTCGCCGCCCGTGGTGTCACGTCCTGCCCGTCATCGCGCGGATGTCGGCGTGCAGCGTCGGCCCGTCGGGGTTCTAGCCCGGCCGCTCGCGGGTCAGCGCGCTCGACGCCGCCATGTCCTTCGACACGAAGGCAGCGAGCCAGCCGAAATGCGCGCCGGCTTCGTCTGCGCTTACCGACGTCACGGCAGGCCGAAGGTTTTGCCGATCTTCTCGGCAATCGCGCGGTAGGGAATCGCTGTCCGAGGTTGGCCAGCTCGTCACCGAGCTGTGCGCGACCAGTCCCGAATTCGCGGCGTTATGGGCGGACAATGACGTGCGCTTCCACGGCGAGGGCACCAAGCGGCTGCACCACCCCGTTCTGGGCGCGATGGAGCTGGGATATTCGGGCTTTGCGGTCGATGGTCGTCCGGACCTGGGCATGATCGTCTACAACCCGGTCGATCCCGATATGGCCGATCGCATCCGCGCGATACTCGCAGGCTAGTCATCAAGCAGGCAGCAGACGTTTTCGTGTCTGGCGTCGGATGTTCCTTAGGATCCCGATGGGGAGATGAGGCGCACGGACGAGATGCAGAACAAGCGACACGCGTGATACAGAAGGGTACGCTTAGCCTGAATGCCGCCGACGCGCCGTTCCGGCTTTCGCGGCGGAGCGGCGCGTCGTCGTGCGGGGCGTTCAGCGGGCTTCGGCGATCAGCTTTGCGGCGGCGGGGGTGTTCCATTCATAGCCACCCAGCATGCGCCAGACTTCACGCCCGTCCGAATCGTAGAGGATCGTGGTCGGCAGGTTCGCCTGATAGGCGATGCTGAGCGAGGCCTTGGAGTCGAGATAGGGTTTCAGCGTCGTGAACGCCTTTTGCGCGAAGAACGGCGTGACCTTCTCGGCACCCTGAAGGTCCTGGCTGACCGCGATGACCTGGACCTTGTCCTTCAGGCTGCCCGCGACCGCATCGAGCGTTGGCATCTCGGCGACGCAGGGCGCGCACCAGGTCGCCCACAGGTTGAGCAGCAGCGGCTTGCCCTTGAAGCTGGCGAGCGTGACGGACTTTCCATCGGGGGCGGTGAAGCTGGACGTCGGCCCCGTTTCCCCCTTGTGGCTGCGGTCGATCTTGTCGACCGGGGCGGCGGGGGTGCCGGTCGCTTCGTCGGGCGAGGCCGCGACTTCGTCCGATGCGGCGCCATTGCCCATTGCGGCGCCTGCCGCGTTTGCTTGCTCCGGAGCCGGCGATTTCCTATCGCAGCCCGCAATCAGCATTGCGCTACCCAGGAGACAGACGATCGACGCCCTTGAGAGCAGAGAAGGGGAGGACATGGACGGCTCCAATGCGATGTGGGGTGGACGCTTCGCCGAGGGTCCGGCCGCGGTCATGCGGGAGATAAACGCCTCGATCCCCTTCGACAAGCGACTGTGGAAGCAGGACATCGCCGGCTCCAAGGCGCATGTCGCGATGCTCGGCGCGCAGGGTATCGTCTCGCCCGACGACGCCGCGACGATCGCCGCGGGACTCGACCAGGTCGCGGCGCGTTATGCCGCCAATGGCGTCGCCGAGGACCTCGTCCTCGAGGATATCCATATGCAGACCGAGGCGCGGCTGGCCGAGGCGATCGGTCCGGTCGCGGGGCGTCTGCACACCGCGCGCTCGCGCAACGACCAGGTCGCGACCGATTTCCGGCTTTGGGTTCGCGATGCGATCGACCAGGTGCTCGCGGCACTCGGCGGGTTCCAGGCGGCGTTGCTGACGCGTGCCGAGGAGCATGCCGCGAGCGTGATGCCGGGGTTCACGCATCTGCAATCCGCGCAGCCGGTGACGCTCGGCCATCACCTGATGGCGTATCACGCGATGATCGCGCGCGACGTCAGCCGGTTCGCCGATGCGCGCGTGCGGATGAACCGCTCGCCACTCGGCTCGGCGGCGCTGGCGGGGACGGGGTTCCCGATCGACCGCGAGATGACCGCGCATGCGCTCGGCTTCGACGGTCCGATGACCAACTCGCTCGACGGGGTCAGCGACCGCGATTTCGCGCTCGATTACCTCGTAGCAGCCACGCAGTGCGCGCTGCATCTGTCGCGGCTGGCGGAGGAATTCGTGCTCTGGGCGTCGCAGCCCTTCGGCTTCGTCGCGCTCAGCGACCAATGGTCGACGGGCAGCTCGATCATGCCGCAGAAGCGCAATCCCGATGCCGCCGAGCTCGTGCGCGGGCATTCGGGGCGGATCATGGGGTGCATGACCGCGCTGATGGTGACGATGAAGGGGCTGCCGCTCGCCTATTCGAAGGACATGCAGGACGACAAGCCGCCGGTGTTCGAGGCGCACGACCTGCTCGCGCTGTCGATCGCGGCGATGACCGGGATGGTCGAGAGCGCGACGTTCCGGACCGAGCGGATGCGCGCGGTGGCCGAGGCGGGCTTTGCGACCGCGACGGACCTTGCCGACTGGCTGGTGCGCGAGGCGGGGCTGCCGTTCCGCGAGGCGCATCACGTGACCGGGCGTGCGGTGAAACGCGCGGAGGATCTGGGCATCGCGCTCGACGCTTTGTCGATCGAGGATCTGCAGGCGATCGATGCGCGGATTGATGACCGGGTGTACGGCGTATTGTCGGTTGATGCGTCGGTCGCCAGCCGGACCAGCTTCGGTGGCACCGCACCCGACAATGTACGCGCCGCGATCCGCGCCGCACGGGAGACGAGCGAATGACACGCCTGATCCTTCTCGCCGGACTGACCCTGTCGGGTCTGTCGTTGACCGCCTGCGGGGCGGCCGACGGGCTCGAGCCCGCGCCTGGCAAATCGCTGCCGGTCGCGCCTTACGGGGCGAAGACGACACCGACGCCGACCGCGCTGCTGACGCCGACGCCGCAGCAGCGACCCGAACGCAGTGATGAATTGCTCACCAGCTCGCGCGAGCGGCGGAGCGACGAATTCAACCTGCCGCCTTCCAACTGATCACAGGCCAGCATGGACCATTTCCACTATCGCGACGGCGTCCTCCATGTCGAGGACGTCGCGCTTCCCGCGATCGCCGAGGCGGTCGGGACGCCCGTCTATGTCTATTCGACCGCGACGTTCCGCCGTCACGCGCAGGTGTTCCGCGACGCGCTGAAAGGCGCGGGGCGCGTGCATCTGGCCTATGCGATCAAGGCCAATCCGAACGTCGCGGTGCTGCGCGTCCTGGCCGATGAGGGCTACGGTGCGGACGTGGTGTCGGCGGGCGAGATGGCGCGCGCGCTGGCGGCGGGCATCCCCGCGTCGGACATCGTGTTTTCGGGCGTCGGCAAGACCCGCGACGAGCTCGCCCGCGCGCTTGATGCCGGGATCGGCCAGTTCAACCTCGAGCTCGAGGAAGAGGGCGAGGTGCTCGCCGCACTCGCCCGCGATCGCGGCATTCGTGCACCGGCGGTGCTGCGCGTGAACCCCGATGTCGATGCGGGCACGCACGCCAAGATCTCGACCGGGCGCAAGGAGAACAAGTTCGGCGTGCCGATCGACCAGGCGCCGGCGATGTTCGACCGGTTGTCGAAGCATGAGGGGCTCGACCTGCGCGGGGTGGCGATCCATATCGGCAGCCAGCTCGCCGATCTCGCCCCGCTCGAGGCGGCCTATGCGCGGATCGGCGAACTCGTCGCAGAACTGCGCGCGGCGGGGCACGTCATCAGCCGGGTCGATCTGGGCGGTGGTCTCGGCGTGCCCTACAAGCCCGACGACGTGCTGCCGAGCCCGGCCGAGTACGGTGCGATGGTCGTGCGCGCGACTGCGGGCTGGGACGTCGAGCTGATGTTCGAGCCGGGGCGCGTGATCGCAGGGAATGCCGGCGTTCTGCTGACCGAGGTCATCTGGGTAAAGCCGGGGGTCACCAACCCCTATGTGATCGTCGATGCGGCGATGAACGACCTCGCGCGCGTCGCGATGTACGATGCCTATCATGATTTCGTCGCGGTCGAGCCGGGCGGCGAGCGGATGACCGCGAACATCGCCGGGCCGGTGTGCGAGACCGGCGACACCTTCGCGATGGGGCGCGACATCGACGTCGTGAAGTCGGGCGATCTGGGCGTGTTCCGCACCGCAGGCGCGTACGGCGCGACGATGGCGTCGACCTATAACAGCCGCGCGCTGGTGCCCGAGGTGCTGGTCGATGGCGACCGGTTCGCGGTGGTCGCTGACCGGATCGAGCCCGAGACGATCCTGGCCGCCGAGCGCGTCCCCGAATGGCTCAAGCGGTGAGCCTGCACAGCCTGCCGCTGTTCGTGCGGCTGGCGGGTCGCCCGGTCATCCTGCTGGGCGAGGGCGAGGCGGCGGATGCGAAACGTCGGCTGCTCGACCGGGCCGGCGCGCATGTCGTCACCGATGAGGCCGCCATGGCCGCGCTGGCGATCGTCGCGATCGACGACGAGGCGGAGGCGCTCGCGGCGGTCGCGCGGCTGAAGGCGCGCGGTGTGCTCGTCAACGCGGTCGACCGGTCCGAGCATTGCGACTTCACGCTGCCCGCGATCGTCGACCGCGAGCCGGTGCTGATCGCGATCGGGACCGGCGGCGCGTCGGCCGGGCTGGCGGCGGCACTGCGGCAGCGGCTCGAGGCGCTGGTGCCGGCGGATCTGGGCGGGCTGGCAAGCGCACTGCAGCGCGCACGCGGGGCGATGCGCACGCGCTTCCCCAATAGCGGCGCCAGACGGCGTGCGCTGGCCGATGCGCTCGCGCCGGGGGGCGTGCTCGATCCGCTCGGATCGTCGCGCGACGTGGCCGGCTGGCTGGCAGGGGGATCGGTACAGGACGGGACGATCGTCCGGATGACACTCGCATCGCGTGATCCCGATGATCTGACATTGCGACACGCGCGGGCGCTCGCCAGCGCGGACCGCGTCTATCACCGCAGCGACGTGCCGCCGGCGATCCTCGATCGCGCGCGCGCGGATGCCGCTCGGATCCCGTGCGATGCGCCGCCCGATGCGCAGGGTTCGGGGCTGGTCGTCGATGTGGCGATGCGCACGTGAGCGGGTTCGGGTTCAAGGTCGCTGACGGAGTCGCGTCGCGGCTCGCGGTCGAGGCGGCGCCGGCCGCGAGCGGCGATCTGGTCTGGGTGCATTTGTCGACCACCGAGGACGAGGCGCAGGCTTGGCTTCGCAACGAGGCCGGGCTCGAATCCTATGTGATCGACGCGCTGACCGCGACCGAGACGCGGCCGCGCTGCGAGGCGGTCGGCGAGGGGGCGTTCCTCAACTTGCGCGGGCGGACGAACGAGGAGATGGATTCGTCCGACCTGCTCGCGTCGCTGCGCATCTGGGTGGTCAAGGGACGCGTCTATTCGCTGACGCGCAAGCCGCTGGTCGCGATCCCGCTGGTTGAAAAAGAGGTCGAGGCGGGGCGGGTGCGCGATCCCGGCGACCTGATCACCGCGTTCGCGACCGCCATCACCACCGATCTCGACCCCGAGGTGGCGGCGCTGGGCGACGAGCTCGACGATTGCGAGGAACGGCTCGACGCCAAGCATGTCTTCGCCCTGCGCCGCACCGTCAGTGAGGTCCGCGTGGCGGCGATCAGCTATCGCCGGTTTCTCAATCCGCAGCGTGCCGCGCTCGAGAAACTGGCCGCGCTGCCGGGCGACTGGCTGCGCGACGACGACCGGCTGCATCTGGCGGCGGCGGCGGACCGCGCGGCGCGGATGGCCGAAGAGCTCGAATCAATCCGCGAGCGATCCGCGCTGACGCACGAGGCGCTGACCGACCTGCGCGCAGAGCAGATCGACAATCGCTCGCTGATCATCTCGGTCGCGGCGATGGTGTTCCTGCCGCTGACGTTCCTGACCGGGCTGTACGGGATGAACGTGAAGGGGCTGCCCTTTGCCGAGGAGCCCTGGGCGTTCGATGCGATCGCGGGCGGCTGCCTGGTGATCGCGCTGGGTATCGTGATCTACTTCGTCCAGCGGCACTGGTTCGAACGGTAGCGGCTCAGGCCGCGCTGGCGGTGCGCCAGGCCTGCGCGATCTCGTCGAGCGTGTCCGCGGTGGTGCGGAAGATCGAGCCGTCCTGGCCGACCGAGGCGTCGACGATCGTCCGGCGCGCGCCTGCATAGAGCCGCGCGAGCGTTTCCGACACCGCGCCGCCGCGGTCGAAGTCGAGCCCCGCCTCAAGCGCGAACAGGATCGCGGTCGCGCGTGTCACGCGGTCGCTCTTGGTCGCATATTGGCGGTTGTCGGAGGCCCAGGCGGCGGCACGCAGCGCCGCGACCAATTCCTTGTAAAGCAGCTGGACGAGGCCCGGGCCATCGGTCGTGGTGCGGCCGACCGCGTCGATCTGGCGATAGGTGGCGAACGGGTCGCGCGTGAGGGTGGTTGCGTACATCACGAGTCGCTCTTGTTCCAGGCGGCGATCTGGTTGGTGAGGAAGCTCTGGATCGACTTGTACGACGACACGCGCGAATTCATGCTTGAGAATTGCTGGGTCAGGCGGGTGGTCATCGCCGCGGACTGATCCGCGATCTTGGCCTCGGCATCGGCGATCGCGGACTGTGCCGCGGTGTAGCGCGTCTGCGAGGCGCCGAGCCCGATCGTCGTATTGGTCGCGCTGGTCGTGATCGCGTTCAGCACCGCGCCAAGCCCGGCCTTGCCGTCCGCCGAGCCGTTCAGCATCGTCTCGATCGCGGTCGAATTGGTCAACATCGCGTTCGACAGTGCGGCGGCATCGACGCGCAACGTGCCGTCACGATTGGTCGCGACGCCGATCTGCGCGAGCGTCGTTGGGCTGCCGGCACCGGTGTCGCCCGACAGCGGCGCCAGCGTCAGCGCCTTGAGCGACGACAACAGTGTCTTTGCCGCCGGGTCCGCGCGCAGCACGCCGGTCACCGGGTCGGTCTGCTCGGTGAGCGTCGCCATGACCTGGTTATAGGTCTCGACGACGTCGGATACCGCCTGCGACAGCGCGCTGGTCGGCGTCGTGCTGCCCAGCGTGACCGGGCCGGTCGACACGGCGTTGAGCTGCAGTTTGACGCCTGTCACCAGGTTGTTGATCGTGTTGCTCGCGCGCTCGACCGCGATCCCGTCGACGGTCAGCTTGGCATTCTGTGCAGCCGCCGTGACGCTGGTGTTGGTCGCGCCGGGACCGACATTATAGGCGGCCAGCTTGCCGCTCGTATCGGTCGTCGCCGTCATCGTGAACGCCTGCGATGCGCCGGTCGCGCCCTTCATCGACAGATAGGCGCTGCCGTTCGAATCGGTCACGACCGAGGCGGTGATGCCTGCGCCCTTCGCGTTGATCGCCGCGGCGATGCCGTCGAGGCTGGCGTCGGTAACGTCGATCGTCACCGCGGTGCCACCGCCTGCGGTGAAGCCGGTCATCTTGGTGCCTGCCGCGTCATAGGTGGCGGTGCCGAAGTTGAGCGTGAAGCTGCCCGAGCCGATCACCGCGGTGCGATCGGCGACCGCGGCGGTGGTGCGGATCGTCTGCGCGCCGGCGAGCTGGTTCACAGAGATGGTCGACGACAGCCCCGAGACCTTCGCGCCCGCCAGCGCGCTGACGCCGAGCGCAGCGGTGTTGGAGCTGGTCGGCTGGCTGGTCAGCGTGCCGCCCTTCACCAGCGCGGCATAGGCGGTCGAGAAGCCCGAGATCGCGCTCTTGAGCGTTGCGAGCCCCGAGATCTGCGTGGTGATCGTCTTCGACTTGGCGGTCAGCTGCGCGGTCTTGGCCGCGAACTGCGCCTCGACCAGCGAGGGCACCAGGCTTGCGGTGTCGATCCCCGAGCCGGCATTGAGCGAGGTCAGCAGCGACTGCGCCGCGTTCTTCGTCACGCTCGCCGCGGTCGGCGTCGGCGTTGCCGCCGGGGTCGGCGTCGCGGTGCTGCTCGTCGTCGAAATTGCCATGCCGGAATCCTTGCGCGCTCGAATGGAATAACGACCGCGGCCGCCGGATCTTTAGGGAAGTTTCACGCCGTTTTCGTCGAACCGCGCATCGACCGGCACGGTGATCGCGGGCTGCGGCATCGGCGTGCCGCCTGCGGCTGCATTCAGCCCGAAGACGAAGGCGAGGACGGTCGCGATCGCCATGTACAGGTCGTCGCGAACCTCCTGGTTCTCCTTGCTCGTATAATAGACGGCACGCGCGAGCAGCGGATATTCGAGCACGGGTACGCGGGTCTCCGCGGCGAGTTCGCGGATCGCCAGCGCGGTCGCGCCGCGGCCCTTGGCGACGACGACGGGAACCTGGTCCTTGCCGCGGTCGTAGCGGAGCGCGACCGCGAAATGCGTCGGGTTGGTCAGGATGACGTGCGCCTCGCCGACCGCCTTCCGCATGTTGCCGCTGGCCATTGCGCGCATCTTGGCGCGCTGCTGACCCTTGGCCTCGGCATTGCCCTCATTGTCCTTGTGCTCGTCCTTCACCTCCTGCTTCGACATGCGCATCTTGCCGAGGCGGCGGATGATCTGGATCGGCACGTCGATCCCGGCGATCGCGACGAGCCCGAATGCCATCGCGATCAGGATCGACGAGAAGGTCCCGCCGAGCGTCGTCAGCGCCTGGTTGAGATCGGCGGACGAGGCGAGCCCCATCGTCGTATGCGAGGCCTGCCACAGCATCCAGCCGCCGATCGTGCCGAGCAGCGCGACCTTCAGCAGCGACTTGCCGAGCTCGATCCAGCCGGTCGGGCCGAAGATCCGCTTGAGCCCCGAGGCGGGGTTGATGCGCGTGAACTTGGGCGCGAGCAGCTTGCCGTTGAAGCCGAGCGAACCGAGCCCCGCCTGGCTGAGCACTGCGGCGACCAGGCTGACCACGAACAGGGTGACCAGCGACGGCGCAAGCTTCCACCCCGCTTCCTGGAGCGGGCGCCAGGGCGAGAAATCCTCGACGTCCGCGCGCCCGAACTGGAAGCTCGACGCCATCACCGCCTTGCACGCGGCGATCAGCGAGGGGCCGGCATAGATCAGCCAGGCGACGCCCGCGAGCATGCTGAGCGCGGTCGCGAAGTCGCGCGAGCGGAGGATGTCGCCCTTCTCGACCGCATCCTTCTTGCGCTTGTCGGTCGGGGCTTCTGTCTTTTCGCCGAATTCGTCCGCCATCAGCCGAGCACCAGGCTCTGCGTGGCTTCGAGGCCTTCGCGGATGATCACGACCATATAGTCGCCCATCGCCGGGAAGCCGACCGCGAGCGCGACGACACCGACCGCGAGGCTCGCGGGCAGGCCGACCGAGAACAGGTTGAGCGCGGGTGCTGCGCGGCTGATCATGCCGACGACGATGTTGAGGCACAGCAGCAGGAAGCCGACCGGCAGCGCGAGCAGCAGACCGGCGAGAAACGCATAGCCGCCGAAGAACGCGATCCCCCGCAGCCGGTCGACGCCGAGCCATGCGGCGCCGGGCGGCATCACGTCATAGCTTTTGACGAGCATCTCGACGAGCACCAGGTGCCCGTCCATCGACAGGAACAGCAAGGTCAGCATGATCGAGAAGAACTGGCCGAGCGCGGGGCTCGACCGGCCGTTCTGCGGATCGACCGAGGATGCAAAACCGAGGCCCATCGACCCGCCGATGATCTCCGCGGCGATCACCGGCGCGGCAAACGCGATCTGCAGCACGAAGCCGAGCGCGAGCCCGACCAGCGCCTCGGCGGCGACCGCGAGCACGGTCGCCGTCGCGAAGATCTGCTGTGGCGGCTGGACCGGGTGCGCGGCGAGCACGAGGAAGCCGATCGCGCCCGACAGCGTGACGCGGACCGTGACGGGCACCGACACGTTGCCGAACACCGGCGCGGCGATGAACGTCGCGCCGATCCGCACCATGACGAAGATCAGTGCCCAGAGCTGCGGCTCGATCGAGAGGCCGAAGCCGAGCACCTGCCTATTTCACCAGATCGGGGATGCGTTCGAAGATGCTGACGGTGAAGTCGCTCAGCAGCCCGAGGATCAGGCTGCCGAAGATCATGATCGACACCGCGACGACGAGCAGCTTGGGCACGAACGACAAGGTCTGTTCGTTGATCGACGTCGCCGCCTGGATCATGCCGAGGATCAGCCCTGCCAGCAGCGCCGGGATCAGGATGGGCGCGCTGGCGAGCGCCAGCACCCACATCGTCTGGTTGGCGATGGTCAGGAAATATTGCGCGTCCATGGCTTATGATGCTTCCGTTCGCCCTGAGCCCATCGACTGCCTGGAAGGCAGGCGTTCGAGCTGAAGTCGAAGGGCCTGGGGCTCATGTGCTTCGACTGCGCTCAGCACGAACGGGAGTGTGGGTGCATCCACCGGGTCAGGTCGCGAACGAGTTGGCGAGGCTGCCCATTGTCAGCGCCCAGCCGTCGACGAGCACGAACAGCAGCAGCTTGAACGGCATCGAGATGATCGTCGGCGACAGCATCGCCATGCCGAGCGACATCAGCACGGTCGCGACGACGAGATCGATGACGATGAACGGCAGGAAGATCAGGAAGCCGATCTGGAACGCGGTCTTGAGCTCCGAGGTGACGAACGCCGGCAGCAGGACCGAGAAGGGGATGTCGCGCGGCGACGCATAGGGGCCCGACTTCGCCATCTCGGCGAACATCGTGACGTCCTTGATCCGCGTCTGCTTGACCATGAACGCGTGGAGCGGGACGCCCGCGGTGGTGATCATCTGCGTGCCGGCGAGCTGGCCCGCGGCATAGGGCTGGATCGCGGTTGTGTTGATCTGGGTGATCGTCGGCGCCATGATGAAGAAGCTGAGGAACAGCGACAGGCCGAGCAGCACCTGGTTGGGCGGCGTCTGCTGCAGGCCGAGCGCCTGGCGCAGGATTGCCAGCACGATGATGATCCGCGTGAAGCTGGTCATCATCAGCAGGATGCCCGGCAGGACCGTGAGCAGCCCCATGATGATGAGGACCTGCAGCGACAGCGACAGCGAGCCGCTCTGCCCGCTATTGCCCGCTGCCTGGCCGCCGAGCTGGCCGAGCGCGCGGTCGACCGCGTCGCCGACCGCGGGGCTGGCAGGGGCGGGGACGGCCTGCGCGAAGGCCGGCATGGCGAGGAACAGGGCGACCAGCAGCGCGAGGCCGACCCACAGCCACGCAGCGCCACGCGACTGCGTCCTGGCCTCTACAGCGGTAATCAGCGCCGGGCCCGAACCCTTGCGCGTAACGATCAGGCTCATGCGTCGACCTTGTCGATCAGGTGCACGCCGCCGCGACCGACCGAGACGAGCAGCCGGCGGCCCTCGAAATCGATCACCGCGAGGCGCAGGCCCGGCGAGATCATCATCGTTTCCTTGACGCCGATCAGCCGCGACGTGGGCTTGCCGGGCATCCGGCTCTCGAACTTGCGCCACAGCAGCAGACAGCCGACCATCAGCCCGCAGACGAGCGGCAGGAGGATGACGAGTTTCAGGATATAGGACCAGAGCATCGGATCAGCCGCGCGCCGCGAGCGATTTGTCAGGGCTGACCAGCTCGGTCATCCGCACCCCGAACCGCTCCCCGACGGTGACGACCTCGCCACGACCGATCAGCGTGCCGTTGACGAACACGTCGAGCAACTCGTTGGCCTGGCGATCGAGCTCGATCACGCTGCTCTCGCTCAACGCGAGCAGTTCGCGCAGCGTCAGGCTGGTCGAGCCGATCTCGACGGTCAGCTTGACGTCGACGTCCTGGAGCAGCCTGAAATTGGCGGCCACGGCGGCGTCGACCGGAAAAGTACCGGCCATGTCGGTCATGCTGCGAATCCTTCGTCGATACGGGTAATGGAGGTGAGCTGGATGGCCGCGAAGCCGTTGGACGTGCCGACCGTGCCGCAGCCGAGCCGATCGTTGCCGACCATCACGGGGACGTCGCCCGAGATCGTGATCGGGATCACGTCGCCGGGTTTCAGGTCCATCAGCATCTGCAGCGACACGACGGGTTCGGCGAGCACCGAGCGGATCGGGAAGCGGATGTTCATCGCCGCGCGCGTCAGCTCGTTGCGCCAGGCCGGATCGGGCTCGGCGGTCTTGCCGAGCACCTTGGTGGTGAGCGACGGCGCGTGCGGCTTGAGCGCGGTGACCGGATAGACGAGGTCGAGAAAGACCGGCTTGCCCGCCCCCGTCGCCAGTCCGAAGCGGGTGACGATCATCGCATCCTCGCCGTCGAGCTCGGCGATCATCGCCGGGTTCACCTCGACACGGGTCGGCTGGAACTCGAACCGCGCCATCGGCTCCCACGCGGTCTTGAGCGGGGTCGCGATCAGCTGGCCGATCCGCGCGATCATCGCCTCGCCCGCGGGCGAGAATTCGGCCGGCAGCACCGGTGGCACCGCGCCCGTTCCGCCGAAGAACAGGTCGAGCAGCTCGAGGATGAACCGCCCGTCCATCACGCACAGCGCCTGCGCGGCGCCCGGCGTCATCACCATCGGCAGCCAGGCGATCAGCCCGTCGCCGCGCTCCGCCCGGTAATCGGCAAAGCGCTGGACGACGAGTGGCTCGGCCCAGCTGCGCACTTCCTGGCGCAGCATCGGCTCGAACACGCCGCGCAACGTCCGCGCGAACCGGGCGGACAGATGCTGCAGCGTGTGCAGGTCGCCGAAGGGATTGAGCTTGGCCGACCCCAGCATGCCCGAATGGGCCGCCTGGGGACGATCGCGCTCGCGCCGCTCGCGCATCGTCGTTTCTGGGGGGGCGTTAACCATGCCTCACTGAACGACGAAACTGGTAAAGTAAACGTTACCGATCCCCCCGAAACCTTCCTTCTGCTTGAGCGTCGCGTTGATCGCCTTGGCCAGTTCACCCTGCAATTTGCGCTTGCCCTGCGCGGTGAAGACCTCGTCTTCGGTCGCCTCGCCGAGCGCCATCAGGATCGCGGAGCGGACCGCGATCTCGTTGGTCTTGAGATGGTCGATGACGCTGTTGTCATAGGGCGTCGAGACGGCGACGCCGACCTGGATAAAGTGCGCGCTGTCCTGGAGGTTGGCGGTAAATTCCTTCTCCAGCGCATAATAGGTCGACGCATAGCGGTCGCCGCCCTCGCCCGCAGGCGGCGCCATGCCGTGATTCTCGGGTGCGGCATCCTCGCCGCCGCCATGCCCGCCGCCTTCGCCGTCCCCTTCGGCCCCGGCGGACTTCTGCTCGCTTTTCGGAATGAGCTTCGGCTTGCCGTCATCGGCCGCGGCATGGCCGCCGCCGATCAGCCCCGCGCTCGAGGCATAGACGCCAGCCCCGACGCCGCCGCCCACTAGGACGAGCAGCGCGACGCCGCCGATGATCATCTTGCCCATCTTCCCCTTCTTCTTGGGCATGGGGGCTTCGGTCTTGTCGCTCATCTAGGCAGTCCTTCGGGTCAGGCGAGTCGGGTGTCGGTGGGATCGGTATCGGCGGCGGTCGCGGTTCCGGCGCGGGCGCGCGCAGGCGCCGAAGGCTGGTGCGGCGTCGCAGCTCGCTGCTGCTGCTGCTGGCCGGCGCCGGTATCGACGCTGCCCTGCGACAGCTTCAGCCCACGGGCATCGGCGAGTTCGGCGAGCCGGGGTTGCGCCTCCTGCAACAGGCTGCGCGTGGCGGCCTGTTCGGCGGCGAAATGCACGTGCAGCGTGTCGCCGTCCTTGCGGACCGAAACGTCGATCGTGCCGAGCGCATCGGGGATCAGGCGGATCCGCGTGTCGGTCGCGTTTGCCGCGTCGCGCAGGATGTCGATCCGCTCGATCATCGCGCTCGGCCAACGGTCTTGGCGCATGTCGAGCGGCGGCTGTGTCGAGATGCCCGGGGTGGCGGTCATGACCGGGGCGAGCGCTCCGAGGGTCGGCGCACCGCCGGGTTCGTCCGGCTCGTCACGCCGCCGCGACGCGGCCTGGATCGCCGCGCCGAACACCTGCGCTGCCGAGGCGATGGTGCCGGGCTGGAGCGGCGACTGGGCCTGAGGCTGGCCCTGCGGTTGCTGCGGGGCATTGGCCGCTGTGATCCTGCGCGAGTCCTCGACCGAACGGGCGAGCGCATCCGCCTCGATCATCGTCGGCACGGCGGTCATAGTGGACGCGACCGGTGCAGACGTATCAGGCGCAAGAATGGCGGCAATCGACAGGGCGGGCGGGGCCGGAGCGATGCCGGATTGCAGCGGCGCGGCGTCGGTGATGTGCGGCGGCGGCGGCGCGGGCGCTGGCGCGCGTGGGGCGATGGGGATTGCGGAGGGCGTGGTTGCAGGGCCGAGGGTTTTCGGGGTCTCGGTCAGGCCGGCGGATGGCGCGGCGGGCGCGGGCAAGGGCGGGGGGGCAGCATCTGCGACGGCCGCAGTCACCGGCACTGGAACAGGCTCCGGTACTGGCACCGCGAGCAGCGGCATGGCGATGGGGGTCGGTGCGGTTGGCGTTGCGACGAGCGGCGCCTGCTCGGCGTCGGTGGAAGGCTGCTCGGTATCGGCAGGTTCGGACGCCGGATCCGCACCGTCGCGCGTGGCCGCACGAAGGCTGGCGCGAAGCGCGTGGTTCGGCAGCGGCGGCGTGCTCTGTAGGGGCGCAAATTCGGGCGGCGGCGCTGGCGGCAGATCGGGTCCGAGCGCCGCGGGCGATGCGCCGTCCGGGTGTGGCGGCAATGATGGCGTCGCACCGACCGGGAGGCCGTCAGAGCCAGGCGGCAGGGACATGGCCGGCTCGCCTGCGACCGGCAAGGGATTGCCGTCGGCGGCGAGCGGCTGCCGCGCCGGGTTCGCCGTCACGGTCGCGGCAGGCAGGAGCGGCACCGCGTCACGGCGTCCCGCGGCGTCGATCACTCCCGCCAGCGCCACGCCGAACGCTGCCGTCGGCTCCGCACTACGCGTGGCGGGTGCGGCGGGCGCGGCAGGGGACGGGGTAAGCGCAAGCGCGGGCTGGATCATGCAGTCTCTCGGATACGAGCGTGTCGCACCGCACTCAGCAAGGATCGTGCCGGATCGTCCTGACCGAGGGAGCCTCTTCGAGCGCACGAAGTTCCTTCAGCGCGGCATCGGCCTGTGCGCGCGCGATGAGTTTTTCGACCGCGCTCTGGTCGCGCTGTGCGGCGCGGGTCGCGTCGGTGGCGCGCGCGACCTGATATTCCGCCGACCGGACGCGCTCGATCGCGGCGTCGGCGGACTGTTGCAGGCGTTCGCGGTAATGCGCCGACGCCCCCAGCGAAACCGCGACCGCGGTCTGTTCCACGGGAGCGACGGCGGCGGCCAGACCGGAAATCCGGGTGGACAGTGCCTGTTCGCTCGCGGCCTTGTCGTGCGCGCGGGCTTCGTCGGCGCGGGTCAGGCCGAGCTGCAAGGTCCGGACGCGGTGGATCCGTGCCAGCGTCTTGGCGCGGGCGTCAGCCACCGAAGACACCGACCAGCTCGGCGACCGAATCCGCCAGCGACACCTTCTCGTCCGAGTCTTGGCGGATATACTCCATGATCGCGCCGTGGCAGGCGATCGCATTGTCGATTGCCGGGTCGGCACCCGCACGATAGGCGCCCATCAGCACGAGGTCGCGATTCTCCTCATAGGTCGCCAGATTGCGGCGCAGCACGCGCGCGGCCCGGACATGCGCCCCGTCGGCGATGTCGGTCATGACGCGGCTGACCGACGGGCCGATGTCGATCGCCGGATAGACGCCGCGCTCGGCCAGCTGACGGCTCAGCACGATATGCCCGTCGAGGATCGAGCGCGCCGAATCGACGACCGGGTCGTTGCCGTCATCGCCGTCCGCCAGCACGGTATAGATCGCGGTGATCGACCCGCCGGTATGGACGTCGACGCCCGCGCGCTCGATCAGGTTCGGCAGCATCGCGATGGCGGACGGCGGATAGCCGCGTGCGGAGGCGGGTTCGCCGAGCGCGAGGCCGATCTCGCGGCCGGCATGCGCGACGCGGGTCAGCGAATCCATGATCAGCAGGACCTTCTTGCCCTCGTCGCGAAACCCTTCGGCGATCGCGGTGGCGCGCAGCGCGCCGCGGATGCGGAGCACGGGCGAGTGGTTGGCGGGCACCGCGACGACGACCGAGCGCGCGCGGGCGGCGCCGGCGACCTTGGTCTCGAGAAAGTCGGCGACCTCGCGGCTGCGTTCGCCGATCAGCCCGATGACGATCACGTCGGCCTGTGCGGCGCGGACGATCATGCCGAGCAGCACCGACTTGCCGACGCCCGACCCCGCCATGATGCCGACGCGCTGACCCTGGCCGATCGTCAGCAGGCCGTTGATCGCGCGCACCCCCACGTCCATCGGCTGAAGCACGCGGCCACGGTCGAGTGGCGATTGGAGCTTGCCCGCGAGCGGCCAGCGGCCGGCCCCGCGGATCGGACCGAGGCCGTCGATCGGCTTGCCCGCGCCGTCGACGACGCGACCGAGCAGCGCTGCGCCGACCTCGGCCTCGCCCGGAGGGCCGATCGGTTTGACCGGCGCGCGCGGCAAGAGCGCGGCGGGACCGCCGAGGTTCATCATCAGCGTACGCCCGTTACGAAAGCCGATCACCTCCGCCTCGACGCTCGCGCTGCCCTCACCGACCTTGCACACGGTGCCGACGGGCAGGGTCAGCCCGACCGCCTCCATCAGCAGCCCGTCGAACGAGGCGAGCCGGCCCGACACCCTGGGGGCCGCGACGAAATCAGCGTTGCCGAGCGTTTCGAGATAGTCGGCTGTAAAGCGATTCAGCACTCAGGCGGCTTTCGCGGGCACCGCGACGCGGTCGATCGCGCTGGCGAGCTGGTCGAGCCACATGGCGGGGCCGTCCTCGACGATCGTCGACGCGCTTTCGAGCACGAAGCTGCCGCGGGCGACATTGGGGTCGCCGGCGGCAAAGATCGACTTGGGCAGCGTGCCTTCGATCAGCGCGACGTCGTCGGGATGCAGGCGCAGCAACGCGGCCTCGGCGGAATCGGCGAGCAGTTCGGTCGCGGATTCGATCCGTCCGGCGAGCAGATCGGGCGAGATGCCGATCTCGCCGACCAGCTTGCCGACCAGCAGCAGGACGGTCTGACGAAGCTGCGTCGCGACCCGGTCGCGGTCGAGCCGGTCGGTGGCGAGCGCGGCGGCGAGCGAGGCGAGCAGCGCCTGGTCGCGCGCGGCATTCCCCTGTGCCACCGCGGCTGCGGCGGCGAGGCCCTCGGCATAGCCCGCGGCATGCGCGGCGGCGAGCGGATCGAGAAAACTCTCGGTCTCGCTGGCGGGGTCGAGCGGATCCCAGCCCTCCGTCGGATTGCTGTCCTTGTCGGCGGGACTGAAATGCTTCGGCCCGGTGGGCGGCGCGGTCGGGGCCGACATAGGCGTGGGCGTGGCACCCTGCGGCGCGAACCCGGTCGCGCGGCGCGGCGCGGCGGCGACACGATCGCGGATATCGGCCGCCGCAAAGCCCATCGGCGGCGCGAAGGCGTGCGCGAGCAGCTGCGCCGCGGTGTCGTGGCGCGCGGCGAAACCCGCGACGAAACCGGATGCCCCGACAAACTTAGACATAATCGTCCTCGCCTCCGCCCATCATGATCGTGCCGTCCTTGGCGAGCCCGCGCGCGGTCGCGATCATCGCCTTCTGCGCCTCGAGCACCTCGGCGAGCCGCATCGGTCCGCGCGACTCCATCTCGTCGCGAATGCCGTCGGCGGCGCGCGCCGACATGCAGCCGAGGAAGCGGTTGCGCACCGCCTCGTCGACGCCCTTGAGCGCCTTGGTGAGGATCTCGCCATCGACGTTGCGGATCAGCGTGCCCAGATTCTTGTCGTCGAGCTCGAGCAGGTTGTCGAACACGAACATCGCCTCCTCGATCGCCTTGGCGACGTCGCGGTCGATCTTGAACAATTTGGGCATGACGCGCTGTTCGGTCGCCTTGCGCGCGCCCGACAGGATCTTGGCCGCCTCGCGCGTGCCGCCCAGCGTCACGCCCTGGCCGCTCGACCCGGTGCCGGTGCGGTTGGCGAGCAGCGTGCGCAGCGTGTCGACCGCCTCGGGCGTGATCGGCCCGAGCCGGGCGATGCGGTGGAGGATGTCGGGCTGGACCGCATCGGGCATCAGTTCGAGCACCTGGCCGCCGACCGACGCGTCGAGATTGGCGATCAGCACCGCGGCGATCTGCGGATGCTCCTTCTCGATCATCGCGGCGATCTCGCTCGCATCGAGCCAGTCGAGCAGTTCGAGTTCGCACGCCGCCTCGGCCGGGGTGATCCGCGCGAGCACGCTCTCGGCCTTTTCGCGGCCGAGCGCGCGGTTCATCACCGCTTCGATCTTGGGACGGGGGTCGAAGCCGATCGTCGTGCGCTCGCGTGCGCGGTCGACGAAATCGTCGAGCACCGTCTCGACCTCCTGCTCGGAGACATCGGCGACCTTGAACATCGCCGCGCCAAGCTGACGAACCTCCTCCGGGTCGAGCTTCTGAAGGATCGCGGCGGCTTCGTCCTCGCCCACCAGCATCATCAGCACGGCGGCACGTTCCACGCCGGTATAGGTGCGCAAGCCCTCCATCAGCGTGCATCCGCCTTGATCATGTCGCGCACGGCGAGCGCGGCGCGGGTCGGATTGTCGCGCGTGAAGCCGCGGACCGCGCCGACCCGCTCGTCATAGCCGCGCGAGCTTTCGAGCTGGTCGAGGCTGACCGGGGGGACGACGACCGGACCGGTCAGGGCCTCGGCATCCTCGCCCTCGGCACCCTCGATCGTCTGGCCGAAGGCGGGCCGCGAAGTCGCGTCCTCGCGCTTCTTCATCAGCGCCTTGGCGATCGGGCGAACGCCGAGGAGCAGGACGAGCAGCGCGATGACGATCGCGGTTCCGTTGCGCGCGAGTACCGGCAGCCACGCATTGTCGTACCAGGCGGGGCCGGTATCGGCGGCGGCATCGGCGCCGGCGAACTTGCGGCTGATCACCGTCACATTGTCGTTGCGCGTCTGGTCGAAGCCGACCGCGCTCTTCACCAGGTCGGTGATCTGGTTGATCTCCATCGCGGTGCGGCGCGTCTTGTCGGGATCGCGGAGCAGCACCGCGACCGACAGGCGCTTGACGCTGCCCGGGGTGGCGCGGGTCACCGACACCTCGCGGCCCAGGTCATAGGCGCGCTGATACTGGTCGGACTGCTTCATCGCGTCGGGGGCGGGGCCGCCGGCGACGGGCTGCGGCATGCCGGGATTGCCGGTCGCGGGCTGCGGTGCCTGGAGCGTGCTGGCCGCGGGCGGCGTGTTGCTGAGCGCGCCGGGGATGCCGCCCGGGGTCGCGGCGCCGTCCTTCTGGTTGCCGGTCCAGTTGCCCGTTTCGGCCCGCAGCACGCCCTGCTTGTCATAGCTCTCGCGCGTCGCCTGGGTCTCGTCGAGATTGACGTCGGCCTGGACCTCGGCGGTGAAGTTGCCGGCCCCCACCAGCGGGGTCAGCAGCTGGATCAGCTGGGTGCGGTACTTGTCCTCGACGCGACGCTGGATCTCGATCCGCTTGTCGCCCGCCGCGCCGACGCCGTCGACGCCGCCCGGCTTGGTCAGCAGCGCGCCCATCTGGTCGACGATCGTCACCGAATCGGGCTTCATGCCGGGTACCGACGATGCGACGAGGTTGATGATCGAGGCGACCTGTGCGTCGCTCAAGGACCGGCCACCCTGCAGTTTCAGGATCACCGAGGCAGAGGGTGCGGCATTGTCGCGGACGAACACCGAGGCTTCGGGCGTCGCGAGATGCACGCGCGCCTCGGCTACCGCGTCGATCTCCTCGATCGACCGGGCGAGCTCGGATTCGCGCGCCTGGCGCAGGCGTTCGCCTTCCACCGCGCGGCTGACGCCCATCGGCAGCTGGTCGAGGATCGCGTAACCACCGGGTGCCGCCTTGGGCAGGCCCTGGCCGGCGAGCAGCATCCGCGCGCGCGAGTAATCCTCCTCGGCGACCGTCAGCGAACCCGTCGAATCGTCGATCCGGCTCTTGATGTTCGCCGTCGTCAGCGCGGAGGTGACCGCGGCCTTGTCGGCATCGGGCAGGTTGGTGAACAGCGTCTTTTGCGTCGGCGAGGACAGCGTCATCCACGCGAGCGCGGCGGCGGCGAT
The DNA here is from genome assembly GCF_014194875.1 of Sphingomonas sp. BK481. Lineage (NCBI taxonomy): Bacteria > Pseudomonadati > Pseudomonadota > Alphaproteobacteria > Sphingomonadales > Sphingomonadaceae > Sphingomonas > Sphingomonas sp. BK481. Next base: position 25,038 of record NZ_JACIAP010000003.1, on the reverse strand, counting down.
CAGGCCGATCATCAGCACCATCGGCAGCGAGCGGCGTACCGCGGGCTGCGCGAAGGCGGACTTTATCTGTTTGAGCGGGTTAGCGAATTTCTCGGGGAGGCCATTGGCCGACGAAGCGGGGATGAGGGCAGTGCTCATATCATTACACCGGCATGCTCATGATGTCCTCGTAGGCGGACAGGAGTTTGTTGCGGACCTGCAGCGTCGCCTCGAACCCGACCGACGCCTGCTGGCGCGCGAGCATCACTTTGGCGATGTCGACGGTCTCGCCGCGCTCATAGCTTTCGCTGAGCTTGGCGGCCTGGGTCTGGCCCTCGTTCACGCTCTTCAGCGCGGTTTCCATCGTGTCGCCGAAGCTGACGGGTTTCGTCTCGGTCGGCGCGACCATCGGGCCGGTCTGGCTGGCACGCGCGAGCGCCTGGTTGCGCTCGAGAATCTGCGAGCGCAGCGCCATGACGCGGTCGACGCTCATCGCGCCGCCGCCGATTCCGCTGACGCCGCTCATGCCGACATCACCCGGGCGAAGTCCTCACCCTGTTCGCGCGCCTTGGCGAGGCGGTAGCGCAGCGTGCGTTCCGAGATGCCGAGCCGGCGCGCGGTCTCGATCCGGCTGCCGCCGCAGGCCTTCAGCGTCTCGCGGATCGCGGCGAACTCGCTCATCTGGACGATGGTGCCCAGCGTGTCGGTCGGCGTTTCGGCGGGCGTCTCGGCAACGGGCACGAGCGGTTCGGCGATGGGCGCGACGACCGGCGCGGGGCGCGGGGCGAAGGTCATCGTCACCGGGCGATCGAACAGGATATGGCTCGCCTCGATCGTGTCGCCGCCGCAGAACAGCAGCGCGCGCTGGATCACGTTCTCGAGCTCGCGGACATTGCCCGGCCAGTCGTGCAGCATCAGTGCCTCGATCGCCGCGCGCGACGGCCAGGGAATGACGTTGCGGTTGCCGGCATGGCGCAGGATCATCGTCGCGGCGAGCGCAGGGATATCCTGCGGCCGCTCGGCGAGCGACTTGGTGGTCAGCGGGAACACCGCGAGCCGGTAATAGAGATCGGCGCGGAACCGGCCGGCGGCGACCTCGCCCTGCAGATCGCGGTTGGCGCAGGCGATGACGCGGACGTCGATCGGCTGCGGCACGGTCGCGCCGAGCGGCACCACCTCCCGCTCCTGCAGCACGCGCAGCAGTTTGGCCTGCAGCGTCAGCGGCATCTCGGCGATCTCGTCGAGCAGGATCGTGCCGCCGTTCGCGGCGCGGAAAAAGCCCTCGCCGCCCGACGATGCGCCGGTGAACGCGCCCTTCTGGTGGCCGAACAGCATCGCCTCGAGCATCGATTCGGGGAGGGCGGCGCAGTTGATCGCGATGAACGGGCCGGCCTTGCGCGGCGAACCATTGTGGATCGCGCGGGCGAGCACTTCCTTGCCGGTACCGGTCGGGCCGTTGATCAGCACGGTGATGTCGGCGGCGGCAACGCGCTCGGCCAGCGCCAGCAGTGCGAGCGATTCGGGGTCGGCGGCGGTCGGCATGTCGGGCCCGCCGATCAGCGCGCGGGCAAAGCCGTTGCCGACCGCGGTATCCTCGGCGGCGAAGCCGATCCGCGCGGGCGCGCCGTTGCGCGACGGGGTGACGCTGCGGCCTTCGGAGCCGATCACGACGGTGCGCGCGGGGTAGGCGACGGCCTCGCCCTCGGCGACGAGGAACAGGTCGTTCGCGCCCGGCTGTGCGGTGTCGAGCGATCCGATCCCGAAGCCCTGCGCACGCAGGGACGAGACGAGCGCATATTTGCGCGCCGTGACGGCAGCGGATGGAAAGATCGAGCGCATGAAGTCCCCCTGTGACGATTCGGGAATGCGGCCTTGAGGGTAAAGGCGCGGTTAAATCGTGCCGCGTCGCGGCAAACTATTTCCGGGCGCGTTCGCGCGCGCGTGTACGGGAGCGCGCCACGCCGGTGCGCGAGGGGCGGATTTTTTTCCCTAAAGCCCGGCGCAGGCCGGCCGTTACCCATCCTGACGGCTCGGTCCTTCGCCACGGGGGCGGCGGGGTAGCCGGCATGAAGGAGTTTGATCATGAGTGTTATTGCGACGAACGTCTCGGCACTGCGCGCCGCCAATGCTTCGACCAGCGCGTCGAACATGCTGTCGACCGCGATGGAGCGCCTGTCGACCGGCAAGCGGATCAATTCGGCCAAGGATGATGCGGCCGGTCTCGCCATCTCGACTTCGATGACGGCGCAGGTCCGCGGCATGAACCAGGGCATCCGCAACGCCAATGACGGCATCTCGATGGCGCAGACGGCCGAAGGCGCACTCGACGAAGTCACCAACATGCTGCAGCGCGTTCGTGAGCTCGCCGTGCAGTCGTCGAGCGGCACCTACAGCGCCGAAGACAAGACGAACATCCAGGCGGAAGTCACGGCGCTGACTGCGCAGATCACGAGCACGCTCGCAAATACCGAATTCAACGGCAACAAGTTGTTTGACGGTACCACGGGGGCCGCTGGCGTCGTAACTATTCAGGCTGGCGCCAACGCTGCCGACAAAGTCAGCCTCACGCTGACCAAGCTGACCGACAATACCACGATCACGGCGGCGACGGCGCTCAACCTGGGGACCGCAACGGATAATAGCGCGATTGCTACCGTCGATGCGGCTCTGGACACTATCACGACCGCACGCGCCGGTCTGGGTGCAGGCCAGAACCAGCTCCAGTCGGCGGTCAACAACCTGACGTCCAACTCGACCAACCTGTCGGACGCCAAGAGCCGCATCGAGGACGCCGATTTCTCGGCCGAGACAACCGCGCTCGCCAAGGCGCAGATTCTGAGCCAGGCGTCGACCGCGATGCTGAGCCAGGCGAACCAGAGCCAGCAGGGCGTGCTGAAGCTGCTTCAGTAATCCGATCCCGGCGCCGGCACCGGCCCCCGATCGGGTGCCGGCGCCAGTCGGATCGCCCCCCGGTAACGGGGCGCAGCGAACCCCGGTGGCCTCATGGCCGCCGGGGTTTTGCGCGTTGGGGCGGCGGCGGGTTGCGCGCGCGAGCGCGTTGTCTGACGCTATGGTCTTGATGGCGATCGGGCAGGGGGCGGGTATCCGCGCGGCGGCATGATCCGCAGGCCGCGGTTCGGCGGCATTCGGTCGTCGCATCTGGATTATCCTCCCCCCTGGCGGGGGAGGAACAGGATCGGCTTGCGGTCAGACCTTGCGGGCGAGTGCGCGTTTCAGTTTGGCGTGGGCGGAGGCCTTGATCTGGCAGACGCGGGCGGCGCCGATGTCGAAGACGGCGCCGATCTCCTCGAGGTTCATTTCCTCGACATAATAGAGCTGGATCACCTGCGCCTCGCGTTCGGGCAGCGCGGTGATCGCGGCGATCAGCGCGTCGCGCAGGTCGCTGTCGGCGAGCTGTTCGAACGCGTCGGGGGTGTCGTCGGCGAACCATGGCATGTCGTCGGCATAGACCTCGTCGATCGAATCGAACCGGATCGCGTCCGCGGTCACATAGTCGCTGCGCAGCTTGTCGATGCTGACGCCGATATGCTGGGCGATCATGGCGTCTCCGGGGGCGTTGCCCGTCTGGGCGGTGAGCGTGGAAATGGCTTCGGCATATTGCCGGCGGCGGCGCATCGCGCCGCGCGTCGTCGTCGCCTGGCGCCGCAGTTCGTCAATCATCGCGCCACGCAGGCGGGTCGCGACATAGGCCTTGAACGGCGTGCCGCGCTCCTCGAACCCGGCCGCCGCCTCGACCAGCGCGACGAGGCCGACCTGCACCAGATCCTCGACCTCGACGATGCTGCTCATGCTGCCATGCACGTGCCACGCGATCCGGCGGACCATGGCGAGATGCTGTTTGACGAGCTGGTCGGGGTCGCCGCCGGGGCGTTGCTGGGGACGATAGGTGAGGGGCCCCGTCGGAATTTCGCCGGCGCGCGCGGGGCGGGCCTTGTCGAACGCCGCGGTCATCGGTTCGGCGCTCATGCGGCCAGTGCCTGCTGCGGTGCGCCGATGACCGCGACGACCTCGACCGCCTTGTCCTCGGGCACTTCAAAGAACGACATCACCGGTGTGTCGGGCAGGCAGGTGCGGACCAGCTTGCGGATCGCGAGGCGGATCGCGGGCTGGACGACGAGTGCGAACGGCTTGGCCTCGGCGATCAGCGGCTGCGCGGCGTTCTGCAACGCCTCGACGATGCGGCGGCCGAGATCGGGTTCGATGACATGGCGGCGCGACTGGTCGGCGCGCATCGCCTGGCCGAGCAGCCCTTCGAGATGCCCCTCGAGCGTCATCACGCGGAGCGGCTCGCGCATCCCGCACAGCTTCTGGATGATCAGTGCGCCGAGACGCGGGCGGATCAGTTCGATGATCTCCTCGGCATCCTGGCTGCGCTGGGCGGCGACCGCGATCGCGGCGGCGATGCTGCGGAATTCCTTGAGTGGAATGTTCTCGGCGAGCAGCCCCTTGAGAACCTGGGTCAACGTGGTGATCGGGATCGGCGCGAGCGCGGTGACGAGTTGCGCCGCGCGCTCCTTCAGCCCGTCGAGCAATGCCTGGACCTCGTCGGGGCCGAGCAGTTCTGACGCGTTCTGGCCGAGCAGGTGGTTGAGGTGCGTCGCGACCACGGTGCCGGGATCGACGACGAGATAGCCAGCCCCGGTCGCCGCATCCGCGTCCGCGGTCGAGATCCAGGTCGCGTCGAGCCCGAAGGTCGGATCCTTGGTGGTCTTGCCGATCAGCGAGCCGAACGCCTGGCCGGTGTCGAGCGCGAGCATGTCGTCGGGCGACACGCTATCTTCGCCGACGACGACGCCGTTGACGATGATGCGGTAGACATAAGGGGCAAGATTGATGTCGTCGCGGACGCGGACCTGCGGCACGACAAAGCCCAGTTCCTTCGACAGCTGGCGACGGACGCCGGTGATGCGGCCCATCAGCGGCGATCCGCGGCGGTCGTCGACCAGCGGCACGAGGCCGTAGCCGATGTCGAGATTGACCTGCATGCCGTCGGTGACCTCGTCCCAGCCGATCTTCGACTGGTCGATCGCCTCGACGGGGGCGATGACGACGGGGGCGGGGCGACGCTCGATCTGGCGCAGCTTCCAGGCTGCAAACCCGGCGATCGCGGCGGCGGGCAGGATGACCATGTGCGGCATGCCGGGCAGTACGCCGAGCAGCGCGAGGATGACCGCGACCGGCGTCCAAGTGCGCGGGGATCCGAACTGGCCGCCGATCTGGCCGGCAAGATCCTTGTCCGAGGTGACGCGCGTGACGATCGACGCCGCGGCGATCGACAGCATCAGGCTCGGCAGCTGCGCGACGAGCGCGTCGCCGATCGCGAGCAGAATGTAATTGTGCGCGGCGTCGGCGATCGACATGCCGTGGCTGACCGGACCGAGAATCAGCCCGCCGATGATGTTGGCGGCGAGGATCAGCATCGCGGCGACCGCGTCGCCCTTCACGAACTTCGACGAGCCATCCATCGAGCCGTAGAAATCGGCCTCGGTCGACACCTCGATACGGCGTGCCTTCGCCTCGTCGGGGGTGATCAGGCCGGCGTTCAGATCGGCGTCGATCGCCATCTGTTTGCCGGGCAGCGCGTCGAGCGTGAAGCGCGCGCTGACTTCGGAGACGCGGCCCGCACCCTTGGTGACGACGATCATGTTGATGATCATCAGGATCGCGAAGACGAAGATGCCGACGACGTAATCGCCGCCGATCAGGAAGGTGCCGAACGCCTCGATGACGTGACCCGCCGCGCTCTCGCCCTCATGGCCGTGGACGAGCACGATACGCGTCGAGGCGACGTTGAGGCCGAGGCGGAACAGCGTGGCGAACAGCAGCACGGTCGGGAAGGCGGAGAAATCGAGCGGCTTCTGCGCGTTCAGGGCGACCATCAGCACCGCAAGGCTGATCGCGATGTTCGCGACGAAGAAGATGTCGAGCATGAATGCCGGGATCGGCACGACCATGACGAGCACGAGCATCAGGATCGCGAGCGGCAGGACCGAGGCACGGGCGTTGGAGAGCAGGCGGTTCATTGGTTCAGCCCCCCATCTTAGCGAGCATCAGATAGGCGAGCCGCGCGGTGTCGGGCGTCGGTCGCAGCAGGCTTGCCGAATTCTGGCCTGCATTGAACCCGGCGTTCCGGGTGCCGAACCGGCCAATCGTCGACGTCGCCCAGGCGAGCGCGTCCTCGGCGCTTTCATTGTTGCCGGTGACGACCGTGCTGCCGTCCATGTCGAGCGCCTGCGCGGCGAACTGGACCGAGCCGGTCGTGGCCGAACCGGTAGCACCCGCGGCGGCGGCGCCGAGCTTCGTCGAGAATCGCTCGTAGATTGCCGACAGCGAGCGCGGCGTACCGTTGGACTCGTAGAAGACGCCGCGATTTGCGCGCGCGGCGGAAGGGAACAGCGCGGCGCCGCTCGCGTCGGGATTGGCCTGCATCGTCGTCAGGAACTTCGACGCGCCGCCGAGCCCCAGGAAATGCGCCATGTACAGATCGGTGCCGGTCGCGGTGCGGCCGAGCTTGCCCTCGAGCGCGTCCTTGTTGTCCGACGCATGTTCGGCCGCCATCATCGAGGCGGCGGCGGGATCGTTGCGCAGCGCGAGAATCGCCTGACGCGTGCCCGCATCCGCAACGCCCAGATGCCCGCCCGACGACTGGCCGATGCTGTCGGCTGCCCAGCCGAGCCCGTGCTCCGCGCCGTGCTTCTTGACGACCGCGAGCCAGCTCTGTTCGATGAACTGGTACAGACCCGACGCGCTCGACGTGCCCGCCTTGGCATTGGCGTTAAGCCCGCTTTCGAGCTTCGCCTGGCCGAGCAGATAGTCGAAATCCACGCCCGTCTTGCTGCTCGCAAGCGCGATCGCGGACTGGATCCGGCCGGTAGTGATAGGATTGACGGTCATCCCGCGAGTAATGTCCCTGTTTCAGGACACTACACAGCAAGGGGCGTGCCAGATCTTGCCCGGCCGCGCGGATCAGGCGTAGGCCGCACCCATGCGCGGGCGATAGCCGGCAATGCCGCCCTCGCCGGTCAAGGTTTGCAGGCGGCGGCGGACATTTGCCGCCATCAGGTTGGTATAGATGCGGCAGGTTTCGTTGAGGCGGTTCGCCTCGTCCGCCAGCTCGCGCAATTCGGGACCGGCAGGGCCGGTACCGAGCGTCGCGACCGCATTGATGCCGTCGAGCTTTTGCGTCGTCGCGCGCTCCAAGCCGGCGACATCGTTGGATTTCAGCGCCGCAATCTCGGCATGCAGCGCGTCGATCACGCGCACCAGGGCGTCACGCCGGGTCATTCGGTGCCCATTCCAGTTTGAAGGCGAGGAGCCGGTCGGCGATCGTCGCGGGCAGGATCGGGAAGGTGCCGTTGGCGACCGCCTTCTTCACCGCGGCCACGCGCGCTTCGTTGATCGGGGCGGCGGCGGCCATCGTCCGCGCGAGCGCAATCGACGAGGTTGCCGAGGGTTCGGCCTCGACCGCACGGTCGGGCGCCTGCGCCAGAGGCTGGGCGGATGGCTGAACAGGCGTCGTCGCGGCGATGCGCGCGACGCTGCGCTCGCCTCCCGTCAACGGCTTTGAGCCGATCGATTCCACCATGTCTGCACCCTCTGGTTCTTGCTGACAGAGGGAGAAACGGCCGGCGTGCGAAAAGCTTTAACAAAATTAATTCGTCCAGCCGGGCAGCGTCGCGCGGCCGCTGGCGACCGCGATCGCCTGGACCGGCGTGCGGGTGTCGTCGACCTTGACCATGAAGCGTGCGCCGGGGGCGGCATCCGCCAGCGCGACGCCCTCGCGACTGATCGAAAAGCCGTCGGTGCCAGCCTCGATCACGATCGGATCGCCGCGGCGGATGACGGGGGCGGCCTTCACGACCGGGGCATAGGCCGCACGGGTCGTGACGGGCGTCGCGCCGGGGGCCGAGGCTGGGCGGATGACGGGGACGAAGATGCGCCAGGCGGGGCCCGCACAGGCGACGACCACCGCGTCATGCGCTTCGGTCCGCCACGACATCGCGACGGTCGGGCACGTCGCGAGCCGCAACCGCGAATCGACCGTCGTCCGCGCGCCACCCTCGGCACCGATCGGCCGGCCGGTGAATGCCGAGACCGCGCGATCGAGTGCGGCGATATCCTGGAAGCCGGCGGACGGCGCACCGGCAGCGATCATCAACAGGGCGAGCATCATGAGGGGGTCCTTGGCGGTTCGCCGACAAAGGCTTGGGTGACGATGGCGGCGCGGCGGCCGGTGGTCGGCGAGGTCGCGAGCGTCACGCGGCCGGGGGCGACATGGGCGATCGCGGCCGCGACGGCGCGGGCACGGTCCGAGGCGAGGATCGCCGCGCTGCGCGTGACGGGGTCGACATCGCCGCGCGAGCCGTCGACCGATCCGGTGACGGTGATCTGGACGCGCGGGTCCTGCACCGCGTCGCGCGCCCAGGCCGCCAGCGCGTCGGGTGACGTCGGCAGCGCGGCCGAACCGACCGCGAAGTCGAGCATGCCGGCCGCCGCAACGGGCAGGGCCGTGGGTTGGGCCACTGCACGTGGCGCGGAAGGGGCGAGCGATCTCGGCCGCGCTGTGTCGACGGTTGGCGTTACGGAGGCGCCGAAACCCTCGCGCAACCCGGCCGCCAGCGCGCGGGGCGCGAGCGGACGGGTACCTGCGGTCTGCGTGGCCTGGAGGAGCACGAAGAAGCCGACCAGCAGCAGGGCTAGATCGGCGAGCGTGATCAGCCAGAGCGGACGCCCGGGCTGCGGCTCGGGATAATCACCGACCGTCATGCGACGCTCATCAACGGTGCGCGTGGGGCCTCGCGCGCGGCGAGCGCGACCAGTGGCGCCTCGATCCGGGCACGTTCGAACGCCTCGTTGCGGCCTTGCGCGCGCAGGCGGTTGGCGACCGGCATGAAGACGAGGTTGGCGAGCAGCGCGCCATAGAGCGTCGCGAGCAGCGCGATCGCCATCGCGCCGCCGATCGCGGTCGGATCGCTCATCGTCGCGAACATCTGCGCGAGCCCGATCAGCGTGCCGACCATGCCCATCGCGGGCGCGAGTTCGGCGGCACCTGCCCAGACCTCGGCGGCGGCGACGTGGCGTTCGATCCGCACATGGCGGCGATGCCGGATCAGCAGTGCCACGTCGCTGGCGGTCGCGCCGTCGACGATCGCCGCGATACCGGCGGCGATGTCGGGATCGGCGACGACCGTGCGGTCGAGCGCCATCGCGCCGTGGCGCTGGGCGATGCGGCCGAGCGCGACGATCTGCTGGAGCAGCGCATCGCCGTCGAGCCGGGCGCGGCCGAGCGTCTTCAGCGCCGCGATCGCGCGGACCAGATCGCGCAGCGGTGTCCGCAAGGCGACGCCAAGGATCGTGCCGCCGCCGACGATGGCGAGGGCAGCAGGGTCGAGCAGATGGGCGAGCGTGATCATGTCCCGCAAGTCGTTGCAAGGGCCGGGCCAGTTCGCGATCCCCCGGTGAGCGGACTCGCGCGGGCCGGTGGTGTGCCGGCTGCGCGACGGGTCGGCACCATGCCTGCCGGCGCGCTTGCCGCCACCTCTGCCGGGGCGGCAAGGCGTTGCCGGCCGGGTTGCCGCGTGCTTGCCGCCGGGCGGCAAAGCGGCATTATCCGGTCGGCGAGCGCCAACTGGCACGGGCATTGCTTTGGAAGGCTTGCGCAATCCAGCGCGGGAGTTCGGTCCAGTGTCAGGTGACTCGCTGTTCGGCGTTCATGGTGCGGCCCTCGAGGTGCGATCGCAGCGCATGGGGGTGCTCGCGTCGAACATCGCCAATGCCTCGACCCCCGGCTTCAAGGCGCGCGACATCGACTTCAAGTCGGCGCTCGCTTCACTCGAGACGGACGGCGCCGGCGGGATCGACGCGGCGACCAAATACCGTGTGCCGACGCAGACCTCGATGGACGGCAACACCGTCGAGCTGAACCAGGAGCAGACCGCGTTCGCCGAGAATGCGGTGCAGTACCAGACCACGCTGTCGTTCCTGAACGGGCGGATCAGCCAGGTCACCCGCGCGCTGAAGGGGGACTAAGCGATGGCCAATGCGCCGATGACGATTTTCCAGGTCGCGGGCCGCGCGATGTCCGCGCAGCTGTTGCGGATGAACACCACCGCGTCGAACCTCGCCAATGCGGGCGGCGTCGCGGGGTCTGCGGAGGCTGCGTACAAGACGATGAAGCCGGTGTTCCGCACCAGCTTCGACGCCGCGAGCGGCATGTCGACGGTCGATGTCGAGAAGGTCGTCACCGCCGGCGAGGCCCCCGCCAAGCGCTACGATCCGAACAACCCGATGGCCGACAAGGATGGCAACATCTTCGAGGCGGCGGTCGATGAAACGCGCGAGCTGGTCGACATGATGGAGACCGCGCGCAGCTACCAGAACAACGTCGAGGTGATGCAGACTGCGAAGTCGCTGATCATCGATACCCTCAAGCTAGGCCGCTGATCATGGCAAGTTCCTTCGACTCCACGCTTTCGAACCTCGGCATCACGCGCGCGACGACCGCCGCGACGACGACCACGGCATCCAATTCGACGACGCTCAACCAGTCCGACTTCCTGAAGCTGATGACCGCGCAGATGCAGAATCAGGATCCGTTCAACCCGGTCGACAACACCCAGATGGTCGCACAGATGGCGCAGTTCTCGAGCCTCGCCGGTATTTCCGAGATGAGCACGACGATGAAGTCGATCGCCGACAAGCTGAACGTGACCAGCGCCAGCGATGCAATGGCCTATGTCGGCAAGACCGTGCTGACCGCAGGCGACACGGCCTATGGTCGGACCAGTGGCGGACTGGCCGGCGGGATCGAGCTCGGCGCCGCGGCGAGCAACGTCAACGTCACGATCACCGATGCCAATGGCGGCGTGCTGAAGACCATGTCGCTCGGCAGCGCCGACAAGGGCACCGTTAACTACGACTGGGACGGCAAGACCGCGACCGGCGAGGATGCCGGGACGGGGCCGTTCAAGGTCATCGTCAACGCTCAGAATAATGGCACGACCGTTGCATCACAGAACCTTGTCTGGGCGCCGGTCCAGTCGGTTTCAACGACGACCGGTGCCGCCATCCTCACGCTGCCGGGCCTCGGTGAGGTCCCCGTTACCGCGGTTCGCCAGATCGGCTGATCGCCCGCTGCTTGCCAGAATTCCAGGAGTAACCCGATGTCCTTCTATACCTCGCTTTCCGGCCTCCAGGCCTCGCAGACCGAAATGTCGACGATCTCGCACAACCTCGCGAACGTCTCGACCAACGGTTTCAAGAAGAGCCGTACCGAATTCGCCGACGTGATCGCGTCGAGCGTGTCGCTGAACCCTGCGCAGCAGATCGGCTCGGGCACCGTGGTGCAGGGCAATCGGCAGCAGTTCAGCCAGGGCAATCTCATCCAGTCGGCCAACGCGCTCGATCTCGCCGTGTCGGGCGACGGCTTCTTCGTGGTCAAGCCGAGCACGACGTCGCTCAACGTCAACTATACGCGCAATGGCGGCTTCCTGGTCGATGCCGATCGCTATGTGGTCGATTCGAACGGCAGCCATCTTCAGGTCTATCCGGTCGACGGGTCGGGCAAGGTCGTCGCATCGGGGCTCGATTCCGCGGTCAGCCTTCAGCTTCCCGCCACCAGCGGCAAGGCGGTCCCGACCGCGAACGTGTCGATGTCGCTGAATCTCAGCGCCAATGCCGCGATCCCGTCGACGACGACGTTCGACCGGTTCGACCCGACCAGCTACAACCAGTCGGCACAGACGACGATCTATGATGCGAGCGGCAATGCGCAGACGCTGACCAATTATTTCAAGCGCACGACGACGCCCGATGCCGCCAACGGCAATACGAGCAGCTGGGAAGTGTTCAGCTATGTCGGTGACAAGCCGATGACCACCAACGGTGCGGCAAGCGTCAAGCTGGACTTCGACACCACCGGCAAGCTGACCGCACCGACCACTGCGGTCGCGTTCGACCCGTTCACCACTGCAGGCAGCAGCACGACGCAGCAGTTCGGCTTCACCTTCGGGCTCGACACCACGCAATTGGCATCGGCGTTCAACGTCGCCGCGCGCGCGCAGGACGGCAAGGCGGTCGGCCAGATCCAGGGCGTGACGATCGACGAGTCCGGCATCGTCAAGGCGAGCTTCTCGAACGGCGACACGCAGGCACTCGGCCAGGTGATGCTCGCCAACTTCTCGAACCCCGAGGGTCTGCGCCAGCTCGGCAGCAGCTACTGGTCAGCGACCGGCATCTCGGGCGAGGCCAAGCTCGGCATCGCCGACGTCAACGGCTTCGGCAAGCTGATGTCGGGGACGATCGAGCGCTCGAACGTCGACATCACGGAAGAGCTCGTCTCGCTGATCGCGGCACAGCGCAACTTCCAGGCGAACTCGAAGGCCTTGGATACCGCGAGCCAGATCTCGCAGACCATCTTCAACATCCGCAGCTGATCCAGGGCGCGGACGGAGAAACCTGAATGGACAAGCTGGTCTACACCGCGGCGACGGGACTGCGCGCGCACATGGCGGCGCAGTCGGCGATCGCCAACAACATGGCGAACGCGTCGACCACCGGATTCCGCGCCGACCGCGTGGTGTTCGACCGGATCGACCTGAAGGGTGGTGGCCAGCAGTTCGAGGCGCGCGCGCCGACGTCGGAGGAAGTGACCGACGCCGACCGCGCGCCGGGGGCGATCCAGACCACGGGCCGGCCGCTCGACGTCGCGGTCACCGGCGCGACCGCATGGCTCGCGGTCCAGGCGTCGGACGGCTCCGAAGCCTATACGCGGCGCGGCGACCTGGAGATCGCGCCATCGGGGGTGCTCCAGACCGGCGACGGTTTTCCGGTGATGGGATCGGGCGGGCCGATCACGATCCCGCCCTATGACACGCTCTCGATCGCGGGCGACGGGACGATCTCGATCGTGCCGCAGGGTGGCGACGCGAATGCGCCGCAGGTGATCGACAAGCTGAAGCTGGCGGACACCAAGGGGTCGGACACGGTCAAGGGGCTCGATAACCTGTTGCGCGTGCGCGGTGGCGGCGTGCTGCCCGAGGATCTCGATGCGAAGGTGCAGGGCGGGGCGATCGAGGGATCGAACGTCAACATGACGCAGGCGCTGGTCGACATGATCGAGAATCAGCGCAGCTACGAGGTCCAGGCCAACATGCTGAAGTCCGCCAAGGACATGGATGAAAGCGGTGCATCGCTGATGCGCCTGCCGAGCTAAGGAAGGATTAGGCCATGAGCAGTTCCGCCATGCATATCGCGCGTACCGGGCTCGATGCCCAGGATACGCGCATGCGGGTCATTTCGAACAACCTCGCCAACGTCAACACGACGGGGTTCAAGAAGGATCGCGCCGCGTTCGAGACGCTGGCGTACCAGGTCGTGACCGCGCCGGGCGCGCAGTCGACGTCCGAGACCAAATACGCGACCGGGCTCAACCTCGGCACCGGCGTCCGGATTCAGGGCACGGCGCGGATCGATACGCAGGGGTCGATGCAGACGACCGGCAACAGCCTCGACCTCGCGCTCGACGGCGACGGCTATTTCCAGGTGCAGATGCCCGGCGGCACGCTCGGCTACACCCGCGCGGGCAATTTCTCGCGCAGCCCCGAGGGGCTGATGGTGACGAGCGAAGGCTATCAGGTGATGCCCGGCATCACCGTGCCCGAGGGCACGACCAACATCACGATCGGCCAGGACGGTACCGTGTCGGCGACGATCCCCGGCCAGTCAGAAGCGCAGCAGATCGGCCAGATCCAGGTCGCGAGCTTCGCCAATGGTGCCGGGCTCCAGGCGACGGGCGACAATTACCTGGTCGAGACCGCCGCGTCGGGTGCCGCCAATCTGGGTGTCGCCGGGCAGGATGGCCGCGGTCGCGTGCGGCAGGGGATGCTTGAGGCGTCGAACGTCAACGTCGTCGAGGAGCTGGTCGACATGATCGAGACTCAGCGTGCGTATGAGGTCAATTCGAAGATGATCTCGGCAACCGACGACATGCTGAAATACGTCAACCAGAACATCTGATCGCAGGGCGCATCATGGCATTTCCGATCCCCACGCGCGCGTCGATCGCGCTCCTCGCGATTGTCGCCGGCACGCTCGCGCCGCTGTCGGCGCAGGCCAGGCTGTTCGGCAAGAAGGCGCCGCCCGAGGACTTCACAGTCGCACGGCCGCTGCCCGTGCCGGTGGCGTCGCCCGCGACCGGATCGATCTTCCAGGCGCAGGACGGCTATGCCGCGCTGTACGAGGGCTGGCGTGCGCGGAAAGTCGGCGATCCGCTGACGATCGTGCTGGTCGAGCGCACCGCGGCGTCGAAATCCTCGGGCTCGAAGCTCGACAGCAGCGGCTCGGCGAGCATCACTCCGCCGACGACGGGCGCTCTGAACCTGTTCAACCGCGCCGATGCGACGATCAGCGGCGGGCGCAACTTCAACGGCGCGGGCGCCGCCGACCAGGCGAACTCGCTGTCGGGCGAGGTCAGCGTGACGGTCGCCGAAGTCTATCCCAACGGCACGATGCTCGTTCAGGGGCAGAAGCGCGTGACGCTCAACCGCGGCGACGAGTTCCTCAAGATCAAGGGGCTGGTGCGCACCGCCGATGTCGACCGCGACAACCGCGTGCTGTCGACGCGGGTCGCCGATGCGCAGATCTCGTACACCGGCAAGGGCGATGTCGCCCGCGCCGGCCGCCAGGGGTGGCTCAGCCGCTTCTTCTCCGTCGTCAGCCCTTTCTGAGGCCGTGACCATGCGCTTCCTGCTCGCCCTTTTCGCCTCGCTCCTGATCGCAGCACCGGCGTCTGCCGACCGGATCAAGGATCTGGGCGGGTTCCAGGGGATCCGGTCGAACCAGCTGACCGGCTACGGCATCGTCGTCGGGCTGCCCGGCACGGGCGACGACAATCTGGAATATACCGTCCAGTCGCTGAAAGCCGTCGCGTCGCGCTTCGGGCTGCAGCTGCCGCCCAACGCCAATCCGGGGATGAAGAACGCCGCGGTGGTGATGATCACCGCCGAACTGCCGCCCTTCGCCAAGCCCGGCCAGCGGCTCGACATCACCGTCGCGTCGATGGGCAAGGCCAAGAGCTTGCGCGGCGGCAGCCTGATCATGACGCCGCTGCTCGGCGCGGATAACCAGATCTATGCAATGGCGCAGGGCAATCTCGCGGTCGGCGGGCTCGGCGCGGAAGGTGCGGATGGGTCGAAGATCGTCGTCAACATCCCCTCGACCGGACGCATCCCCGAGGGCGCAACGGTCGAGCGCGCGGTTGCGACCGGGTTCGACAGCGCGCCGATGCTGACCTTCAACTTGGCGCGCGCCGATTTCACCACCGCGCAGAACGTCGCGGGCGCGATCAATTCGAAGCTCGGCTTCGGCAGCGCACAGGCGATCGACGCGGTCTCGGTCGCGGTCCGCGCGCCCGTCGGCGCCGATATCCGCGCGACCTTGATGTCGACGATCGAGAATCTCGACGTGGTCTCCGCCGAGCCCTCGGCAAAAGTAATCGTAAATGCGCGCACCGGTACGGTCGTTATAAACTCCGCGGTGCGCGTGGGGCCTGCCGCGGTGACGCATGGGAAGCTGACGGTGCGGATCGACGAGAAGCCACAGGTGAGCCAGCCCGCGCCGTTCAGCCAGGGCCAGACCGTCGTCACGCCGAACAGCGCGGTCGCGGTCGAGGAGGAGCGTCGCCCGATGTTCCTGCTGAACCCCGGCCCCAAGCTTGCCGACATCGTCAAGGCGGTGAACGCGATCGGCGCGTCGCCCGCCGATCTGGTCGCGATCCTCGAGGCGCTGAAGGAAGCCGGCGCGCTCAAGGCCGAGTTGATCGTCCTGTGAGCCCGATCGCAGCCCCCGGCCCGATCGATGCGGGCGGCATCTCGACCGATACGAGCCGGCTCAAGTCGAACGACAATCTCGACAAGGCGGGCAAGAAGTTCGAGGCGGTCTTCACCGGCATGATGCTGAAGAGCATGCGCCAGGCGAAATTGAGCGATTCGCTGTTCGAATCCAAGGCGCTCGACACCTTTACCGAGATGCAGGACGCGCGCGTCGCGCAGACGATGGCCGAGCACACGCCGCTCGGCATCGGCAAGGCGATGACCGATTTCCTCGCCAAATCGCAATCCGATCTTAACCCGGGCGC
Organism: Sphingomonas sp. BK481; assembly: GCF_014194875.1. Lineage (NCBI taxonomy): Bacteria > Pseudomonadati > Pseudomonadota > Alphaproteobacteria > Sphingomonadales > Sphingomonadaceae > Sphingomonas > Sphingomonas sp. BK481. Next base: position 8,903 of record NZ_JACIAP010000003.1, on the reverse strand, counting down.
GGCAGAGCCGTCGCCATGAGCGACCTCCTGTCGATCGGCGCGTCGGGCGTGCGGGCGTATCAGACCGCCCTCAATACCGTGTCCGAGAACATCGCGAACACCGGCACCGCGGGTTATACCCGGCGGACGACGAATCTCGGCCAGGTGACCTCGATCGGCAGTGGCATCAATGCGAGCGTCGCGACGGGCAGCAACGGCGTCACCGTCACCGGCATCTCGCGATCGGCCGACACGTTCCGTTCGCTCGCGGTCCGCAACGCCGGGTCGGATCTTGCCAGGACGGAGACCGCGGCGGCCTGGCTCGGGCGGATCGAGACGTCGCTGACCGACAACAAGCTCGGCGATCGTCTCACCAGCTTCTTTTCCGCCGCGCAGACCTTGTCGGCGGACCCGACCTCGGTCCCGGCGCGGTCGGTGATGCTCGAATCCGCGACCAGCGCGGCCGCGGCGTTCACCGCGACGGGCAAGGCGCTCGACACCGCGGCGGCCGATCTCGACACCGCGACGCGGCAGGCGACGCAGACGCTCAATTCGTTCGGCACCGCGCTGGCCAAGGTCAATGACGGCATCGCGCGCAGCCAGAAGGGATCGACCAACGCCGCGCAGCTCGGCGACCAGCGCGACCAGTTGCTCGAGCAGATGAGCACGATCACCGATATCAGTACGGAGTTCGACGATCTCGGCCGTGCGACGGTGCGGCTGGGCGGCGCGAGCGGCCCGGTATTCGTGGCGGGCCCCGATGCGGGCAATGTCAGCTATCTGAAGAATGACGAGGGCGCGGTGGGGTTCGTCGTGCAGCGGACGGGCACGACATCGGCGGTGACGCCGTCGGGTGGCGCGCTGGCCGGCTATGCCGAGGGCGCGCAGAAGATCGTCGCGGCGCGCGACACGCTCAACGGCATCGCGACCGATTTCACCACGCAGGTCAACGCCATCCAGGCGCAGGGGCGCGATCTCGACGGCAATCCGGGTGCGGCGCTGTTCAAGACAGGCGACACGCCGACCAGCATCACCGTCGCGCTGACCGACCCGCGCGGCATTGCCGCGGCGGGGGCGACCGGCGGCGCGCGCGATGCGTCGAACCTGACCGCGCTGCTCGCGACGCGCGACCCGACGACGGGCAGCGAACAGCGGCTGACCAACATGATCACGAGCAATGCGGCGTCGCTCGAACAGCGCAGGCTGGTCGGCGATGCGCAGGGTGCGATCCGCGACGGCGCAGTGACCGCACGCGATTCGGGCAGCGGTGTCGACCTCGACAGCGAGGCGGTCGACCTGCTCCGCTTCCAGCAGGCCTATCAGGCGTCGAGCCGCGTCATCCAGACCGCGCGCGACATCCTCCAGACCATCCTCGAGATCCGGTAGGCCTTATGCAGATCGCGACCAGCCTGTTCTACGAACGCTCGGCCAAGGCGATGAATACGCTGTCGAAGCAGGCGGACGCGTTGCAGACGCAGATCTCGTCCGGCATCAAATTCACCGCGCCCTCGTCCGACAGCGCCGCCTATCAGCGGCTGGCGGGGCTCGCGCGCGATGCCGTCGACGACAAGGCCTATGCCGCGAATCTGACGACCGCCGCATCGGTGCTGAAACAGTCGGACACCACGCTCAGCGCGATCACCGCGCAATTGCAGCGCGTGTCCGAACTCACGGTGCAGGCGCGCAACGGCACGCTGAGCGGCGATGCGCGCAAGGCGATCGGCGTCGAAATTGCGGGCATCGTCGATACGATCGCGAGTCTCGCGAACGTGAAGGACCTGCGCGGCCAGCCGATCTTCGGCGGCGCGGATGGCGGTCCCGCGGCGGTGAAGCAGGCCGATGGCAGCTATGCGCTGGCCGCGACCAGCGTCTCGCCGATCCCGGTCGGCGACGGCGCGAGCGTCCAGGCGAACGAATCGGCGTCGCGCGTGCTGCGCGCCGACGGCAAGGACACGCTGGCGGTATTGAGCGCGATCGCGACCGCGCTCCAGGCCGAAAGCTATGATCCCGCCGCGCTCGATACCGCACTCGACGATCTGTCGGCGGCGTCGGAACAGGTGTCGTCGATCCAGGCGTCGCTCGGCGCGCGCGCGTCGCGGGTCGATCTGGAAACCGCCCGGCTGAAGGACGTCGCGGTCGACCGCGAGGATACCCGCCAGTCGATCGAGGGCACCGACATCACGACAACGATCACCGAATTGCAGAAGACGATGACGATCCTGTCGGCGACTCAGGCGAGCTTCTCGAAGCTCAGCGCGCTGTCGCTGTTCGATTATCTTCGCTGAGCGCATTTATAGAGCGGATCGGGCGGGTCCGGTAACCGGATGGCTACGAAATCCGGTTAATCCTCCGGTGACAGGGCCGGCGTTCCGGGCTTTGGGGGAATTTCCAGCACCATGTTTCCGATTATCGGCATCGTCGTTTTGCTCGTCATGGTGTTCGGCGGCTTCGCGTTCACCGGCGGGGCGCTCGGCCCCGTGCTCGAGGCGATCCCGCACGAGATGCTTATCATCGGCGGTGCGGCCGCCGGCGCGCTGATCATCGGCAATTCGGGCAAGGAACTCAAAGGGCTCGGCGGCGGGCTGATGAAGGTGTTCAAGGGCCCGAAATACAAGAAGCAGGATTATCTCGACGTCATCTTCCTCGTCAGCAAGCTGATGAAGATGTTGCGCGTCGACGGGCCGATCGCGCTCGAGCCGCATGTCGAGGATCCCAATTCCTCCGCGGTGTTCGCCGAATACCCCAAGCTGCTGAAGGATCACGCGCTGATCAACCTGATCGCCGACACGCTGCGCCTCGTCGTGGTGTCGAGCGGTACGCTCGACGTGCACGCGGTCGAGGAGGTGATGGACCAGTCGATCAAGACGCATCATCACGAGGAGGAAAGCGCGCACGGCACGCTGACCAGCCTCGCCGACGCGCTGCCCGCGCTCGGTATCGTCGCGGCGGTGCTCGGCGTGGTGAAGACGATGGGATCGATCGACAAGCCGCCGTCGGTGCTCGGCTCGATGATCGGGTCGGCGCTGGTCGGCACGTTCATGGGCGTGCTGCTGGCCTATGGCATGGTCGCGCCGCTGGCAAACCGGCTGAAGCAGGTGCTCGACGCCGATGCCTCGATCTACGGCGTGGTGAAGCAGATCATCATCGCCTCGCTCCACGGTCATCCGCAGCCGCTGGTGATCGAGGCGGCGCGCTCGGGGATCGCGCACCGCAACCAGCCGGGCTTCGCTGAAGTCTTTGACGGGCTGCGCGGGAAGTAGGATGGCACGCGCGCCGCACGGGGCGAACCAGCCGCCCAAGATCATCGTCAAGAAGGTCTATATCGAGGGCCATGGCGGCCATCATGGCGGTGCCTGGAAGGTCGCCTATGCCGATTTCGTGACCGCGATGATGGCGTTCTTCCTGCTGCTGTGGATCCTCGGCGCGACGACCGAGAAACAGCGCAAGGGCATTGCCGACTATTTCGCGCCGACGCTGATCGACACGCACACGCTGGGGATCGGCGGCGGTGCGCTGCTCGGTGGCGAATCGATCCTGTCGAAGAACAAGATCGGTCCGCAAGCGGGGCAGACCAGCCTGCCGCAGATCGCCATTCCGAATGCGGGCGCGGGCGGCGCGGACACCGGCACCGGGCCCAAGGGCAACAAGAAGGGGCTCGACGCGCTGAATGCGGAGGATCGCCGCAATTTCGACGCGATGCGCCGCAAGGTGCTCCGCCAGATCGAACAGTCGAAGAACCTGTCGCGTCTCGCGAGCCACATCCGCTTCGTGCCGACCCAGGACGGGATGCGCATCGACCTGATCGACGATGCCGATTATTCCATGTTCGCGCTGGGCACGACGGCGCTCGACGCCAGGGCAGGGGATCTGATCGGGATGATCGCGGGATCGATCGCCGGGTCGGCGAACCCGATCATGATCCGCGGGCACACCGACAGCGTGCCCTATGGCGATCCGCGCGCGATGAACAACTGGATGCTCTCGTCGGGCCGCGCCGAGGCGACACGACGGCGGCTGCTCGCCGGCGGCACGCCCGAGGCGCGCTTCGAACGGATCGAGGGTGTCGCGGACCGCGAGCCGCTGATCGTCAAGAACCCGAGCGATCCGCGCAACCGGCGCGTCGCGATCACCCTGCTCTACCGTCGGGGTCGTTTCGGCAGCTAGTCCGGCGCGACGCCCCGGCCGGTGTCAACCGGGGCGGTGAGGGGCGGCAGTGGCGCGTGCGACCTGCCTAATGCGAAAAGGGGCCGGTGGCGAACCACCGGCCCCTGCAGGCGCTCGTATCGATCGACCCGCGTTGCTTATTCGGCGACAGCCTCGACCTTGCGCTTGCGCTGCGGCGCGGCAGCCGGGGCTTCGGTCTTGCGGGCGCCGGGCTTGCGACCGAGACCGATCTTCTTGGCCATGGCACGGCGGCTTTCCGAATAGGTCTCGGCGACCATTGGATAGTCCGGCTTCAGCCCGTAGCGTTCGCGATATTCGATCGGCGTCATGCCGTGCGTCGCCAGGTGGCGGCGCAGTGTCTTGTATGGCTTGCCGTCGATCATCGAGATGATGTGATCTTTCGATGCCAGCGATTTCCGGACCGAGACTGCCGGGGTGTATTCGGCGACGGGCTCGACCACGGGCTCCTCCGTCGACGTGCCCAGCAATGCAGACACGGTGTCGTGCATCTTGCCGAGGAACGACGGAACCTCTTCGGCGGACGTGCGCGTATTGGGGTTTGTCAGCCACGCGATCGTCAGTTCGGTCGCCAATTCAACAGCGTTCAGCTCAATAATGTCTTCGGACATGATATGCTCCAGTCTTTGATCGACGCCTACGCCTATAGCGCCCTATAATCAACATCCGATTTGAACCTATTATGTCATTTGCTATGCATTTTCTTCCAAAAGCCGTGCCGCACGGTCTCAAGACGCAATTTCCCCGGCTTGGATGCAGTCTCCAGGAAGATCGCGAAGTGGTCCGGGCAGACACTTACTATAGGGGATAATGTCCGATATCTTCATTAACTATGATGCAGATCAGGCCTGATTGATCCGTGGAATGAATATGGGACCGATACCATGGACCTGAATGCTACTGCGGAGGAAGGACGGTTGACCCGAACCCGTCACTGTCCTTGACAGTCCTTCCGAAGTCTGGGGCGGCGTGTGGCTGAGGTCGGCCAGCTCAAGCCGGACGCGCGTGCCGCAGTGCATCGAACCCGGGCAGCAGGCCTGGCGCTGGAGCGCTGATCTGACGGGGGTGGACCGGGCTTCGGTTGCCGAGGTGGTCGGTAATTCGTGAGCTAAGATCTGATTGCTTGGGGCATTGCCGATCTGTCGCCCGACGGTCCGCCTAAGGCGCTGACCGTCGTCTCACCCGCCTGGCGAGATATGGTGCCCGGAAGAGGACTTTACTAAATGCCCTCTAAGGCATTGAAATATAACGACTATTATTTAGCGTCGGGACGCTTGTATTAGCCTTTTGTACGAGAGGAGGCAAGATCGCGTCGATACCAGTTCGGTTGGTTCTGACGCTTGCCAATGGTGGGGGCGGAACGGTACGTTTGGGGCATGAAACCACGTGTCTTTATTGGCTCCTCTGCGGAGCGCGTTGATCTGGCCTACGATGTACAGGAGGGCTTAAATTATGACGTAGAAGCCACCGTATGGACGCAAGGGGTGTTCCAGCCGTCTAGGAGTACGATGGCGGACCTAGTCGACCAGTTAGACGTTAACGACTTTGCTATATTCATTATGGCCCCTGATGATTTGACGGATATGCGCAAAGGGATCGTCTCAACTGTCCGAGATAACGTAATCTTTGAGCTTGGCCTTTTTGCTGGAAGATTGGGCCCAGAGCGTTGCTTTATAATTAAGCCTAGAAATGCAGAAGAGCTACACTTGCCGACTGATCTACTTGGTATTACACCAGCGGAATACGACATAGATAGGCAGGACGGCAATCAACTCGCGGCTCTCGGTGCAGCTTGCAATCGCATTAGAACGAGGATCAACAAATTAGGCCCTCGCGTGCCTACACCAATTATTGCAGTGGAACCTATTGCTGAGGAACATGGATTAACTGACGATGAGAATGATTGCATTTCGCTCATTGAAAGCTGGATGGGTAGTAGGCCATCTGTCGATAATACCAAAGCTATGCGCTTTAATGAAGTCGACGCGACACTAAAGTTAGTGCCGGGCTCCGCGCGCCTATACATAGAAAAAGCTGGTTTGAAGTGGGGCTATATATTGGACCGTATAGGTAAAGATACGATAAAGCTTAGGCAGAAGCCTACTGATAGCCTATCAGCGTTCTATGGCTGATTGCCCGAGGCGTTGTTTCTGATCACATCACGATCGGCTACGGCCAAATTTTGATAGAGATTTGCGAGAGGGTCACTCCGATTAGAGTGAGCACGGTTTACCCCGTATGCCCGGTTACAGCCTCGGGCGATTATGACACGCCTAGCGCGACCTGCATTATCGCGCGTGGTTCTTCATCCCTGCATGACGTGTCACAGTTGCCAAGCCCTAGCCTAGTGTAGCGCTATCACCCTCTACAGCCTGCCTCTCATGTTGTAGCTTGTGAGTCATGCCTCAGCGGTATCCTCACTATGCCTCACAACATACTTGACAGAGTTAAGAGGATGCCTCAGATATCCGGCATATCTTGTGAGGATGAAGCCATGAGCCGCATTGCCTACTTCCGCGTATCGACCGAAGCCCAGAGCATTGAAGCCCAGCGCCAAGCGCTAGGTGATGGCTTTGACCGTGAGTTCAGCGATGAAGGCGTAAGCGGAGCAACGTTGGCGGCAGACCGTCCCGGCTTCGGAAAGCTCCTGGACTACATTCGGGAAGGGGACACGCTGTACGTCTATGCCCTCGATCGGTTGGGCCGTGATGCCTTGGACGTACAGGCTACGGTTCGCCGCCTGCTAGAGCGGGGCGTAACGCTAGACGTGAAGGGCCTTGGACCTATTGGGCGTGGCGTAGGCGAGTTGATCGTGGCCGTCCTAGCCCAGATGGCTGATATGGAACGGCATCGGATCAAGGAGCGGTGTGAGACTGGCCGGGTAGCGGCTCGTGCCTCGATAGCTGCAACGGGCCTGACGCATCGTGGCAAGGCTAGCTTGGGCCGTCCGTGGGCCGCTGATGCGAAAGAGGTAGCCGACTGGCGTAAGGCGAACGGGGCCACGATCAGTCAGACGATGGCGCACTTCGGTATCTCGAAGGCCACGGTATCCCGGTATTGCGCTGCATGATCGGGGTACTCCCCAAGCTGATACCGGGCAAGTGACGGGAGGGCCCGCGTATGCGCCGCCTCAGCCCCGTCAGACTCGATTAGGAGGGGTCCGGGTACTTGCCCAGCCTGATTACCGGAATGAGTCTGAGAGGGGCTTATTCAGGGATGATGCGAAAGCGGATTAACTCGTCCGGCATTTTGGTCCCCTATGGAACAAAACCACGGATTAACGTGTCCGGGCATTTCAGGACCGTTAGGATAGAGGAACATTGACCTCCCGAGCGGGATCAATTCATCCGCCTATTCCAGTACCATTAGGCAATACAAACCAGCCTGCCCCGAATTACTCGCGGGCGGAACACTAATGATTTACCGCCAAAGGTAGGAAGCCCTACGAACGTAAGCCGTGAAAGCGGCAGAGCATACGCAAATGCTATGATACCACAGCCAGCAATGGTTAGCCGGAAGGCGACGAGCGTGACGACTTTGCAGTCAATGTCATGGGTATCGGGACACCGGCAATACAAGCGACGTATGATCTAACTCAAGAAGATGATATAGCTGTAGTTGCTCCTCTAAAGTGCCTCAATACGGATATCTATCTGTAGAAGGAAGGACGAGGGGACGACCGGATACAGCTCAGTATTCCTAATCTAAGAAGATAATAGATAGTATTATATCTATGTATATATCATCGGTACTCTACAGCCCTAATCCGCATATCTCATACGCATCCTTCAGATTAGCATAGTAAGCTATATCGAGGCATACCCTGTGCCTTTATATCGCTACTAACTAGATACTCTGGTTTTCGTCATTGGTTATCCAGTGATCTACCTACTATGCTAATCTGAGGAATGTAGGAGCGTTGAACCTAAACAGGTCCGCTTCATGGCTAGCAATATGTACGGCGCATAAGCTAGCCGCTCCTCTCCCTATAGTCTCCGTATCTATCACCCCGGACAAATCCAAATTCCGTCGAGTTGCGCCCATGATAGACGCGGATACTAAGGCTTGTCAGCTATTGCGTTGCCCTGTTGGTAGCTGACAGGCCGCCCTTTCCACATCGTTAATCTAACCGGTTCCTTTTGCTTACGGGCAAGAGGGGCCTCTGTCTGTAATATTTGACTAAGTTACTCCGCCAATTTGAAGGACCAACCATGAACCCCGTTCCTATTGACCTTAGCCGCCTCAACGATCCTCGCGTTATCGATCATATCGAAAAGGTGGATAGCCGTATCCGTGGCGGGTTCCGCTTATGCCTTGATGTTCTCGGCATCCCGCTTCCTGATTACGCTAAATGTAAGCCAGCGGGCCGCCCGTCTATTGCTAAGCTTATGGCCGCTGCTGATACAGATACAGGTACCATCGCAACCTACCGCCATGAGAAGCTTAAGATTGGCGTCTTTGCGCCTACTCCACAGCGCTAATCTCAATCCCCTCAATACATACAAGGAAAAAACCAATGACCCAGAATACCACACTTGCCGCTATCGCTTCTGAGATTGAAGCCCTCTCTGCCACCCTGCCTAAGATCAATGCTCTTGTTGATCTTATTGGGAAGCCTGCCGTTATCAAGGCGGATGAAGTTGCCAAGATCGTGTCCCACCGCGTGGTGTAGCTTCAGCGGCGTAGCCGCCTTGATCTCCGGGCATAGCCGGGTCGATCACGCCGCCATGGACGACAACGTG